>JAZRHV010000001.1:0-13639 GCA_045644925.1 Alistipes sp.
GGGATTATGGGGATTATGGGGATTATGGGGCTCCTTACTCTGCTCATAAGCGACTGCATTTGCAGTCGCGTCCCCATCTGACCCATAAGCAGTCGCAATCAGCGACTGCGCCCTCATATAGCCCATCTAACTCATCAAAAAAAATAATTTTGAATTTTGAATTTTTGGCTACGCCAAAAAGATTCCTGCCTGCTGGCACTCTTGGCGCATCTGGTCGCTCCAAATCGAGCTCTGGATTTCGCCGATGTGGGCCTTGCGCAGAAGGTACATACAGAGGCGCGATTGGCCGATACCGCCACCCACCGTGAGGGGTAGTTTGCCGTCGAGTAACATCTTGTGGAACATAAGGTTAGCCTTGTGCTCCTCGCCACGCAGAGCGAGCTGGCGACGCAGAGCCTCGGCATCGACGCGGATACCCATACTCGACACCTCGAAGGCTGAGCAGAGGACGGGATTCCACAAGAGAATATCGCCATTCAGACCGTGGTAGCCCTCCTCGTTCGGGGTGCTCCAATCGTCATAGTCCGCAGCGCGTCCGTCGTGTGTTGTGCCGTCCGAGAGTTTGCCTCCGATACCGATAATAAAGACCGCCTTGTGGTGACGTGTAATCTCGTTTTCGCGCTCCTTGGGTGTGAGGTCAGGGTAGAGTTGCAGTAGCTCCTCGGCGTGGATAAAGTGGATATTTTCGGGTAGCTGGGGTTGCAACTGCGGGAATTCGACGTAGAGCTTGTTCTCGGTAACCTTTATCGACTCGTAGATGCGACGCACGGTCTGTTTGAGAAAGGCTACGGTGCGCTGCTCGGGGGTTATTACCTGCTCCCAATCCCATTGGTCCACGTAGATTGAGTGGATGTTGTCGGCCTCCTCTTCGGGGCGCAGGGCGTTCATATCGGTATAGATTCCGCGACCGGGGACGGTGCCCATCTGTGCGAGTTTCAGTCGCTTCCACTTGGCTAACGAGTGGACCACCTCGGCGGTAGCTCCGCCCACGCTCTTCACGGGGAAGGTCACGGCCTGCTCGGTGCCGTTGAGGTCGTCGTTCAGACCCGTATTTTTTAGTACGGCTATGGGTGCAGTCACGCGCAGCAACGCTAACTGTGCCGAGAGGTTGTTCTGGAACATATCCTTGACCTGCTTGATAGCTCGTTCGGTGCTCTCGACGTCGCGGAGCGGGTTTTCGTAGTTCTGCGGAATGTATAGCGACATAACGTGAAATTTTAGCGGTGTAAAGAACAAAGGTAGTGATTTTAATTGATAATTGGTAATTGGGGTAGGGAATTTAGGGAATTTAGGGAATTTAGAGCCCCCATCCCTAATCTCCCTAACCTCCCTAATCTCCCTAAATTTTCAATTAAAAAAAATTTCATTATCTTTGCAAGATAAAAGTTAAAATAGGCGTAGAATAAACTAACGAAATATGACAAAGAAAAAAGATATCGAACTTATTGATGACCTGAATGCCCTGCCAGATTTGATGGACGGACGTCACCAGGTCATCCCGATTGTTACGGGCGACACGGACGAGCCTATCGAGGATGTGAAGATTCCCGAAACGCTGCCGATTCTGACCCTGCGCAGCTCGGTGCTCTTCCCCGGAGCGATTACCCCGATTACGGTGGGTCGCGAGAAGAGTATCGCCCTGGTGCGTAGCGTGAATGCCGATGGCGGTATGCTCGGAGCTGTGTTGCAGCGTAATAGCGATGTGGAGCTGCCCAAGCCCGACGATATGTACAAGGTCGGCACGGCTGCCCAGATTATCAAGATTTTGGAGATGCCGAACGGTAACCTCACGGTTATCCTGCGCGGACTGAGCAAGATTGAGGTGGGCGAGTACCTCTCGACCGAGCCCTTCTTTGTGGCGCGTGTGACCTCGCTCTACGACAGCGAGCCCGGAGAGGGTAATGTCGAGTTCGAGGCGTTGGTGGAGTCTATCCGCGATGTGGCGTTGCAGATTGTCAATATCTCGCCCTCGCTCCCCAAGGAGGCAGCCTTTGCAATCAAAAATATCGACTCGCGACGCGGCATCATCAACTTCATCTGCTCGAATATGGAGCTCTCGGACGAGGACCGTCAGTCGTTGCTCGAAGCTCCGGGTCTGCTGGCACGTGCCCGCAAGGCTCTCGAAATCCTTGTGCGCGAGCAGCAGCTTGCCGAGTTGAAGGCATCGTTGCAAGAGAAGGTTAAGCAGGAGATTGACCGCCAGCAGCGCGACTACTACCTCCAACAGCAGATGCGTACAATCCAGGAGGAGTTGGGCAATTCGGACGATGCCGAGATTGCCGAGCTGCGCGAGAAGGCGAGCAAGAAACTCTGGCCGAAACATATTGGCGAACACTTCGAGAAGGAGGTTGTCAAGACCGAGCGTCTGAATCCTGCGGTTGCCGAGTACTCGGTGCAGATGAACTACCTCCACCTGCTGTTGGAGCTTCCGTGGGACGAGGTTACGAAGGATAATCTCGACCTCGACTGCGCCCGCAAGCAACTCGACGACGACCACTTCGGATTGGAGGAGGTCAAGGAGCGTATCTTGGAGCATCTGGCAGTGCTGAAACTCAAAGGCGATTTGAAGTCGCCAATCCTCTGCCTCTATGGCCCTCCGGGTGTGGGTAAGACCTCGCTGGGTAAGTCTGTGGCAGCAGCCCTGGGCCGTAAGTTCGGCCGTATAGCGTTGGGTGGTCTGCACGACGAGGCCGAGATTCGCGGACACCGCCGTACCTACATCGGTGCAATGCCCGGACGAGTTATCGACACAATCAAGCGTTGTGGCTCGTCGAATCCGGTGATTATCCTCGACGAGGTCGATAAGATTACCAAGGGCAACCACGGCGATCCGTCGAGTGCGCTGTTGGAGGTGCTCGACCCCGAACAGAATACGACATTCCACGACAACTATATCGACTTGGAGTACGACCTCTCAAAGGTGCTCTTTATCGCTACGGCCAACAATGTGGGCAATATCAACCCTGCGTTGCGTGACCGTATGGAGATGATTAACATTTCGGGCTACATCCTCGAAGAGAAGATTCGCATCGCTCTGGACCACCTGCTGCCCAAGCAGTGTGAGGCTCACGGTGTGAAGGTCGAGGAGTTGGTGCTGACCCCTGCGGTTGTCGAGAAGATTATCTCGGACTATACGCGCGAGTCGGGAGTGCGTTCGCTCGACAAACACATAGCGAAGCTCGCCCGTGCGAGAGCCAAGCATATAGCCTTCGACGAGGCTTTTGCTCCGGAGATTACGCTTGCCGACCTCGAAAAGATTCTCGGCAAGCCGAAGTTCCGCAATGACGAGTACGATATCAACGATATGGTCGGTGTGGTTACGGGCCTGGCCTGGACCGAGGTGGGTGGCGACATCCTCTACATCGAGTCGCTGCTGACCCCCGGCAAGGGTAAGATTTCGCTCACGGGTAACCTGGGCGATGTGATGAAGGAGTCGGCAACGATAGCCCACGAGTGGGTTATGGCACACCACGCAGAGCTGGGTATCAATCCTGAGGCGTTCGAGAAGAACGATATCAACATCCACGTACCCGAAGGTGCAATTCCGAAGGACGGCCCCTCGGCAGGTATCACGATGATAACCTCGATAGTCTCGACCTATACGGGTCGCAAGGTGAAGGAGCGTATCGCTATGACGGGCGAGACAACCCTGCGCGGACGAGTGCTGCCTGTGGGTGGAGTGAAAGAGAAGATTTTGGCTGCGAAACGTGCCGGCATCAATACGATAATCCTATCGGAGGATAACCGCAAGGATATCGAGGAGGTTAAGGAGGAGTACCGTGCAGGTATGACCTTCCACTACGTCCGCAATAACGAGGATGTGTTGAAGCTTGCGCTTTTATAATTCAAAATTCAAAATTCAAAATTGAGGATTGTTTAAGGAGGATAAGGAAATTGAGGAGCAAAGGAGATTAAGGAGATTAAGGAGTTTAAGGAGAAAAGACTCTCTAAATTCTCTAACCTCTCTAAATTCCCTAAATTCCCTAACCTCCCTAAATTAAAAAAATATGAAATTTATCGCAATAATTCCCGCGCGTTATGCATCTACGCGCTTTCCGGGCAAGCCGTTGGCGGTACTCGGAGGTAAGCCTGTTATTCAGCGTGTTTACGAGCAGGTCGCAGGTGTGCTGGACGATGCCGTGGTGGCTACGGATGACGAACGTATCTACGCTGCTGTCGAGGCTTTCGGCGGCAAGGTGGTGATGACCTCGCCCAACCACAAGAGCGGCACCGACCGCTGCTACGAGGCCTTCTGCAAGGTGGGTGGCGAGTATGACGTGGTGGTCAATGTCCAGGGCGACGAACCCTTTATCCACCCCTCACAGCTCGAAGCGATTAAGCGTTGTTTCGATAACCCTGCAACCGATATCGCTACGCTGGTAAAACCCTTCACCGAGGAGGACGGGTTGGCTGCGCTGGAAAATCCCAACTCGCCGAAGGTGGTGCTCGATGCCGAGTCGCAGGCGGTTTACTTCTCGCGCTCGGTTATTCCCTACCTGCGTGGTGTCGAGAAGCAGGAGTGGCTCCGCTCGCATACCTTCTATAAGCATATAGGTATGTATGCATTCCGTGCAGAAGCCTTGCGAGAGGTTACGGCTTTGCCCCAATCGACCCTCGAAAAGGCCGAGTCGCTCGAACAGTTGCGCTGGTTGGAGAACGGCTACAAGATTGGTGTCGGTATTTCGGAGGTCGAGACTATCGGTATCGATACTCCCGAAGACCTCGAACGCGCAGAGGCGTTTTTACAGAACCGAACAAATAACTAAACCCTAATATCTATGAAAAAAGCATTATTGGCAATCGCATTGATTGCATTTGGCGTTGGTACTGCATCCGCAGAGTGGAAGATTGCAGGCGACAAGATTCGTACCGAGTGGGCCGAGAAGGTCGATCCGACGAATGTTCTTCCCGAATATCCTCGTCCGCAGCTCGTTCGTGAGTCGTGGCAGAATCTTAACGGTTTGTGGAACTACGCAATTACCGGTATGGATGCCTCGACACCGACCAAGTACGATGGCGAGATATTGGTGCCGTTTGCTTTGGAGTCGGCTCTTTCGGGTGTGCAGAAGCGTCTGACCGAGGAGCAGCTCTTGTGGTATCAGCGAGAGTTTATCGTCCCCTCGAAGTGGATGTCACAGCGCATAATGCTCAACTTTGGCGCAGTCGATTGGAAGGCTGATGTATTTGTCAATGGTGTGATGGTAGGCAGCCATACGGGCGGATTTACCCCGTTTAGCTGCGACGTTACCGAGGCTCTCACGAAGAAGGGCCCCCAGCAGTTGGTGGTTCGCGTATGGGACCCCACCGAGAAGGGCGAGCAGCCCGTTGGTAAGCAGCTGACCAACCCCAGCGGTATCTGGTACACTCCCGTATCGGGTATCTGGCAGACTGTGTGGTTAGAGCCTGTGACCAAGAGCAACCATATCGTAAAGGTGTTGCCTGAGAGCTGCATCAAGACCAATACACTCTTCGTGAATACCGTTTGTGCCAAGGGCGAGGGTGTCGTGAAGGTTGAGGTGTTCGATGGCGAGCAGAAGGTTGCCGAGGGTACAAATATCTACGGCGTACCTGCACAGATTCATATCCCCAATGCTAAGTTGTGGGACACCGAGAACCCCCACCTCTACGGTTTGAAGGTGTCGCTGGTTGTTGATGGCAAGGTTGTCGAGAGCGTCGAGTCGTACGCCGCTATGCGCGAGGTAGGCAAGGTGCGTGACCAGTATGGCCACCTGCGAGCAACGCTCAATGGCAAGCCTATCTTTATGTTCGGTCCGCTCGACCAGGGTTGGTGGCCCGATGGCCTCTACACTGCACCGACCGACGAGGCTCTGGCGTGGGATATCGATTTGACCAAGAAGTTGGGCTTCAACACTATCCGCAAGCATATCAAGGTTGAGCCTTCGCGTTGGTTCTACCACTGCGACAAGATGGGTATGCTCGTATGGCAGGATATGCCCTCTGGCGAGCAGATGACCGCAAGACCCTGGGGTCGCTGGGTTGTGAATGGCGGTAGCGATGCCGATGTTTCGGAGGAGTACAAGCGTAATTACTATAAGGAGTGGGGCGAGACTATCGAGCTCTGCCGTTTCTTCCCCTCGGTGGTTGTATGGGTGCCCTTCAACGAGTCGTGGGCTCAGTTCGATACCGAGAAGGTCGCAGAGTGGACTGCAAATCGTGACCTTAAACGCCTTATCAACCCTGCCAGCGGTGGTAACTTGCGCGAGTGTGGCGATATTATGGACTGGCACCACTACTCACGTCCTGCGATGAAGACCCACCACGCTGACTATATCCTGATGCTCGGCGAGTATGGCGGTATCGGTATGGCCGTAACCGACCACCTCTGGAATGCCGATAAGGGCAATTGGGGTTATGGTTCTACCAAGCAGAGTGTCGAGGAGGTTACCAGCAACTATATCCGCTATGCGAATATGATGTTCCCCTTGCAGTTGCAGGGCTTGTCGGGTGCTATCTATACCCAGACTACCGACGTCGAGGGCGAGGTTAATGGCTTCGTGACCTACGACCGTAAGGTTGTCAAGGTCGATGTTGAGAGCGTCCGCGATATTAACCAGAGTTTGATTAAGGCTCTTAATTCAGAAAATTAAGCAGATGAAACCGATTTTTATTGCAGGACCGTGTGTTATCGAGTCGGCAGAGTTGCTCGATACGGTGGCAGCCCGCGTGGCAGATATCAACAAGCGTCTGGGTACTGAAATTATCTTCAAGGCGTCGTTCGATAAGGCGAATCGCACCTCTATCTCGTCCTACCGCGGTGTGGGGCTTGATAAGGGCTTGCAGATGCTCTCGGACGTGCGCGAGAAGTGGGGCGTAAAGCTCCTGACCGACATCCACGAGTCGTGGCAGGCTGCACCTGTGGGTGAGGTTGTCGATGTGTTGCAGATTCCGGCATTCCTCTGCCGTCAGACCGACCTGGTGGTGGCTGCTGCGAAGACAGGCAAGATTGTGAATATCAAGAAGGCTCAGTTCCTATCGGGCGTAGATATGAGCTATCCCTACCAGAAGGCTGTCGAGTCGGGCGCAGGAGAGGTGTGGCTCACCGAGCGAGGCAATTCGTTCGGCTACAATAACCTGGTGGTCGATTTCCGCAATATCCCCGATATGTTGAAGATTGCTCCGCGAGTGATTATGGACTGCACCCACTCGGTGCAGCGTCCGGGTGCCGCAGGTGGCAAGACGGGAGGTAATCGCGAGTTTGTGCCTGCGATGGCTATGGCTGCAAAGGCCTTCGGAGCTACGGGTTACTTCTTCGAGGTACACCCCGACCCCGATAAGGCTCTGAGCGACGGTCCGAATATGTTGGTCCTCGATGAGTTGGAGGGCTTGATTACTAAACTTATGTAAAGGTATGGCAGTAGATAAAGATATGGTGTTGGAGGTGGCCCGCAAGGCTATCCACATCGAAACATTGGCACTCAAACACCTCGAAGCATCGCTTGGCGAGGCCTTCGTGCGAGCTGTGGATATTATCCTCGAAAGCAAGGGTAAGGTGATTGTTACGGGTATGGGTAAGTCGGGCCACGTCGGTTGCAAGATTGCTGCGACGCTGGCAAGTACCGGTACTCCGAGCTTCTTCCTCCACCCTGCGGAGGCATTTCACGGCGATTTGGGTATGATTTCAAAGGACGATGTGGTCTTGGCCCTCTCTTATTCGGGCGAGACCGACGAGGTGCTCAAACTCGTTCCTTTTGTGCACGATAACGGTAATCGCCTGATTGCGATGACGGGTAATGCCGAGTCGTCACTCTCGAAAAATGCGGATGTTCATCTCGACGTTGCAGTGAAGCAGGAGGCTTGTATCCTGCAACTCGCTCCGACATCTTCGACTACGGCACAGATAGCCTTGGGCGATGCGTTGGCTGTGGCTCTGATGAAGGTTCGCGAATTTACGAGCGTCGATTTCGCACGTCTGCACCCCGGAGGCAGCCTTGGTCGTCGTCTGCTGATGAAGGTGGGCAATGTTATGCGTCGCGAGGATCTGCCCGTGGTCAGCCCCGACTGCTCGGCACTCGATATGATTCATACCGTGAGCCGTGGAGGTTTGGGACTTATCGTTATCTGTGATGAGGGTAAGATTTTGGGTATTGTGACAGACGGAGATATCCGCCGTGCTATGGAGAGCCGCCAGGCCGAGTTCTTCAATATCAAGGCTATGGATATCGCCACGCTTAACCCCAAGAGCATCTCTCCCGACGAGAAACTTATCGCCGCGGAGAAACTTATGACCCGCCATAAGGTCAATTCGTTGCTGGTGGTTGATGATACCGAGAAGCTTGTGGGTGTTATCCAGATTTACGACATCAAACTGTAAAGTGAAAGCCTGCGAAAGCAGGCTTTTGTTTTTGTGGGTTAGATGAGTTAGATGAGTTAGATGGGGATTAAGGGCGTAAAAGGCGTGAAAGTTGACAGCAAAAAGTTTCCTTAAACTCCCTAAACTCCTTAAACTCTCTAAACTCTCTAAACTCTCTCCAATCCCTACTGCGAGATCTTGACTAACTGTTGGCGGTAGGCGTTCAGGATGCGCGACTTCGAGATAAAGCCGAGGTAGTGATTATCCCTGTCAATCACGGGGAACATCCAGGTACCACACTCGTCGAAGCGGGGGAGAACGCTCTGCACCTGCTCCTTTTCGAGGATGCGGTCCGCAGGCTCAATCATATAGGCCGTGATAGGCTCGTTCCACTTCTCGCGCTTGAACATATCCTCGCGCAGGTCGTCGAGCTGGACAACACCGAGCAGGTGGCCCTTATCGTCGATTACGGGGAAGATATTACGCCTTGCCGAGGCGATGAGCTGGACGATATCTCCCAGCGTGTTATGCTCCTTAATGGGGCTGAAATCGGTCTCCATCAAATCCTTCAATTTGAGGAATACAAGAGCCGATTGGTCCTTATTGTGGGTCAGTAGCAGACCGCTGCGACGCAACTGCTTGGTATAGATTGAGTCGGGCTCGAAGTAGTAGTCTACGGCAAAGGCGATACAAGCCGAAATCATCAGCGGGATAAAGAGCTCGTATCCGTTCGAGAGCTCGGCGATAAGGAATATCGAGGTAAGCGGAGCCTTCATCACACCCGCCATCACACCTGCCATACCGACCAGCGTAAATGCCGTAATCGAGACATTCATACCACAGACGACGTTGCAGAAGAGGGCGAGTGATGCTCCCGCAAATGCACCCACAAAGAGCGACGGTGCGAAGGTACCACCGACACCTCCCGAAGCGTTGGTCGTGGCCATAGCGATAACCTTGAAGAACATAATCGCCACAACGTATAGCAGTACGAACCATCCGATATGGCTATAATTCGAGAATAGCGAGTTCTCGAAGACAGCCTCCGTGCGTCCGTGCATCAGTGCGACAAACGACTCGTAACCCTCGCCATAGAGCGATGGGAAGAGAAATATCAGCAGACCCAGGACAGTACCTCCGACAATCCACTTCTTGTATGGACGGTCGAGCTTGCTGATAAGTGTGCCAACATAGGCATTGGTACGCGTGAAGTAGTAGGCCATCAGTCCACAAATCACACCGAGCAGTATAAATAGAGGTATCTGGGCCAAATCGAACGAGTCGGCAGCCGAGAGCGATACCGAGATTATCGGGTCGAAACCGCGAAGGGTCAAAGCTATGGTTGTAGCCGTGATAGAGGAGATAAGCAACGGAATGACCGATGCAGCAGTGATGTCGAGCATCAGAATCTCCAAGACGAAGACCACACCCGTAATCGGGGCTTTGAAGATTGATGCCACGGCAGCACCTGCACCACAACAGAGCATCAGCGTAATGTTCTTGTAGTTTAGTCGTGCAAGCTTGCCGATATTCGAGCCTATGGCGGCACCTGTCAGCACGATAGGTGCCTCAGGACCGACCGAACCACCAAATCCGATAGTCGTAGCACCTCCCACAATCGAGGTCCAGCAGTTGTGTCCCGCAATGCGTGAGCCGCGGCTCGACATCGCATAGAGTACTCGCGTCACACCCTCCGAGATATTGTCCTTGACGATGTATTTAACGAACAGCGTCGCCAGGATGATACCCATAGCAGGGTAGATAAAGTAGAGAATATGGTAGGTGTCGGGATCAAACCAATTGACCAGACAGCTCTTAATCAGGTGGAGCAGAATTTCGAACAGGTAGGTGCCAAGTCCCGCAGCTGCACCGACAACCACACCGAGTATGGCGAGCATCTGACGCTCACTGAGTCGTTTGGTCACGCGCAGGAACCAGCGATAAATCTTATCGCGTTTGGCTGCCTTGATATAGTTCGAATGCTCGATTATCTTCATAGGTAATTAGGTTCTTTCAATTGCCTAATTACCTATGAATTGATAATTGATAATTGACAATTGATAATTAAAGGTATTCTTTTTGATTTATTACGTCTCTTTTGTCGTCTTAATTATGCTAGTCAATAATTTTATTAGTTCTGTGCAATCTTTGTGTATAGATTCAAAATAATGTTGGTCAAGAACCTCTGCTTTGTGTAATAAGGTTAACCAATACAGGGTTTCATCACTCTCTTTTAATGCAATGTTTAATTTGCTTATAAAATCATTGCGACTTTGCGCATTTTTACTCTCGCAGATATTGGCTCCAATACTTGTTCCACTTCTTAGTAGTTGTGAGGCTAACTCGTATTCGTGCTTTTCATTACGGATATATCGACATAATTTTACGATACGAATAGCGAATGACATACTTTTGTCTTGTATGATATTTTCTTTTGCCTCCATATCATCTTCAATTAGTTAAAGTATAAATTTACCGTAAGCACCTTTAATTGTCAATTATCAATTAAAATACGCGTCGCAGACACCCTAATTATCAATTATCAATTGTCAATTATCAATTATTATTCGATTCGTTTCTGAATCGAATAGCCTGTTCTGCAATTAGTTCTTTGTCAGCGAAGTAGTTGATACGCATTGCGTTGCGTACATCGTTCAGGGTGTTGGCTGCGGTTGCACGAGCCTTGCGAGTTCCCTCTTCGAGGATTGCGTAAACCTCCTCGATCTTCTGCTCCCACTCCTTGCGTCGAGCGCGAATGGGTTCTAACATCTCCTCCAATACGGCGATGAGCAACTTCTTGCACTTGACATCTCCCAGTCCGCCACGACGGTAGTGATCCTTCATCTCGTCGAGGTTTTTGTAGTCGGGCAGATACTTCTCGAAGTGCTCGTCACGGCAGAATGCGTCGAGGTAGGTAAATACACAGTTGCCCTCGACCTTGCCCGGATCTTCGATGCGAAGGTGGTCGGGATCGGTGTACATCGACATAACCTTCTGCTTGACCTCCTTGGCGGTGTCCGAGAGGTAGATGCAGTTGCCCAGCGACTTGGACATCTTTGCCTTGCCGTCAGTTCCGGGCAGACGCATACAAACAGCATTGTCGGGGAGCAGAATCTCCGGCTCGACCAGCGTTTCGCCATATACCGAGTTGAACTTGTGGACAATTTCGCGAGCCTGCTCGATCATCGGCTCCTGGTCGGCACCTGCGGGCACGGTCGTAGCCTTGAAGGCTGTGATGTCCGAAGCCTGCGATATGGGGTAGGTAAAGAATCCCACGGGAATACCCTGACGTTGGGTAGTGTCACCCTCGGTAGCCTCCTCCGAGAATCCGCGCATCTTAATCTCGGTCTTGACGGTCGGGTTGCGCTGCAAACGCTGCACTGTCACCAAGTTCATATAGTAGAACGCCAACTCGCACAATTCGGGGACTTGCGACTGGATAAAGAGGGTCGATTTTTCGGGGTCAAGACCACACGAAAGATAGTCGAGAGCTACCTCGATAATGTTCTGACGCACCTTGTCGGGGTTATCGGCATTGTCGGTCAGCGCCTGTGCATCGGCAATCATAATGAAGATGCGCTCAAATTCGCCCGAATTTTGCAACTCGACACGGCGGCGCAACGAACCCACAAAGTGTCCCAAATGGAGCTTTCCGGTCGGGCGGTCGCCCGTAAGAATAATTTTTCCCATAGTATAGTTTTTTGCAGCTATTAGCTTTTAGCTATTGGCTTTTTACTCTTCTTAAAAGTTTTTCGTGTGTGTATAATTGCACAAAAATAGCTTATGCAATTCAAAATTCAAAATTCAAAATTCAAAATTTTGGTGTCTGCGACGCTTTTTTAATTGAGAATTGATAATTGAGAATTGATAATTAAGGAGTCTGCGACGCGTGTTTATTAGGTTTTCTGGGGGAGATGGGTTAGATGAGTTAGATGAGTTGTTAAGTGTATTAAGGAGTTTGGGTAAAACTATCTAAACTCCTTAAATTCCTTAAATTCCTTAACCGCTAATAGCCATCCCCAAAACTCCTCCCCTATGGCAGGGGAGGTGGCTGAAAGCCGGAGGGGTCGGAAAAAGCCAAAGGCTTTTTTAATTGAGAATGGCATGCGCTCGCAAACTCGCTGAATGGCAACGAATGACATGCGCTCCCGTTGGTCGCTGAATGGCATTTAATAACAAAAGCCGACTTGCCATTAAGCAGTCGCAAGACTGCGCTGCCATTCAATGCCATTAAGGGCTGAAAGCCCGAATGTCATTCAATGCCATCTATTTTGGTCGGCAAAGCCAATGGCTAAAAGCCAAAGTAAAGCCTTCCCCAAAGAGAAGGCTTTACAACATAACGGTATTTATCGCCTAAAAGTCGTAGCCGACGATGTCGTAAGCGTAATACGTCCAAGGTGGGGTCGATTTATATGCATTAACTGATGCTGTCGGCACATAAATCTTTCTACCATAAGCATTGTTGCTGAACATAGTTGAGTAACCTGTTGGAGGTGTTGTAGGCTTACAATATACATTTTTCAAACTGCTGCAATATCCGAATGCATAATCTTCAATCCGAGTAACGCTGTCGGGGATTGTTACACTTGTCAAACTGCTGCAATCAGAGAATGCTCTGTATCCAATCATCGTAACGCTATCAGGGATTGTTACACTTGTCAGGCTGCTGCAATCACGGAATGCATAACGTTCAATCGAAGTAACGCTATCGGGAATGGTTACACTTGTCAAACTGCTGCAACCATTGAATGCATAATCTCTAATCTTCGTAACGCTATCGGGAATAGAAATGCTTATTAGGCTACTGCAATTACAGAATGCATACTCTCCAATCCAAGTAACGCTATCGGGAATAGAAATGCTTATTAGGCTACTGCAATTACAGAATGCATACTCTCCAATCGAAGTAACGCTGTCGGGGATTGTTACACTTGTCAAACTGCTGCAATCAGAGAATGCTCTGTATCCAATCATCGTAACGCTATCAGGGATTGTTACACTTGTCAGCGAGGTGCAATCACGGAATGCATAATCTCCAATCGAAGTAACGCTATTGCCGATTGTTACACTTGTCAGGCTGCTGCAATTACGGAATGCATAACTTCCAATTTTAGTAATATTGTTACCGATAGTCAATTTGGTAAAATTAGAACCATAGAGCCAACCGAAGATCCAACCGCTGCTATTTGTAGGATATTTATTGGATGTATAGTCAGTCTCTATAATCTTACTATTGATAATTAGTTCCCCCGTATATCCATAGAATGCACTTTCTCCTATTGAAGTAACGCTATCGGGAATGGTTACACTTGTCAAACTGCTGCAACC
>JAZRHV010000002.1:0-52016 GCA_045644925.1 Alistipes sp.
CACACAAATAAAAAAGGTGCAGACCGAAATCCGCACCCCGAAAGTTTTTATGGTTGATTATCGACTAAAAGTCGTAACCGAGGATAGAAGACATATAATCGTCCCAATATGACTTAGATTTATATGCCTCCACCGACGCTGTCGGTACATAGATCTTACGACCCGAAGCATTACTGGAGAACATATTATATCCTCCTGTCGGTGGAGTTGTCGGCTTGCAATAGACACTTGTCAGGCTACTGCAATATTCGAATGCATAATGTCCAATCGAAGTAACGCTATCGGGAATAGTTACGCTTGTTAGGCTGGTGCAATATTCGAATGCTTCCTGTCCAATCGAAGTAACGCTATCGGGAATGGTTACACTTGTCAAACTGCTGCAATTTTCGAATACACCCTGTCCAATCGAAGTAACGCTATCGGGAATAGTTACACTTGTCAGGCTGCTGCAATTATAGAATGCATAATACCCTATCGAAGTAACGCTGTCTGGGATTGTAACACTTGTCAAACTGCTGCAATCAGAGAATGCAAACTCTCCAATCGAAGTAACACTATCGGGAATAGTTACACTTGTCAGGCTACTGCAATATTCGAATGCAGCATCTCCAATCGAAGTAACGCTATTGGGCAGAGTAATCTTTACAAGGCTTTCACAATTCTTGAAAGCTCTGTTTGAGATAGATTCAAGTCCTGTAAAGAACTTTAACTCGTTAAATGCCATAATTGAAAACTCCGCGAATGTCTCTCCGAGGTCGGCAACCGCAGCAGCCTCCTTATACGACAATTCGCCGTCCTCGTTCTCATCCCAATGGAGGGTGCAAATAAGTTTTGTGTTTGTATCTTGAAATTTGATGGCCTGTGTTTTGTCGGATGGAATACCATTGTTATCGACCTGTTCGCAAGCAGTCATCATCATTCCGAGCGTTGCCAATAAAAGAAGAAGTTTTTTCATAATATTAAGTTTATAAAGTTTGTAATGTGTTAATAATCAACGAAATACCCCCCCCCGAAAATCGGGGAGGGGTATTCTATACCCTTATTGTGAACGTCTGTTCATTCCGTATGTCTTGTTTGTTCCACAAAATTAAAAATTATTTCCGAAACGAGCAACACTCTTTGGGGTATTGTTTCGGCAGAAGACAAAAAATCGCCACTTCTTAACGAAGTAGCGATTCGATGCAGTTGTCTATATTACAAGTGCTTGACAAACGCTCTGCGCTTCTTGTGCTGGATATGAGGGAACATCAAGAAATTGGAAAGGCTCTTGTAGTTATCCTCCAAAATCGAGTTCGTCTCGACCCTCATAACCTCATATTGCGCGAAGTAAGGTGCCATATCGTCAATAATCAGCGCATTCACACCCTTATCCTGATAGTCGGGACGCACCGCAATTAGCAGCAGCTCGAAATCGGGAATCTTCTTCGCCTTCAAGGCTTTGAGCAGGTGGAACCAGCCAAACGGGAAGAGTTTACCGCCACACTTACGCAATGCGGCAGAAATCGACGGCATACCGACACCTACGCCAATAATTTCGTCGTTCTTATCAACCACTATCGACACAAAATCGAAATTAAGCAAAGGGAAGAACATATCGCTGTAATATCGCTTCTGGCGGTCGGTCAAAGGTTGGAAATTGTAGAGCTTCTGATACGCTTCGTCAAAAACATCAAAGTATGTGTAGCCAAATCTCTTTTTCAACTCGCGAGCGCTATGTACCTTCGCAATTTTGAGGTTAAATCGCTCGCCAACGAGTTTTGCTATGCGCTTAACTCGCTCAGGTGCCTCACGTGGAGATTGAATCTGCAACTCGTGCCAATCGGCCTCTTTGAGCATTCCATATCGCTCATAGTGAGGAATGTAATATGGATAATTATAGAGATTTGCCAAGGTCACATTCTGGTCAAAGCCCTCGATAAGCAGGCCCTCTTTATCGAAGTCGGTAAAGCCTACGGGGCCGTTCAACTCGTCCATACCCTTGCTTCGGCCCCACTCGGCCACAGCATCGAGCAGAGCCTTAAAAACCTCGTAATCATCAACAAAATCAAACCATCCAAAACGACACTTCTTGACATTCCACGCCTCGTTTGCACGATGATTGATAACACCCGCAATGCGACCAACAATCTTACCGTCGCGATAAGCCATATAGGTTATAAACTCGCACACTTCGAGTGCAGGGTTTTTCTTGGGGTCAAACGTATTGATTTCATCCAGGAATATCGGTGGACAATAGTAAGGGTTACCCTTGTAGAGGTCAATGCCGAACTGCACAAACTTACGCAGTTCGCACTTGGTTGTCACTTCTTTGATAATAATCGAGTTCGGATTCTCTCCTGTCGGATTCTTGTCACACGGGTTAGTAGCAGCCATAAAATATCACAAATTCTATCTATATTAAATCGTATTATTGATGCATTTAATAACAGTTTAGGGCACAAATAATATCGTAAAGGTAATATTTTTTTGATTATTACGTCACAAATCAAGCCACAAAAAACATAAATACAGGTAAAAATACCTACTCCAATCCGAAGAATCGGGACTACCTTCCCCTATATTATTGCCATTTTTTTCGCACTACGGCACAGTTTATGGATTTTGACGAGTACCGAACAATTCAAAACCATTTATTGCTATGAATCGTAAAATGAAAAAAGATGATGCCACTACAGCCGTATATGGCTCGGCAGAGATGTTGCAACCCGCTCCGACCGAGCGTATCCCGCAGCACAAGACAACTCCCGAAATTGCCTATCAGATGGTCAAGGACGAGACCTATGCGCAGACTCAGCCCCGCCTGAATCTTGCCACATTCGTCACAACCTATATGGACGAATACGCCACTCGCCTGATGAACGAGGCTATCGGAATCAACTACATCGATGAAACGGAGTATCCGCGCGTAGCGGTGATGTGTGGTCGCTGTATCAACATCCTCGCAAATCTCTGGAATACTCCCGAAAAGAGCGAGTGGAAGACCGGTGCACTCGGCATCGGCTCGTCGGAGGCTTGTATGTTGGGTGGTGTGGCTGCCTGGTTGCGTTGGCGCAATCGTCGCAAAGCACAAGGCAAGCCCTGCGATAAGCCCAACCTCGTGATGAGTACCGCCTTTCAGGTCGTTTGGGAGAAGTTCTGCCAACTCTGGCAAATCGAGATGCGTACCGTACCTCTCTCGCTCGACTGCCCCACTCTCGACCCCAAAAAGGCATTGGAGGCGTGTGACGAGAATACAATCTGCATCGTCCCGATTGCTGGTGTAACGTGGACAGGTCTGAACGACGATATCGAGGCTCTCGATAAGGCTCTCGACGCCTACAACAAAAAGACCGGCTACGACATTCCGATTCACGTCGATGCGGCTTCGGGTGGCTTCATCCTTCCGTTCGTCAATCCCGACAAGAAGTGGGATTTCCGCCTTAAATGGGTACTCTCAATCTCGACTTCGGGCCACAAGTACGGCCTTGTTTATCCGGGTCTTGGCTGGGTAATCTGGAAGGACAAGAAGTATCTGCCCGAAGAGATGGCATTCAGCGTCAATTACCTCGGAGCCAACATCACGCAGGTAGGACTTAACTTCTCGCGACCAGCAGCGCAGATTTTGGGTCAGTACTACAACTTTATCCGCTACGGATACGAGGGTTACTGCGAGGTACAGCAGAACGCAATGGAGATTGCCCGCTACTGCCACGAGCAGATTGGCAAGATGAAGTGCTTCCGCAACTATTCGGCGCAGGTCGAGAATCCGCTCTTTATTTGGTATATGAATCCCGACTACGACAAGAAGGCAAAGTGGACGCTCTACGATTTGCAAGCCATGTTGCAGCAGAGCGGCTGGATGGTGCCGGCCTACACGATGCCGAAGGATATCGACCACCTGGTCGTTATGCGAGTAGTGGTACGCCAGGGTATGTCGCGAGATATGGCAGATATGCTCCTTGGGGATATCCGCAACGCTGTCGAACAGTTCGAGAAGCTCGAATACCCCACCCAATCGCGTATTCAGTACGATAAACAGCAGCACCAAAAGGGCAAGGTATTTACACACTAAAAAGAGATGGGTTGTCGAGAATTCGACAACCCATTTCTTTATCCTATTACCAAATAGGTAAGCACCGAACAAGTGGCCAACGTCAGACCCACAGCCGTCTCGTAGGGAATCATTCGCAGATTCTCTTTGATATTCATATCGACTGCGCCTCCCGTAGCGTGAAAGAATGAGCCGTGTGGCAGATGATCGAGCACCGTCGCGCCGACATTTACCAAAGCTGCACCCCACACTGCCGAAATTCCCGACGAGAGAATAGCCGGAGCAAACGATGCCGAGGCAATAGTCGCACCTGCGGTAGTCGAGGCCGTAGCAGCCGACATCAACGCTCCTGAGAGTGGAGCCAACAACAGACGCACCGCTTCGCCCTGACCCAACGCCGAGATAATCATATCGGTCAGCGATGATGCCTTGATAATTCCGGCTATCGCACCGGTGCTAACCAGCAAAACAGCTACCACCGACATCTTTTCGAGTCCGTAGCTGATACACATCGTCGTATGTCGCCATTGACGCGTAGCGATAATTCCCACAACACCTCCCACAGGCAACGCAATCAGCGGGTCGATGGTAATACCTGCCAATGGGCGCAGAGCCAGCAAGATAATCACGGCTAACGGAGCTGTTATCGACGCCCAGAACGAGGGCAGCGACTCGTCCGCAACGCTCTGTGTCGGTATATCTGCAACCGACACAGAACGATGCCTGCGATTCATAAGCGGAATAATCACATATACCGTAACGATAAGTCCCACGATTGCCGGAATAACATTAACAGCCATAACCGACGATAACGGAGCATCGAAATTCTCGGCTGCGATAATCGTATTCGGATTGGGCGAAATGATATTTCCGCACTTACCACCGCCCACCATAGCGAGCAAAAGCGAGAATTTCGAGATTCCGGTACGTTCGGCAATAATGATAGCAATCGGTGCGACCGTAATTACAGCCACATCGATAAAGACACCCACACCTGCCAGTAGCATTGTCGAGAGAGCCAACGCCAAAAATACGTGACGCGAGCCCAGACGGTTGATTATGGTGTGAGAGATAGATGCCGCAGCACCAGTCTTGATAAGAACTCCCGACAAGACACCCGCAGCAATGATTCGGATAATTGCCGGAGTGATATCCTTCACGCCCGAAACGATATTTGCGACCGTTCCATTAAGGCCCAATCCGCCAAGCAAACCTCCGACAATCGCACCAAGCAAAAGACTATATACGGGCGAAAATTTACGAATAATCAGCACTATGGCCAACACAAGGCCGATAATTGCTCCTATTGCACTATTCATATCTATCGTTATTTAACATTTACCATTCTTGCTATTTGGGTGGCTGTACGAACCACATTCGCAGTTGCCGTTTCGTGCCGCATAGCCTCTGCGAGCGTTATCGGGCCCGACACTATGGGCAACATCGCCACAAAATCACTCTGTGCCAACTCCTCGCACCACGCCACGGCTCCGCCTATGGCGATGGTCGGAATAGACTGCGCGGATGCAGCCTGCAACACCCCACTCGGAGCCTTGCCCATAACGGTCTGTCTGTCTATACGTCCCTCACCCGTAATAACGAGGTCGCTACCCGATATAATCTCCGCAAAATTCATAGCATCAAGCACCATATCTATTCCTCGTTCGAGTCGCGCACCAAGCAGTGCTACAAATCCTGCGCCCAAACCTCCCGCAGCACCTGCTCCGGGCATATCTGCCACCTTTGCACCATTATATCGCTCGACAACCTCGGCATAATTGCGCAATCCCGCATCGAGCAGTTTGACAGTCGCCTCATCCGCACCCTTCTGCGGAGCATAGACGCAAGCTGCGCCCTGAGGGCCATATAGAGGATTATTCACATCACACGCCACGATAAATTCAGCCTCGCGAACAGCCGTCATCACTCCCGAATCATCTATCGCAGCCACCACGCCGAGTGTTTCGCCCGTACCGTCAAGTTCACGCCCCTCGGCATCGAGAAAACGATAACCCAAGGCACGCAACATACCCATACCGCCATCGTTGGTTGCGCTACCGCCAATACCGACGAGGAATTTGCGACAGCCACGACTCAACGCATCAGCAATCAACTCGCCCGTACCATAGGTCGATGTATGCAGCGGGTTACGTTCTTCGGGTGCGAGCAGTGGCAATCCACTCGCTGCCGACATCTCGACAACTGCCGTACGACCACTATCCACAATGCCATATCGGGCGCAAATTCTTCGTCCCAACGGGTCTGCGACCTCCGTTTCGACATACTCTCCGCCAAGGGTCTCGGCCAAAGCCTCGACCGTACCCTCTCCGCCATCCGCAATGCAGACCTTGCGCACCTCGCACTCAGGCAGGACGCTCATCCAGCCCTGCGCAAAGGCGTCAGCCACCTCACGCGACGAGAGCGAGCCCTTAAATGAATCTACTGCAACAGTTATACGTTTCATAATACATATATATAAAAGATATCGGGGCAAAAATCTCGCCCCGATAATCATTCAATATCAAATTGTCACAATGTAGGGCGATTTCTATGCTTCGAACTCCTTGCCCATAAACCATCGAGGTAGGTTACAACCCACATAGTTGCCGACGATAGCCCAGCCCCAGGCTCCGAGCATTGCCCACTCGGCCTTGCCCTGCAACAATGCCACAGAGTAGTAGTAAGCATCGGCTACGCAGTGCGGCAGTCCACACAGGATGAAGACCGGCACACCAAAGAGCAACGGCAAATAGTGCTTGCGACGAACGCCATATACCGACAAGGTCATAATCATACCCGTACCCATCGAGGTTATAAGCAGACCGTGCCACGACGCTGCCGAGCGAGCAACCAATACCTTATCGAGATTTGCCATAACGGCATCGTTCACGACGTAGCCCGTAAGGTAGGCCATCAGCAAGCATCCCAACGCATTACACGCAAGCATAGGCACCAACTTCCACGCCTCTTTGTAGGGCAGAAATCCCGACTTGCCGGTGTAGAGCTGAGCGCCACACATAATGACGCTCAACAAACCGAAAGCAAAGAGTACGGCTCCAACCACCCCACCAACACGCAGGTAGGTCACACCACCGACTCCAATCAGGATGCCGGCATAGAGAGCCATCGACAAAAATTGCTTCATTTGCATATCAAAAACCCTCCGAGGCTATTTACTCCGACATATCGAACTCGACGATAATCGGTCGGTGATCAGAGTATTTGTGGAACGGCCAGCCTTCGGGCTTTTCGCGAGTTGTAAATTCGTCCTCTTTGTCAATGAATCGAATACGAACCACACGCTTCATCATCTCCGGCGATGCAAAGACATAGTCGATACGCGAGCTGCCAAATGGACAAGTGCTACCAAAGACTACGGACATAATATCAATGAATTCCGTTCTGTCAAGGATTACATCCTGCGCCCAATAGAGAGGCGATGATAGGCCATATTTATAATAGTTCTCATCGAGGCGCGAGCGAGAGTTAAAGTCACCTGCCATAACCCACTTGGTCTCCGAAGAGTACTTATCATTCCACACGGTCTTGCCGAACATATACTCTAACTCGCCCTTGCGGTATGCGTGTCCCTCATTATTTGCTGCCGATGCCTCACGGTCTGCCTCTGCCACATTCCTACCATACTGCTGCGGCCAGAGGTGGAGATTTATGTAATTAACTCCGTCCACCTTTGCGTGCAGACCACCGTGCGAAACCTCGGCTACTGCGGTCTGCTTATTCGTACCCTTCGAACGGGCACCAAGAGTCTGAACCAAGTTGATAGGATATGCACTTGTTGTAGTGATAACCACGGGGAAGTTATCCTGATATGCTCCATAGTCCCAATTAGTATGTCCATAACGTTTCGCAACGTGACCCCACTTCAAATCGTGATTATAATCTATCAGGAAATTACTTGCAGCCAATATAAGTTTATCAGCTGTGCCGGTAGTAAAGCCAGTAGAAGTACCCGTCTTGTAGATAGTTCTTGCCTCCTGCCACAAGCAGATATCGGGAGCGTGTTTATTGACAAATGCCACGAAATTATCATAGTTATTGCCCTGGTCTGCCCACATACCGTTCTGGATATTGTACGAGAGTACCTTCAACATATCGCCCGACTGATCCTTAATCTTGGTAACCACGATATCATCAACAAAGAATCCGAGTTTTGCAATAGGCTCTTCCACCGACGGATAGAATTCAAGGGCCGTATCTGCATAGGCATCATTCACAACCAGCTTAACTGTATGCCAATTCTTGGTTACTGCCACGGTCTTCGGCACACCCACATCAGCACATTTTAACGTGAATTTTGCTACACCCGTAAGTTTACCAGTCTGCTCATCAGTCGAATATGTGTACTGATATCTATCCGAAGTAACAGCTATCTCGACACCATCAACATATGCCTCCGAAATATAACCAGCATTACGCAATATTGCATCGAGAGCGACCTCAGCACCCGCAGTAAAAGACATTCTAAACTCGACTGCCACCTTACTTGCTCCTGAAAGAGTAGCAAACGGTGCTGTACGATATCGTCCACATCCATTTGCGCGAGCACCAACTCCGATATAACCAGGGCGCTCATCAACGCGGAGCAACCAAGGGCAAGAGTATACACCACGGCTGCGCAGATAGCTCTCTGACATCTGGTGCGCAAATTCGGTATAGTCGGTATTGCTTGTAGACATAAACTCCGTTCCGGGATAGGTATAAGTCGATATATAGAGTGTTCTCTCATATCCTGTAACCGATGTTGTCGCAGGAGTATTTGCTGCCAATGGAGTGAAGCCACGTCCTTTGGCTCCGCCACCCATGTAATCACCACCCCACACCATCAAGTCAAAATGTTCCTCAAACACACAGTTTGCCGCAGGAGCATACTTGATTTCAGGCGTAAAGAGGATTGAGCCCATGTGAATCGTACGCGAAGTTCTCGAATCGATGGTCATACACTTGTTCTCGGTATCACAAATTCGGATTTTTAGGCCAGAAGCATAGGTTCTTGCCGGCATGACAATATAAAACATAGTTCCTGCACCTGACAACTGCACGCCTCGACCATCTGTTCCGATACAGTTTAATACCACTCCGGGGCGAGCAACTTGTGTCGCTGCTGAGAAGGTCGGCTCAACGAGTTTCTGAGCGCTAGCATCGTATGTGAACGTACCCGACACGATTGCACCGGTCTGATCCTCGACATAGATACTTTCAATCTCAGCGTCGCCCGAAATATTCAGGGCCAACACTCCACACATCGACTTAAATTTCAGTGTCGGCTTCTCGCTAACTACCGCCATATTGATAGTTGCACACATCGGATTAGCATCCGGACCGAACGAGTTCTCAACATAAAACTGCATCGGATTCAACTTAAAATGCTGCGGTGCAGATGTAAACTGAGCATAATCCCCCGGGTAATAAGCAACATAACTGCCATCATTAGCATGCAATACATCGAGATATGGCGCACCATTCTCATCGTATGCCACATTATAGAGAGCGCCATTTACCAATACACGATCATTCTCCGACCATACTACCGAGATCTCAGACAACGATGTACGGCTATCCTCGGCATCTTCATCCACACCGAGATAGAGGCGAATCTTCTCGCCCTCGATATCACTACCGGCAAGATTTCCGTCGCTCTCCACTCCGTTTTGGGGCAGATCATTAGTTTTATCTTCGGTACACGCGGCTACCGATACGGCAACCAGCACTAACAAAGCATATATTAACGATTTTTTCATCTCTTCACTTTTTAGATTTACCACGCATTTCCATCATAATTCTGTTCGAGATCCTCGACAGGAATCATCGACGAGCCTTTCTCGGGATCCTTCACACAACGCACTGCCAAAGCCATCGAAATCGAAGTTTCATCCACCGAGTTCTGGTCAGCGATATTGTATGTTGTACCATCCTTGGTGTAGGTACCTGCACCCTTATCGTAGTAGCCATCCTTAACCACTACCGATGCGCTCTGCGAATCATCAGCAGCGAATTGCACCGTTGCCACGCTATTATTCGATGACGAACCCCACCAGTTGATTACGTTCTGGTCAGCAAATGCACCGTAGAAGGTACGCGCACCCGATGTCGGAATCCAAACAAACGAGCCATCAGCCGCAGTTGCATAAGCAGCACCCGTATAGGTTGTCTTACCCGAGGGAATAAATCCGTCAGCAGTTTCGCCATTCGAGTAGTATTTATAGCGCCAAGTCAAACCAAGCGTTGCAAAATCCTCGATAGTGTTATTCGCCTCAGCTACATGATAGCCATAAGGGCAAACGTCGAAGATATATTTGTTCTGTGCTGCATAGTTCCAAGGAGCCGATGCAGATGCAAAGTCGAAACTACCTGCAAACAAGTCGTTACACCAGAACTTTCGCACTGCAAGAGTCTCCGCGCTACCGCCTGCTGCCACAGGGACATTATCCGCCGCAGTTCCGTAGGTTGTCATCGGATTCTGCATAGCCACAGACAACGGCACATTGGTCGTATTATTAACATACCACCACTTGTTGGTCCAAGTACCCTTCGTAGCCATCGCTGATCTATCGGTATAGATTGTCGAGCCAATCAACTCCTCGCTCGGGAAATAATAGGCCGGAGTATCGCCATATTTTGCACTATCCTTATCGCTTTCCGTAGTTTCTACGCCCTGATCAGCAAATACTGTCGAGTAGTGCTCACGCTGATATGTTCCTGAGTTACGCAAGTGCATCCAACCACCACTTGGGAAGGGTGTAGGACGGCCCCACTGATAGAGCAGACCGACTGTCGGATATGAGCCTTTCGCATTATTCCACGCACGATGCATATAGTTCAGACCATCATCGAGGCTCGACGGAGCTACCCACGCACCTACATTTCGGTCGAGGTACACATGCTTACCAATGGTCTGTTCACTAGGACTCTCTGTAGCCCAGATATGCCAGTTCCACAACGAATCGCCATTATTATCAATCAAGCAAATCAGCGCGTTACCCTTCACGCCATTGTAGTTAAAGATAATCTTGCCGTTAACATCGTCGTAAGCGATATCTGTAATCATACCCTGCGACGACTCCCAAGCTACACAAGCTGTCGCACCATCACCACCGAGAATAGCGAAGGGATGACCCGACGCAGGATGCGGCACTGCCGCGAAACCGCCCTTGGTCTTGGTATCGAACATATACCATCCAGCCTTCGGTGTTACGAAACAGTTAGCGTATGCTCCGTCAGCTGTCAGGTTAACAAACTCGGTCGAAGACTCTACATAGAAACCCGTGATAGGCTTGATATGCGAGCGCACCAGCGAGTGGCTCTTCGAAGATACAAACTCAAAACTCTCCTCTGCACCATTGAGCGTAATAGTCAAGTCGCCCGCAGGATAAGTCGCTGCCGGCATCGGCACCAAAATCGAGCGAGGAGTTTTCGAGAGAGCAATTGCAGCCGCAGGCTCGACTGTTACGCTATTCTCTCCGGTCAATGTGATGGTCGGCACACCTGCCGAGCTGATCGAAACCTTTGCCGAACCTGAGAGGACTTTGCTCTTAGAGGTTACGGTTACCGACGAAATTGTCGCATAACCTGCGACTTTCAGATCCAAATAGCCACAAACATTGACAAACGACACATTACCCGTACTCGAAGTAAGACCAACGAGAGGAGTATCGTTTCCTTCCGTATTATCCACGATTGTAGGGAATGTTACAACCGCGCCGGTGTTGTCCACCGACTGTACCGACGATGCGGGGCTAATGACGTAATAGTTTTTAGACTGCAAATCAACAAAACCGGCACCCAAAAAGGTTCCGGTATTGGTTCCTTCGCCCGATTGAAGTTCAAGTTCGCGTTTTGCATTAAAATCATCGAACAACGCTACACAATCGCCCTCTTCCCACAAGACGTTACGCACACCTTCAATCTCCTGATCGAGCGTAGTTCTCGCATCCGAATCAGAAAGCGAGGCTGTTATCTCGATTCTCGCCAAATCTCCGACAGGAGTCTCGACGGGATCGGTAACACAAGAGCAGAACGCTGCGACAGCAAACACCGCTCCAACAATTTGTTTTAGATTCATTGAGATATTTTTATTTATAATTGTTTCAAACCACGCAAAGATAATAAAACTTTATCACATAGTGATACTTTTTTTTGGCTTTTTTCTTCAAACAGCACCACAACGCCTCTATTTGCGGTTTTGAAACATAAATCTACGCATCAGACTGCGAC
Source organism: Alistipes sp. (assembly GCA_045644925.1). Lineage (GTDB taxonomy): Bacteria > Bacteroidota > Bacteroidia > Bacteroidales > Rikenellaceae > Alistipes. Next base: position 12,263 of record JAZRHV010000002.1, read on the forward strand.
GTACCGGTTCATCGTAAATTTTCAGAGCCACCCACGCCAACGCAATAGTACCAAAGAATATAGCCACCGCTACGTACCACACCTGCCCAAACGAATAGCCATTCTTCCAAACCCAAGCGTAGAAATAGTACATAACGGGGTAATGCGTAATATAGAGCGGATAGGATATATCGCCCAAGAACTTACACAGACGGCCTTCGCGCTCACTCTCGGCCTTACCCGAAGCTGCAAACCAAACAATAGCTGGAAAGACAACCGCCACGCACAAGATATCGAAGATTCCATTTTGCCACGGCTGAGTACCATCACCGATATACGGCACATTTAGCAAGGCCACAACCACAATGGCACATATCGCAAAAGCCCCCTTCGCTTTGACAGGCTTAAACTTGCGCGAGAGTAGCAATCCCATTGCAAACGAGAACGACACACGCAGCAAACCGCCCAGCAGACCTGCACCCGCAAAATCCCACGCGGTATGGCCCATCGACCACCCCACTCCGATATGGCCTGCTCCCGACATATTTCCAAGTGCGCAAGCAGCCAATCCGACACCGCTGATAGCAACCACGACCGTCAGCGAACGAGTTGAAAGACGACGCAACCAGAGTGCGTACAAAACATTAGCAATATACTCAAAAAATAGCGACCAACTTGGACCGTTCAGCGGGAATAATTCGCCATTACCACGCACCTCATAACAAGATTGAGGTGATGCCGGTATCATAAAGAGTCCCAGCAGCATAGCCAATACGACCAAAACACCGCTAATCTTCGTTCCATCCCACTGCACCGAGCCCTGCAACAAGAACGACACGACACCAAAAACAACTCCGAGAACCACTAACGGATGAAGGCGAATAAGGCGTCGTTTGAAGAAGTCGCCGAGCGACATTTTCGACCAACGGTCGTCATAGGCATATCCGAGGACAAAACCCGACAAAATAAAGAAGAAATCGACAGCCAGATAGCCGTGGTTTACACGTTGATCCATAGCGCTCGTAGCAAAACCCTCGAATACGTGATACCATATCACAACCAAGGCGGCAACACCACGCATCGCGTCAAGTAATAAATAATGGGGTTTCGTGTCGGAAAAAGCCGATGACGAAACTAAATTTTCGGACGTTTTCATATTAAAGTTTTAGATTATATACTTTATCTATTGCTCGGATATTCCGCGCGTTATATGATATCGCATTTTCAGCAGCCACCACCCTTTCGATGGGCGCAATGCAAGCGTGTAACCGAGTGCAAAAACAAGCGTCACACACCACTTTACAAGTTCGCCGACAAGCAGTTTTCCGACCCTGTTATGCAGCTCCGCACGACGACGCTGGCTCACTCCCGTATTATACGAAAGTCGCTTGAAATATTCGGGTGTAAGTTTCTCTGCTCCAATTATGTGATATATCACGGCATCAGGCACAAACCAGAACTCCACCCCATCGGCCGCAAGTCGCTCGAAGAGGTCGCTCTCCTCGCCACCCGTAAGCTTTCCGCCAACTCGACCGAGCGAGGTATCAAAGCCGCCATATTTAAGCAAAATCTCTCTGCGGAAAGCCATATTTCCACCGGCAGGAATCTTACCCTTCGGGAATAGACAAATCTCCGCTCCCCAATCGGTCGGATTGGCAATCGGCACCTCCGTAAAATGAGAGAGCCACGCAGGTCGTCCGGGCTGATAACGCGGCACAACCTTTCCACCCGCAGCGACCACCTCTGCATTATCATCAAAAAGGTTGAGATAAGCTCGCGCAAATGATTGGTTTACAAGTTCGTCATCATCTATAATCGCAACTATGTCGCCACGACTTTCATCGATACCTCGATTGCGGGCTGACGACAGGCCCTGCTGCTGTTCGCAGACGATGCGAAGGTTGAATTCCTGATGTTTTTGAACAAACTCCGCGAAGAGTTTTTGAGTATCGTCCATCGAATTATTATCGACCACAACGCACTCCCACTCGCAGGCAGGCAAATCCTGCTGCACAAGCGATTCGAGCGCACCGATAAGCTGTCGGGCGCGGTTGTAGGTCGCAATAACTATCGAGATTCGTGGCATAATCGCATTATTCACTGCACAAAAATAAAAAAAATATCGGTCTTTATTGGCAACTCCGCAGATTTTTAATAATTTCGTACCACATTTAACCTAAAAAACCATTTAACGATGAAGAGATTTTTAACCATTTTGGCGGTTGTTTTCGCTATCGGAGTTCTCTCGAACAGCACGGCTGTTGGTGCACCCGCAGAGCAACCCGTAAAGATTATCGTAATGCCCGACCACGCTGATTGGAACTACACCTGTGGCGAGAAGCCCGTTTTCAGAGTGTTGGTCCTCAAAAACCACGTCCCGATGCAGGATATCGAGGTTAAGTACATCATTTCGGAGGATATGATGCCTGCTCGCACCGAGAAGAAGATGAAGCTCAAAGATGGTATGGGTACAATCGAACTCGGAACAATGAAGGTCCCCGGATTCTTGCGTTGCGCAGTCTATGTCAGCGACAGCGGCAACTACTACAAAGGCACTGCTACGGCAGCCTTCGAGCCCGAAAAAATCCAGCCGACAACTACCCTACCTGCGGATTTCGACAAATTCTGGAGCGAGGCAGTAGCTGCAAACCAGAAGATTCCGATGAATCCCAAAATGACGCTGATGCCCGAACTCTGCAACGGAGTATACAATGCTTACCACATTCGCTTCCAGAGCCATGAGCACGGTGCATATATGTACGGTGTGCTGACCGTCCCCGTTAAGGAGGGCAAGTATCCCGCAATTCTGCGTGTACCAGGAGCTGGTGTTAAGCCGATGCCTGCATACAGAAATCTTCCGAGCGACAAGGCCGTTATTCTCCAACTTGGCGTCAATGGTATTCCCGTAAATATGCCCAGCGAGGTCTATGCAAGCCTTAATAGCGGAGCTCTCCGCCACTATAACCGCTATCGCATCGACAACCGCGACGAGTATTACTACAAGCGTGTTTACCTCGGTTGCGCTCGTGCAGTCGATTTCCTTGCCGAGCTCGATTGTGTTAATCCAGAGCAGATTGCAGTTTGCGGCGGCAGCCAGGGCGGTGCTTTGTCGTTCACAACCGCAGTCCTCAACCCGAAGGTTAAGTGCTTGTATGCCAACTACCCTGCGCTGTGTGACCTCACAGGTTACCTCAACGGTCGCGGTGGCGGATGGCCTCACTTCTTCAAGACAGATGCCGACAACAACCTCAAAACCGAGCAGATTATCGAGAATACAAAATACTTCGACGTAGTAAACTTCGCTCGCAAGGTGACCGTTCCCGTAAAGGTGGCTTTGGGTTACAACGACACCACCTGCTGCCCGACCTCGATGTTCTCGGCAATCAACGTCATTACCGCTCCGAAGGAGTTACTCATCTACAACGAGATAGGTCACTACACCTATACCGAGATGGAGCGCGACCACGGCAAGTGGATTATGCAACAATTCAGCAAATAATTTTCACAACAAATCCTTTGAAGGGTGTCCGGCTTTCGAGTTGCGACACCCTTTTTTCGTTGAAAAAGCCGAGCCAAAGCAGATTTATTTAACACAGACTAAATTCCCCAAAAAACCGCAGCAGAGTGCTTGTATGTAAGATTTTCACACATAGCGATATTCGCACTGCTCTCGCATTGACAATTTTCTCGTTTTTTATATTTATAAAAATTTTGATTTTCAGCCTTTTTTACATACTTTTGCTGCCCGTAAATAGAAACTAACCGCCCCAATCGTTTCGAGGTGGGGCATATTTTATTAAAATGCAAAGAAATCTACTTCGCTATCTGCTTGTTGCAGTGATGTTTGCCACGTCATTCACGGCATCTGCACAAACAGTGCAAAAGGTTACCGTCAGCGGTTTGGTAACATCCGCCGACGACAAGCAGCCACTTATCGGCGTAACGGTTGTGACCGACACGATGCAGGGCGCAAGCACTCTGCTCGACGGAACGTACACCATCAAAGCAAACGCCGGACAGACGCTATCGTTCTCGTTCATCGGCTACAAGACCGTCGATTGGAAAGTCCCCGCAGGAGAGGCTGAGGTGACATTCAATGTCGAGATGCACTCCGACACCGAGGTCCTCGACGATGTTGTCGTTGTGGCGTATGGCGTCCGCAAGAAGGGCACAGTGGCCGGCTCGGTATCGTCTATCAAGGCCGAGAAGATCGAAACGACCCCGACCGCAGCCTTCGACCAGGCGTTGCAGGGTCAGGTGCCGGGTCTGACGGTTATGTCGAGCACGGGAGAGCCCAGCGCATCGGCTGTGATGACCATTCGCGGTACCAACTCAATCAATTCGGGTACGGCTCCACTCTATATTCTCGACGGTATGCCGATATCGAGCAGCGACTTCAACACTATCAACCCTGCCGATATCGAGTCAATTTCGGTTTTGAAGGATGCTTCATCAACCTCGATTTACGGTGCTCGTGCAGCGAACGGAGTTATCGTAATCACTACCAAGCGCGGTCGTATGTCCGACCGCCCCAATATCGAGTACCGTATGCAGCTCGGCTTCTCGCAGATTGACTACTCGAAGTGGGATTTGATGAACACAGCCGAGCGTATCCAGTACGAAAAGGAGATTGGTATGACCGACGGTCAGGATTACAATCTTCTGCGCAAGACCGACATAAATTGGGCAAAGGAGGTATACAATAACGCAGCTCTGCTGCATAGCTACGAGCTCTCGGTTTCGGGCGCAGACGAGAAGACCAACTACTACGTTTCGGGAGGATATTACAATCAGGAGGGTACAGCTCCCAGCTCGCTTTTTGAGCGTATGTCGTTACGTGCCAACTTCGAGCGTCGTGCAGCCAAGTGGCTCAAACTCGGCACCAACAATATGCTCAACTTCCAAAATATCCAGCAGGCTGACGAGGGCTCTTACAACCTTGTAACCCCGATTTCGGCTGCCCGCTTTATGATGCCTTACGTCAGCCCCTACAAGGCCGACGGCTCACTTGCATCAATCAACGACGGCACTTGGAAGGGCACAAGCCAAAACCCGCTCGAATGGATTGAGAACAACCCCGTGAAGTATAAAAAATATAAGCTCGTATCGCAGCTCTTTGCCGAGGCGTACCCCGTAAATGGTCTTACCCTGCGCTCGCAGGTCGGCATCGACTACGCACACACCACGGGCTTCGGAAAGTCTAATCCGAGCTATGCTCCGAATCAGGGCGAAGGCTCGGCATCACGCAGCACCACAGACTCTTATACGCTCAACATCACCAACACCGTAACTTACGACCTCGACCTTGCCGAGAAGGGTAAATTTACCTTCCTCGCAGGTCAGGAGGGTGTCGATTACCACTACGAGGCGTTCAGCCTGCTCTCGCGAGGTCAGACCAACGACCGCTTGACCAACATATCGACCGGTACGCGCGTAACCTCGTGGGATGATACGACCGATTCCGATTATGGTTTTGTATCGTTCTTCGGTCGCGTAAACTACGACTACGACAACCGCTATTTTGTCGAGGCTACGGCTCGTGCGGACGGCTCGTCACGATTCGGAGCATCGCGTCGCTGGGCAGGTTTCTGGTCGGTAGGTTTTATGTGGAATATGCGTAACGAGAAGTTTATGGACTCTGCGTCGCGTTGGCTCACAAACGCTCAGATTGCCGTTTCGACCGGTACATCGGGTAACTCGTCAATCCCCAACTACGAGCACCTTGCTCTTGTTGGCGGCGGTTTGGACTATGTGGGCAGTGCCGGTATAGGCCTGCTGCAACCGGGTAACGAGAATCTCGGCTGGGAGAAGCCCTGGACCTCGAACTTGGCATTCCACCTCGGTTTCTGGAACAGACTTAATGTCGATTTGGAGTTCTACTACAAGAGAACATCCGATATGTTAATGCAGGTGCCCGAATCTTACTCGGCATCGGGCTACGGCTACTATTGGGATAACGTCGGTAAGATGGTCAATAAGGGTGTGGAGCTCAATCTCACGGGCACGATACTCGCTGTCAAGGATTTCATCTGGACCGCTAATGCCAACGTATCGTACAACCACAACCGCATTACCGAGCTCTACAACGGAGTTCAGGAGTACGAGCTTGCGAACACCAATACCAAGCTCGTTGTCGGTCATCCACTCGGAGAGTTTTATATCAACCGCTATGCAGGTGTCAATCCTGCAAACGGAGATGCGCTCTGGTACGACAAGAACGGCAGCCTTACCACCGAGCTGCGCGACGAGGATAAAGTTCTTATCGGCAAGAGCTACCACGCACCCTGGCAGGGAGGTTTCGGCACCCAGCTCGCCTGGAAGGGCATCTCGCTGTCGGCACAGTTTAGTTGGGTTGGCGATCGCTGGATGATTAACAACGACCGTTATTTCGACGAGTCGAACGGTCGCTTTGCTTCGTACAACCAATCGCGCCGCCTGCTCGACCGCTGGAAGAAGCCGGGCGACGTGACTGATATTCCGCGCCACGGAGTCTATACAGAGTTCGACAGCCGCCTGTTGGAGGATGCGTCGTTCCTGCGACTCAAAAATGTGATGCTCTCCTACTCTCTCCCTAAGGACCTGCTCCGCAAGAGCCGCGTATTCCAGGGAGTACGCATCTACGCACAGGCACAGAATCCTCTGACCTTCACAAAGTTCTCTGGTCTTGACCCTGAGGGAACATCCAACATCTATGCAGCGCAATATCCTATGGCGCGCCAGTTCACTTTTGGTCTTGACTTAACATTCTAAACGGCTATGAGAAGATTTTTCAACAACATAAAGGTTTTCGTGGTGGCTGCCACGGTAGCAACTACTTTGTTTGCAACCTCGTGTCTTAACAAGGAGCCGGGCTCGGCAATCGACGAAAAGGAGGCTATCAAAACCTATAACGACGTATTGGAGCTGCGTGTCGGAATCTACGCGATGCTCAAAAGTGGTGCGCTTTACAGCGGCTACCTCTCGCTGCTGCCCGACTTGCAGTGTGACTTGGTATATGCAGTCGAGGGTTTCTCGAACAATTATGGTAATATCTGGCAGTGGGATATCCGCCCGACAAATAGCGAGATTACGTCGGTCTACGCGACGCTTTACAGTCTTATCAGTAACTGTAACTACTTCCTCGACACAATCGACGGTGTAATTGCCAATGAGACTAATGACGACAATATCGACGCTATGGAGCGTTATACGGGCGAGATTTACACAATTCGCGCCCTCGCCTACTCGGAGTTAGTTAAATGTTTCTGCAAGGCTTATGACCCTGCGACTGCCGAGAGCGAGAAGGGTGTCGTTCTGCGCTCGTCATACTTCAACGAGGAGCCTATCGTACGCGCTACGCTCGCGCGCTCGTACGAGTTTATATTGAATGATCTCAAAGAGGCCGAGGCTCGTCTCGATGTTGATGATGATGCTTACAGCAGCGTCGGTATCACATTGGCAGCTGCTTATGCGCTCCACGCTCGCGTTGCGCTCAATATGCAGGATTGGGATGCAGCTATCGACTATTCGTCACGCCTTATCAACCATCCTAACCGCGAGTTCTCGCTGTCGAGCGCATCGACCGTCTATACTAACGGACAGACTTATTTCGACTATATGTGGTCGAACGATATCGCTACCGAGATTATCTGGCGTATCGGCTTTACCGAAACCTCTTACGGTGGCTCGCTCGGTTCGATATTCCTCAACTTCACGAACGACTACTACAACTACTACCCCGACTACGTTCCTGCGCAGTGGGTACTCGACCTCTATGATTCGGCCGACGGTCGCTACAACGCATATTTCTATACGTTCACGACAGGCTATAATCACGGTTTGCAGTGGCCGTTGCTCGTGAAGTACTATGGTAACGAGAGCTTTATCAACAATGCACTGATTTACCACGTCAATATGCCCAAGCCTTTCCGTTTGGCAGAGCAATATCTGATTCGTGCCGAGGCTTATTGCCGTTGCGATACTCCCAACTACTCGTTGGCAGCAAAGGATCTAACGACTCTGCGTCAGGCGCGTTACACGAGCGGTGGAAATATCAACATCACCAAGGACAACTTCATCGAGCAGATTTCGAACGAGCGTGTTCGCGAGCTCTATATGGAGGGATTCCGCCTGAACGACTTGAAGCGTTGGGGCTCGCTCTACAACGACGGCAAGGGTTTCAAGCGCACACCCCAGACATCATCACTCGACGAGGGCAGCTCGCTCGAAATCAAGGGCAACAATCCTCTCTTCGTCTGGCCGATTCCTCAGCACGAAATTGAGGCTCCGGGCTCACTCATCGAACCCAACGATAGCAATTTGAACAACTAATGCAAAAACGTAAACCATATATGAAACACATTTTCAGAGTTTTAACAGCCGTGATGATTGTGGCGGGATTTGCCTCTTGCCACGAGCAATACACGACCTACTCGGATAAGGAGTATGTGATGTTTGCCGACACGCTCTCGCACAATGTGGTACTCGAAAATCAGGAGTATTTCAGCGTCGCAATCTCATCTACCGTAGCTCGCGACTACGACCGTACCTTCGGTGTCGAGATTATTGACGAGATCAGCAATGCTATCGAAGGCAAGCACTACCGCCTGCTCTCGAACACGGTAACCATTCCCGCAGGCAAGCTCGCTACCGAAGTGCGTGTTCACGGCATCTACGAGAATATCGAGGCGACAGACTCGCTCGGTTTCGGATTGCGATTGGTTATGCCCGAAGTTCTCAAATTCGAACCGCTTTACAAGAATAGCGACTGCACGAAGGTTGTGATGTCGAAGGTATGCCCCTACTCGATTGACAACTTCACAGGATGGTGCGTAGTAACCTCGATGATGCTCTACAACTACCTCGGCACCAACGAGAGTTATCAGCGTCTGGTCAAGTGCGAGAAGCTCGACGACAACAGCATCGTAATTCACGACTTCCTCTACGACGGCTACGACGTAACGATGAGTTTCGACGGCAGCGACCCTGCCGAGCCGATGGTTAAGATGGACGACGACCAAGTTCTCTCGGACGAGGCTTCGGTTTTTGGTCAGATTTTAGGCGACAACAAAATTCTCTGTGGCGAGAGCCCCTACAATGTGTCGTATTTCAACTCGTGCCAGCGATTTGCAGTACTTTGGCTCAATGTCTATGTATACGACTTGGGCGACCCGATTGGTACCGTAGGACAGTTCTACAACGTAATGGAGTGGGTCAGCGACGAAGAGGCCGATCGTCTTCAACGCGAAAATGGAATGTAGGCAGGAATAATTCAAAATTCAAAATTCAAAATTCAAGACATTACACACATATATAATTAGAGTTAGCTATGAAGAGATTTTTAACAAATTTGATTGGTTGTGCAGTGGCTACATTCAGCCTTCTTGCAACCGCTTGTACGCCTGATGACAGCGAAAAGAACAGAGTACCCAACTTCCCCACAGCCGTAACAGCTGAGGTCGAGGCTGGTAGTACATACACTCTCTCGATTAAGCCCAATATGGCTTGGAGCGTATCGATTCCCGACGAGGCTGTTGCCTACTTCTCGATTCTCGACGGCGATGCCGAGGTCTATTCGGTAAATGGCGAGGCGGGCTCGTATGACGTAGTTATCAAAGTTACCGACATTCGTGACTACAATGCAAGCCACGTTTGCGAGGTAAAGATGACTATGGGAGACCGCGAGCAGACCGTCGCTACGCTGACGCTCGGTCAGGTTATTCGTTCGATTAAGATTTACAATGTTCTCTTCGAGGATAACGGCGACTGGATGTACGGAGCGCAGACTATGTACGAATACTCGGATGAGCAGGTCGGCACCGAGGGTATCGAGCTCAAATGGGGCGAGAACGGTCTGGATATGTTCTGCCACCGTGTGAAGATTGTTTCAAACTTCAATTGGAAGATTGACGGCACTCCTGCGTGGATTCAGGCTATCAATAACAACACCGAGGATGTAACCGAGCTCTGGATTAAGGGCGACGCTGAGAACTACCCTATGGAGGATGCAACCGCTACCCTCTCGTTCCTCGATGCAGACGACAACACTATTGAGCCTGTGGCGACACTGAATGTTTCGATTACTTCGGTGAATAACATATTCCAGATTGAGGAGTTCGACACCGAATACACATTTAACCACGAGGGTAAGCTCTACAATATTTTCAGTGCTTCGTATGAGGAGGGAAATGCAGAGGGCTCGGTAATCTCGGCTAACGAAGAGTTGCATGTTTACACTGTTTCGTTCGAGGAAATGCCCGGTGGCTTTATTACGCCTTCATTCGACAACGAGTGGATTAACTATGAGGTTTCGTCTTGGGACACAACCGATAATGCAAAAATTCAGTACCGCAACATCTCGATTGGTGTTACAGCTAACGAGGATTCTGACCGCCAGGCAATGGTTGTCGTTATTCCCAAGTCGGTAGCAGAGGCTAATTTCGCAGATATCAACGAGCCTTACGAAATTCTCGAACAGTCGTCGACCGGTATGGGAGCTTCGGGTAAGTTGCTCGCAGAGTACCAGAAGTATCACGCAACCACCATCAAGCAGTTGGAGGCACCCGGATTAATTACACTCAACAACGCATCGGAGTTGAAGACTGTATTGTGGCAGAAGGTTGGTGCCGGCAGCGATATTTCGTACGATTTCCCTGATGTTAGGGATGGCTACGAGTTGCTCTATACCAATCAGTGGGATAGCGATGATGCTTCGTTCTCATTCAACGGCACTTACACCTCGGTTGAGTACTGCTATTACGACAGCAACAGCGGTAATATGATTATTATGAGCGAGGATGAGTCGTGGATTTCGGTTAATCCGTTCGGCGAGAATGGCTTTAAGCTTGTTATGGAGCCCACAGCTGACACCTACAAACACTGGAATACCGAATCGTACTACAACGGAGCTTATTGGTCGTATGTAGTATTCAAGAATAATGACGAGATTGTTGCAGTAATCAGCTGTCTTCACAACCTTGATTATGATCTTACTGGCGGTGGCAGCACCGACAACGCAGGTTTATCATTCTCTTATCCGGATTATGCCACTAATAACGATGGTTCGACCCTCCAACAGATTACATCGGGTGAGTACTACCAGATGATTGTCGGAAACTTTGGCGAGATGCCCGTATGGCACCTTACCTACACAAAGACACCTGCAACGATGTCGGGCATTTCGGGTATTAACCCTGAGTGGATTCCGGTATTCGTTGATGAAGCAGACAAAGAGTGGCTCTCTTTTGAGTTGGGAGAAATGGCAACTATTGCAATGAATGAGTCGGGTAACGGCAAGACCGGTATCATACTCTTCAAAGATAGCAACAACATCCCGCAGTTGGCTCTTGTTTGTACGCTCAATATCGCACAATAAGTTTAGCAACTTTCACGATGTCCCGTTTCGTTCGGGGCGGGGCATCGTCTTTTAGACCGAACGCCAAACGACCCGATCCCGACAGAAGATAATGGGATAGAAAGGTTAAAAAATGAGCAGTTTTAAGAAGATGAAATTTTACAGATTTATCGTATGCGTAGTTTTGGCTGCGATTTCGGTTCTCGCCACAGGTTGTAGCAAGAACGAAATAGACAATCGTGAACACGGCTACGGATACGTTCAATTCAAATTGTACAAGCAGGCATCATACGATGCCGGCAACATTGCCGGAAAGGATGCAACACGAGCTATCGTTTCGCGCTTGGAGTACCTCTCTGATGCGTGTAAGGTCAAGGTGATGCTCTCCTACAACTCGACGACAATCTCGCAGACTCTGACGCTCCAAACCTCAGATTCCGAGCTTGCCGAGTATGGTTTGCGCTCTACACCGCTCAAATTGCTTATCGGCGACTATAAGATTATCGGTTTCCGTCTTTATGATGCGGAGGATAACGAGTTGTATATCGGCTCTGTCGATACCAACAACACCTTCTCGATTAGCAGCGGACTGCTCGTACACGACCTTACGGTAAATGTCAGACCTCGCGGAAAGGTGCGCTTCTCGCTCAAAAAGAACTTGTCGTCATTCAACAAACCTTCGACAAAGGGCGTGGAGCGTCCGTACACCTTCGACGAGATTAAGTTCGTTAATCTCACCGTTGCCGAGGTTACACCGTCGGGAAGTTTGACCAACCCCACACAATTCCAGCAACTGCCCGCGAAGTTCTCACTCCACCTCGACGAGGATAACGAGCAGAGCGACGAGTTCGGTTATCAGACTTCGTCTATCGTCTGCGACACTATCATATCACTGCCCGCAGGAAAGTACCGCGTAACCAAATACGAGGCTCTCGACGAGCGCAAAGTCTTGCTCGAAGATTGCTCTTCGGTCAATCAGAAAGATTTTACGATTGAGGATAATCAGCAGTGCGAGGCTTCGGTTTACATCTCACTCTACGAGACAGACGACTACATCCAGGACTACTACGCTCTCTACGAGATTTGGAAGAGTCTGAATGGCGAGAAGTGGTACTACGATGGCGAGAACTACAACCGTGGCACCAACTGGAACTTCAACAAGGATGTGGACCTTTGGGGCGACCAGCCCGGTGTCGAGCTCCACTCGAACGGACGTGTAGCACGTATCGATATCAGCGACTTCGGTTTCAGCGGTCCGCTCTCGCCCGCTATCGGTCAGCTCACGGAGCTTGTCGAGCTCTACCTCGGCACTCACAACGACACAAATGCTGTGGGCTACGACCCGACGCTCGATCAGTCGATATCGTTGCTCGAACGCAACCGCAACCGTTTCGAGAATCACAAGAGATTCCTCGCAACAATCCACCCTGCGAGCCAACTCTCGGAGCCTTGTGCCCGCGCACTCAAAGAGAATGGTATCAGCACACCCGCAATCTCGCTCTATGACACGATGCAGGAGCGCGATATCTTCGATATGAAGAGCGGTGTGCAGCGTGAGATTGTAAAGTGCGACACCAACCACGGCACAATCAAGAACGGACTTACCGAGATTCCTGCCGAAATCGGCAACCTCAAAAAGTTGGAGTATTTCTACATCGCCAACAGCAAGATTACATCGTTGCCCGATGAGATGGAGCAGCTCGAAGCCTGCACCGACATCGAGATTTACAACTGTCCGAATCTTGTTGATTTCCCGATGGCAATTACTCGTATGCCGTCGCTCATCTCGCTCAATATCTCGAACAACAAACAGTGGAGTGCCGAGAGCGTACTTGCAGGTATGCGCGGATTGGCTACCGGACCGTCTGCCGAGAAGATTCAGATTCTCTATGCTCGCCAGAACAGCCTCGAAGTTATGCCCAAGGAGTTCCGCAATATGAAGAAGCTCGGTCTTCTTGACCTTGCGTTCAACCGCATTGCTCTGATTGAGGAGCCTTACGGCAAGGCCTTTGCGCCCGTGCAGCTCTACCTCGACAACAACCAGCTGACCGAGATTCCGCACGATACGGATGTATTCTGCGGCACGGATGATATGGAGACCTTCTCGGTCAAATACAACAAGCTGACAAAGTTCCCCAACATCTTCTCGTCGAACAGCCTTTACACTATCAAGTCAGTCGATTTCACCGGTAACGACATCCGTTCGTTCGAAGGCGAGCACGAGACCGACGAGACAAAGAAGTTCAAGGGTATCAAGGTCGAGACGCTGACCCTCTCGCAGAACTACAATCTCGGCAAATACCCCATAGCATTGGCCAAGACCAACTCGCTGGTTTCGTACATCATACTGCGTGCTTGCGGACTTACGGAGGTGCCTGCCGGCTCATTCACATACCGAAATTCGGTGGATTTGGTTTCGCTCGACCTTTCGTACAATAAGCTCTCGAAACTCCCCAAAGAGATGCACGCGGGAAATATGCCCTACCTCTATGGTGTCGATCTCTCGTTCAACCGCTTCAAGGAGGTCCCCTTCGAGCCCCTCGATGCTTCGGGCCTTACGGTGTTGGCTGTACGCTCGCAGCGTAATGCAGACGGAGAGCGTTGCCTTGACAAGTGGCCGACAGGTATCGGAGATCATCGCGGTTTGCGAGGTTTGTACCTCGGATCGAACAATATCGGACGTGTGGAAGACAATATATCGTACCTTATCTACTATCTCGATATCAGCGACAACCCCGATATTGTATTTGACGCAACAGATATCTGCTATTGGTGGATGAACGGAGCATACGTACTGATTTACGACAAAACACAAAACATTCGCAACTGCGACTATATGTTAGACTAATTCACGGAAGAGATGATGAAATCAAGAATTATATCAATTACGATTTTGGCTATTATCGCGTTCGCGGCCTGCACGAAGGACTCAGTCGAATTCGGCACCAATCGTCGCGAAATAGCAGTCAAGGCTATCGGAGGCCGAGAGGTAGTCCAGATCTCGTCGAGCGACGAGTGGATTGCTTCGGCAGACAAGCCGTGGATTACGGTTTCGCCCGCTAACGGACGAGGCACAACCCCCTGTACATTTATTATCGACTCGGCACTCACAGCCGAGACGCGCAGCGGTATTGTCCGCATCGAGAACCTCACTACCAAAAAACACACCGACATCGCCATTACGCAGGAGGGTTTTCCCTACGTTATCGAGGTCGATGAGCCGAAGATTTCGGTTGCCAACTTTGAGGATTATGGCAAGCGTTGGTTCGAGGTCAAGGTGCGTTCGAATGTCCTTTTCAATGTCGATGTTCAGACCGGCAGCAGCTGGCTCAAATGCGACGATTTCGACTTCGCGCTCAATCGCGGAGCACGTCCTCGCGAGGTTACTCTGCGCTTTGAGTGGGATATCAACACTTCGCCTCGCGAGCGTTTGGCAGAGGTAGCATTCAAGCCGACTTCATCTGTCAAGATGGAGCGTCAAGACACCCTGAAAGTCTATCAGGATGCCGCAGAGCCAATCAAGGAGAATACTCGCGAAGGCGACTCGGTAGCACTGCTCTGCATTGCGCGTTCGCTGAGTATGTTGAGCCAATGGGACGCCTCGACAAGTATGGACGAGTGGAACAATGTCACTCTCTGGAAAGAGGGAATGAAGGGCTACACCGAAGATAAGAAGGGTCGCGTACGCTCGGCTAAGTTTATGCTCTTCTACTCGAAGGAGGCGTTGCCGTTCGAGGTTCGTTACCTCACGGCTGCCGAGGAGTTGTCGTTCTTTAGTAATGCCAACACCTTCCTTTTGAGCCTTTCGACCGGCGACGATATCACGACGCTGACACAGCTCAAACGTCTAACCATCGGAGCTTACGGTTTGACCGAGTTGTCAAGTAATTTCACTGCGTTGAAGAATCTCGAATATCTCGATATCGGTTCGAACAACTTTATGTCGATTCCCGATATTCTCACGCCTGAGAATTTCCCGAATCTGCGTTCGTTGGTTATGAACGCGAACCAGCGTCATACGATTTACGATTTGAGCAATACCGTAAAGACCGAAGTAGGTGGTTTTATCAACGAGCCTGAGTTTCCGAAGCATCTGCTCAAATGGGATAAACTCGATACGCTTATTCTTTCGGTAAACTACCTGCACGGATCGTTACCCGACCTGCTCGATGACGACACAGTGCCGACATGGAGCGCAGAGGAGGTTAATGCCGTTGATTCGTTGCCGAGCATCCTTATCGGCAAGAAGAAGGTGCTGCCGACAACCAAGATGTTTGCTGTCAATTACAACCGTTTGACAGGCACACTCCCCGATTGGTTGCTCTATCACCCGGCACTCGATATTTGGAATCCGTATAGCTTTATCTTCAATCAGGATGGCAAAACCGTAGATGGAGTTACATCAGGTTTTAGCAACGAGCCGCCCAGCTTGGACTATTACTACGACCTCTACACTACCAAGAAGAAGCCCACAGGCGAAGATGAGGTAACCGATTCAATAAAGTAAACGATGATGAAAAGAGGATTTTTATATTTGATATTAGGCGCGATATTGCTCGTTGCAACATCGTGCGAGAACGGCACCGGTGACAACAACCAGGTCCAGAGTGCGCCCTCACAACCTTCGGGCATTGTCGAGGGTCAGCTGATTGTGAAGTTCACGCCTGAGGTAGTTACCATTCTCGAAAATGCAGGACTCACTCGTGGTGGAGAGATTACTCGTTGCGGTATTCCGACGCTGGACGAGGTACTGTCGATTGTTGGAGGCTGCCATATCGAGCGACTTTTCCCTATTGACACAACAAACGAGGAGCGCACACGCAGCAACGGTCTGCATCGTTGGTTTGTTGTAAGTTTCGACAAATCGCTCTCGACCACAGATGTCGCAGCGCGTTTTGCTCGTCTTGGCGACGTTCAGAAGGTTGATTTCAACCGCACTATCAAGCGAGCTTACAACGGCAAGGCTACCCCGCTCTCGATAGAGAAGTTGCAGGCACTCACAACTCAGACCCGTGCAACCACAACCGACCCATTGCTCTCGCAGCAGTGGAATCTCGTCAATCACGGCGATATGTTCAACGAGGGCGAGGTTAAAAAGTCGGTAGCAGGCGCAGACGTAGGTTGCGAAAGTGCTTGGGAGCGTTCTCGCGGAGATGAGTCGGTTATCGTAGCTGTCTTGGACGAGGGTATCGATGTCAAGCACATTGACCTCGCAGACAACATCTGGGTCAATACGGACGAGATTGCCCGCTCGGAGGAGGATAACGACAATAACGGCTATAAGGGCGACGTAAACGGCTATAACTTCGTTTATGATTCGGGCGTAATTACCTGTGATAATGTTATGGATTCGGGCCACGGTACACACGTAGCGGGTGTTATCTCGGCAGTGAACAATAACGGCAAAGGTATCAGCTCGATTGCCGGTGGTAACGGAACAAAGAACAGTGGTGTGAAGATTATGGTCTGCCAAATCTTCTCAGGCAATATGGCTACCGACCTCGTATCGACCGTGCGTGCAATCAAATATGCAGCCGACAACGGTGCAGTGGTACTCCAATGTAGTTGGGGATATATCTCGCCCGTAGCAAACGCTTATGATTGGGGCACGGACGGATTCGCAACCGAAGAGGAGTGGATGGCAGGTTCTCCGCTCGAAAAGGAGGCTATCGACTACTTTACGCACAACGCAGGCTCGCCCAACGGAGCTATCGAGGGTGGTCTTGCAATCTTTGCCGGAGGTAACGAGGGTGCAGCAGCAGCCGGATTCCCCGGAGCAGCCGAGGGTTACGTTTCGGTTGCAGCTACGGCAGCAGACTTCACTCCTGCGGTCTATACCAACTATGGACCCGGCACTACGATCTCGGCTCCGGGTGGCGATCAGGACTACTACTACGATTACATCGAGAGTGGTCGCAAGCACGGCGAGACGGGATGTATTCTCTCGACCGTTCCGCCCCACGTCAGCGAGAGTGGCTACGCCTATATGGAAGGTACCTCTATGGCCTGTCCTCACGTTTCGGGTGTTGCAGCACTTGCTATCTCGTATGCTACGCAGCTGCGTCGTCATCTCACAGCGAAAGAGCTCTACGACCTTCTCCACGAGAGTGCAAAGCCTATCGACGAATATATGGTCGGCAAGAAGAAGTACTATCGCTATGTTGCCGACTTGGGCTGTGTTCAGCCGATGAGTTTCTCTCTCTCGGCATATAAGGGTATGATGGGTGCAGGTCAAGTGGATGCTGCGGCTCTGCTTGCAAAGATTGCCGGTGCTGGTATCGAGATGCGCTTCCCGAATATCACGGTGGCCGTTGATAATACAGTCGTCGAAGCTCCGGCTCGCTACTACGTCGAGGCTGTGGGTGCGAAATGCTCGGTTGAGATTGCGGACGAGAGCATCGCTTCGTGCGAGATTCTCGAAGGTGGCAAGATTGCATTCAACGGTTTGAAAATCGGCTCGACAAGTGCCAAGCTCACTATCTCGAATGGTAGCACTACTCTCGTTGAGCATAAATTCAACATCACTGTACGCTCATCAGCGAATAACAACGGTTGGCTTTAATCAGCGAGTATGAGGATTGCAAGGGCTATATTTTTGATTTTGGTTGCGACGGCTGTCACAACCTCTGCTCTTGCGCAGATACGCATAATTCCGCGCGAAAAACGCGATAGCGTATCCAATCCTCCGACTTTATCGCCCGCAGACATCCAATTCCCGAACGGTCGCCAGATTCACTTCGGCACGATGGCCGAGGCAGAAGGAGTGCAGACCAGACGTATCGAGTGGCGCAATAACGGCAACGAGACCATAACGGTCACACGCATCACAACAAGTTGCGGATGCGTAAGATGCCACTGCGAGCCACAGAGCGTCGAGGGCGGTAAGAGCGGTATGTTTGTTATCTGCTACAACCCCAAAGGAGAATTCGGAGTTATGCGTAATCGAGCATTCGTCTATACCAATCGCTCGGCACAGATACCGACCGTAATTCTCGACATTGACGGGACGGTGATGGCTTCGTCCAAGCAGAATTGCGACTATCCTCACGTTATCGGCGGGTTGCTGTTGCGTAACCGCGAAATCGTTATAGATGCCAGCAAAGGCGAACAAGAGGCACGTATAGCCTGCATAAACAGCGGCAAGACAGCTCTCACTCCGCAGATTGACCCGTTGCTCTCTTCGCCTATGCTCACGCTGCGAAGTACCCCCGCGACACTACAATCGGGCGAGCAGGGCGAGATAATCGTTCGTTACACCCCGACAAGCAGTGCACCGACGGCTCCGCTGCGTCTTTTCATTGAGAATCGCAACCTGCCACCGCGTGACCGCGAGATAAAGATTACAACAAACCTTTCAACCCGAAAATAAAGAGTAAAAACTATATGAAAAACCTTATTAAAACAATCTTTGCAGTCGCAGTTCTCTTCGTAATGGCTGCCTGCACCGATAAGATCGAGAATAATGGATATCTCGACGTTACGCCCAACAACATCGCGGGCAGCTGGCGTTTGGAGAGCAGCTGTGGCGAAGCCTTGACCGAAGGACTGTATGTCTATATCGACTTCAACCGCAAGGAGCGTACGTTCGAGATGTACCAGAATAACGACAGCTCTTCGACTCGCTACATCACAGGCCGCTATTACATCTATACCGACGGAAATTACGGAGCTGTTATTCGTGGTGACTACGACTTCGGCAATGGTGCGTGGGAGCATCGCTACGTCGTAACCGACCTCACAGAGGAGCGTATGACGTGGACCGCTCTCGACGACGAGAACTATGTCGATGTCTATGTTCGTTGTGATATTCCGGAGGATATTCTCGCCGCCAAGCAGTAGAGAGTCTAAAACTCACACGGAGATTCGAACTCTACCCTCTCGCCCGAAGCAGGGTGTGTGAAGGCTATTCGCGCAGCGTGCAGACACAAACGCTCATCGCGACGACCATAGAGCGCATCTCCGACAATCGGAGCATTCAAACCCTCGACGTGTGCCGAGTGCATACGCAACTGATGCGTGCGACCGGTCAAAGGTGTAAACTCGACCAGAGTTCGCTCACCGCGTCGCTCGACAACTCTAAATTCTGTTATCGCCCTTTTGCCACGTTCGAAATCGACCTTCTGGCAGGGGCGATTATCGTAGTCTGCGGCCAATGGCAACTCTATACGGCCACTATCGGCCACAATCTCGCCTTCAAGCAGAGCCATATATCGTTTTTCGACCGTCTGGGCGTGGAATTGCTCTTGCAGAGCGCGATAGACATCGAGGGTTTTAGCCACGACCAATAATCCCGAAGTGGACATATCAAGTCGATGTGCAACCATAACCTGCTCGGCATCCGCAAACTTCTTGCGAGCCCAGCACTCGACCGACCACTCCTCGACTCGGCCCTCGACCGAGAGCATCTCGGCAGGTTTTACGACCACTGCCAACGCCTCATCTTCGTATATTATCGACGGTTCGGCCGTCGGCACCGCCTCGCGGCTCTCGATATCAAGACCCTGCAACATAAATCCCAGAATCGGTCCACACTTACCCTGACACGAGGGATAGAATCCTCCGTGACGGCGCACCACGCCTCGCGGAGAACGTCCCTGCCAAAACTCGGCCATAGCGAGGGGTTGCAGGTTGTTCGTGTAAGCATATTGCAACAACTTGGGAGCAGCGCACTCCCCCGCTCCGGCAGGCGGTACGCGCTGGGCTGTCGGTTCGAAAATCTCGCATAAATCTCGTTGCTCACCCCTTGCGTTAAGCATCTCGAACTGCTCGAAAATCCACATCTGCAACTCCTCGGACAGACGTTTGCGCTCCGAGCGTAGGTGGTCAATCCGCTCTTTGAGAATATCGAACTCTCCGCGACAGGTATCAATCTGCTCTCGGCACTGCTTTTTCAGGCGGGCAAACTCTGCCTTCTGATGCTGGCTCTCGCGAATCAAGGCGGCAAGTCGTTCAGGGTCGGTCGTCGCAGTTCGCACTGCATCACGCTCACGTTTGCACTCTTCGAGGCGTAGTTTTGCCTCCTCGATTTGGGCTCGGCACCTCGCCTCGCACTCGGCAAGACGGCTCTGTGCAGCAATATAATCATCGCACTGCTCCAATGCCGCTATCCGACGATTTATCACCGAAATTTCAGCCTCTCCACGTCGGAAATGCTCGCCAGGACGCAGCATATCATAGATTGGTGGCACAAAGCCCTGATGAAAGTTCTTGCCGTCGAGATTTCCCGAAAATGCCGACAAATAACCCACGTTGCCCAGCGCATCCTGCACAAGCAAAACTCCGAACATCTTACCCTCGTCAATCTCGGCAGCCCATTCGGGATGCTCGTCAAGGTAGGCACACACCTCCTCGGCTGCACGGCAACATAGTGGGTGCGGCTCATAACCGAAGGGGTTGTTCATCTGCACAGGCAGACTATCGCCCTCGACCAACGTAAGAGGATGAAACATCTCTGTAAAAGGCATCTTCCGCAGGGAAACTCTTTCGAACGCTAAATCTCGCCTGTCGGCACAACCTGCATATCGGTTTTTTGGATAGTCACGCCCGCAGGCATAGATGTCGGCGGAATCATCGAACGCGACGAGACGATGCTATCGACAATAAATTTGGTAAATCCGCGCCAAGGCAACGCTCCGAAATACTCTTTGTAGTGCAACTCGACGACATTACCACTCTGCAACATCAACTCGCGAGCAACGCGCTCATTCTCGACCGAAAATTCGAACTCGTATGACTGAATCGAGCCTGCCGCCTTCGAGCGAAGACCCGACTGAATCAGTTTACCCTCGTAGGTTTTGAAAAATACGCCTTTATAGACCACGTAGTTAAGCTCTCCGCTCTTGACACCCTCGCCAAATACGAAGTAAAAACGGAAATAGAAGAACAGCGCACCACCCACAAGCAGCACCAACACCAATGTACTCCAAAGTTTTCTCATAGTTCGATTATTTTGAGTTACTAACGCAAAGTTACGCGATTTCGCAATAAATGCAAACTTTCTGCCCGAATAAGATTTTATCTTCAAAGAGTAAATTCCGTCAAAAATCCGCATATAACTCATTTTTTACGTATTGCGACATCCTTTTTACCGAGTAACCGAACGAGGGCATCAAATTCCGTAACTTTGTGTTAGACGAAGCGAAAGTCTGTCGTACAGAGGATTTTTATTTATTAACCAAATTTATACTATTATGAGAAGAGTACAACATTTTGCAGCGGCAAAGAGAGTTTTTGCCGTATTAGCAACCACCCTGCTCTTTGCAGGATGTGAAGGTTTATTCCCCGGATTTGGTCCCGAGGGCGAACAGATTACAATCACGGCCACAACCGAAAATACTATCTCTCGCACAACGCTTAACGCAAGCGATGAGGTAGTATGGCAAAAGGACGATGGATTTGTCCTCTATGATATGGCGACCGGTCTGGAAATTGAGAGCTACTTTATTTCCGGCGGTGTAGGCACCACCAGCGGATCATTCACCGGCGAGCAACCCGCTTGGGAAGGTCCTTCGTGGGCTTACTATGGAGATTTGGCCCACGGTGTAGGTCAGGCAAAGATTCCTGCTACTCAGAAGTATGTTGAAGGCGGCTTTGCTGTCAACGTCAATCCTATGGTTGCCGTATGCGACAATATCGATAATGGCGTACAGTTCAAGAATGCAGCAGGTATTATCGAGTTGCAGATTAGCGGCTCACAGGAACTCGCAAGCATCGAGGTCAGCGCAAAAGAGTATCTCTCGGGATACTACGACATCGACCAGACTACCTTCGAGAAGTCGGACAGTCAATGGGCTGTAAGCAGCGGTGGCAACGTAACCCTTACCGATATCAATGTTCAGTTGGACGCACAGAATGCCAAGTCGTTCAAGGTGGTGGTTATGCCCGGCACCTACACCGAGTTTACCGTTAAGATGACCAACGTGGATGGCTCGGTTGTAACAAAGACCGCTGAGGAGGCTATCGTTGTCGAGCGCAGCAAGATTACTCCGATTGAAGGACTTGTGGATGATGCGGAACCCGTCGAGAAGCCTAAGTATGTAAACCTCCAGTTCGTTGAGGAGGATACAAATTGGCACCACATTCATATTAAGACTCAGATAGCAACTGATGTTATCAATCAGGTTCTCTATATGTGGGGTACTGATGAGTTTATCAACGAGTGGATGTCTACGAACCCGAACAAAACCATTCTCGATATGATGATAGCCGAGGGTGGAATCTACACTGAAGATTTCGAATTCTCATATAATGTCGCACCCAACACAACTTATAATTTCTATGCCGTAGGTCTCTTTGTCAACGAGAGTCAAGAGACTTATGTAGTTGGTGATGTCGAGCACATCAAACACACTCCTGAGATTCCTTATGCAGAGAATGCTACCCTCTCGTTGAGCGTTCCTGAGGCTACCCTCAAAGAGAACTTGGCTGTTGTCAATATCGCACCTTCGACCTCGTTCGCAAAGGTCTACACCAGCATCTACAGCGCTCAGGTTGATACAAACAACGAGGAGAGCGTTATCTTCCGCACCGTAGTCCTTCAGCCGGGTCGCATCCAGGAGAATGTAAATGCTCCGTTTGATGTTACATTCGAGAATCTCTATCCCGAGACCCAGTATGTTGTCTATGCTATCGGCGAGACCGCAGAGGGAAAATTGACTCACCTTACAAAGACCTTCTTCACAACCCCCGCACACGTTGCAGCATCAGTTACCGCAACAGCCGAGGCTGTCGAGGTTAAGGATTGGACCGCCGACTTCAAGATTACACTCTCGGAGGGTGCTGTAGGTTGGAAGTATGCTCTCTTCTTCAAAACTGCTGTTGATGTGAATCCCAATGTCAATTGGGCTGACGAGGTGGCATCATACGACACCTACATCCCCAGCGACGACACAGATTTGAGATGCAATAATTTGACAGCTTCCTCTCATTACACTCTGATTACTATCGCTTACGATGCTGATGGCTCATATGGCGAGGCATCGATGCTCAACTTCACTACATCAGACCTTATAGCCGACTACAACGCTGTAGGCTACAACGAGATGCTTGGACAGTGGGCAGTCTCTTACACCGATGACAAGGGTCAGCAGATGACCGACCAATTTACTATAACTTTCACGGAGTTGTTCCCCGGCAAGCTCTACACCGTTAAGGGTCTGGGTGGTCAAGGCTTGGGCCCAACATTCGACGACAGCGTCCAGGTACGTTTCAATGGCGAGGGTAAGCCTTTGACAATGAGCAGCGGTCGCGTTCTCAATGGAGGCCAATACGAGGAGGCATACGACATATATTTCAGATTGGTTGATACCCAGTATATCTACACCAGTGCTCCTGAGTTCTTCGACAAGGGAGATGGCACTTATGGCATCGGTGCCTCGATAAATCCCTCCTACGGAGTTGCTTTGGGTGCATACGCGAAGTCGAATGGCGCATTTGCCGGCACCCTCGGAACATTCTACAATATGACGATGAGAAAGATTGAGCAGTCGAGCTCTTCGACCTCGACCGAGAAATTCAGCCGTCAGGAGACAGTATCCCCCACTTGGAAGAGTGTTCAGCCTCTCCGTTTGAACAGAAGCCGATTCACTCCTGCCAACAGATAGCGACCTACCCTTATAAGCATATATTCCCCCGAAACCGTCCGATACTTATTCTTCGGACGGTTTCGGTTGTAATAAAATGACTATTTCTGGCGTTTTATAGCTGATTTTATGATTATTCGAGTCGGGCAGGTGCGGAGTTAATGCTTTTTGATTATTTTTGTCATTGGAACGGAAGTGATTTCCCGATAAAGAGCTTAGATATGAGCAATTTTTTCAAAGAGAACGAGCAGTTACGCAGATACTTCGCGCACCCCTGGATGCGTGAAATCATTGCCCTGCGCGAGAAGGAGTACACCGAAAGCGAGCAGTTTGACAATGCCCCCTCAAATTTCGAGGAGGCCATCGAGCATTATGAATCTTCGCTGGCGTTATTGGGCGAGATATGTGCAAATGTAATTGCTCCGAATGCGGCAAAAGTCGATAAGGCCGGCTCTTCGCTCGAAGATGGGCAGGTAACCTACGCTGAGGGCACCGCCGAGAATCATCGTGCGCTGACCGAGGCTGCACTCTATGGTATGTCGCTCCCCCGCTGTTATAACGGATTAAATTTCCCCGTTGTGGCGGCAATTATGGCGACCGAGATGATTGCTCGCGCAGATGCCGCTATGGTCAATCTCTGGTCGTTGCAGGATTGTGCCGACACTATCAATGAGTTTGGCGACGAAGATATCAAGGCCGACATATTACCCTGCATTTCAAAGGGCGAGACCTGCTCGATGGACCTTACCGAGCCGACAGCCGGTAGCGACCTGCAATCAATCAAATTATGCGCCTCTTGGGATGAGCAGGCAGATGTTTGGCGACTTAATGGAGTGAAGCGATTTATCACAAATGGCGATGCCGACATTCACCTCGTACTTGCACGCAGCGAGGAGGGCACGACCGACGCACGCGGCCTTTCGCTCTTTGTCTATCGCAAAACCTGGGGCGGAGCAAAGGTGCGACATCTCGACAACAAAATAGGTCTCAAAGGCACCCCGACGTGTGAGATTATATTCGATAATGCACCAGCAAAGCTTATCGGCAGCCGTCGATTGGGACTTATCAAGTATATCTTTACACTGATGAACAGAGCCCGTCTGGGTATTGGTGCGCAGTCAGTGGGCATCTCGGATGCAGCCCTGCGAGCAGCGCACAAATACGCCACCAATCGCAAACAGTTCGGACAGCCGATTATCAAGTTACCGGCAGTGGCCGAGATGTTGGCAACAATGCAGACCAAGCTCGACGCATCACGTGCACTGCTATACGAGACAGGACGCTTTGTCGATTTGGCAAACGGATACGGCATAAAAGCCCAGAGCGAAAGTCTCAACTCGGAAGAGCGACAACGCAGTAAATGGGCACAGCGCAATGCTGATATGCTCACACCGATTCTCAAACTTATATCGAGCGAATTTTGCAACCAAGTGACCTACGATGCCATTCAGGTATTCGGAGGTTCGGGAGTGCTCGAAGATTCGCCGGTAGCGCGTCTTTATCGCGATGCCCGCATAACAACCATATACGAGGGCACGTCGCAGTTGCAAGTTGTAGCTGCCGCAAAGTATATCTCGAACGGAGAGCTCGCAGCCTCGATACGCGAACGCATAGCGACAATATCGGAGCCTGAAATTACCGCTCGATTCTCGCACCTTGCCGACGTGTTTGAGCAGGCGGTCAGCTACTGCAACGAGCGTGGCAGCGAATATGCACTCTTCCACCAGCGTCGTCTGGTCGAGATGGGAGGTTATATTGTGATGGCGCATCTGCTCTACACCGAGCGCAGCTATGATGCACGAGCCGAGCAGTCGTTCCGACACTTCCTCGCACTCGCAGAGGCTTGGAGTGCCGAGCGTAAATCTTTTATCGGCAACTTCGCTCCGTCGGAGTTTGCCCAATAAGGACCAATAATAAAGGGTAGCGGCTGCCAAACATCAAAGTTGGCAGCCGCTACCCTATTATCACAAGCCTCGCTTAGGATTGAGGGACCTCCTCGCCCAGCACAACAGGTTCGCCTGCGAAGCGAGCGACAATCTCATCTCCACTCTTCAAAACGAGGTTGTTATCCTCGATTGCGTAGTTATCGACCTCATCGAACAGACGCACGAAAACATCCTCCAACTCCATATCGGGGCAAGCCATACGGGTCATACCCATACCGCCAATTCTGAATCCGTTATTTCCGCTCAGCTGATAACCGCCAAAGAATCTGTTACACGCACCTACGCCTACAATGCTCTCGCCATCGAGCGAAAACCAGAAGGTGTCGGCATCGTCGAATACCTCGTGGGCTGCACCCTGCAACTCCGTAAGATTCCACTTTGTATTCTCAATCGAGAGATTATCTCCACCACCACAAGCCGTAAGCGAAAACATCGCCACAACAGCCATAATCAAAACACTTCTCATAATCATCGAGGTTTTGGGTAAAATCGGGGTGCTCCCGCGAAAGAAAACACCCCGAATCTTACGATATTAAATCTGATTAGTATTCGAGTTTAGCCAAACGCTGGTAGCCCTCGTAGCGCCACTTAGCATTCTCCTCGGCAGCCTGGAAGAGCTCCTGTGCCTCGGCGGGGAACGCCTTTTGGAGCGAAGTATAGCGCACCTCCTTCATCAGGAAGTCCTGGAACTTCGACCAATCCGGAGCCTTCGAATCGTACACAAACGGATTCTTGCCCTGCTCTTCGAGCATCGGGTTGTAGTGCCACAAATGCCAGTAACCGCACTCCACGGCCTGCTTACCAATGGTCTGGGTACGAGTCATACCGCCCTTGATACCGTGGTTGATACAGGGAGCGTATGCGATGATGAGCGACGGACCGGGATAAGCCTCAGCCTCCTTCAACACGTTCATCAACTGAGCCTGCGAGCCGCCAATCGAAACCTGTGCAACGTAAACATAGCCATAAGTCATCGCGATTGCGCCGAGGTCCTTCTTGCGGATACGCTTACCGCTCGATGCAAACTTAGCAACTGCGCCCACGGGAGTAGCCTTCGACGACTGGCCACCGGTGTTAGAGTAAACCTCGGTATCAACAACCAGAATGTTCACATCCATACCCGAAGCCAAGACGTGGTCCACACCACCGAAGCCGATATCGTAGCCCCAACCGTCACCACCGATAATCCACTGCGACTTCTTCACGAGCCAATCCTTGTGTTCGAGGATAGCCTTGCAAGTATCGCAACCGCAAGCCTCCATCATCGGAACAAGACGAGCCGTAACCTCTGCTGACTTCGCCGACGAGCCACGATTCTCAATCCACTCCTTCATCACGCCCTTCAACTCATCCGAGCACTTCGCGCAGTTGGCGATAGCATCCTCCATCATAGCCTGAACGCGGTCACGCAACTTCTCGATACCGACGTGCATACCCAGACCGAACTCTGCATTATCCTCGAAGAGAGAGTTTGCCCACGCAGGACCCTGACCCTTCGCGTTAGTGCAGTAAGGAGTTGACGGAGCCGAACCCGAATAGATTGAGGTACAACCCGTAGCGTTGGCAACCATCATCTTGTCGCCAAAGAGCTGTGTGATAGCCTTGATATAGGGAGTCTCGCCACAACCTGCACACGCGCCCGAGAACTCGAACAACGGCTGTGCAAACTGCAAGTTCTTAACCGACTTAGTCTTATCGACAACCTCCTTGTAGCCAATCTTCTCGGTGCAGTGCTTCCAATTCTCGGCCTCGGCCATCTGCGAGTCGAGCGGACGCATAACGAGAGCCTTCTCCTTCGAGGGACAGATATCCACGCAGTTGCTACAACCCGTACAATCGAGCGGTGACACCTGCATACGGAACTTGTAGGTCTTGGTTTCGCCCAAGCCCTGCTTCCACTCCAAGCCCGAAGCAGCAGCCTCCTCCTCGGTTGCGAGGAACGGACGGATAGCAGCGTGAGGACAAACGTATGCACACTGGTTACACTGAATACAGTTATCGACCTTCCACTCAGGAACATTCACAGCGATACCGCGCTTCTCCCACGCAGCTGTGCCGTTATCCCAAGTACCATCTTCGCGACCCTTGAATGCCGAAACGGGGAGGTCATCGCCCTTCAAAGCATTAATCGGATCAACGACATTACGCACGAACTCCGGACGCGACATATCGACATTTGCAGCCGCAGCCTTAACCTCGATCGAAGCCCACTCTGCGGGAATCTCGACCTTCTCGACAGCGTTACCACCTGCATCCACCGCAGCGTAGTTCATATTAACGATATCCTCGCCCTTCTTACCGTAGGTCTTCAAGATTGCCTCCTTCATCTCCCCGACAGCCTTATCGAAGGGAATTACGGTTGCAATCTTAAAGAATGCCGACTGCATAATGGTATTGGTACGCGAGCCGAGACCAAGCTCCGATGCAATCTTCGTAGCGTTGATGATATAGAAGTTGATATTGTTCTTCGCAAGGTAAACCTTCATTGCATCGGGCAGCGTTGCGCAAGTGGTTGCAGCATCGTGTACCGAGTTCAAAAGGAATGAGCCACCATTCTTCAAGCCCTTCAGCACGTCGTACTTATCTACATACGACGGCACGTGGCAAGCCACAAAGTCGGGAGTGGTCACCAAATAGGGCGAAGTAATCGGGTTATCGCCAAAGCGGAGGTGCGACGAGGTGTAACCACCCGACTTCTTCGAGTCATACGAGAAGTAAGCCTGGCAATACTTGTCGGTCGAGCCACCGATAATCTTAATTGAGTTCTTGTTAGCACCAACTGTACCGTCAGCACCCAAACCGAAGAACAACGCCTCGAAAGTACCAGCCTTTGCCAACGAAACCTCCTCGCCTACGGGCAGCGACAACATCGTAACGTCGTCATTGATACCCACAGTAAAGTGATTCTTCGGCTCGGCAGCCTTCAAGTTCTCGAATACGGCCAACATCTGCGCCGGAGTGGTATCCTTCGACGAAAGACCGTAGCGGCCACCGATAATCATAGGCTGCAACTCTGCGCCATAGAATGCATCACGGATATCAACATACAAAGGCTCGCCATTTGCTCCGGGCTCCTTCGTGCGGTCGAGTACGCAGATGCGCTTCACGCTTGCGGGCAATACGTTGAAGAGGTACTTCGCCGAGAAGGGACGATAGAGGTGTACGGTGATAACACCCACCTTCTCGCCCTGTGAGAGCAGATAATCCACACACTCCTTGATAGTCTCGGTAACCGAACCCATTGCAACGATGATATTCTCGGCATCCTCAGCACCGTAGTATGTAAATGGCTTGTAGGTACGGCCTGTAATCTTCGAAATCTCGGCCATAGTCTCTGCCACCATATCGGGCAGAACGTCGTAGAAGCGATTTGCAGCCTCACGGCTCTGGAAGTAGATATCGGGGTTCTGAGCTGTACCGCGAGTTACGGGGTGTTCGGGGTTCAGACCACGTGCGCGGAACTCTTTGAGAGCCTCGCGGTCGAGCAGCGACGTAAGCGAAGCCTCGTCGATAAGCTCAATCTTCTGAATCTCGTGCGATGTGCGGAATCCGTCAAAGAAGTGAAGGAACGGCACACGGCTCTTTACAGCCACGATGTGAGCCACACCTGCCAAGTCCATAACCTCCTGCACCGACGATGTTGCGAGCATCGCAAAACCTGTCTGGCGGGTAGCCATAACGTCCTGGTGGTCGCCAAAAATCGAGAGCGACTGCGCTGCCAAAGCACGTGCCGATACGTGGAATACGCCCGGAAGCAACTCGCCCGAAATCTTGTACATATTGGGAATCATCAGCAACAGACCCTGCGACGCAGTGAATGTCGAGGTGAGAGCGCCGCCCTGCAACGAGCCGTGTACGGCACCTGCAGCACCTGCCTCCGACTGCATCTCGACAACCTTCACGGTCTCGCCAAAGATATTCTTACGGCCCTGAGCAGCCCATTCATCAACATACTCCGCCATAGTAGACGAGGGTGTGATGGGATAAATTGCGGCAACCTCCGAGAACATATACGCGATATGTGCTGCGGCATAGTTACCGTCACAAGTAATAAATTTTTTCTCTGCCATATTTGTTATGTTTTAAGTGTTTTCTTCGAAAAAATGCGATTAAATCATACAAAGATACAAAATCGTTGCCGATACTCCTAATTTTTTCGATGTTAATAATTTCACAACGAAAAATTAAGATAAAGGTGGTCAAAAGCGGTAATGTCCACTAAAAAAATCACCCCGCCACAAGGCGAGGTGATAGAGCAAAAATCCGACCGTCAAATTACTTCTTGAACGAATCGAAGAAAGGCTGCAAATCAACCTTGATTTTCTTGTCGGCTCCGCACCACAAGTTCTCGACAATCATCACGGTACTCTGCCCCTCTTTCAGACGCATCGAGATAGACGAATTACCCTTCAACTCAACAAGACCGCCGGTCTCGCCAACACGCAACAGGAAGTCAATAGAGCTATTATTCTCGAACTGTACATAGTAACGTCCGGGCTTCGACGAGGGAACAACACCACCCACCTTCACACAAGCATCAAAGAGGTCGCGCAACAGCTGCTCGTCACCGGCAACAGTACCGAACGAGTAGGCCAACGTACGCTTCGCCTCGATAGCCTCGCGCAACGATTCGAGCGAGTTATCCTTTGCCAAGATAAAGGTCATATTACGGTGGCAGCCGTGCGAGCTATAAACCTCGGCAGTAGTGCCGTGGATATCGGTCGTAGCCGACATAAACAGACCATACTGCTTTGCGCGGTCGATAGCCTTCGGGTAGAACTGCGTGCCATTCATAATCTCTACACCATCAATCAAGCCCTTATCATAGACCTTCTGCTCGAACTCTATCATATTCAAGTCATTGCGCCTCCATCCGGGGTGGTTGTGCATAATAATAGCACCCTGCTTGCGGGCATTTTTGATAGCCTTCACGGGGTCTGCATCGTAAATCGTGTTGGCATCCTTGATAAAGAGTGCGTTGTAGTGACCGACAGTTTCGGGTGTACGTGTAACCTCGATACCCGGAATGATTGTCAGGCCAAACTTCTTTGCAGCCTTCACAGCCTCCTGATAGGGAACATTCAAATCGACCTTAATGCCCTCTTTGCTTGCGGGGTTACTTACGAGGCTGTTATTGATAGCCTTGGTACCTTCGGGCAGGTAACCTTTCATCCAACGAACATAAATCGACTCGTGGGGACGATACTCCGCATGCTCGGTAACTGCATATACATCCAGACCGTCAGCCCAAGCCTCCTTCATACGCAACTCCATAGACAGATGACCGTCCGAGAAGATTGAGTGAGTATGCAAGTCTGCCTTATAGACATTATAGCCGTTGATTTGCGGCATAGTGAAGACATTGCGTTGCAATGTTCGGGGCTTGCCGATATGCAACATTTCGGGATTCTCGGCATCGACATAATACTGAGCCGATGCGCCCAATGCCAGCACCATAGCGGCAAGGGTAAAGATAAGTTTTTTCATCGTATTTTAGAGTTTTAGTGTTTTGCTTGAAACAAAGGTACACACAAAAAGCGAAAGATGATTCGACATCCTCCGCTTTTTTAGGGTAAAATATATTACCAGTTGAGAATTTTCGCAAAATCGAACTCCTCAGGATTAGCAACGTAAGCCTTTGCAGCCTCGTAATCCGCGGGAGTTACGTAGTGCATAATGTTGTTGATAACCTGCTGAATCTTATCCGACTCGATATTAACCAAGCGGGGAGGAATCTTGCCGGTAGTGGGATCCTGCAAATCCTTCAAGTAGAGAGGCGACACAAAGCCGTCCTGCGAGATGTAGACCATGCAACCGGTCTTACCCTCCGAGAAGAGCTTGTAAACACCCATACCGAGCTGCGAGCAGTATACCAAGTCGTAAGCAATCGGAGTCTGGCAACGTACCTCGTAACCGATCTCAACCGGACGCGACTTAACCTTGATGCCGAGAGCCTTCAACTTGTTTTCGAGCATCTCGTTGAAGATGTGAGCCTTCGAAACCTTACCGAGCTCGGGGTGACCGTGATCGTCGTAAGTGAAGTTGATACCCGAATTCTTGATCTCCTCATCCGACAAAGCGTGGAATACACCCTCCGAAATCATTGCAACACCATACTCGATACCCATAATCTTGCGCTTGATAATCGACGAAACCACGAGGTTCACGATCTTCTCGACAGTAATCTCTGCCTTGTTGAACATCTCGGGGATAACGATCATCGGATAGTGGCAAGCCGAGCCGATACCGAATGCGAGGTGACCAGCCGAACGACCCATAGCAGCAACTACGAACCAGTTAGCCGAAGTGCGAGCGTCGTTGTAAACGGCACGACCGATAACGGTACCACCCTCCTTAGCCGACTGATAGCCGAATGTGGGCGAGCCTGCGGGCAACGGGAGGTCGTTGTCGATAGTCTTCGGAACGTGGATATTTGCGATAGGATACTGCTTAGCCTCCAAGAACTTAGCAATACGGTTTGCAGTCGAAGCGGTATCATCACCACCAACAGTTACGAGCAACTTGATGTTGTTCTCGGTGAAGAACGAGAGGTTGAAATCCTCCTCGAAGTTCTTGTCAGTGGGCTTGAAACGGCTCATAGTCAGGTACGAACCTCCCTGATTGAAGATGTAGTCAGCCTTCTCGAAGTCGAGATCCTCGTGACGGGGTGCGGGGTTGAAAAGACCCGAATAACCGTGGTGAAGACCGATAACGCGATAACCCTTCGCAAGGAATGTCTTGGCAACGCTGCCGACAACTGTGTTCATACCAGGTGCCGGACCGCCACCTGTAAGAATTGCAATAGCCTCTTTCATTGTTTTAATGCTTTATAAAGTTAAAAGTTGAATTTTCCGCCACAAAGATAACAAAATAATTCAAAATGCAGAATTCAAAATTCAAAATTATTATGGACTTATGGTTTTGCTATTTGGGAGAAAAACACTACCTTTGTATATTCAAAAATTGACTATGAAAACTACAAAGATATTTTTACGTCGAGGCAAGGAGGAGTCTTTGCAGCGATGCCATCCGTGGATATTCTCAGGTGCGATTTACTCTGTCGAAAATGGCGATAATCTTGCCGAAGGCGACATCGTAGACCTCTACTCCGCAAAGGGCGAATTTCTCGCTCGCGGACACTACCAAATCGGCTCAATAGCCGTGCGAGTGCTCACATTCGAGCAGCAGGAGATTAATGCCGAGTGGTGGAGAGAGCGCATCGCAAGTGCCTATGACGTTCGTCGTACGCTCGGACTTACGGAGTGCGAAAAGACCACTTGCTACCGCCTTATTCACGGCGAGGGCGACAACCTTCCCGGACTTGTGGTAGACATATACGATAGTGTAGCCGTCGTACAGTGCCACTCGGTCGGTATGTATCGTTCGCGCCACCAGATTGCCGAGGCGATTGTTGCCGTCTTTGGCGATAAGATTAAGGCCGTCTACGATAAGAGTTCGCAAACCGTCCCCTTCAAGGCCAACCTCAACCCGATTGACGGCTATCTTTACGGCTCGGCAGAGAAGGATAACGTAGTACTCGAAAACGGTCATAAGTTCCTGGTTAATTGGGAGGAAGGCCAGAAGACAGGATTCTTTATCGACCAGCGTTTCAACCGCGAACTCGTGGGTAAATATGCTGCCGGCAGAACGGTCCTCAACACCTTCTGCTACACCGGAGGTTTCTCGGTCTATGCACTTGCAGGTGGCGCAAAAGAGGTCTGCTCGATAGACGCTTCGGAGAGAGCTATCCGCCTCGTTGATGAAAATATCAAACTCAACTTCGGAGCAGATGCTCCCCACTCATCTCTTGCGTGTGATGCTGTGGAGTATCTGAAAGATATTGGCGACAAGTACGATATGATTATCCTCGACCCGCCCGCATTTGCCAAACATCACAAGGTTTTGGGCAACGCTATGCAGGGCTATAAGCGATTGAACGCAAGAGCTTTGTCGCAAATTAAGAGCGGAGGCATTCTCTTTACATTCTCGTGCTCGCAGGCAGTATCGAAAGAGCTCTTCCGCACCACGGTATTTACCGCTGCTGCCATTGCAGGTCGCAAGGTGCGTATCCTCCACCAGCTCACACAGCCGACAGACCACCCTATCAACATCTACCACCCCGAGGGAGAGTATCTCAAAGGACTCGTACTCTACGTGGAGTAGGCTGCAAGGGATGTCGTTATTGAGACGACGTGCTGCGATTTGGTCTATTTTTTAGACTTTTCGAGCAGATTGCAGGTGTGTTTGAATAAAATATTCAACCACCTTTAGTGTGATAATCAAAGATTTTGCATATCTTTGCGGAGTTTTAGCGAAAATTAACCCCACGAACGAAATGATGAACAACTTTACTCTTTTCCTCGAAAATAACTTTACGATTTTCCTGGTCGTAATGGCCGCTATGGCTCTTCTGGTATTCATAGCTCTATACTTTTTTGAGGCTGGCTACGGATATCTCTTCAATCCGAAGTACGGATTTCCCATTCCCAACAAGATTGGCTGGGTACTGATGGAGTCGCCCGTATTTATTGCAATGACTGCGCTGTGGCTCTGTTCCGACCGCGTCTGCAACCCCGTTTTGCTCGCGTTGCTGCTGATTTTCCAGACCCACTACTTCCAGCGTTCGTTCATCTTCCCGATGCTTATTCGCGGAAATTCGAAGATGCCGGCAGGTATCGTACTGATGGGTATGACCTTCAATACACTCAATGCCTTGATGCAGGGCGGCTGGTTGTTCTACGTTTCGCCCGAAAACTACTATGCAGATTGGTTCTCAAAGCCCTTCTTCTACGTAGGTTTGGCTATATTCCTCTTTGGTTTCTACACCAATCTCCGTTCGGACTACATCATTCGCCACCTGCGCAAGCCCGGTGACACCAAGCACTATATTCCCCAGGGCGGTATGTTCCGCTTCGTCTCGTCAGCAAACTACTTCGGCGAGTTTATGGAGTGGGTAGGTTTTGCCGTTGCTTCGTGGTCGTGGTCGGGAGTTGTTTTCGCTTGGTGGACATTTGCGAACCTCGCACCCCGCGCTCGTTCGCTCTACAACCGATATGAAAAGGAGTTTGGCGAGGAGTTTACATCGCTCAATCGTAAACGTATCCTCCCATTCATTTACTAAAAGATAAAACTTAGAATAAATAAACCCAAAGTTTCTGGTTATGGCACAAAATCTTGACGATTCGAAGCTTTTTACGCCCTATCAGATGGGCCCAGTAACCCTTCGCAACCGCACGATTCGCTCGGCGGCATTCGAGTCGATGGGTAAGGACTTCGGCCCGACACAAGCACTCAAAGATTATCACGTCAGCGTAGCTCGCGGCGGTGTTGGTATGACTACCCTCGCCTACGCATCGGTCAATCGCAGCGGAATCTCGTTCAACTCGCAGCTCTGGTTGCGCGACGAGATTGTTCCCGCGTTGAAGGATATCACCGACGCAGTACACAACGAAGGTGCAGCTTGCGGTATCCAGATTGGACACTGCGGTAATATGACCCACTGGTCAACGGCCGGAAGTTTCCCGATGTCGGCATCAAATGGTTTTAACCTCTACTCGCCCACCTTCCACCGTCGTATGTCGCACACCGACATTTTGCAGACGGCAAAGGATTTCGGCAAGGCTGTTCACACAGCTCACGAGGCAGGTTTCGACAGCGTCGAGGTACACGCAGGTCACGGATATTTGATTTCGCAGTTCCTCTCGCCCTGGACCAACCGTCGTCACGATGAGTTCGGAGGCTCGCTCGAAAACCGTATGCGTTTTATGAAGATGTGTCTTACCGAGGTTATGGAGGCTGCCGCAAAAGATAATATGGCCGTTCTCGTAAAGCACAATATGGAGGATGGTTTCCGTGGTGGTATCCAGATTCCCGAAAGCATCGAGATTGCCAAGGAGATTGAGAAATTTGGTGTGAATGGCATCGTCCTCTCGTCAGGTTTCGTTTCGCGCGCCCCGATGGCGGTAATGCGCGGACGCATCCCGACAAAGACGATGAGTTACTATATGACCTGGAACGAGTGGTTGCAGAAGATTGTGGTCGATCTGTTCGGCAAGTGGATGATTACCGACTACAAGTTCGAGGAGTGTTTCTTCCTCGAAAATGCAAAGAAGTTCCGCGAGGCTTTGAATGGTCCGCTCGTGTATGTTGGCGGCATCGTTTCGCGTGAGGGCATCGAGAAGGTGCTTGACGCAGGGTTCGAGATGGTCCAGATGGCACGTTGCCTCATCAACGACCCCGCATTTATCAACAAGATGAAGGATGGCGACATCTCGACTCGTTCGGGTTGCGACCACCGCGACTACTGCATCGCTCGTATGTATTCGAAGGATATGCAGTGCTGTCACAACTGCAAGGAGCCCATTCCTGATAAGGTTTGGAAGGAGCTTGCAAAAATCGATTAGTAATGCGCCGTGGAGAGATTATAAGAGGAGCAAGAAGAGCTCTCGTCACAGGTGCTTCAACCGGCATCGGCCGTCAATATGCCGAGCAGCTTGCTGCGTTGGGATACAACCTAATTGTCGTTGCCCGCACAGAATCGTTGCTCGAAGAGTTGGCTGCCGAGTTGCGCGAAAAGTATGGCATCGAAGTTATTGTCCACGCCAAGGATTTGGCGACGATGACTGCTGCCGAGGAGTTGTTTGCTTGGAGCGAGCAGGAGGGCTTGAAGGTCGATGTTTTAATCAACAACGCAGGAATGTTCTCGTTCTGCGATATCGCCAACACACCTGCCGAGCGCATCAAGCGAGCAATCGCGCTACACGACGTAACAAATACGCTACTCTGCCAACTTTATGGCAACGATATGGCCGAGCGTGGTGGAGGTTACATTCTCAATATGTCGTCATTCTCGATTTGGATGCCATTCCCCGGCTTATCGCTGTATAGCGCGAGCAAGGCTTACTTGAAGAGTTTTTCGGTGGCTTACGCCAAGGAGATGCGCGACAAGAAGGTTTACGTCACGGCAGTATGCCCCGGAGGCATCGCTACCGACCTCTATGGTCTTACAAAGAAGTGGCAGGGCATTGGTTTGAAGTTGCACGCACTCTCGACTCCGAAGTTCTGCGCTCGCAGAGGCCTGAACTCACTATGGCGCAAGCGCAAGTGCATCGTACCCGACTGGTGGATGCGTCTTTTCATCCCAATCTGTCTGGCACTACCCCGCTTTGCAATGCGCTGGTTGCGCAACTTCACCGCCAAGTGGCAGAAGTAGATGTAGAGAGTAGCCAACCCCATACAACAAAGATATATGGCTGTCCAACAGATAGGTTGCGACAGCCATATTCTGTTTCTATTCGGGGAATCCTGGGAGTATACCCTACTTCTGCTTGATGTATTTGCTGATAAGTGCGCGAATTTCGTCGATCATCTCATTCACCGACGAGTTGTCGGTCTGCTCGGCAACCATCTTCTCGACCGCAGCGCCTATACCCGCCTCGGCAGTCTGTACGGCATCACTCTCGGCCAATGCTTTCACGCGGTCGTAGTAGCTCTTTGATACGGGTATCGGCTTGATGTCGGGATGTTTCAACACCACCACCGGATTAGACTTGTCGTTGCGCACGAGATTGATTTTCGTCGTATTGACAATGTAGGAGCGATGACAACGCAACATTGTCGTATTGGCCAGAGCGGCCTCGATGCTCTTCGTTCGGCAGCGCAACATATAGTTATGGAGCTGGCCGTCGTTCTCGTAACAGATTTTCACGTAGTTATCTTGCGACTCCATATAGTAGAGCGAGTCGATATCGATTGTCAGCTTTACCACACCCTTTTCGTCCGAGAGATTTATCAGATTCGAGGGCGTCACGTTGCTGCCAAGCAGAGTCTCGCGATAGCGTATAATCGCGTTCTCCTCCTTCTGCGAGCGATAGGCCGCATAGAGCGACACAATAATATAGGGAATTGCCAAGATTGCTACCACACAGCTGAATACACGCAGCGAAAACTCGGAGGTACAGATTGTTTCGGGCAGGATTACGCGCGTGAAGCCCAGATAAAGCCACGTAATCACGAAGGCCTCGACAAAGAGCCACATAACGTAGATGTAGGCCGACATACCGTATCGTTGCCATACCCAGCGCATCGCGATCTTGCTGATAAGCATCGTTGCGACGGCAACGATATAGAATGCGATAGTCACAAACATCGGCTGCTCCTCGGTCACGTTAAACCACGCAGCCATAGAAAATGGCGTATAGATGAGCATAAACAGTATGGAGAAGGCGGCGATAAACATCACCGACGACAACATAAAGTCTAAACGAAAGATATATTTTGCTACCTCTCTACTCATTATCACGCAAATTTCAAGGTACAAATATAACTATTTTTCGCTAAAATTACTTAACTTTGAGCAATTAAACATCACATACAGATATGAAACTTCTTGAAAATAAGGTTGCCGTGATTAGTGGCGGCACCAGAGGTATCGGCCGAGCCATAGCTCTCGAACTTGCACGTCACGGTGCAGCCATAGCCTTCACAGGCACCTCGCGCAACGAAAATATGACCTCTCTCGAAGAGGAGATCACCGCTCTGGGCGTGAAATGCAAGGGCTACGCCTCGAATGCCGCAGACTTTGCGCAGACCCACACCCTCGTAGAGCAGATTCTTGCCGAGTTCGGACAGATTGACGTTTTGGTCAATAATGCCGGCATTACCAAGGACGGTCTGATGATGCGTATGAGCGAGGAGCAGTGGGACGATGTGCTGAATACCAACCTCAAATCGGCATTCAACTTTATCCACGCCTGCATCCCCTCAATGGCGCGTCGTCGCAGCGGCTCAATCATCAACCTCTCGTCAGTTGTCGGCGTGAGCGGAAATGCGGGTCAATGCAACTACTCGGCATCCAAGGCGGGAATGATTGGTCTCACGAAGTCTATCGCCAAGGAGATGGGCCCGCGCGGCATCCGCGCCAACTGCATTGCTCCGGGATTTATCGCAACCGATATGACCGACAAGTTGCCTGAGAGTATGCGCGAGGAGATTTGCACCCACATTCCTCTGCGACGCAGCGGCAGCCCCGAAGATGTTGCCAAGGTGGCACTCTTCCTTGCAAGCGATATGGCTTCATACGTCACGGGCCAGGTCATCAACTGCTGCGGCGGAATGGATTGCTAAGGCGCGAAGATATCGTTATAAAAAATCACCGAGAACAATCTCGGTGATTTTTTGTTTGTGAGGAATATGAGAATTATGTGGTTATTGTTTATCGCGATTAGCGATACGAACCTTCGATAGCTTCTCCCGAAAGCCTCCATTCTCAACAAACACATCATACTGATATTGGATATATCGCGACAGCAGTATATCTGCCTGATGAATTAAAACTATAGCCATATTGGCAACCACTTCATCGTTACGAGATTCGGCCAAAGAGAGAAAAAAGCCACTATCATCATGCTCTCGACCTAATTTTCGCATTGCTACAACCTCTGCAGAGTCTTCTGCCCATAGGCGTAATTTACGAACACGCAGATAATCTTCGTAGTCAGCCAATAACTCGTGTAGGCTTGCCCTGGCGACATTCAGCAATTTTAGCGACGTTTCGGCCGATGTAATTGCAGCCTCGGTCGCTTCGATGATATTCTGCTTGCCCGAACGCGCTGCCTGTACCATTTGGTCAATAGTCCGATCTCCACGGCATAGATATTTACCACAAAAATAGTATGTGAGATCGTATATTATCTCAGCTTTGCGATACGATATCAACGTGCGGTAACCTCCTGTATATGAAATCAAGCGTTCCATCAACACAAATTTAGCACAAAAAATCCCACTCTACAATTTTTATCAAACTTTTTTTTGTGAGGAAAATAGGGAAAATGGGGGCGCAGTCGCAATTGCGACTGCTTATGGGGAGAGTGGGGAAATTGGGGGCGCAGTCGCAATCAGCGACTGCTTATGGGGAC
>JAZRHV010000003.1:0-1963 GCA_045644925.1 Alistipes sp.
CACTACCGAGATAGGCGACCAAAACTTGGTGCTGAGCTGCTCGGCAATGGAGTTCGAGGGCAAGCAGTTGAGGGTAATATCAATTGGCAATATCCACGAGGAGCTGGACCGCAAGGAGGTGGAGTCGTGGGAGAAGCTGACGCGCATCCTTACGCACGAGATTATGAACTCGCTTGCGCCTGTAACCTCTATTAGCCATACACTTCTTTCGTCGTCGGGCGATGCCGAGACTATGCGACAAGGACTCGAAACGATACACGCGACTTCGGATCGTCTGCTCCGCTTTGTCGATTCGTTCCGTGCTGTTACGCGCATCCCTGCACCGCAGAAAGCACCATTCTACCTTTCGGAGTTGGTGGCGGAGTCGCTGTCGCTTATTCCGCACGAGGGTATTGAGGTTGAAGTAAGCATCGAGCCCGAAGATACAATGCTCTATGCTGACCGTGCGCTGATGTCGCAGGTGATGGTTAATCTGCTGAAAAACGCTACCGAGGCACTCTTGGCGCAAGATTGCGACCGCAAGATAACTATCCGCTCAACGATTGACGCGGAAGAGCGCATCCAAATTGAGATAACCAACTCGGGCTCTGCAATCCCTGCCGAAGTCGCCGAAAATATCTTCACTCCATTCTTTACGACCAAAACCGACGGCTCAGGCATCGGCCTTGCCGTCTCTCGCCAAATCATCCGCCTCCACGGCGGCTCTCTCCGCCTAAAACACAACGAGGAAGGCAGGGTGACTTTCGCTGTAGTAATTGAATAATTGAAAACTTTTTAATGATGCTATTTCTTGCTGGTATTATCGCGATATGCGCTGTAGTAGCACTCTTGAAACCGAACACAATCAATGTGCTATCAGAGGCTGACCGCGAAAAGATGAATCCAAAGAAGACGGGGCGTGCCGCCTTTTGGGGGCTTATGACCACTGCATTGGTGCTGGTAGTGTTGTATGTTATAGGGATACGCCACGAATTAGTGCCGATATTTGTCGTAATCCCAGGGGCACTTATCACGGCGGCACTGATTCAATGCTCGATACCTAACAAATAGCAACTGAGGTATTTTTGGGCAACTTTTTGGGTGCAAAAAATAGTCTACAAGATTGAAAATCAAATCCTTGCAGACTATTCATTGCGGAGAGGGAGGGATTGGCTACTACGCTCCCGATGGTCGCTTTCTCTCTTGAACGCTTCTTCTCAATTTCTCATTATTGAGATGCTGTGAGACTCAAAGATGGCTATTGAACAATCTCTGGTCGCATCACAACGAGGGTGCGGTTACCGTCGTTCAGGAGTTTTTGAGCGAATGCCTTGACATCATCGGCGGTTACGCTTTCGAGGATGCCTAGATACTCGTCTTTGTAATTATACCCCTCGTCGTAATAGCGAATGATTGCTGATATCCACCCGCCATTATTCTCCAAAACGTTCTTGTAGTTTTTCTGCAAGAACTCCTTTGACTTTGCGATGTCCTCTGTTAAGGGGGCATTTTCTGCAATTTTGCGAATCTCGGCATCGCAAATTTCAATTAGTTCATCCGCAAGTGCCTCGTTAGTATCAAAGCCAATAGACAACTGGTATGTTTCAACTGGATATTTATCGATGCTGCCACTAACGCCGACACCGTATGTGCCGCCCTTCTCCTCGCGGATAGAGACCATATAGCGAGAGTCGAGTGCTCTACCCAACAAATCTACAATAAGGCGATTCTTTGCGTTATTCTCGATAGCACCAGTATAGTTGAGGCGAACAGAGACCTTTGGCTGCTGCATAGGAGTGCGGAAGTCGTTAGTTACCTTACCCTCGGCTGTGCGAACGCCATCATCAACCACTGCATACTCCACCTTTTTAGATGTAGGTAGCGAGCCGATATACTTCTCAACGAGTGGTTTCAACGTCTCTAAATCAATATTGCCAGCGATAACAAAGCGGAAGTCATCAGCATAGCCATACAACTGCGAGTG
>JAZRHV010000004.1:0-2927 GCA_045644925.1 Alistipes sp.
AACCTAATCGCTCACAAGCGTAATAGCAAAGCGAAGGCGAGTGCTAATGTTCAGTAAACCGTAGAGAGGTGGCTACAAATAGAGGCCATCTCTCTTCGATTTTGTCAATTCAAA
This sequence comes from Alistipes sp., assembly GCA_045644925.1. Lineage (GTDB taxonomy): Bacteria > Bacteroidota > Bacteroidia > Bacteroidales > Rikenellaceae > Alistipes. The sequence goes on from JAZRHV010000004.1 coordinate 115, forward strand.
AATTATTCGTAAATTTGTCGTAAGCAATTGTAGTTCTGAAGTTTGTATGGCAAAAGTCGGACTCGAAAACGACACCTTGAAACAACCCAAGTGTCCCTCGAATTGGGAGTATAGTACTGGGCAAAGGCAATTGCTTGATATACAGAGTAGAGAGCAGATGGACAGACTCTCGTTTTCCGCTCAAAATGAGAAAGACAGCTTTAGGCTGTCTTTTTTCATTTTGTACTCGCGCAAACTATGACTCGCACGAAGCGACCCCGAGTTGCCCCCTGTCAGGGGGTTAGGGGGTGTAAAAATAATTCGCGAGAAATGCCCGCGAATGCGGGCTCGTGGCTCGTTTTCCGCTCCAAGTCCAAAAGTTTTGAGGACAAAATCAAGCAAAACCCTTTGAAACATCGTTTCAGAGGGTTTTTCATTTGTTGTCGGTCGGTATCACTCCGACTTCGCGGAGCCCCTACCCGACATAGCCAGAACCACGAAGTGTTTCAAGAGCGGACTGATGGCGAAAGACCCTTTCTGCGATGTGCGATTGAAGAAAGTTAAGAAGGACAGAGGCTACCTGACTCGCTACAACCCAAATCTACGCCCGCATCGTCGACCAAACGGTAAGCCGAGAGATGGACAAGTTGTCTGCAGCATTAAGCGGCACGAGTTTCAGCCTTAACGGAGAAAATGAGGCGGCGGATCCCTCGACACAAGAGATCGCCAACTAACAGAAACGACCAGGTGCCCGACAATCGCCGGGCACATTATGGTTTTAACATATTATATCAGCACAGTACATGTTACGCTGTTACTTAAACTCATTTTCACTCCACATTTCGCACTGCGTCATAATGGTTTCGAGGGCTGCCTCCTGGCCCTCGGGTGGATATTTATACTTTTTGAGCAGTCGTTTCACGATGCGGCGCATACCGGCACGGGCACTCTCCTTCATCGTCCAGTCGATAGTCTTGTTTGTGCGGAGTGCATCGGTCAGTTCTCGGGTAATAGCAATAAGTTGCTCGTTTGTATAGAAATCCTGCACCGCCTCTGGCTTGATTATAGCATCGTAGAAGGCCAACTCCTCGGTCGTGAGATTGAGCTTCTTGCTCTCTTCCTCGCCACTGACGATGGCTCTCGCAGTCTTCAAAAGCTCCTCGATGACCTCCTCGTTGGTGAGCATACCTTTGAGGTAGTTACTCATCGCACTGGCCAAAATCTCGGAAAATTTTTCGGCACGTACGGTGTTGGTGCGCTGATATACCCGAATCTGTTCGGCTATCAGCTTGCGCAACAACTCCACAGCAAAGTTCTTCTGCTTCATCTGCGCTATCTCCTCCAAGAATTTCGGGTCGAAAATCGAAAACTCCTCCTTGATGTCCGAGAAGAGGTTTATCACTCCCTCGCTCTTGATGCTCTGTTTGAGCAGTTCGTTGATGCGCTCGTTAATCTCTCGGAACGAAATCTTGCCCTTGCCTTCAACACGAGTAAGCAGTGTGCGTACCGCCTCGAAGTAGGCCGCCTCCAATCGTTCCTCTCGCTGCAAAAGACTCTGACACAACGACAACGACTGACGGAGCAACAACGCCTCTTTGATGTATAATTTCTTTGTTTCTTCTCGTTTGGGGTCTTGCAGAAAATCGACACCACCCGCAATCGCCGCTGCTCGTGCCATATCCGACTCGCCGTAGAATGCCGAGTAGTCGAAGCCGTGCAATAGGTCGCGACACACCTCCAACTTCTTTTGGAATTCGGGATATGCGGTCTTAGAAATATCGGTATCGCCGTAGTTCTTGCGGTCACGAATGGTGTAGTCGTTCATCGCCTGCTTCAAAGCCGAGGCAATGCCCACATAATCGACCACCAGACCGCCCTGTTTGTCGCCAAACACACGGTTTACACGCGCAATGGCCTGCATCAGGTTGTGTCCCCCCATCGGCTTATAGACATACATCGTCGAGAGCGACGGCACATCGAATCCCGTGAGCCACATATCCACCACAATCACCACTTTCAGCGGACTGTCGTTATCCTTAAACCGCTTTTCGAGTTCCTTTTTATGGGCGTCGTTGCCGATTATCTCGCGCCACTCCTCGGGGTCTTTGTTGCCCGAAGTCATCACCACCGCCAACTTTTCGCTCCACGCAGGGCGCAACTCCAAGATGCGTCGGTAAATTTTCATCGCTATCGGGCGCGAGTAGGCCACAATCATCGCCTTTCCCGTCTGCTCATATTGGCGATAATTTTCGTAGTGGTCGAGAATATCGCCCACAAGCGAATCTATCGTTTCGTCTGCACCAAGTATCGAGTCAAGTCGTCCCAACTCACGCTTGCTCTTCTCTATTGCGTACTCCTCCGCCTCACCAGCCATAGCCTCGTACTCGTCGTCTATGCGGCGGAGCGTTGCCTCGTCGAGGTGCAGATTTATCACTCGGCTCTCGTAGAACACAGGGCGTGTAGCACCATCTGCCACCGCCTGCGTCATATCGTAAACATCTATGTAGTCGCCAAACACCTCGCGTGTCGAGCGGTCTTTCTGCGAAATGGGCGTACCCGTAAAGCCTATGTATGTAGCATTTGGCAGTGAGTTACGCACTCGGCGAGCTGCTCCCACCTTTACTCGACCTTCGCTGTCTATTTTCTCGGTCAGGCCGTATTGGCTACGATGTGCCTCGTCGGCTATAACCACAATATTTCGGCGTGTCGAGAGTGGCTCTTCGCTCTCCTCGAACTTCTGCATCGTGGTAAAGAATATGCCGTTAGCCTCGCGCCCCTGCAACAACTCTCCGAGGTGCTTGCGGCTCTCTGCCTGTATCGGCGTTTGGCGTAGG
>JAZRHV010000005.1:0-135759 GCA_045644925.1 Alistipes sp.
TGTAGGATATTTATTGGATGTATAGTCAGTCTCTATAATCTTACTATTGATAATTAGTTCCCCCGTATATCCATAGAATGCACTTTCTCCTATTGAAGTAACGCTATCGGGAATGGTTACACTTGTCAAACTGCTGCAACCCCTGAATGCATACTCTCCAATCCAAGTAACGCTATCGGGAATAGAAATGCTTATTAGGCTACTGCAATTATAGAATGCACGCCCTCCAATCGAAGTAACGCTGTCAGGGATTGTATATGATGTTAATCCGGCAGGCGCAAATGAATTTAGCACACCATCAATAATCAAGCAGCGTTTATCTGCTGATGCATATTTGCCATAAAAAGCCGTTAGGCTGGTGCAACCATTGAATGCATAATTTCCAATCGAAGTAACGCTGTCTGGGATTGTAACACTTGTCAAACTGCTGCAATCAGAGAATGCTCTGAATTCAATCGAAGTAACGCTGTCGCCAATTGTTACACTTGTCAAACTGCTGCAGTAACAGAATGCACTACGTCCAATCGAAGTAACGCTATCAGGAATGGTTACACTTGTCAAACTGCTGCAATCTTCGAATGCTGCCTCTCCAATCGAAGTAACGCTGTCGGGAATGGTTACACTTGTCAAACTGCTGCAATCTTCGAATGCTGCCTCTCCAATCGAAGTAACGCTGTCGGGTATCTCAATCTTTTTGAGATTTGTACAGCCTTTAAATGCCGATAATCCAATAGTTGTAATTTGCTCTGGCAAAGTGATTTTTACAAGGCTGACACAGTCCTCGAATGCATAGTCTGCAATCTCGGCAAGGCCTGTAAAGTACTTCAACTCGGTAAACGCCATAATCGACGAGCCTTTGAATGCTGTATCGAGGTCGGTAACGGCAGCTGCCTCCTCGTATGACAACTCGCCATCCTCGTTCTCGTCCCAATGGGGTGTGCAGAGGAGTTTTGTAGCCTCATCCTGGAACTTGATAGCCTGTGTCTTATCGGCAGGAATCTCTACATCATCTTTGCCGTCATTCTCGCCACCTTGGTTGCCGCCATTCTCGCCACCGTTCTCGCCACCGTTCTCGCCGTTGCCAGGCTGTTCGGTCGGATCTTTTTGACCGTTCTCCTCTTCAATACCGCCATTGCTCTCGCAAGCAATTGCCAACATTCCGGCAACAGTCAATAAAAGTAGAAGTTTTTTCATAATAGTTTATGTTTTTTGTCTAATTATTTACAAAATGCTGGTAATCAATGAATACCCCCCCCAGAGTTTTCGAGGAGGGGCATTCGATACCCTTATGCGGAACTTTTGTCCATTATTTTCTGTATGTTATTTTACAAATGTAGGAATTTTATTTCGATTTTAGCAAAAAACAGATGTCTGGTTGTGATGTATAAATTATTTTTATATATTTGTGGTGTGTAATAAGCAAAACTGTTATGACTATAATCCAACTTGAATACCTGTTGGCGGTGGCCAACTGCGGTAGTTTTTCGCAGGCAGCAGAGCTCTGTTTCGTAACTCAGCCCTCGCTCAGTATGCAGATTAAAGCTCTCGAAGAGGAGCTTGGTGTGGTGTTGCTCGACCGCTCGAAGAAACCTGTCATCCCGACCGAGGCGGGCGAGGCTGTTTTGGAGCAGGTGCGCGAGACACTCAAAGAGTATAACTCTATCCGTGAGGTAGTTGCCGAGATGAAGGGCGAGATTGCGGGCAAGCTGAGATTGGGTGTTATCCCGACCATTGCGCCCTACTTGCTGCATAAGTTTATACCCGAATTTGTGCGTCGATATCCGCGTGTCGAGTTGGAGATTCGCGAGATGGTTACGGCCGATATTAACGAGGCTCTCAAACGCGATAGTATTGACGCTGCGATTGTGGCAAGCGGTACGTGCGACGAGGGTATTATCGAGCACGATATGTTCAGCGACCGATTCTTCCTCTACGTCTCGACATCGAATCCGCTCTATGAGCGTTCGAATGTGCGTATCGAGGATATTGATATGAAGGATTTGATTCTGCTCACGCCCGGAAACTGTATGCGTGACCAGATTCTCGAACTCTGTCAGGCACGGCGTGAAACGGTGCAGAATTACAGCTTCGAGTCGGGTACGATTGATACGCTGATGCGACTGGTTGATTGTACGGGTAATGTGACAATTATCCCCGAAATGGCATTGGAGTATATTCCGGAGGGACATAAAAATCAGGTAAAGAGCCTGGCGAAGGGAGCTACCTCGCGCAAGATTGCAGTTGCCGTGCGCCGTACATACGTCAAGACCTCGATAGTTCAGGCCCTGATTCAGACGATAATGAGTTCAGTCGCAAAACGTGTAAAGTAGCCTCGGTTTGTGCCAAATAGTGTTCCGAAAGGCGATAATTCGGGCTTACGGAATTGATATATCAATTCTTATTACTATATTTGCAGATTAGAAAAGAATAGTTTTTTACGTAATAATATGAATGACAATCAGAAACTGATAGAGACCATCGTTGAGGCTATCGACGATAAGAAAGGTAAGAATATTGTATCATTGGACCTTACGGAGTTCGACGGAGCTATCTGCTCGCACTTTGTGGTGTGTAATGCCGACTCAACGACGCAGGTGTGCGCTATTGCCGACAGCATCGAGGAGAAGATGCTCACCGAGCTTGGCGAGAAGGTTTGGCGCATCGAGGGTCAGCAGACAGGTCTGTGGGTAGCTATGGACTATGTGGATGTTGTGGTACATATCTTCCTTACGGAGTTGCGCGACTTCTACCGCCTCGAAGATTTGTGGGCTGATGCTCCGATGGTAAAATATGAGTTTGAAGATTAATTTATTATGTCTGCAAGAAAGAAGAATAACAACAATAAGATGATAACTTTCCGCCCGAACATTATGTGGTTCTGGGCGTTGATTCTCATTGCAATCGTCGCAACGTGGGCAATGAGCGAAGGCGAAGGCGACCCGATAAACTCTGACTGGAATACGGTCGAGCAGATGGTCGTTGATGGCCAGGTCGAGAAGATTACCGTCAAGAATAAGGAGACGGCCTATGTCTATCTCCGCAAGGGTGTTGCCGAGCGTTACCGCGAGGACGAGACCGTGCCGACTTTCCGCAAGATGCCCGTGAGTGGCCCGCAGTTGATTTTCAATATCGGCTCGGTGGAGTTGCTGCGTCAGGATTTGGATGCAGCCGAGGAGCAGTCGGGCAATAAGGTTATCCTCTCATACGAAAAGGAGGATGGCGGATGGATTGATATGCTCGTGAGTGTGCTACCGTGGCTCTTCTTTATCGGATTCTGGATTTTTATGATGCGCGGAATGCGTGGCGGAGCCGGTGGTGGCGGAAATATTATGAACGTCGGCAAGGCGCGTGCGCAGGTGTTCGATAAGGAGAACCAGAAGCGTGTGACCTTCAAGGACGTTGCCGGACTGGAAGAGGCGAAGGTCGAGATTATGGAGATTGTAGACTTCCTCAAAAAGAAGGATAAGTACGTCGAACTCGGAGCGAAGATTCCGAAGGGAGCACTGCTCGTAGGCCCTCCGGGAACAGGTAAGACCCTGCTCGCGAAGGCTGTGGCAGGCGAGGCAAATGTTCCGTTCCTCTCGATTTCGGGCTCGGACTTTGTCGAGATGTTTGTCGGAGTGGGAGCGTCGCGTGTGCGTGACCTCTTCGAGCAGGCCAAGCAGAAGGCTCCGTGCATCCTCTTTATCGACGAGATTGATGCTATCGGCCGTGCGCGTGGCAAGAATGCAGGATTTTCGGGTAACGATGAGCGCGAGAATACACTCAATCAGCTGCTTACCGAGATGGACGGTTTCCAGACCAATGCCGGAGTTATCGTTCTGGCTGCAACCAACCGTGCAGATATCCTCGATAAGGCTCTGATGCGTGCAGGTCGTTTCGATCGCCAGATTGAGGTGGGATTGCCCGATGTGAAGGAGCGTGAGGAGGTATTCAATGTCCACCTGCGCCCGTTGAAGCTCGACCCGGCTCTCGATCGTGAGTTCTTGGCGAAGCAGACCCCCGGATTTTCGGGCGCCGATATCGCTAATGTCTGCAACGAGGCTGCGCTGATTGCGGCTCGTCACAACAAGAAGTTTATCTCGAAAGAGGATTTCCTCGCAGCTATCGACCGTATCATCGGTGGCTTGGAGCGTAAAAATAAGATTATCTCGGAAGAGGAGAAGCGAACTATCGCTTACCACGAGGCCGGACACGCTACCGTGAGCTGGATTCTCGAAAACGCCAATCCTCTTATCAAGGTAACAATCATCCCGCGCGGTAAGGCTCTCGGAGCTGCGTGGTATCTGCCCGAAGAGCGTCAGATTACCACTCGCGAGCATCTGCTCGACGAGATGGCTGCAACGCTGGCGGGTCGTGCTTCGGAGGAGATGACCTTTGGTCACCTCTCGACGGGTGCGCTCAACGACTTGGAACGTGTAACCAAGCAGGCCTATGCAATGGTGGCATACTACGGTATGAGTGACAAGGTTGGCACACTTAGCTACTACGACTCGACGGGTCAGAGTGATATGGCATTCTCGAAGCCCTACTCGGAGCAGACGGCACAGAGCATCGACAACGAGGTTAAGGCTCTTATCGAGCGAGCATACGCTATGGCCAAGCAGGTGTTGGCTGACCATAAAGAGGGTATGACCGAGCTTGCAGAGTTGTTGTTGGAGCGCGAGGTTGTCTTTACCGAGGATGTTGAGCGTATCTTCGGCAAGCGCAAGAAGGATATCCTGCGCGAGCAGCGCGAGGCCGAGCAGAAGGCCAAGGCCGAGGCTGCAAAGGTGGCTGACGAGGCTACTGTGGTCGAGGAGGTTATTGCCGAGAGTACCGAGGAGGGTGCGACCGAGGAGGCCTAACTCGAATTTTGTTATAGAACGAACCTAAACTATTGGACACTATGGGTGTTAATATGAAGAATTTAGTAACTCGCTCGCTGAGCGGTTTGGTGCTGGCAGTGGTCTTTTTCAGCGCGATATACTTCTCGAAATGGGGTTTTGGTGCACTGATGTTGGCTATTGTTGTCGGCAGCCAGCGCGAGTTCTATCGAATGTGCCGTGCTGCGGGTAGCGAACCCCAGCAGTTTGCCGGCAGCGCATTGGGCGTAGCCTTGGCAGTTCTGGCATTTGTGATTTTTATGCAGTTCGGAGGTGCCGGCTCGGTTGAGGCTGTTGTAGGCAAGACGGTCTATGCCCTTGGCCTCTATATGCTGTTGCTCGTGCCGACGGTATTTATCTGCGAGATGGTGCGTAATCGCCCCACTCCGATTGCCAATGTGGCTGCGACCTTTGCGGGTGTGGTCTATGTGGCACTGCCTGTGGCTCTGCTCTTCTTCGTGCCGCTGTTGCTCGGTGGCGGAGTGTGGAATCCGTGGGTTATGCTCGGATATGTCCTGATAATATGGTCGAATGATATCTTCGCATACCTGGTTGGTTGCGCTATCGGTCGCCATAGGATGTGTGAGCGTATCTCGCCCAAAAAGTCGTGGGAGGGATTCGTCGGTGGCGTTCTCGGAGCTGTCGGCATCGCAATCGTTATCGCTTGGCTGCTCGGAGCCAATTTATGGCTGTGGGGTGGTCTGGCTGTTGTGGCTGCCGTTACGGGTGTTGCCGGCGACTTTGTGGAGTCGATGTTCAAGCGTTCGGTCGATATGAAGGATTCTGGCTCGATATTGCCGGGTCACGGAGGTTGGCTCGACAGATTCGATGCGCTCTTGCTCTCGGCCCCGTTTGTATTTGTCTATTTGTTAATAATGTTGTAACCAAAACTCAAACCTTATGAAGATCAATAAAGAGGGATACAAAATAATCTTCGTGTCGGGTGTAATCTGCCTGGCTATTTGGGGATTTATCTATTTTTTGCTCAACAAGCACGAGGATATCGTACTGCTCGTGTTGAGCGGCTTGGTGCTGTCGGTATTCTGGTTCCTTATCGTGTCGTTCTTCCGTGAGCCTCGCCGCGTGAAGATTCACGATGCCGACCTTATCTTTGCTCCGTGTGACGGACGTGTCGTTGTGACCGAGGTTGTGAACGAAGATGAGTATTTCGGAGGCAAGGAGGTTATGCAGGTGTCGATATTTATGTCGGTGACCAACGTGCATATGAATTGGTACCCCGTAGGTGGTGTTGTGAAGTACTTTAAGTACCACCCCGGACGTTTCCTGATTGCTTGGCATCCGAAGTCATCGACCGAGAACGAGCGTACCACCACCGTTGTCGAGACTGTTAATGGCCAGGAGGTTCTTTTCCGCCAGATTGCAGGCTTCGTGGCACGTCGTATCGTTCCCTATATGAAGGAGGGCGAGACGGTCAAGCAGAATGACCAGTGCGGATTTATCAAGTTCGGCTCGCGTATTGATATACTTATCCCGAAGGAGTGTGAATTATTGGTGGAGATTGGCGACCACGTAGTAGGTACGCAGACTCCCATCGCGCGATTCTGTAAATAAAAGATTGCAGATATGGATTCGAAGCGAAAACCGATGTGGAGATATCTGGCAGGCATTGCATTGACTGCCTTGATACTCTATTTTGTCTGGTATTTCAGCTCGGTCGTAATCTATATTCTCGTTTCGGCCGTGCTGGCTATCATCGGGCGACCTATGGTCAGCAAGATTGCGAGTGTGCGCGTCGGCAAAAGCTGCCTGCCGCGTTGGTTTGCGGCATTTGTGACGCTGCTGACTATCTGGGTGCTCTTCATTGCCGCCTTCTCGCTCTTTGTCCCGTTGGTTGCAAATAAGGTCTACGAACTCTCGACTCTCGACTTCCACTCGGCGTTGAAGAGTATCGAGGAGCCAATCTCTCGTGCACAGGAGTATCTGAGTACGCTCTTTGTGATGCCCGATACGAAGTTCTCACTAACGGAGATACTCGTCAATTCGTTGCGCAAGGTTATCGACTACAATACGATTAATACCGCCTTCTCGTCGATTATTAGTGTCGGTATGAACTTCGTTATCGCATTCTTCTCGATATCGTTCATTACCTTCTTCTTCCTCAAAGAGGACGGTCTGTTCTATGCAATGGTCCGTGCGGTATTCCCCGACCGATATCAGGACAATGTGTCGCGCGCACTCGATAAGATTACGGTGCTGCTGTCGCGATACTTTTCGGGATTGCTTGCCGAGAGCATTATCATTATGATAATCATCTCGATTGCAATGATTATCTTTGGTATGCGTGTCGAGGATGCCTTCTTTATCGGACTGATTATGGGCGTTATGAATGTCATCCCGTATGCCGGTCCCGTGATGGGCGGCATAGCATCGCTCTTTGTCGGTATAGTGACCCCGATTAGCGGATATACGGTTGGTGTGACAATGCTCATTATCGCTCTGACACTGCTTACGGTCAAGGGTCTGGACGACTTCGTATTGCAGCCGACGCTCTACTCGTCGCGTGTAAAGGCCCACCCGCTGGAAGTCTTTCTGGTGATTCTGCTTGCCGGCTCGGCAGCAGGTGTGGTCGGAATGTTGCTCGCAATACCCGCATATACCGTCTTGCGTGTCTTTGCAAAGGAGTTCTTCTCGCAGTTCTCGTTGGTGAAGAAACTAACCGAAAATGTCTGATATGGTTATCGTCGAGGGAGAGGTTATCCACGGTGCAAAACTCGGTCGTCAGATGGGATTCCCGACAGCCAATATGGAGGTTGGGGGTGCTGATGTCGAGAATGGAGTTTATCTTTCGAGTGTCGAGATTGACGGTCGTGAGTGGAAGGCGATGTCGAATGTTGGGGTTCGCCCCTCGGTCGATGGCAAGTGCCGACTGCTCGAAACCCATATCTTTGATTTTGTGGGCGACCTCTATGGTCGTACCTTGCAGGTGAAACTTCTGTGCAAGGTGCGTGACGAAAAAAAATTCAGCTCCGTAGAGGAGCTGAAATCTCAACTTGTTATCGACTTCGAGCAGATTCGCTCGATGTAGTAAGCTAAATCTTATTGAGTTCGGCTATGAATGCCGAGAAATCCGAGTGTGAATCGGCGAACTCGTCGTACGACTGCTCGGTGTGTCCTGCTTCGGGTACGTCCGAAATCATCTTCATCGCATAAACCGGCAGGTTGAAGCATAATTTTACCGCAATGGCAATGGCGGTAATCTCCATATCGAATATCGCGTGTTCGATGCCGAAACACTCCTTAATGTCGCGTACAATTTCGGCGTCTACGAACGAATCTCCCGTGAAGACCATAACGCCCTCCGAGCCACCTGTGAGCGCAATGGGGTCGGTGAGTTCGGGGATAAATCCTGCGGGAACATTGCAATCGTGATACTGCGCCACCGAGGGGCAGACAATCTCTCCCTGCTGATATCCGAGTGTGCCGGCAGCAAAACCGATGACTGCCACGGCATCTATCGGAGATTCGGATGTTGCTATGGCGTGAGTTACGGCAGCAGCCGATGCCGCCTTGCCGATGCCCGAACATATAGGAATGTAGCGGTGGCGGAGAGAGGTGGCTGCATCAATGGCAGCCGAGATGTTGCGAAACTCGCGTTCGGTGGGTCCTACTATCAGAATATTCATCTTTGTCGCGGTATTAGATTTCGGTTGTGCCGTAGAGCACCTTGATATAGTTGCTCATAGCCTCGTTTGTCTCCTCGATAGCGTACAAGCGCGGATTGCCGCACTGAATCTCGTTAAGGCCTACGATGTCGTCGGTCGAGGCGATAGGGAATACCTTTTTGTAGACATTTCCGAGCGCAGCCTTGATATCCTCGGCTGTGATGTCGTTCATTGTCGAGAGGTAGAATCCTGTCTGGCAACCCATCGGGCAGAACGAAACGATGCTCTTGCCGACCTTCTCGTCGAGGCGCAGGTGGTAAGCCATCAGATGCTCGATGGTGTGGACAACGCCAGCCGAGAGGGGCTTACAAGCCATCGGAGCGCAGAAGCGCAGGTCCCACGAGAGGACTGCGAGCTCGTCGTTTATGGTGTAGGTCGAACGAAGGTAGAGGCCTTCGCTCAGTGTGCGATGATCAACGTCGAATGACGAAACTACCGATTTTTTCATAATCTTTTCGGGAGATATTGTGTTAATTTATTTGCGGTTATTATACGCTTCGAGAGCCTTGCCGAGAATGACTAATGCACGTTGTAAATCCTCCTTTTTGAGGACGTATGCAATGCGGACCTCGTTGCGACCCTTGCTCGGGTCGGAGTAGAATCCCGATGCAGGTGCGAGCATAATGGTTTCGCCCTCGTACTCGAACTCGCTGAGGCACCAAGCGCAGAAATCGTCGCTATCCTCGACCGGCAGGCGTGCCACGGTGTAGAATGCTCCCATCGGAATCGGTGAGTAGACGCCCGGAATCTTGTTCAGACCGTCAATCAAGCACTTACGACGCTCGATATACTCCTCATAGACATCCGTAGCGTATTGGCGCGGAGCGTCAATCGAGGCCTCGGCAACAATCTGACCGATAAGCGGAGGTGAGAGACGTGCCTGGCAGAACTTCATCACGGCTGCGCGCAGTGCCTTGTTCTTGGTAATGAGGGCTCCGATGCGGATACCGCACTCCGAGTAACGCTTCGATACCGAGTCAATCAGCACGACATTCTCCTCGATACCTTCGAGGTGGCAGGCCGAGATGTAGGGCGAGCCGGTGTAGATATATTCGCGATATACCTCGTCCGAGAAGAGGAACAGATCGTGCTTCTTGACCAAGTCACGAATCTGGTTCATCTCCTTGCGGGTGTAGAGATAGCCCGTCGGGTTGTTGGGGTTGCAGATGAGGATTCCTCGTGTGCGCTCGTTAATCAGAGCCTCGAACTGCTCGATGCTGGGCAGTGCAAAGCCATCCTCGATTGTCGAGAGCACGGGGCGAATAACTGCTCCTGCCGAGATTGCGAATGCCATATAGTTGGCGTATGCCGGCTCGGGAACGATAATCTCGTCGCCCGGATTCAGACACGACATAAAGGCAAAGAGTACAGCCTCCGAGCCACCCGTAGTGATGATGATATCTTCGGGTGTGAGGTGAATCTGGTATTGGTCGTAGTATCCGACCAACTTCTCGCGCAGCGAGCGGTATCCGTCGCTGGGGCTATATTCGAGGATTGTGCGGTCGATGTTGCGCAACGCATCGAGAGCCACCTGAGGAGTTGGAAGGTCGGGCTGACCGATGTTCAGGTGGTAAATCTTCGTTCCGCGAGCTTTGGCAGCCTCTGCCAACGGAACGAGTTTTCGGATGGGCGATTGTGGCATCTCAGCCGCACGCAGTGAAATCTTTGGCATACTCTTATATACTTTGTTTCGACAAAGGTACGAATAATTGTGAATTAAACAAGGGTGCCGGAGTATAACAACATCCTGCACCCTTGCTTTTGAGACTCTTTATCGGTTTAATATCCGAAAATCTCCTCTTGCGAGAGGAACTCTATCTTGCCGATTGAGCGGAGATACTTCAAGTCGAGGTCGTGCTTGTCGCCCAGGATGCAGTAGGTATAGTTGCGATCCTTGATCCACTCCTTCTGGAAGGCTACGACATCTTCGAGGGTCATATTCTGCACCTGCTCGTAGATTGCGGCATTACGGTCGTAATCGACACCCTTATTTTTAGCTGCGAGGTAGTGCCAGAGGACATTCTCCTTAATCACGCGCTCGGTAGCGAGTGCCGAGAGAATCGACTGCTTGGCAATATCGAAGGCATTTTGCGATTCGGGCATATCGTTGATAATCTCGGCAAAGGCCTCCACAGCCTGCTGCATCTTGTCGTTCTGCGTAGCGATAAATGCTGTGTAGGTGTAGCCGTCCTCGGCGTAGAAGTGCTCCGAGAGCTGTGCCCAAGCCGAGTATGCCAGACCGCGGGCCTCGCGCATCTCCTGGAAGACGATAGCGTTCATACCGCCACCGAAGTAGTAGTTGTAGAGCAGCATCAGCGCATCGTTATCTGTCGAGAAACTCTCTTCGGGACGCTTCGAGTACTGCGTGTAGTAAATCTGTTTTGCGTCGTATTGCGCCATCAGAACGCGATTTTCGGGCGTGGTCTGCATATAACGAATCTCCTTGTCCTGTTCGGGGTCGATAAGACTCTCGGCAACCTTGTGCGACTTGTCGAGTTCTGCCGTGAGTTTGCGCTGCGAGAGGGGACCGTAATACATCACACGGTGCTTCAAGCCCTGCAACGACTTAATCTCGGCAATAAGTTCGTCCGAGGTGAGAGCTTTGAGTTGCTCGTTGTTGAGTGTCATCGCCTTCACGGCCTCAGGGCCATACTTTGCATAGGTGCTCAACGCTTTGTGGTTGGCACTCTGGTTGAGCTTAGCGTCGGCGCGAGATTTGAGAATATCCCTCTTCAATTCGGTTAAAACCTCGTCATCGCCCTCAACATTGGCCATATACTCCTCGGCCAATGCCATAGCTTGCGGCATATTATCAGCCAGTCCCGAAATAACAACATATACTCGATTCTGTGCAATTGACGGGTAGAAGTCGCAAGCCAAGGCATAGAACTCGCTCTTAATCTGCTCCAACGACTTCGTGTCGGTGCCGAGCAAATCGAAGTACTGAACTGCGGTGGCTAACTTCGGATTATCGACAGTGCCCATCTCATAGACATACATCAACGTAAAGAGGTCGTTGGTTGTGTTCTGCTTGTAGAGTACCTCGATATCGTGGTTCTTCATCTTGCCAACCGACATATCGCGCTCGAAATCGACGAATACGGGCTCGATGGGAGCTACCTCTGCCGACTGAATCTCGGTCAAGAAATCGCTCTTGGCATCGCGGTTGGTTGCAATCGGGGTAATTGCAGGCTTATCTATCTTCTTTTGGCTTTTATCCTCGCCCTCTCGCTTATAGACGATTGCGTAACTCTCGTCGCCGAGATACTTATTTGCCCACGCAACAACGTCCGCTTTGGTGATTTGACTCATCTTGTCCAGACGCTTCACCTGGTCAGCCCAATCAAGACCGTTGATAAAGGTGCTGACATACTGATAAGCACGGCCGTTATTGCTGTCGAGCTCCTGCATCTCGTTACGTTTGAGGTTCGAGATTGTCGAGGCGATGAGCGACTCGTCGAACTCGCCATTGCGCAACTTTGCAATCTCCGAAAGGAGTAGGTCGCGCACATCTTCGAGGCTCTGACCCTGCTTGGGAGCACCGCCTACGATGAGGGAACCGAGGTCTGCGTCAAGCATAGAACTTGCAAAGCCGTAGAGGACCTTTTGCTGCTGAACGAGGTCGGTGTCGATAAGGCCGCACTTGTCGTTGTAGAGGATGTCGCCAACAATATCCTGAATGTGTGAATCCTCACACGACATACCGCCTCCGGTGCGCCAACCCATATAGAGGAATGCTGCCTCGTTGCCATAGACCTCCTTAACTTTCGGAGCCGTGATAGGCTCTGCTTCGGGGAATGTGAATTCGGGAAGTTCGGGGTTGGGTTGCAACGAGCCGAAGTACTTGTCTATGATAGCAATGGTCTTGTCTGGGTCGAAATCTCCCGACATACATATAGCCATATTGTTGGGCACATAGTATGTTTTGTAGTAGTTTTTGATATTGGTAATCGAAGGGTTTTTCAGATGCTCCTGTGTGCCGAGTACCGAGTGCTGACCGCTTGGGTGGTTGGGGTGGAGCAACTCCATAATGCCGTAGTAGGCCTTGTTACCATCGCGTGTGAGCGACATATTATACTCCTCGTAGACGGTTTCGAGCTCGGTGTGAAAACCGCGAATTACGTTGTTCGCGAAGCGGTCCGACTGAATCTTTGCCCAATTTTCCACCTGATTCGAGGGAATATCCTCGGTATAGACGGTCTCGTCGAACGAGGTCCAGGCATTGGTGCCCGATGCACCGATTGCCGACATCAGCTTGTCGTACTCGTTGGGAATGGCATACTTCGAGGCCTCCTGCGAGATTTCGTCAATCTGGGCGTAGATCTTCTTGCGCTCGGCAGGGTCCTCGGTACTGCGGTAGAGCTCGAAGAGAGCCTCAATCTGGTCGAGCAGCGGAGCCTCGGCTGCGTAGTCCGAGGTGCCGAACTTTTCGGTGCCCTTGAACATCAGGTGCTCGAAGTAGTGAGCCAAACCTGTGGTCTCGGCCGGGTCATTCTTTGCACCGACCTTTACAGCGATGTAGGTCTGGATGCGCGGAGTCTCCTTGTTTACGGTCATATAGACCTTCAATCCGTTGTCGAGCGTGTAGATACGGGTTTTCAGAGGGTCGCCGGCGACCTTCTCGTACTTGTAGTCCGAACACGCGGTGGCGCAGAGTGCAACGACAATCGCCACGATGGTTAAAAACCTTTTCATCTCTTTAAGTTTTATGATAGTTTGTCTGTCTGTTCTTGGGTGCAAATATAGGAAATTCCCCCCCCCGCCAAATTTTTATGACAAAAAAACGCAGGAGAGTGAAAAATATTGCCTAAAAAGTGTTCTAATTGAAGAAAATATCGCGACAAACGTAGAAAAGTATGCCGCTCGCCGCCATAAGTTTGATGCCTGTGCCGACGATAAACGAGAGGAACGAGCCAAGGCCCACCTTGATTGCTCGATTCATATCGTTGCGATTGTTGAGCAGCTCACCCGCCATAGCTCCGATAAACGGGCCGACGATGATGCCGAGCGGTCCGAAGAAGAATCCGCCAACGGCTCCGATGGTTGCTCCGATGGTTGCGGGGCGACTGCCTCCGAAGATTTTGGTCATATATGCCGGCAGGAAGTAGTCAATAACCGATACAACCGCCACGACCGCAATCCAAATCCAAAGTAGGGTAGTTGATAGTGTCGAGCCCTCGCGGAAGAAGGCGCAGAGCAGACCTGCATAGCTCAACACCACGCCCGGAATTACGGGAACGATGCAGCCTGCGGCACCAACGACCGCCAGCACTACTGCCATTATCGCCAAGAACACCTCCATTGCTTAGGGGGTAGGCCTATTTTACGAGTTTGTTGGTAGCCGTGTCGGGGAAAATAACCCACGGCTTGAAGCTCTTAGCCTCCTCGAAGTCGAGCAGTGCATACGAAACGAGGATGACGATGTCGCCCTCCGAAGCCTTGTGCGCAGCTGCTCCGTTCAAGCAGATGACACCACTATTGCGCTCTCCCTTTATAATATAGGTCTCCAAACGCTCGCCATTGGTTACGTTCAGTACCTGTACCTTCTCTCCCTCGATCATATTTGCCGCTTCGAGCAACGCCTCATCGACAGTGATGCTGCCCACGTAGTGGAGATTTGCCTGCGTTACGGTTACGCGGTGGATTTTCGATTTGAGAACCTCTATCTTCATCGCCTATTTAAGTTTGATGTTATCAATAAGTCTAATGTTGCCGGCCTGCACTGCTACGCATCCCTGTACGCGAGGCGACTCGTCCCACGATGAGATCTCCTGCATCGAGAGTGCATCTACGGCCTTGAAATATATCACTTTCAAAAGTTCGTTCTTTTCGATTTCGGCAGTTACCCACGTCGAGAGCTCTGCGGGCGAGAGCTTGCCGACCTGTGCGGTAGCTGCGTGGAGTACCTCGTAGATGTGGGGTGCAGCTGCGCGGTGCTCCTTGTCAAGCAACGCATTACGCGACGAGAGGGCCAGACCATCCTCGCCACGGACAATCGGACACTCGACAATCTCAACTGAGAGTGCGAGTTGCTCGACCATAGCCTTGATGACGGCAATCTGCTGAAAATCCTTCTCGCCAAAGTATGCCTTATCGGGATTTACGAGGTCAAACAGACGGCTTACGACCTGTGCCACTCCGTTGAAGTGTCCGGGGCGGGTTGCACCCTCCATAACCTTGTCGATCAGGCCGAAGTCGAATTGGCGCGTGTCGGGTTCGGGATAGACCTCCTCGACTGTGGGCATAAATACAACATCCACACCTGCGGCTTCGAGCATTGCTGCATCAGCCTCAGGGGTGCGAGGGTAGTGCTTCAAATCGTTCTTATCGTTGAACTGTGTCGGGTTTACGAATACGCTGACTACGCACTTCGCGCACTCTTTGCGAGCTCTCTCGACCAACGAGATGTGGCCCTCGTGCAGTGCGCCCATAGTGGGGACAAAACCCACTAAGCCTTCGCCCATCTCTGCGAGTGTGGCACGCAATTCGCCGACTGTTGTAGTAATTTTCATCGCTTATTTTACCATTTGGTGCGACAAAGTTATATAATAATTCGAATACGGTGGTCGGGGTTTGGTTATTTTTATGTAAATTTGCGCATAAATTTTAACTGAATAAGTGATGAAACGAATTTTTAGTGTAACAATTATGGGAATTTTTACCGCTATTCTCTCTTCGTGCTGCACTGCAACCGAGGAGAAGGCGTGGGTTGTGGATCGCTTTGATGATATCAAGGTTATCCGTTATGAGGTGCCGGGCTTCGAGGAGTTGCCCTTGCAGGAGAAGATCTTGATTTACTACCTCTCGGAGGCGGCAAAGTGTGGTCGCGATATTATGTTCGACCAGAATTTCAAGTACAACCTTGCAGTGCGTCGTACCTTGGAGGCTATCTACAACAACTACACCGGTTGCCGCGAGTGCGAGGAGTGGAAGGCTGTCGAGACCTATCTGAAAAAGGTTTGGTTTGCTAACGGTATCCACCATCACTACTCGAAGGATAAGTTTACTCCTCGCTTCTCGCAGGAGTATTTCGAGCAGTTGCTTGCAGCGGTTCCTGCTGAGCAGTTGCCCCAGGAGTTTGGCTCGGTCGAGGCTCTCAAAGAGGTGTTGCTCCCCGTTATCTTCGATAAGGAGCTCTATGCTTCGGCTCTCAACCAGACCGCAGGTATCGACGTTATCAAGGCTTCGGCTAACAACTACTACGAGGGTGTAACCCAGAAGGAGGTTGAGGCGTTCTACAAGAAGATGGCATCGGTAAACGATCCCCGTCCGATTTCGTATGGCTTGAACTCGAAGCTCGTGAAGGAGAACGGCAAGGTTGTCGAGAAGGTTTGGAAGTCGGGTGGTATGTACTCGGCTGCTATCGACCGCATCGTTGAGTGGCTCGAAAAGGCCGAGGGTGTAGCTGCTGAGCCCCAGAAGGCTATTATCAACTCGCTGGTTAAGTACTATCGCTCGGGCGATTTGCGTCAGTTCGACGACTACAATATCAAGTGGGTACAGGATACCGTATCGAATGTGGACTTCGTGAACGGCTTTATCGAGGATTATGGTGATCCCCTCGGTCGCAAGGCTTCGTGGGAGTCTATCGTAAACTTCCGTGATGAGGAGGCTTGCCACCGCACCGAGGTTATCTCGGCAAATGCTCAGTGGTTCGAGGATAACTCGCCCATTAACCCCGCATACCGCAAGGAGGTTGTAAAGGGTGTTTCGGCTAAGGTTATCACCGTAGCAATGCTCGGTGGCGACTGCTATCCTGCAACTCCTATCGGTATCAACCTGCCGAATGCGGATTGGATTCGCAAGGAGTATGGCTCGAAGTCGGTAACTATCGACAATATCACATTCGCCTACAAGAAGGCAGCGCAGGGTAACGGTTTCCAGGAGGAGTTCGTGTTGCGTGCAGAGGACCGCGAGCGTATGACCAAGTACGGCAAGCTTGCTGATGACCTTCACACCGACCTCCACGAGTGCCTTGGTCACGGTTCGGGACAGCTGGCTCCCGGAACGAAGGGCGGCGAGCTCGGCACCTACACTTCGACTCTCGAAGAGACCCGTGCAGACCTCTTTGGTCTTTACTACTTAGGCGACCCGAAGATGGTTGAGATTGGCTTGATTCCTTCGCTTGACGTTGCAAAGGCTCAGTACGCTTCGTACGTAATGAACGGTATGATGACTCAGTTCTCGCGCATCGAGCTCGGTAAGAATGTCGAGGAGTCGCATATGCGTAACCGCAAGCTTATCGCTGAGTGGTGCTACGAGCACGGTAAGGCTGACAACGTAATCGAGTGGGTTAAGCAGGATGGCAAGTCGTATGTAGTAATCAACGACTTCGATAAGTTCCGTACTCTCCTTGGCGAGATGCTCTACGAGGTGCAGCGCATCAAGTCGGAGGGCGACTACGAGGCTGGTAAGGCGTTGGTTGAGGCTTACGCTGTGAAGATTGACCCCGCACTCCACGCAGAGGTTTTGGAGCGTTACCGCGCACTCAATATCGAGCCTTATGGTGGCTTTATCAACCCCGACTATCGTCTGGTTGAGACGGATGGCGAGATTGTGGATGTCGAGGTTGTTTATAACGACAACTATGTAAAGCAGATGCTCCACTACTCGAAGGAGTACTCGTTCCTGCCGACACTCAACTAATTGAGAGGAGAGTACAAACAAAAAAGACCGCAGTTTTGCGGTCTTTTTTTGTTTGGTGTTTTGATGTTGGTGCGTGATTGCCCTTGCAAAGAAAAATTACGCATTCGTTCTCTCTTGCAGCAGCGCGATAAATCGTTCGCGTTCGTGGCACGAAACGTAGTAGGTTTCCTCGTATATTGTCTTAATCTCGATGAAGTTGCCCCACTCGGTGGCGTAAATCTCGACCAGACGGAAGCGTTTGAGGTCGATGAATTTACCGAAATAGCCAAAGAAACCGAAGCTGCCGAATATCGGGAACTTTGTGCGCATATCCTTGCGGCTTATTGCGCTGACAGACGATATATCCGAGAACTTAATCTCTGTGATATCAAGCAGACAACGAATCTGCAAGGTCTGCTCGGTAACGACAATCGAGCGCGGCACCGACATCAGCATCAGTGCAATCAATGCGACGATGAACGAGCCAAACCACGCCGAGACGTAACCACCCTCGTAAAGCTGCATCAGTATCAGTGCCAGCAGCAGGAAGATGAATATATAGACAATGGTCCAATAGAGCGTGTAGCGTCCGTTTTTGTACTTAAATATCTCCATCTTTTTCGGCTAAAAATGATTCGGCAATAGCGATATCTTCGACAGTTGTAACCTTAATGTTTGAGCGTTCGCCCTCACAGAGCGTAACCTTGTGACCGGCATACTCAACCACTGAGGCGTCGTCCGTAAATGATGCGATGTAGTCCGTTTCGTAGGCCTTGCGCAATATCTCGGCCTCGAAAATCTGCGGGGTCTGAATTATGCGTAGTGTAGCACGGTCGATGGGTTGCGAATCCTCGCCTGACACCACACGCATCGAATCTACGGGAGTAACGGCCGGAATTGCCGAGCCACTCTCGATAGCGGTCTGCACGGCGCGGATAATCAACTTCTTCGAGACCAATGCGCGAGCTCCGTCGTGTACTGCGATAAGTCCCGTTTCGTCGCGTAGAGCTGCGATGCCGGCCTTTACCGAGTGGAAACGCTCGCTGCCACCTGCTACGCAGCGGTGGGGTGCAACCTCGAAACGTGCAGCTAAGTTTTTCCAAAACTCGATATAATCTTCGGGCAGGACAACCACTATCTCGGCCGCAGGCAGAGCCTCGGCAAAGGTGTTGATTGCGCGTACCAATAACGGCTCGCCACCGACAATCAAAAACTGCTTGGGTATCGACCCACCGATGCGCTTGCCACTACCTCCGGCAACGATTACTACTCCTATGTTTATCTTTTCCATATCAACTTTTTGCCAAATCCGAGCGTGTTGTCTGTGAACTTCATAAAGTCGGGCTCGATGCACCATAGGTACAACTCTCCGATAGCTGCCGCGTAGGGGAAACGACGAATATAAGCCTTGCGGTCATCATCATCTCCACGCAGTGCATTACCGCAAATCTGCAAACCCTGTACCTTGCCGACGATGCGTGTTTCGAGAACTACGGATGCCGCCACACGGCTCTGTGTAAGCATCTCTTGTGCGTGGCGTGTAGAATCGTCGGAGGTGAAAATCAGGCGATTGCGTTTGGCATCGTATGCATAGAATGCGTTAGCACAATAGGGCTCACCCTCGGCCGATACGGTGGCGAGGGTCAAGACGTGATGTCGCTTCAAAAACTTTACTATGCGCTCGTCGAGTTCCACTTTTTGCTCTACTTAGTTGTTATTATTTCTGCTCAATCTCGCCATTGCCCTCGGCCTTCTTTGGCAGAATCACCGAGTCGAGCTGGATGATGCGCTCCTCGTCGCTGACCTCGCCATTGAGTTCGGCAACTATGCGGTCGCGCACAAACTCGAAGGCTTCGAAGTTCTCCTTCGAGATAGGCACTGCCGGATTCTGCGGAATCTTCAACGGGTTAATCGGCGTACTGCCCTTCCAGACACGATAGTCGAGGTGCGGGCCTGTCGAGGTGCCGGTACTGCCGACATAACCGATGACATCTCCCTGCGATACACGCTTGCCCTTGACGATGCCCTTGGCAAAGCGGCTCAGGTGGAGATAACCGGTAGTCATATTGTTGGCGTGCTTAATTTTGAGGGTATTGCCTCCGCCTCCGTTCCAACCGCAGAAGGTCACAACTCCGTCGGCTACGGCGCGTACGGGCGTACCCTTCGGTGCTGCATAATCGACTCCGTGATGAGGACGATAGCGCTTCAAGACGGGGTGGAAACGCGAGTTCGAGAACTTTGAGCTTACACGTGTGAATTTGAGCGGAGCCTTCAACATCTGCTTGCGCAGGCTACCACCATCGTACTCCCAATATTGAATTTTGTCGTCCTGCTTGAAGGGTATGGCATAGATATCTTTGCCACCGTGAGTAAATCGTGCACCCCAGATGCGACCAACACCAACCGAGAGCGTATCGACAAACTTCTCGTCGTAAATCACGGTAAATTTATCGCCTGCCTGTATGCCGAAGAAATCGACCGTCCACTGGTAAACATCCTCCAACTCGGCAGCGAGTGCGTAGGGGAGATTCTCCTGCATAATAGCACCCCAGAGCGAACTCTCGATCTCGGCACTGCGCTTGGTGCGACGCAGCTCGATGGGCTTCTGGCCGGTTGTGACGCTTACCGAGTCGTTTACAAAGCCGAAGACCACGTAGTCCGTGATGCTCTTCTCGTAGACCAGATAGTCCAGGCGCGATGCGATAGTGTCCTTGGTCAGGAATGCCGTATAGGGCTGGCCTGCGCGGATATGGCGCAGCGGGAAGACCTCACGCGAGGCACGTTCGAGATTGTTGATTGTCAGTGCCGACACTCCATAATCGTTCAGGATGGTTCCGAGGGTCTGTCCGTTGCGGATTTCACCCTTTTCGAGGTTGTAATCATCTGCGATGATTCCGTAGATTATGGTGTGCTGCGCCTCATCGGCAGCTCCGATGTTGCGTTTGCAGGATGCGGCAATAGCAATAACGGCCGCTATGATGAGTATAATGTTTCTTTTCATAATCGACAAAGGTATGAAATTTTGTCGATAAATCTACGATTTATCCCGATTTTCTTAAAAACGGCAACGGATTTGCGTTAAAAGTTTGGAGATTATCCCTATTTTTTCTACCTTTGAAAAATAGTTTGCAGATAGGGTGGATTTATTGAAAAAAATAGCGGCTTGTATCTACGAAGCGGGTGTGCGATTCAGGCATTTCCTCTTCGATATCGGAGTTCTCAAAAGCGAGAAATTCGATATCCCCATCGTCTGCGTAGGTAACATCACGGTCGGCGGTACGGGCAAGACCCCCTCGGCAGAGATGATTGTCGAGTATATGTTGCAAACGCACAACGTGGCACTGCTCTCGCGAGGCTATGGCCGCAAGACGAAGGGCTACCGTGAGGTTACGCTCGACGATTCGTATCGTAATGTTGGCGATGAGCCGTTGCAGATAAAGTTTAAGTTTCCGTCTGCGGTGGTCGTGGTTTGCGAAAACCGACGTGAGGGTATACGTCGCATAATGGCCGAACATCCTGAGGTAAATCTTATCGTTATGGATGACGGTTTCCAGCACCGCTACGTCGATCCGAAGGTAAATGTTGTGATTGTCGATTCGTCGCAGAAACCTGTCGAGCAGGACTATATGTTGCCCTACGGTCGTCTGCGTGATGTGCGCAAGTCGCTCGATAGAGCCCACTACTTTCTGGTTACGAAGTGTAGCGATAGTATGTCGCCTCTCGAACGTCGTCTGATGCTCAAAGAGTTGAAGCGTATTGCCTACCAGAGGGTCTACTTTATGCGTTACGAGGCTATGCCCATTCGTCCGGTATTCGCTGCGGATGCAGAGCGCAAAGATATTCCCGATTTGAGCAAGGTTATCGCAATGTCGGGTATCGGTAACCCCGACAACTTTATCCGCAGTCTGCGCCTGCACTATCGCGTGGTGGACGAACTGACCTTCGACGATCATCACGTATATAAGGTGCGCGATACGAAGATTATGGAGGAGATGCTCGAAAAGCATCCCGAAGCCTACTTTGTGACTACCGAAAAGGATGCGGTAAAGATGTTCAGTAGCAAGAAGATGCCTGAGAGTGTACGTCGCAGGCTCTATTATATTCCGGTCAAGATGACCTATATCGAGGAGTCCGATAAGGATTTTCTCCAAAACCTTGAAAAAGATGTTAAACGAAATTAAGAAGAGTGCCGAATTTATCAAGGCACAGACCGAGGATTTCCGCCCTGAGGTGGGAATCATTCTCGGTACGGGATTGGGCGATTTTGCCGATAATATCGAGGAGAAGTATTCGCTCGAATATAAGGATATTCCGGGCTTTCCGGTATCGACTGTCGAGGGTCATAAGGGTCGTCTGATTTTCGGACATATCGAGGGCCGTCGTGTGGTGGCTATGCAGGGTCGTTTCCACTACTACGAAGGTTACGGTATGCAGCAGGTAACCTTCCCCGTGCGTGTGATGAAACTGCTCGGTATCGAATATCTCTTTGTGTCGAATGCCAGCGGTGGTATCAA
Organism: Alistipes sp.; assembly: GCA_045644925.1. Lineage (GTDB taxonomy): Bacteria > Bacteroidota > Bacteroidia > Bacteroidales > Rikenellaceae > Alistipes. The sequence goes on from JAZRHV010000005.1 coordinate 21,688, forward strand.
TACAACTTTCCGTGTTGGCGATTTGATGATTATCAACGACCATATTAACCTTATGCCCAATCCGTTGATTGGCCCTAATATGGCAGAGTTCGGCCCCCGATTCCAGGATATGCACAACTGCTACGATTGCAACCTGATTGCAAAGGCTACGGCCATTGCCGACGAGGAGAATATCAAGTTGCAGTATGGTGTCTATGTCGGCACTACGGGCCCGACCTTCGAGACGCAGGCCGAGTACCGCTACTTTAAGGCTATCGGTGGTGATGCGGCTGGTATGTCTACCGTTCCCGAAGTTATCGTTGCTCGTCATATGTCGATTCCGGTATTTGCGGTGTCGGTAATTACTAACTGCGGACTTAGCGACCAGTTAGGCGACCACGAGGACGTGCAGTTGCAGGGCCGTAAGGCGGGTGTTAAGATGGCCAAACTTTTTGTGAAACTGATAAAACAATTATAGAATATGGTAAATAAAGTAGTTTTGGTGGGCAATGTGGGTATCGACCCTGAGGTGCGCACCATCGAGTCGGGAGCCAAGGTTGCACGTGTGCGCCTGGCTACTACCGAAACTCTCTTCGACCGTCAGGCGAACGAGCGTAAAGAGCATACAGAGTGGCACACAATTACCTTGTGGCGTGGTTTGGCAGAGGTTGTTGATAAGTATGTCCGCAAGGGCTCGCAAATCTATGTCGAGGGTCGTCTTCGCACTCGCGAGTGGACCGATAAGGATGGCCAGAAACGCTATACTACCGAGATTTTGGCAGACGAGATGAAACTTCTTGGCCGTCGTCCCGAAGGTGCGCAGGGCACAGCTCCGCAAGGTGGTTACTCGGCACCGGCACAGCAGCCCGGTTATGTTGCACAGCCGCAGGGTGGCTATTCGGCACCCGCGCAGCAGCCTTATGCACAGCCTGCACCCCAGCCGATGCCTGCTCCGATTGCTGCTCCGGCAGAGGATCCCGATGACCTCCCGTTCTAAACTTGCGACTCTGACCTAAACCAAAGTAAGTGATGGGCTACGCTGAAGAGAAACAACGACAATTAGACCTGCGATATATACGTATGGCGCGAGTGTGGGCCGAAAACTCATACTGTGTGCGTCGTCAGGTGGGTGCGCTGATTGTCAAGGATAAGATGATTATCTCGGATGGCTACAACGGTACGCCTTCGGGCTTCGAGAATGTGTGCGAGGATTGCGATGGGGCAACCAAACCCTATGTTCTGCACGCTGAGGCTAATGCTATTACGAAGGTTGCCAAGAGTGCCAATAATTGCGACGGTGCGACGTTGTATGTCACCGCTTCGCCCTGCATCGAGTGCTCGAAGCTGATTATTCAGGCAGGTATCAAGCGTGTGGTGTATAGCGAGCCCTACCGCAACGATGACGGTTTGCAACTCCTGCGCCGTGTGGGTATCGAGTGTGTCCACGTTTCGGATAGGGAGTAATACTTTATATAATATATAAAAAAGAACTGCGCGACCGAAACGTCGCGCAGTTCTTTTCTTTACCTCTAAGGGTGGTTTACAAGCCTTTGCCGTGGCACTGCTTGTACTTCTTACCCGAGCCACAAGGGCAGGGATCGTTACGGCCGACCTTCTTCTCGACCTTTACGGGAGCGGGCTTGCTCTTGTCGCCCTGACCTGCCTGTGCAGCTGCTGCCATACGCGATGCCTGCAACTTGTTTACATCAACCTTTGCGCGTGATGCGTTGCGCTGTGCCGTGTCGGGCTTATTTTCGCGCACGGGAACATACGACTTATTCAGTATCGAGAGAACGTCGCGATTGACCTTTTCGAGCATCTTGGCAAAGAGACCAAACGACTCGAACTTATAGATCAAGAGCGGGTCTTTCTGCTCGTATGTTGCATTCTGCACCGACTGACGGAGGTCGTCCATCTCGCGCAGGTGCTCACGCCAAGCGTCGTCGATAGTTGTAAACATCACAACCTTCGAGAAGACCTTGTAAATCTCGGCACCGTCCGAATCCTTGCACTTTTGGAGATTTACGGGTACGTTGTATCCGAGATAGCCATTTGTGAGCGGGAAGTACATATTGGTATCGAGCTGGTCCTTGCGCTCCTCATATACGCCCTGCATTACGCCGCGTACGGTGTCGGCCACAGCCTTAGCACGACGAGCGTATGCCTCGCGCAGGTCGCTCACGATCATCTCGATCAACTCGCGGTGGTTAGCCTTGTTGTATGCAGCCTCGTCGAATGAGGGCTGTATAGCCACCTCGCGGATAAGTTCAAGACGTACATCCTCGTAGTCCCAACCCTCGTGCGATGCGAGGAATGCCTCGGCATAGTCGTACATAATATTGTTGAGGTCAATCTCGATGCGCTCGCCATAGAGAGCACGACGACGACGGGTGTAGATAACCTCACGCTGTGAGTTCATCACATCGTCATATTCGAGCAGACGCTTACGGATACCAAAGTTGTTCTCCTCGACCTTCTTTTGGGCACGCTCGATAGCGTTGCTCATCATCTTGGCCTGAATAACCTCACCCTCCTGGATGCCCATACGGTCCATCATCATAGCGATACGCTCCGAACCGAACAGACGGAGCAAATCATCTTCGAGCGAGACGAAGAACTGCGACGATCCGGGGTCACCCTGACGGCCGGCACGACCACGCAGCTGACGGTCCACGCGACGGCTCTCGTGACGTTCGGTACCGATAATTGCAAGACCTCCCGCAGCCTTAACCTCAGGAGTGAGCTTGATGTCGGTACCACGACCCGCCATATTGGTCGCGATAGTTACCTGACCCGCGCGACCTGCCTCGGCTACAATCTGAGCCTCCTGCTGGTGCTGCTTCGCGTTGAGGACGTTATGCTTGATGCCGCGCAATTTGAGCATACGGCTCAATGTCTCTGAAATCTCGACTGACGTAGTACCTACAAGCACCGGACGACCCTCGGCAACCAAACGGCTAACCTCGGCAATCACCGCGTTGTACTTCTCGCGCTTGGTCTTGTAAACCAAATCCTCGCGGTCGTCACGAATTACGGGACGGTTGGTCGGGATAACGACCACGTCCAACTTATAGATGCTCCAAAACTCCGATGCTTCGGTCTCGGCAGTACCGGTCATACCGCCCAACTTGTGGTACATACGGAAGTAATTCTGCAAGGTGATGGTTGCAAAAGTCTGCGTTGCAGCCTCGACCTTTACGCGCTCCTTGGCCTCGATAGCCTGGTGCAGACCATCCGAGTAGCGACGGCCGTCGAGAATACGACCGGTCTGCTCATCGACAATCTTAACCTTGTTGTCCATAACCACATACTCGACATCCTTCTCGAACATCGCGTATGCTTTGAGCAGCTGGTTTACGGTGTGTACACGCTCCGACTTAATCGCGTAGTCATTGACCACAGCGTCGCGCTTCTGCGCCTGCTCCTCGGGCGAAAGTCCTGACTTCTCAATCTCGGCAACCTCCGAACCGATGTCGGGCAATACGAAGAATCCCTCCTCTCCAAAGTAGTTCGAGAGTACCTCGTGACCCTTATCGGTAAGCTCGATCGAGTTAATCTTCTCGTCGATAACGAAGAACAACTCGTCGGTAATCTCGTGCATACGACGGTTGTTATCCTGCATATAGATATTCTCGGTCTTCTGCAACTGGGTCTTGACACCCTGCTCCGAGAGGTACTTAATCAGCGGCTTGTATTTGGGCAGACCCTTCTGCGCACGCAGGAGGAGGATGCCACCCTCGTCAGACTTGCCCTCAGCGATAAGTTTGCGCGACTCGGCAAGCAGGTTTGTCACAAAGTTCTTCTGCAATCCGTAGAGGTGCTCGATCGCGGGGCGGTACTGCTCGAACATCTGGTCCTCGCCCTTGGGTACGGGGCCCGAGATGATAAGCGGTGTACGTGCATCATCAATCAATACCGAATCGACCTCATCGACGATTGCGAAGTGGTGTTTGCGCTGCACGAGGTCCGAGGGCGACGATGCCATATTGTCGCGCAGGTAGTCGAAACCATACTCGTTGTTGGTACCGAAGGTAATGTCGGCCATATAAGCCTTGCGACGAGCCTCCGAGTTGGGCTGGTGCTTGTCGATGCAATCTACCGAAAGTCCGTGGAACTCATACATCGGGCCCATCCACTCCGAGTCACGACGTGCGAGGTAGTCATTGACTGTGACCATATGGACACCCTTGCGAGCCAAGGCGTTGAGGAATACCGGCAGGGTAGCCACGAGGGTCTTTCCCTCACCCGTAGCCATCTCGGCAATCTTACCCTTGTGGAGTACGACACCACCAAAGAGCTGAACGTCGTAGTGGACCATATCCCACTTTACGTCGTTACCTCCGGCAGTCCAATGCGTCGCGTAGACAGCCTTGTCGCCCTCGATAGTCACAAAATCCTTCTCGGCTGCGAGGTTGCGGTCGAAATCGTTTGCAGTAACCACGACGGTCTCGTTCTCGGCAAAACGACGAGCCGTATCCTTCATAATTGCGAACGCCTCGGGCAGGATCTCGTCGAGTTTCTGCTCGATCTTCTCGTCGATGCGCTTTACGGTCTGGTCGATATCCTTCGAGATCTTCTCCTTCTCGTCGAGCGAGGTGGTGTCGAGTTCGAGCTTGGCCTTTTGCTCGACGATGTGAGCCTCGTCTGCGGCGATAAAGTCGGCAATCTGCTTCATCAAATCGGCACTGTGCGCACGAAGTTCATCGTTGCTGAGTGCCGAGATAGTAGGGTATATCTCCTTGATTTTATTGACGTAAGGTTCGATTTGCTTACGGTCTTTGTCGGCCTTCGAGCCGAAGAAAAATTTGATTAAACCTGTCAGTATATCCATAATTCTCTGAGTTTGCGATTTATAAATCCTTCAAAGTTAGTGATTTTATTCGATTTTACAAGCGACTTTCGACGCTTTTTATGATTCTTCGTCCGATAGGACACTCTTCACATCGTTTCAGCTTGCAGTAGCAGTCGCCCAACTGAATCAGTGCTTGCGTGTCGAATGCGCTCTTTGGGCGAACTCCGTATGCCGTCCAACGATTTACTTTCGAGTTTGCCTCTGCGGGGGTACTCTCCAAAAGTGTTATTGCCTGGTCGCGCAGCTGCTCGTTGCCGATGTAGTGGCCATAGGCGTATTGAATCTGTGCAACGACGTTGATGCCCAGGATGTTCGATTTGAAGTGTCCGATGCGCTTAATCTGTTCGGTCGAGTCGTGAGCGGGCAGAAAATGGTTAGTCCAATAGTCCGATGCGCCAACGCCGAACAGACGAGCGACATCTCGCGGATGTTTGCATTTGAGCATTGTTTCCATTACGAAGTCGCGCTGCGCAAGGAAGGCCGCAGCCTGAGCCATTCGCAGGACGGGATGGTTGTGAGGATAGATGCGCGTGGTGACCCACTCCGAGGGTGACATCTTCTCGATGTCGTGTTTGCGAGAGAGGTATGCAAAGTCGCTTTTCAGATTGAACGTATAGTCGTCATCTGGGTAGCAGTCGAGCAGTCCTGATGCTCCGATAAGCAGAGCCTCTAACGTCGGCAGCGAATTTTGGTAACGCAGGATGATGTTGTAACCAACGCGCGAAGCCAACTTCTCGAAAGCCTTGCCATTGTTGGGTGCGCCCAAGAAACGCAGCAACATCGTATAAAAGGTCTGATTCCAATTCTCACCCGATGCGGCATATATTTGGTGGATATCCTCGATTTTGCGACCGAGACGTTCGTAACCGAGAGAGGTGTATATCTCCATCTGATGCAGAGTGTCGAGCTGTGCAAGATATCCCCCGCAGGCGTTCAACTCTGCGCCTGTTTTCAGTCGGTTGATAATGCGTTGCAGTTCCTCCATCTCGGTTGTTGTTAATGTTATAAAAGATTGAGTTCGATAAGAGCCTCTTCGGTCATCATACTCTTGTCCCAAACCGGATCGAACGTGAGTATTACATCGACCGACTCTACGCCCTCGACCTTGGCCACCTCGCGATTGACATCCTCGATAAGCATATCCGCCATCGGACAGTTAGGGGCAGTGAGGGTCATACGGATAGTCGCTACGCCCGACGGGTCGTAGTCGATTTCGTAGATTAATCCGAGGTCGTAGATGTTTACGGGAATCTCAGGGTCGTAAATATTTTTCAGTGTCAGGACTATGTCCTGCTCAACTTTGAGTATCTGTTCCGGTGTCATTGTCGATTTAGTTTTGCGTTGCGGCAAAGGCCATTGCGTACATTCTCATCTGCTTAATCATCGCCAGCAGACCATTGCTGCGTGTGGGCGAGAGATTCTCGCTCAGACCGATGGCATCCACGAAGTAGAGCTCGGTGACAACGATATCCTGCGGTGTGCGTCCGTTCAGTACGCGGATAAGTAACGCGATAATGCCCTTGGTTATTATGGCATCGCTGTCGGCCGAGTAGTAGACCTTGCCATCTTCGAGTCGAGCATCGACCCAGACGCGCGATTGACAGCCGTTGATTAGGTATTGTTCGGTGCGGTGTTCGGGTGCGATGGCGGGGAGCGTTTCGCTCAACTCGATAAGGTAGTCGTACTTATCGAGCCACTCATCAATAACCGAAAACTCGTCGATGATTTCGTTTTGAATCTTGTCGTTCATATCGTAGTTTTATTTTCTTACGTTAAGTGCTGTGCCCTCGCAAGCTGCGGGCTCGGCAATGCCGAGCAGACGCGCTACTGTGGGGGCTACCGAGGTCATGCAGACAGGCTCGTCGTTGCGCTGTGGGTCGATACCTGCACCCCAGAAAATCAGGGGGACGTGCGTATCGTAGCCATACATCGAGCCCGACATCGAAACCACATCATCGCGCACCTCAATCCATTCGGGCATCAGATTGACTACTACATCGCCCGAACGACGCGGATAGAAACTGTTTTGCATCTTCTGTGCATAACCACTGCCGAAGTAGCTCATACGCATCGCGGTCGATGAGAGGGCGTGTGACACTCCGCGGAACTGCATAGCAAAGGTTGCCACCTCGTTCTGTACCTCCGCAATCGAGAGTCGCTTCTCGTATACGAGGTTGTGGTTGATGTAAATCGAGTGGTCGATATATCCCAAAACCCACTGTCCTTGACCATATTTTGCACTCAGGAAAGCATTGACGATGACCTCGAATTGGCGGACATTGAAACGCTCCTTAGGGCTCTTGTCGTAGTTGTAGGCGGGGCTTGTGCCGTGGTCCGAGGTGAGGACTACGAGCAGAGCCTCGTCATTTTTGATGTGGGTACGTACATAACCCAAAAATCTTGCTAACTCGCTATCCAGCGCATAGAGCATATCCTCATACTCCATAGACTCGTTGCCGTAGCGGCTTGCGATGTTGCGTGCGGGGTCGAGGCAGATGTTCAGCACGTCGGTATGTTTGTCGATGCCGAGGTTGAGGCTTGTGATTGCATATTTTGCAAAATCAAAGATTGCGGCATTGCCTGTCGGAGTGCGTGTGAGCTTGCTGTAATTGTTGAGAAATTCGCCCGACTTGCTGCGACGAGCCTTTGTGCTCGCCTCCTTGACGGTGATTGTCGAGCGACGTGTGTTGCGGTACTGCTCGGCAGTGTAGTGGCTCTGCCAGCCGTTAGCTGCCAGCATGGTCGGCATATTCTCAGTGTTGTAATCTTTGACCCAGGTAGGCAGGTAGGGCGTGTAGTAAGACGATGAGGTCCAGTGGCAACGCGCATCGTCAATCCAAAACGAGTACCCCTGCTTTCCGCCCATAACCACAGCCGATACGGGGTCGGTGGCGATAGTTATCAGTCGGCTGCAACTGTCAGCCTTATAGACTGCATCACCGAGGGTCGGGGCGATAAGGTTTGCGGGCGAGTGGTTATCCTTGTCCGAGCGTTGGCCAAGACCCGTAACCGACTTGTCGAGGGTCAAATCGACCATCTTGTTGTCGATATAGTCGCTCCAACGCTGCGAAACTACTCCGTGAGTCGAGGGCAGTGCGCCTGTCGTAAGTGTCGCGAGCGACACGGGGGTAGTGGTCTGCATATAGTTGTAGCGGCTCTCGGTGAAGAAAGCTCCACCCTCCATCAGACGACGGAAACCGCCTGCGCAGAAACCGTCGGCATAGCGTTGCAGGTCGGTGGCCTGCATCGAGCTCACGACGATATTGATCACAAGGCGCGGACGCTCGTTGGCCAGCGACGAGAGTGTCGCCAATGCAAAAAGTGATGTGCAAACTATTTTGAAAAGTTGTCTAATCATAGCTCTAAATCCAAATTGAGCGACAAAATTACAAATTTATTTGTAATAAGAGAATTTCAGACAACTTTTCGACCGATATTTTGATTTATTCGCTGTCGTCTGCGGTTTTTTGCCTCTGGTGCCAGAGGTCTATCTCGTTCTCGAAATACCATTGTTCGCTCTCGAAATTGACCTGAGGAAGTGCTGCAATCTTTTCGAGTTGTTTATGGCAAAAATCGAGGTAGGCGGAGCTATCCTTGTTGAATGCTCGATGGCGACAAGCTTGTTCAATCTTCTCGATTTGAGGTAGTAGTGCGAGTGCCTGCTTAGAGAGTACCGCATCAAAGAATTTTTCGCGAATATACTGTATAGCTTCTAACGATGGATGAACAAGGTCGATATCGTAGAAACGATAGTCGCGCAGGTCGTCGCAGACGATCTCGTATGAGGGGAAATAGTGTGCGTTATCGAATCGCTCAACAATCTCTGCAACAGCGACTTTGAGCGTTGCTTTGCTTAGGAAATTTTCATCGGCACCGTCGCCCAAATGGCGCACTGGGCTTACCGTGAAAATTACCTGTTTGTTGGCTAAAATTCCGCGCATCAATTCGTCGTACATCGCGACAATCTCCTCGACCGAAAGGCGACGACGAGAGAAGTTCGAGGCGGGTTGTTTCTGGCAGTTTGCAACGATTTGGCCACTCTCGTTGAGCGTGTATACCCAGGCCGTACCGAAGGTTACGATAACCCAATCGGAATTGGTAAGAGCGGTGTGACCTTGTTCGATTTTGTAGTTGATGTTATCCTGTATGTAGTATGAGTTGCGGTCGTTGAATTGCGAGTGGAAATCGTAGCTGAACCAGGTGTCATTAGCGAAGTGTAAATCACTCTCTGTTATGAGTCTGTTCTCCGCGAAACGGTGGAGTGTGGAGCTTATCGATGCAGGGTTGAAAAGTACGCCCGTGGGGTTGCTGTCGATGCGGAATTTTGCGTCGTGGAGCATCACTGCCATCACCTCAGCAAAGCACGAACCTATCGAGAAGATCTGGCTGCTGTGATCAATCTTCTTATCGAAAGGTTTTACCTCTATTTCGGTGCGGAATTTCATATTTTGTTACGATTTTTTGCTCCTCTTGCTACGCGGGAATTGGAATACTATTGCAAGTATCAGCATCAAGCCGATGCCCATAGGGTAGTAGAGGTGCGGGATGATCTCCAATGGCGATATGACAGCCAATCCCGATGCCATAAGTAGTTGAGCACCATAGGGGATTATGCCCTGAACGAAGCACGATGTAGTGTCCATCACACTTGCGCTCTTGCGTGGCGAAACACCGAAACGCGATGCGAGATCGCGAGCAATAGGACCTGCCGTGAGGATTGCGATGGTGTTGTTGGCAGTGCAGAAGTTCGTCAGTGCCGTGAGTGCTGCGATTGAAGCCTCGGCTGTGCGCTTGCCGCCGATACGGCTGGTCATCAGGGCTATGAGGTAGTCGAAACCTCCGTTGCTCTTCACTACGTTCATCAATCCGCCTGCGAGCAGCGTTACAAGTATCAGTTCGAGCATCGAGTGCATACCGTCGCCTGCGGCCGTAAAGAACGATACAATAGTGAACGAGTCACAAGCAAATCCTATAATGGCTGTGGTAATGATGCCTATCATCAGCACACCCAAGACGTTGATTCCGGCCAATGCGCAGACAATAACCACAACGTACGGCAGGGCTCGGAACCACTCGGCTGCGTTTGCGGTTACGGCACCGGCCGACGGGATGTCGGTCAGCAGATATATCAGCAGAGTGACCACCGCTGCGGGTAGGACGATAAGCAGATTTGTGCGGAACTTGTCGCGCATCTTACATCCTTGGCTCTGTGTGGCGGCAATGGTGGTATCGGAGATGAATGAGAGGTTATCGCCAAAGAAGGCTCCACCCACAACTATTGCCACAGCCCACGCTGTATCGCAGCCCATCTGCTCGGCAAGACCCGTAACTACGGGTGTCATTGCGACGATTGTACCGACCGAGGTACCTATCGATATCGAGATAAAGCAGGCTGCAATGAAGATGCCTGCCGGCAGGAAGTTTGTCGGCACGAAACGCAGCGTAAGCTCGACGGTGGCATCGACCGCTCCCATCGTCTTGGCCGACTCGGCAAAGATGCCTGCGAGGACGAATATCCACACCATATACATAATATTGGGGTCTGCTGCACCCTGCGAGAAGGTCTTGATGCGCTCGTGCAACGATGCCCCGCGTGTAATTGCAATGGCATATATTGCCGCAGCCACGAAGGCTACGCCAATGGGGATTTTGTAGAAGTCGCCCGCGAGTAGTGCTCCTGCGAGGTATATAACCAGCAGGACCATAACCGGCGAGAGTGCCAACAAACCTTTTTTATGTGAGATATTCATCCTTTCGAGCCTTCGTTTATTGCTGTTTTTGATTCTTAGCAGCCTTGTCGTAGAAGTATTCCAATGCCGGGGGAGCATTGCCTACCAAGCACTCGTACTTGTAATCCTTGCCTTGTGCTGCCTCCCAATCCTCGCGAATCTTCTGCAACTCTTTGGGGTTCTGGTAAAGCTCGATAAATGTGAGGCAGATGGTCTTCGCTGCATTAAGCATAGCCTTGGTGCCGATGCTCGTTCCGCTGATAGTAGAGAACTGCCAAGTGTGCAAGTTCGTCGGACAGACGCAAGTCTGAACACGACAGAGAGGTACGACCTGCGATACATCGCCCGTGTCGTCAGAGCCTCCATCTTCGGTAGTGACCTTCTCTGCGAAGGGTAAAACCGTTTCGAATTTCGCAAGCGCAGCAGAACTGTCTATTCCCGAATTTCGACACAGTTCATCGAGATAGCTTTTCTCCTCGTTGGTGAGCACAACGCCACCCACCTTTTCGAGGTTGCGATGCGCCATACGAGCAAGATGATTGTTGCATAAAATTGAATATACGCCACTTATAAAACTATGCTTAACGGTTGTGCCTGTACCCATCGCTGCACCCTCGGCAGCCGCCAAAGTGCGATTCCATAAATCTTTCAGAACCTTCGGGTCGGGGTGGCGGAGGTAATAATAGACCTCTGCCTTATCGGGTACAATGTTTGGAGCTTCGCCGCCATTTGTGATAACATAGTGCATCTTGCAATTTGGGAGAATATGCTCGCGGTTGAGGTTCATCATATAGTTGAAGGCCTCGACCGCATCGAGAGCCGAGCGGCCGTCGTGCGGAGCTAATCCAGCGTGTGCAGTCTTGCCATCGAAGGTAAAGATAACTCCGAGCTTTGACGACTGCGAGTCGCGGAGAATGCTGTTTTGATTTATCGGGTGGTACGAGAGCGCGCAATCCACATCATTGAAGAGACCCTCGCGGACCATATAGGTCTTTCCGCTACCGCCCTCTTCGGCAGGACAGCCATAGAGTTTGATTGTTCCCTGATGACCCTCGGCAAGCCACTTCGATACTGCTACTGCGGCCGATAATGCCGCTGTGCCAATGAGGTTGTGGCCGCAACCGTGTCCGTATCCACCCTCCACGCGAGGACGGTTTTGGGGCGAAGTGTCCTGAGATAGACCCGGTAGCGCGTCGTACTCTGCGAGTACCGCCATAACGGGCTTACCCGAACCAAAACTTGCAACAAAGGCTGTCGGGATGCCGGCAACGCCTCGCTCAACGGTAAAACCGTGCTCTTCGAGGTGCTGTATGAACAACTCCGAACTCTTATACTCCATATAGCCCGGCTCTGCGTATTCGTGAATCTGTTTTTGAATCTTGTCGTATGTGTCGAACTTTGAGGTTAACCAGTTGAGTCCGACATTCGATACCAATAGTGCCGCTGCAATTAACGATTTTATCATACTGAATATAAGTGTTATTTATTTGCGCTTTATCTGTATTTGCAATTTCGCTTCAAAGATACGGTAAATTTATAACAATATATCCACAAAGAGTTGAAATTATATTAACTTTGCGTTTGAATTATTTACATATAGACTATTTATAACAGTATGCTTATACAATTTCTGTTTGTACTTGCAGCCATTATTGTAGGAGCCAAACTCGGAGGTATAGGCCTCGGTGTTATGGGCGGTTTAGGCCTGGCGATTTTGACTTTCGGTTTTGATTTGCAGCCGACAGCACCACCAATTGATGTGATGCTGATGATTGCAGCCGTAATCTCGGCGGCATCGTGTATGCAGGCGGCCGGAGGTCTTGACTACCTGGTAAAGCTCGCTGAGCGTATACTGCGTCGCAATCCGGCTCATATAACCCTCCTTGCTCCATTTGTGACTTATGTTTTCACATTCCTCGCAGGTACGGGACATGTTTGTTACTCGCTTCTTCCCGTTATTGCCGAGGTGGCTCTTGAAATGAAAATTCGCCCCGAACGACCACTCGCAATAGCGACTATTGCCTCGCAGCAGGCTATTACGGCAAGCCCTATCTCTGCCGCTACGGTGGCTTTGTTGGGTATGTTGTCGGGTTTTGGCATTACACTGTTCGATATCCTGAAAATATGTATTCCGGCAACGATTATCGGTATTCTGGTGGGTGCTTTGTACTCGATGCGCGTGGGTAAGGAGCTGGCCGACGACCCCGAATATATCAAGCGACTTCAAGAGGGACTGCTCAACGATAAAAAGCCGACGGTTTTGACCGAGGTGAAAAATCTCACGAAGGCACGTATCTCTGTTATAATCTTCGTGCTGACAACCCTGCTTATCGTTCTTTTCGGCTCCATTCCCTCGTTGCGTCCGTCATTCGATGGTGTAGCACTGAATATGCCGTTATTGATAGAGATTCTGATGCTTACTGCGGCATCTCTGATTCTGCTCATTACTCGCACTAACGGCATTGAGGCAGCCAAAGGAAGCGTCTTTTCGGCCGGAATGCAGGCCGTTATTGCAATCTTCGGTATTGCGTGGATGGGCGACACATTTATCAATGGAAATATTGCGGAGTTGAAGGCTTCGATTGAGGGCGTTGTGACGCAGATGCCGTGGCTCTTTGGTATCGCTCTGTTTGTGATGTCGATTCTGCTTTACAGCCAGGCGGCAACCATTCGTGCGATTGCTCCATTGGGGGTTGCACTCGGCATCTCGCCTATGATGCTCATAGCCCTCTTCCCGGCAGTTAATGGCTACTTCTTTATTCCGAATTATCCGACCATTATTGCGGCTATCAATTTCGACCGTACGGGCTCGACACGCATCGGCAAGTGGATTCTCAACCACTCGTTTATGATGCCCGGACTTATCACTACGGCCGTAACTATCGGTGTGGGACTATTGCTTATCCAATATTTTTAGCAGAGCCTGGCCCGTCTAAGAGATAGTCGGGGTAAGAAAACAAAAAGGGCGACCTTTCGGGGTCGCGCTTTTTGGATATTTGTTGTTTAGGACTATTTCATTGCCTGCTGGATAGCAACTGCAACCGCTACGGTAGCACCTACCATCGGACAGGAGCCTATGGCGACCAAGTCCCCCTTTGCCAAAGGGGGATTTAGGGGGAATGTAAATATTTGTTGTGTAACAATACGATGGTAGGTGCGACAAAAAAAAGGACACAACGCAACGTTGTGTCCCATTATATAGTGGTAGCTTACTACTACTTCATAGCCTGCTGGATAGCAACAGCAACCGCAACAGTAGCACCTACCATCGGGTTGTTACCCATACCGAGGAAGCCCATCATCTCAACATGAGCAGGAACCGACGAAGAACCTGCAAACTGAGCGTCAGAGTGCATACGGCCGAGAGTATCGGTCATACCATACGATGCGGGACCTGCTGCCATGTTATCGGGGTGCAGAGTACGGCCGGTACCACCACCCGATGCAACCGAGAAGTAAGGCTTACCAGCGAGCACGCGCTCCTTCTTGTAAGTACCTGCTACGGGGTGCTGGAAACGTGTCGGGTTAGTCGAGTTACCGGTGATCGATACATCAACGTCCTCCTTCCACATAATTGCTACACCCTCGCGAACATCGTCAGCGCCGTAGCAACGTACCTTCGAGCGGAGACCCTCCGAGTAGGGAGTAGCCGAAACCTCCTTCACCTCACCGGTGTAGTAGTCGAACTCAGTGCGAACGTATGTGAAGCCGTTGATACGCGAGATAATCATCGCAGCGTCCTTACCAAGACCGTTCAAGATAACGCGGAGCGGAGTAGTACGTACCTTGTTTGCCATCTCAGCGATCTTGATTGCGCCCTCAGCAGCAGCGAAAGACTCGTGGCCTGCGAGGAATGCGAAGCACTTGGTCTCCTCGCGGAGAAGACGTGCAGCGAGGTTACCGTGGCCGATACCTACCTTACGATCGTCAGCAACCGATCCGGGGATACAGAATGCCTGCAAACCCTCGCCGATAGCCTCAGCAGCGTCAGCAGCGTTAGTGCAACCCTTCTTAATTGCGATAGCAGCACCTACAACGTAAGCCCACTTTGCGTTCTCGAAGCAGATAGGCTGAGTCTCCTCACACATCTTGTAAGGATCCAGACCGTGAGCCTCGCAGATAGCCTTTGCATCTTCCACACCGTTGATGCCATATTGTGCAAGCGCAGCGTTAATCTTATCAATTCTGCGCTCGTAGCTCTCAAATAATGCCATAATCTTTGTCTTATTTAATGGTTTAACAATGTGGATTACTCCTTACGGGGGTCAATGTACTTAACTGCATCCTTGAAGCGGCCGTAAGTACCCTTAGCCTTCTCGATAGCCTCGTTAGCATCTACGCCGTTCTTAACCATCTCCATAACCTTTCCGAGGTGAACGAACTCGTAGCCGATAACCTGATCGTCAGCATCGAGAGCCATACGAGTACAGTAACCCTCAGCCATTTCGAGGTAGCGAGTACCCTTAGCCTTGGTACCGAACATAGTACCGGTCTGAGTACGCAAGCCCTTACCGAGGTCTTCAAGCGATGCACCGATAACCAAACCGCCTTCCGAGAAAGCCGACTGAGTACGACCGTAAACAATCTGCAAGAACAACTCGCGCATAGCTGTATTGATAGCGTCGCATACGAGGTCGGTGTTCAAAGCTTCAAGAATGGTCTTGCCGGGGAGAATCTCCGAAGCCATAGCAGCCGAGTGAGTCATACCCGAGCAACCGAGAGTCTCAACGAGAGCCTCCTCGATAACGCCGTTCTTTACGTTGAGCGTGAGCTTGCAAGCACCCTGCTGGGGAGCGCACCAACCCACACCGTGAGTAAGACCCGAAATGTCGGTAACCTCTTTGGCTCTAACCCACTTACCCTCTTCGGGAATCGGAGCCGAAGGATGATTTGCACCCTTCTTTACGCAGCACATCTGCTGCACTTCGTGTGAATAAATCATAGTTTTAATACTGTTTAAGTAACTGTTATTATGTGTATTGTAACTGTATTCGTTTGCAATATATGCACACCGTGGCACAAAGATAACAAAATTTGGGAATATTTCACCTCTTTTTTGCGCTCTTTGTGATATTTTTTCTTCGCTTGGAGTTATGTCCCGATTTCGAGTGGGGCGTTTAGGCCTTTCGAAAGGTGAAGAATTTAGCCATCAGGAAGCTGTAAACCGAAGATATAACGGTGGTTACAACCTTTGACGGTGTAGGCCAGATGCCACACGCCTCGACTAATAATTTCATCGAAATATAGTTGAGGACAATCGCCCCTGCGACCGAGAGAGTATAACGCCACAACTGTCTGCCACGCGGGGTGGGCGAGGTGTGGAATGCGACGTTGCGGTTGAGCCAGAATCCCGTGAAAAAGGTTATCGGGAAGACTACTATGAGCGATGCGATATGGGGCGAAACGACGACGAATCCGAGGTCGATAAACTGCTTGCAGACGATGAAGTGGTATATCACGAAGTACCACACCGAATCGAGTGCCATATTGGCTGCGCCACAAACCCCGTAACGCCATAATTGTTGGGGAATTATGGCGGCTATGGGCTTGATATAGAGCGAGTCGATAATTCGGCTTATGATTCGTGCGAGCTGCATCTATTTACGCGAATATATCCACAAATCCTTGAATCTGCCATCGAGCGAACGGACGAACTCCTGACACTCGCTGCGGGTTGCAGCCTCGTATATGGTAACCATATATTTGTTGCCATATTCGTAGACCGAGTATTGCAGGTCGCTTGCGCTCTTTTGGGCCTGGCGAATTGCGCGTGCGGCATTCTCGGTGGTCGAGAAGACACCAAGTGCCACATAACTGCGTCCGGGGATTGTCGGCTGTATATTGTCGAGAGCATTGCCGGTGTTGGACTGCGGTTTTGCGACGCTCGCCTCGACTGCGACATTTTCATTCGCCTGCGTAGTGGGCACATCTGTGACCTCGGCTGTTGTGGTTGCGACCTCAGCCACTGTGGGAGCAGCTACGGCTGTCGAATCCACGACTTCGACGGCATTTACAACCTCGACCGACTCGTTCTGCGCTACGACGGTTTGCTTTGCAGAGAAACTTAACAACTTCGCAAGGTCGATATCGTGGCTGTCGATATAGACATATCCTGCGACTACCAACGCAAATGCCATACAGAGCGATGCGAAGATGTACAAACCGACATTTGCCTTCGGTTTGAGGCGAAGGGGGTGCTGACCCTGTGGATTGAGTGCTGTGGCAAACTCGTTATCCATCTTGAAGTTGTCGTGATGCAGAGTGCCTACACCCTCGATCGTGAGGGTTTCGCCGACGAGCGACTCCGAGAGCCAATGCTCGAAAATCTCGTTGGCCTTCTCTGCCTCCACCTCGGCTACGCGAGCAATCTCCTCTTTGAGCGACGAACCGCGCTGCTCGGTAGCGAAGGAGATGATGCGATAGGGTGGTGTGACGCTCTTGCGAGAGGTGCGCTGTGCCGCTATGCGGAGGGTAAACAACGTGCCGATACCGTCGATGCAGACCTCTCTGCCCGACAATATCATATTGCGGATTATCTTATTTACTTCGTTTACCATTTTATCTTTCTCTTTTTGTTACTCTTTTTGTTCGCCGAGGGTGTTGCAGGGCGAGGCTCTGCGATGACCTGCTCAGGGCGCGAAAGTGCGCGATAGATAACGTATATACCGAGCAGAATAAACGGAATACTCAAAATCTGGCCCATATCGAGCAACATTCCTTTCTCGAAGGCCTCCTGCTCCAACTTGATAAATTCGATGCAGAATCGTGTGAGGAAGATGCCTTGCAGACCGATGCCGAAGAGCAGTCCGGGACGTTTGCGTCCCAAATCTTTGGCGTAGTAGAGGTATGCCAGCAGGGCGAATGTTGCGATGTAACACAACGCCTCGTAGAGCTGTGTGGGGTGCTGCGCGGGGATATTCTCGATGGCTATACCGGGGAAGAGCCTTACGAACTTAAATGCCCAAGGTACGTCAGTCACGCAGCCGATAATCTCCGAGTTGAAGAGGTTTCCGAAACGTACGATTGCGCCACCGATGCCGACGGGAATCATAATGCGGTCGAGCGACCAGATGTAGGGCATCTTATTCTTGCGCGAGAAGAGCCACAGGCCCGTGAGCAGGCCGATAGCAGCACCGTGGCTTGCCATTCCGCCATTGCGAATCTCGGTAATGATAGTCCACGGCTGCATCAGATAATATCCGGGCTCGTAGAAAAGACAGTGTCCCAAACGTGCTCCGATGACTGTTGCGAGAGCTCCGTAAACGAACACCGAGTCGGCAATTTCGGGTTTGAGGTTTTCGCGCTTGCAGAAGTTGCCGAAGAACCAGCCTCCGAGCAGGAGTGCCAACGCCCACATTAATCCATAGTAGCGAATTTCGAGCGAGCCGAGCGAGAAGAGCACGGGGTCGAAATCCCAAATCACAACCAAATTTCTAATCATCGCTATCTGTTGTTTCTTTTTTGGGGTTATTGTTTAACTGCGCTCTTGCCGGCCTTTTTCAGCGTGAAGGCGAAGGTGCTGCCCTTGCCGAGTTCGCTGCGCACGGTTACGCGCTCGCCGTGAGCCTCGATGATGTGCTTGACGATTGCAAGGCCAAGGCCTGTGCCGCCCTGCTCGCGCGAGCGGCCCTTGTCTGTGCGGTAGAAACGCTCGAAGATACGCTGCGTATCCTCCTTGGCGATACCCAAACCGTTATCCTCGACCTCAATCAGGATTTTATCCATCATATCGCGGAAGCGGATTGTGGTTTTACCTCCCGATTTTCCGTAGCGGATAGAGTTGGTAATCAAGTTGATGAGCACCTGGCCGATAAAGTGCTTGTCGGCCTCGACGCGGAATGGAGAGGGAAGATTTTCTGCACCACGGACAGCTAATGTGATATCCTTCTTTTTGGCCTCCATCTCGCTCTGGTCGGTAATCTCTTTGGCCAAGGCGGCGATGTCGAATACCTGCGGCTTCATTTGGTTCATATCGCTTTCAAGGCGCGATATGGTATCGAGGTCGTCGATGATGTTGATGAGGCGGTTGATGCTCTTCTCGGTACGTTCGAGATATTGACGATTAATCATATCGTCTTCAAGACCACCGTCGAGCAGCGTCGAGATGTAGCCCTGAATATTGAAAATCGGGGTTTTGAGCTCGTGAGCTACGTTGCCGAGATACTGTTTGCGGAATTTCTCGGTCTCTTTCAGTCGCGAAATCTCTTTGTCGTTGTCGTCTGCCCACGACGTAAGCTCTTGCGATACGTTCTCGACGTGCTTGTCTTTGAGTTCGTCCAAGACCTCGTGAGTGTGCACGTTACGCGAGAATACGATTGAGTATATCGGTTTGAGCTTGTAGGCTACGTACTTGTATAACGCCCACAGAGCAAAGAGTGATACGAGTGTGAAAGTTCCGATGCCGCTCAGCAGCGTAATCCACCACGCTACGTGGGTGCAGACGAGTGCTGCAATTACCGGAATTGTCGCTACGCAACCTATAAGCAGTGATGCGCCCTCTTTGGTCTTGATTTTCATATTGTTGAATCTTAATTGTTTACAGTGAGTTTGCCGACAACGTGGTAGAGGTGTTTAACCTCCTCGGTTGTTATCTCCATATCGTCGAATGCCTTTCTGTCGCCCGCTACGAGTGTGATTACGGGGCTGTTCTTGGCCTTGCGGACCTTACGCAGTGCAGTGAATTTCGTGCCAACCACGATATATTCATCTCCGGGGATTATTGCGCTCACGTCGCACTTTTTCAAGAAGATGATTGTGCCTGCGGGGGTTGTCTTGCCCATTGCGCGTCCGTTATAGACCATCGCAAGGTCGCACTCTCCAACCTGCGGAACGAACATCATTACCTGCGGTTCGCCGCTCAACTCTCCGCTGAGAGTGGTCTCGGCATCCGAATTGTAGAACGGAATCTGAGATACGGCTGTCGAGTGGCTTGCAAACATCGAGCCTTCGCCGGTCAGAAGCCATGCCTTGCTGATGTCGGGGAATTTGAGGACGATGCGCTCGGCAACATCTTTCGATATTCCGTTATTACCTCGCTTGATTTGGTAGAGATTTTCGCCACAGGGCAGACCTATGTGATGCGCAAAATAGTTAGTAGTCATACCGGCCCACTTGGTTACGGCACTGATTCTTTTCCAATTTTCATTCATAGCAGTTTGGTGAAAACGAAAAAAAAGTTGATATTTGCACGACGGTTCCGTAGTTCAATGGATAGAATGCAAGATTCCGGTTCTTGTGATGAAGGTTCGAATCCTTTCGGGACTACTACTATTGTAAAAAGGTTGATTGATGTTGCGTCGATCGACCTTTTATTTATAGTAGGTGTAATCTCTGCAAGGTGTCCGTTGCCCTGACTTTACAATCGTACTTGGTTTAACATTAGCATTGTTACAATAAAACATTGCAAATATAAACCGTTTTTTTTATTTATGCAACTTTTTTCTCAACCATTTTGTTCCAAAAATGGCAAATTAAACAAAAAAAAGCGTGGAACTGATGCTCTACTCCGGAAAAACAGGCTCTGGTAAACCTTAACAGGCGAAATAGACAACAACTCCACGCTACCCAAGTAGCGTGAAAATTGTGCCATTCTCCTGTTGTGTGAAATTTACCAGATTTCGTTTTTCTAAAATGGCATACGCTTTATGTACTCAATCAGCCCTCCGAGGGGGCGATTTAGCGCAAAGATAGAAAAAGTTTTATATTTTTTCAATCTGACAATATAAAATCTTATATTTGCAGAAGAATTTAATATGTTGTCCAATATGGCTATCGAAAGAAATACACGAATAAACGAGAGCGACAGCGAGTTCGAGAATCGGATACGCCCGCAGGAGTTGGGTAGCTTTGCCGGTCAGGATAAGATTGTCGATAACCTGAAAGTCTTTATCCAGGCAGCCCTGATGCGCGGAGATTCGCTCGACCACGTCTTGCTGCACGGACCTCCGGGCCTCGGTAAGACGACGCTCGCAAATATTATCGCCAACGAGATGGGTGCCCAGCTTAAAGTGACTTCGGGTCCGGTGCTCGACAAGCCTGGCGACTTGGCGGGTCTGCTGACCAACCTCGGTGCAGGCGATGTGCTCTTTATCGATGAGATTCATCGTCTGAGTCCGATTGTCGAGGAGTATCTCTACTCGGCTATGGAGGACTATAAGATTGATATCGTACTCGATAAGGGTCCTTCGGCGCGCTCGATTCAGATTGAGCTTGCGCCATTTACGCTCGTCGGAGCAACTACTCGCAGCGGTCTTTTGACCTCGCCTCTGCGCGCTCGTTTCGGCATACAGTGCCACCTCGAATACTACGACGCTTCGGTCTTGGCCGGTATCGTGAAACGTACAGCCTCGATTCTCGGTGTGTCGATTGATGACGATGCGGCTGTTGAGGTTGCTCTGCGTTCGCGTGGTACTCCGCGTATTGCCAACTCGCTCCTGCGTCGTGTGCGCGACTTTGCGATGGTCAAGGGCGAAGGTCATATCGACCTCGAAATTACACGCATAGCCCTCTCGGCTCTCAATATCGACTCGCGCGGTCTGGATACTATGGATAACCGCATCCTCGAAACTATCGTTGCGAAGTTCAAGGGCGGACCTGTCGGTATCAATACGATTGCTACTGCCGTGGGCGAAGATGCCGGCACTATCGAGGAGGTCTACGAGCCCTTCCTTATCAAAGAGGGATTCCTCAAACGAACACCTCGCGGTCGTGAGGCCACCGACTTGGCATACAAACATTTAGGTCTGACTCCTGCCGATGCGGACGGGACGTTGTTCTAACAAAAAAGGTTGTCGCGAAGACAACCTTTTTTGTTAGATTTTCTCTGCGAGTGTTACGACCTCGCCTATATCCATTCTGCGGACTTTGCAGCTGCCGATGCCGGTTGGCAGAACTATGTGTAGTGCATCGCCATCGACCTTCTTGTCTTTCGAGATTGCGCTCGCAAGGCGTTTTGTGGGGAGTGGCGGTGTGAGCGAGAATCCCAATGCTGTGAGCAGTCGCTCGATGCGCTCGGCATCCTCCGAAGATAATACTCCGAGCTGAACGGCCATACGTGTCACAATCGAGGTGCCGACAGCGACAGCCTCGCCGTGATTCATCTCGGTCGAGAGCTTCTCGATAGCGTGGGCGAAGGTGTGTCCGAGGTTGAGCTTGCGACGTTCGCCGCTCTCGCGCTCATCACGACCGACGATATCGGCCTTGACCTTGATAGCTGCGAGGATAATCTCGCCCAAAAGTTTGTGGTTGCTGCGTAACTCGTCGAAAGTTGTGCGCTCGATGCGCTCGAATAGGTCGCGGTCGGCAATGATTCCGGCCTTGATAATCTCGGCCAAGCCTGCGCGGAACTCCCTCTCGGGCAGGGTGCCGAGCAGTGTCGGGTCGCAGATGACAAACTGCGGCTGATTGAAGGTGCCGACCATATTCTTGTAGCCGTCGAGATTTACGCCGTTCTTGCCTCCGAGGCTCGCATCAACTTGACCGAGCAGTGTGGTCGAAACAAAACCAAAATTCAATCCTCGCATATATGTCGAGGCTACGAATCCCGTGATATCTGTAACGATACCTCCGCCAATGCCGAGGACGAAGCACGAACGGTCGATGCCGAGCTCGATAAATCGACGGTAGATTGTCTCGACCGTGTGGAGAGTCTTGATGCTCTCGCCCGTGCCAATCATTACGAACTCGAAACCTTTGAGTAACGAGTGGTGGCGGCGGTCGATATTGGCGTCGGTGATGACTATCACGCGCCCATTGGGTAGCATTGAGGGAAGTAGCTCCTCGGCGTGGCCTATGATGATGTCGCTGCGCTCAGCGACTTTCAGTGTGTGTTCCATTGCGTTTTTTGTATCTTTTTGCAAGCAAAAGTATGATAATTTTCGTGATTTATTGTTATCTTTGCGCGATTAATTAAATTTCTATATGCAAAAACTGCGCAATATTGCAATCATCGCCCACGTGGACCACGGTAAAACTACTCTCGTGGATAAGATGATTATGCAGGGTAACCTGCTTCGTGAGGCCTCGAAAACAGGCGAACTTGTTTTGGATAACAACGACCTTGAACGTGAACGTGGTATTACGATTCTTTCGAAGAATGTGTCGGTAATCTATCGCGACTACAAAATCAATATCATCGATACTCCGGGCCACGCCGACTTCGGTGGCGAGGTTGAGCGTGTGCTGAATATGTGCGACGGCGTGCTGCTGCTGGTCGATGCCTTCGAGGGTACGATGCCGCAGACCCGTTTCGTGTTGCAGAAGGCACTCTCGCTCGGCAAGAAGCCTATCGTGGTGGTCAATAAGGTCGATAAGCCCAACTGCCGTCCTGAGGTGGTAAACGAGCAGGTCTTCGATTTGATGTTCTCGCTCGATGCGACAGAGGAGCAGCTCGACTATAAGACTATCTATGGCTCGGCAAAGCAGGGCTGGATGTCGTACAAGTGGAACGAAAAGACCGATTCGATTCAGCCACTGCTCGATGCGATTATCGACGATATCCCCGAACCGCAGGTTGTCGAGGGTACGCCCCAGATGCTTATCACATCGCTCGAATACTCGCCCTATATCGGTCGTATTGCTGTGGGTAAAGTTACCCGTGGCGAACTCCGTGCCGGAGATAATGTTACTCTGGCCAAGCGCGATGGCAAGACTATGGTCAAGAGCAAGATTCGCGAGCTTATGGTCTTCGACGGCCTCGGCAAGACGAAGGTCGAGAAGGTTTCGTGTGGCGAAATTTGTGCGTTGGTCGGAATCGAAGGTTTCGAGATTGGCGATACAATCTGCGACTTCGAGAATCCCGAACCGTTGCCGCCCATCGCTATCGACGAGCCGACAATGTCGATGCTCTTCACGATTAATAACTCGCCTTTCTTCGGTAAGGAGGGTAAGTACGTCACTTCGCGCCATATCAAGGAGCGTCTTGACCGTGAGTTGGAGAAGAACCTCGCATTGAGGGTCGAGCAGGGCCAGAATGCCGATAGCTTTGTGGTCTTTGGTCGTGGTGTACTCCACCTCTCGGTGTTGGTCGAGACTATGCGTCGTGAGGGTTACGAGTTGCAGGTGGGTCAGCCGAAGGTTATCGTCAAGGAGATTGACGGCTGCAAGTGTGAGCCTATCGAGGAGATGACTGTCGATTGCCCCGATGAGTACGCAGGTACGGTTATCGAACTCACGACACGTCGTCGTGGTACGCTGACAAATATGGAGTCGGACGGTGAGCGTACTCGACTCGAATTCTCGATTCCCTCGCGTGGAATCATCGGTTTGCGCTCGAATATGCTGACCGCAACTGCGGGCGAGGCGATTATGAGCCACCGCTTGAAGGGCTTTGAACCGTGGGTCGGAGATATCGAAATGCGTACCGCAGGCTCGATTATTGCGTCCGAGACAGGTACGGCTTACGCCTACTCGATTGATAAGTTGCAGGATCGTGGACGCTTCTTCATCTCGCCTATGGAGGAGGTATATATGGGTCAGGTTATCGGCGAGCATACTCGCAGTAACGATATCACGGTTAATGTTACCAAGTCGAAGCAGCTGACCAATATGCGTGCTTCGGGTTCGGATGATAAGGCAGTGATTGTTCCGCCTAAAATCTTCTCGTTGGAGGAGGCTTTGGAGTATATCAAGGAGGACGAATATGTCGAGATTACACCCAAGTCGATGCGCTTGCGCAAGATTCTGCTCAACGAGGTCGATCGCAAACGCGCTGCGAAGTAATCGCTTGCGACAGATATTACGAATGTATGAAAGAAAAAGATACAGATATAATCGAACAACTCGACCGTGACGAGTACAAGTACGGCTTCACCTCGGATATCGAAACCGAGTACATCCGTCGTGGCTTGGACGAGGGGGTCGTGCGTCTGATTTCGCAGAAGAAGGGCGAGCCCGAGTGGCTGCTCGAACTGCGTTTGAAGGCCTTTCGCCATTGGCAGACTATGGAGATGCCGACCTGGGCGCATCTCAATATTCCCGAAATAGATTTTCAGGATATTATCTACTACGCCGCTCCGAAAAAGCAGCAGCCCAAGGCGGGAACGGTCGAGGATATCGATCCCGAACTCAAACGCACGTTTGACAAGTTGGGCATTCCGCTCGAAGAGCAGCTCGCGCTGTCGGGTGTGGCTGTTGATGCCGTTATGGACTCGACCTCGGTGAAGACCACCTTCAAGGAGACTTTGGCTGAGAAGGGTATCATCTTCTGCTCGATGTCGGAGGCTGTGCGCGACTATCCCGAATTGGTGCGCAAGTATCTTGGCTCGGTGGTGTCGTATGCCGATAACTTCTACTCGGCACTCAACGCTGCGGTCTTCTCGGACGGCTCGTTCTGCTATATCCCGAAGGGGGTGCGTTGCCCTATGGAACTCTCGACCTACTTCCGCATCAATGCTGCGGGTACGGGTCAGTTCGAGCGAACGCTGATTGTGGCTGACGAGGGGTCGTATGTGAGCTATTTGGAGGGTTGCACCGCTCCGCGTCGTGACGAGAATCAGCTCCACGCTGCGGTTGTCGAGATTGTGGTGCTGCGCGATGCCGAGGTTAAGTACTCGACGGTGCAGAATTGGTATCCCGGAGATAAGGACGGCAAGGGTGGTATTTACAACTTCGTAACCAAGCGAGGCGTATGCCACGAGAACGCACGTCTGTCGTGGACACAGGTCGAGACGGGCTCGGCAATCACGTGGAAATATCCGAGCTGTGTACTTATGGGCGATAACTCGGTGGGCGAATTTTACTCGGTGGCTATGACCAACAACTACCAGCAGGCCGATACCGGTACGAAGATGATTCATATCGGTCGCAATACCCGCTCGCGCATCGTCTCGAAGGGTATCTCGGCAGGTCGTAGCGAGAACTCGTACCGCGGTATGGTCAAGGTGGCAAAGGGTGCGGATAATGCCCGCAACTACTCGCAGTGCGACTCGTTGCTCATTGGCGACAGGTGTGGTGCGCATACCTTTCCAGTGATTGATTCGCGCAACTCGTCGGCAGTACTCGAACACGAGGCTACTACGTCAAAAATCTCGGAGGAGCAGCTCTTCTACTGCAACCAGCGAGGACTCTCGACCGAGGATGCGGTGGGATTGATTGTGAATGGCTATGCCAAGGAGGTGCTTAACAAACTCCCAATGGAGTTTGCTGTTGAGGCGCAGAAACTGCTCGCCATCAGTCTTGAAGGTAGCGTAGGATAAGAGAAATTCAAAATTTTCTCTAAATTCCTTAAACTCCCTAAACTCCCTAAACTCCCTAAACGGAAAACGGACAAAAAGAAACAAAACAAGATATGCTGAAAATAACAAATCTACACGCCTCTGTTGGCGAGAAAGAGATTCTTCGCGGTATCAACCTCGAAGTTAAGGCCGGTGAGGTACACGCCATAATGGGCCCGAATGGTTCGGGTAAATCGACCCTTGCTTCGGTGTTGGCAGGTAACGAGAAGTTTACCGTGACCGAGGGCGAGGTGACCTTCGAGGGTAAGAACCTTTTGGAGATGTCTATCGAGGATAGAGCACGTATGGGTCTTTTCCTCGGATTCCAATATCCCGTCGAGATTCCGGGTGTAACTATGGCCAACTTTATGAAGATGGCCGTTGCCGAGCAGCGCAAGTTCCGCGGTGAGGAGCCGCTCTCGACTTCGGAGTTCCTGCGTATGATGCGCGAGAAGAGTGCTGTTGTCGAGCTCGATACGAAGCTTACATCACGTTCGGTAAATGAGGGATTCTCGGGTGGCGAGAAGAAAAAGAACGAGATTTTCCAGATGGCTATGCTCGACCCGAAGCTTGCAATCCTCGACGAGACCGATTCGGGCCTCGATATTGATGCTCTGCGCATCGTGGCTACGGGCGTGACCAAGCTGCATACAGCCGAGAATGCTACGGTTGTGATTACCCACTACCAGCGTCTGCTCGACTATATCGTTCCCGACTATGTACATGTTCTCTACAAGGGCCGTATCATCTATTCGGGCGATAAGAGCCTTGCGCTGAAACTCGAAAAAGAGGGCTACGATTGGCTTATTAACGACTATAAGGAGTAAACGATGACTCTCAACGAACTGATTGAAAAGGGCGCATTTCAGAGCTTTGCAGGTGGCGATATCGTGGCAAATACCGATGCCGCGCAGCCGCTCGTTGCGGTCAATCCTTCGACCTTGAAGTTGAGGGTTACCGAGGGCGTGAAGGCACAGCTTGTCTTGCTCCATACCAAGCCTACGCAGGCTTCGGTCGAGGTGGAGTTGGCCGAGGGTGCATCACTCTCGATGGGCGACTTCTACCTTGCGGGCACCTTTGCCGAGGTTAAGGTGCGCCAGCAGGCATCGAGTGAGTGCCGTATGGTCGTGGCGCAGCTGGGCGATGCAAATGCGATGTATGATGTCGCGCTCGATGGCCGAGGTGCTGCGAGCACGTTGCACGGAGTCTTTGTCGGAACGGATAGCGAACACTCGGTATTTGACCTTACGACACGCCATAATGTCTCGGATTGTCGCAGTGAGTCGATGGTCAAAGGAGTTGTTTCGGGTAGAGCTACGGGCGAATTCCACGGCTTGGTCTATGTGGCGCAGGATGCACAGCGTACTGATGCTCGCCAGCAGAGCCGTAATGTCGAGATTGGTAACTTGGCTCATATCATAGCAAAACCGCAGTTGGAAATCTATGCCGACGATGTGAAGTGTTCGCACGGAGCTACGGTGGGCCAGATTGATGACGATGCTATTCTCTATATGCGTCAGCGAGGACTGAGCGAGCAGACTGCCCGACGAATGTTGCTCGAAGGATTTGTGGGCGATGTTGTGCAGCGTTGCGAGGTGTGTGACGAGCTGTGCGAGGCATTGGCTGCGGAGGTAGAATCGAAACTTAACAGGTTGTAATGTTTGATGTAAACGAAATACGCAAGGATTTTCCGATTCTGGAACGTACGGTGCACGGCAAGCCGTTAGTCTACCTCGATAGCGGAGCTACGGCACAGAAACCGCTGTGCGTAACCGAAACGGTCGAGCGACTGCACAATGAGCTGAATGCGAATATCCACCGCGGGGTACACTACCTCTCGGCAGAGGCGACGTCGCTCTATGAGCAGGCTCGTGAGCGAGTGCGTCGATTTATCGGTGCTGCCGAGCGTGAGGAGGTTGTCTTTACGGCCGGAGCTACGGCCTCGATTAATACGGTGGCGTATGGTTGGGGACTGGATAATATTTGCGAGGGAGATAATGTGGTCGTAAGCGAGATGGAGCACCACTCTAACCTCGTTCCGTGGCAGCAGATAGCCCAGCGTAAGGGTGCCGAGTTGCGGGTTCTGCCCTTTGATGAAGAGGGTCGCCTGATGACCGAACTCTTGCCCGAAATTTTGGACGAACGTACCAAGTTAGTTGCCGTTACGCAGGCCTCGAATACCCTCGGAACGTGTCCCGACTTGCGAGAGATTATTGATGCTGCACACTCGGTGGGTGCATTGGTTATGGTCGATGGCTGTCAGGGTGTGGTGCACGGAGGAGTCGATGTCAAGGCTCTCGATTGTGACTTTTATGCCTTTTCGGGCCATAAACTCTATGCCCCGACGGGTATAGGTGTGCTCTACGGCAAGCGTGAACTGCTCGAAGCAATGAATCCCTTTATGTTTGGTGGCGATATGGTCGATACGGTGTCGTTCGAGCGAACAACCTTTGCAGCTCTGCCGCTTAAATTCGAGGCGGGCACCGCAAACTTTATCGGAGCGATTGCTCTGGGTTGTGCTATCGAGTACCTCGAAGGATTTGATGCCGAGGCGGTGGCAGCCCACGAGCGAGATTTGCTCGATTACTGCACCGAGAGATTGTCGGCAGTCGAGGGAGTGAAGATTTATGGCAGGACGGAGGGTAAGTGTCCGATTGTGTCGTTTAATATCGAGGGAGCGCATCCTTACGATGTGGGTATGATTCTCGATAAGTTGGGCATCGCTATTCGTACGGGACATCACTGCGCTGAGCCTGTGATGACGCACTATGGCGTGAGTGGAATGTGTCGAGCATCGTTTGCAATTTACAATACGCGAAGCGAGATTGATGCCTTGGTGGCAGGTGTCGAGCGTGCTGCCCGAATGTTGCGTTAGCGACAATAAACAAGATAAGTGAAACCGAAACCGAAAAAGATATGTTTATAGTTCTCGAAGGGCTCGATGGAGCCGGTAAATCGACCCAGATTAAGATGCTCAGGGAGTGGTTCCTCGCAAGAGGTGTGGAGAGTGAGTATCTTCACTTTCCGCGATTTGACGCTCCGATTTATGGCGACCTTGTAGCGCGATTCCTGCGTGGCGAGTTCGGCTCGGCTGCGGAGGTTAATCCCTACCTTGTGGCACTGCTCTACGCAGGCGATAGAGCCGATGCCGCGAAGATGGTACAGGGCTGGCTTGACGAAGGTAAGGTGGTTATCGCCGACCGCTATGTCTATTCTAATATTGGCTACCAGTGTGCTAAAATCGAGGATAAACAAGAGCGCGATGCTCTGCGTCGATGGATTTACGAGTTGGAGTACGACTACAATAAGATTCCGCGCCCCGACCTCTCGCTCTTCTTGGATGTTCCGTTTGCATTTACCGAGCGCAAACTGACCGAGCAGCGTGAGGGCGATGACCGTAACTATCTGAATGGTGGTAAGGATATCCACGAGGCCTCGCTCTCGTTGCAGCAGGCGGTGCGTCGTGTCTATCTCGAAACCGCAGCCGAGGAGGATGGCTTGCAGGTGGTCGATTGTAGCGATTCGGAGGGCGGAATGGCAGCCCCTGATGTGATTTTCGGTCGCATCGAGAAGGCATTGGCTCAAATACTTAAATAGCGAAAGATTGTGCAACTGACCAAGCTAACCAAACGAAGAGCCTTCCGTAATCTGGCGCACGTCTGCCGATATGTTCTGGCACTCACCTTCATCGTGTCGGGATTCGTAAAATCGGTGGACCCGTGGGGTACGGCATTGAAGGTTAATGAGTACCTCTCAATCTACGGATTGGAGTGGCTCTCGCCCGTGTCGATGATATTCTCGATATGGATGTGCGGAGCCGAATTGATGATGGGACTTATGCTCTCGTTCAAGGTGCGCATACGTCTTGTGTCGATTTTTGCGGTGTTGTCGATGACCTTCTTTGTGGTGCTGACCTTTTTGAGTGCGACGTGGATTCCGGTCGAGGATTGCGGATGTTTTGGCGATGCGATTAAACTCTCGCCTTGGAGTACATTCTTCAAGAATTTGGCATTGTGGCCTCTATCGGTTGTTGTTTGGTGGAGATATCGCCCCGATAAAATCTTCGTCTTCAAGCGTCTGGAACTATTTTTAATGACACTCTTCTTTACTATCGGTATGGGCGTAGGTACATATTGCTATTTCCACCTGCCGTTGATTGACTTTTTGCCCTATAAGGTCGGAGTAAATATTCGCGAGGAGATGGATGCGTTGGCTCGTGAAACCCACGAGGAGGATGTGGTAATTGTCTGCCGACATAAGCGTACGGGTCGAGTGCGCGAGTTTGACCTCAAAGATAGCGAGTGGCATAATACCAAGCGTTGGGAGTGGGTCGATACGCGCGTCGAGGCCGATGACAGCGACGAGCACGTTGTCGTGAAACCTCTTATCAGCGAGTTCTCGCTGCGTAATGGCGAGGGTGCAGATGCGACAGCTTTGGTTACCGAGTCCGAGGGACGGCTCTATATGATTTGCGTAACTCGATTCGAACGTATCAAACCCGAATGTGCCGTGCGACTGCGTCGGGTGGTCGAACGAGCAGCTGAGGAGGGTGCTGAGGTTATCTGCGTCACACCTGAACGTATGGGAGGCGAGATGTTCCGCTCGTTTGCGGGTAGCGAGCCTGTGCAGTGCTGTAATATTGATGCTACGGTAATGAAGACTATGCTGCGAGCCGCGACGGGTCTTGTAGTTCTTGATAAGGGCACGATTGTTGGCAAGTATAACTGCCGTGATATCGAGTAACTCTCTATTCGCAGTATAATATTATTAAATATATAGTGCCAACTTGGTACAAAAATTGACTATCCTTCTGGAAAGTCAATTTTTTTTATGCGCATAGTTACTCTTCTACTCATCGCGGTTGTGGTCACAGCGTGTGACTATATGCCCGACAAGCCCGTTCGTCCGCGTGTGGTGCGTGTCGAGGTGGCTGAATATGCTCGTTATATGAATAAGGACTTCGCAGGTCTTTCGACTGCGAATGATGCGACAAATCTCGCCTTCAAAATCGCAGGACAGGTGCTCTCGGTGCCTGTCGCAAAGGGAGATAGCGTTGCCAAGGGGGCACTGCTTGCAACCCTCGACCCACGCGATATCGAGTTGCAGGTCGAGGCTAATCGTTCGGCTTTTGCCGAGGCTCGTTCGCGTCTTGAACGAGCCAAACGTCTGCGTGACCACGATGCTGTATCGCAGCAGGAGTTCGAGTCGGTGCAGACTCTCTACTCGCAGGCTCGCTCGGCCTATGATAATTCTGTCGATTTGCTGAAAAATACGCGCCTGAGAGCTCCGTTTGCGGGTGTTATCGAGCGAACCTACGTCGATGCCTTCCAGCGTGTTTCGGCAGGGCAGACTATTCTGCGATTGGTCAATCCTGTGAGTACGACCGTGGGTTTTACAATCCCCGAAGGCAGCCTTGGTCAGCTTACGCGCAAGACTACTACGTTTAGCGTCGTGTTCGATAATATCCCGAACGTGTCATTTGCTGCCGTGGTTAAGGATTATGCGCGTACGGCCTCGGATGCTTCGGGTTTCCCCGTGTCGCTGCGACTGCTTGATGTCGATAAGCATCGTTATCATATAATCCCCGGAATGTCGTGTACGGTAACGATGAGGACTGTTGATGAGTTGCCCGAGGCGGTATCGTTGCCAATCTCGGCTATATATGCGCCTATGCACGACGGAAACTTCGTCTGGGTTGTCGATTCTATGGATATCGTCTCGTTGCGTCCGGTGCGTTTGGGCGAGATTTTCGAGCGTGACAGGGTGTTGGTCGATGGCGGAGTGATGCCCGGAGATAGGGTAGTCATCGCAGGTGTCTATCGCCTCAAAGAGGGCGAAAAAGTGCGTATAATCCACTAAAAACTTCGGATATGAATATCTCGCAATATTCGTTACGCAACCCGAAGGTTGTATGGTTTTTTCTCGCGGTACTGCTTGTGGGCGGTGTGTGGGGATTCCTCGGTATGGGCAAAAAGGAGGATTCGAACTTCGTTATCAAGAGTGCCGTGATTACGGTGTCCTATCCGGGTGCCAATCCCTTTGAGGTCGAGCAACTCGTTACCGAGCCTATCGAGCGCGAGGTGCAGTCGATGCGTCGTGTCGATAACGTGACCTCCGAATCGACCTTCGGCTCGGCCCGAATAGTTGTCGAGCTTGATGCTGCAACACCTCCGCGTGAAATTCCGCAGCTCTGGGACGAACTGCGTCGCAAGATTCTCAATATACGTCCACTACTGCCGGACGGAGTGAAGGAGTTGGTTGTTAGTGACGATTTTGGAGATGTTTATGGCATATACTATGGTCTGTCGGCAGACCGTGGCTACACGTGGGATGAGATGCGTCAGGCCGCGCAGCGTATCAAGACCCGACTGCTGACTATTGAGGGTGTGCAGAAGGTTACGCTCTATGGCGAGCAGAGCCCTGTGGTCAATGTCTATATAGCTATCGGAACACTTGCAAACTTCGCTATACGTCCCGAAACGATTATCTCGACTATCAGTGGCCAAAATCGTATTGTAAATACGGGCGAGAAGATGGCCGGAGTTATGGAGATTGAGATTTTGGAGGGTAGCACCTACAAGAGCCTCGAAGATATCGAAAATCAACTCCTCTTTGCGTCTGACGGAAGACAGTATCGTCTGGGAGATATTGCGCGCGTCGAGTTAGAATATAGCTCGCCCCCGGCTGCGGTTATGCACGTTGATGGCGAACGTGCCATCGGTATCGGCATTTCGACCGAGCCCGAAGTCGATGTGGTAAAGGTTGGTACAGAGATTGATGCTCTGCTTGCACGAATAGAGGCAGATATGCCTGTCGGTATGTCGCTCACGGTGCTCTATCCCGAAAACCGCATTGCTCGCGAGGCAAACTACGCCTTTCTGCTCAACTTGGCCGAGTCGGTGGCTATTGTGGTGCTGATAATTATGCTCGCTATGGGACTGCGTGCAGGTGTTGTGGTCGGCTCGTCGCTGATATTCTCGATTGGCGGTACGATGCTCGTTATGCAGATATTGGGCGAAGGGCTCAATCGAACATCCCTCGCAGGATTTATTATAGCTATGGGTATGTTGGTCGATAACGCCATTGTTGTTACGGATAATGCTCGCAGTGCTATGTTGCGCGGTGTGGGACGAGATGCAGCCGTGGTGGGAGGTGCCGATGTCCCGAAGTGGGACCTGCTCGGAGCTACGCTTATTGCGATATTTTCGTATCTGCCGCTCTATCTTGCACCTTCGTCGGTTGCCGAGATTGTCAAACCGCTCTTTGTGGTTATCGCTGTGTCGTTGATTTTGAGTTGGGTGCTCGCGCTGACGCAGACACCGCTCTTCGGTCGGTCGTTGCTTAATGTGCCGACTCCGCGAGGCGAGCGCGCTCTTCGATTCGAGCGTATGTTTGACGGTGTGCTTATGGCGATGTTGCGCCACCGCTGGCTGACTGTTGTGGTAGCTGTGGCGTTGTTCGTGGGCTCGCTGTGGGTTATGGGTGCAATGCCCCAAAACTTCTTTCCGTCGCTCGATAAGCCCTATTTCAGGTCTGATGTAATCCTGCCTGACGGCCATAATATCCGCCAGACCGAGAGTGTGATGCTCGAAATGTCGGATTGGCTGCTTGCCCAGCCCGAAGTGCGCCACGTCTCGATTACGGCCGGAGGAACGCCTCCGCGCTACTACCTCGCGAGTAGCAGTGTGGCTGCGCGGCCCAACTTCGGAAATATGCTCGTGGAGCTCCACTCGAAACGCCAGACCGCTGAGGTTAAATCTCGTTTCGAGGAGTATGTCGCCGAGAACTATCCGGATGTCTGGCTGCGAGCATCGCTCTTTGCTCTCTCGCCCGTGCCTGATGCCACTATCGAACTCGGATTTATTGGCGATAACATAGATACATTGGTGCGTCTGTCGTCGGCTGTCGAGCAGATTATGCGCGAGAATCCGCTATGCGACAATGTGCGCAACAGTTGGGGTAATCGACGACCTGCGTGGTTGCCTTCCTACTCACAGATGAAGGGTCAGCGCATCGGTGTAAGTCGCAACCGTATGGCCGAGGGTGTCACTATCGCTACCGAGGGCTATACCTTAGGCGAGTACCGCAGTGGCGACCAATTTATGCCTATACTGCTCAAAGACGAGAATATAGACAACTATAACCTCACGAACTTGCAGGCTCTGCCCGTATTTTCGAGTGGCGGACGGGTCTATTCGGTCGAGCAGACGGTCGATGGATTTGATTTTGGCTTCGATATCGGAGTGATTAAACGCTACAACCGTCAGCGTGTGATGAAGGCGCAGTGCGACCCCGCTGTGGGAGTGAACGCCACACAGTTGTTCAACGATTTGCGAGCTGAGGTCGAGCAGATGATTACGCTGCCTGAGGAGTATACCTTCAAGGTCTTTGGCGAGCAGGAGAAGCAGGCCGAGTCGAACGCAGCCCTCGGTCACTATCTGCCTCTTGCGCTGTTGCTGATTTTTGCCGTTCTGCTGCTGCTCTTCCGCAACTATCGTGACCCGATAGTCATCTTGGCGATGATTCCGCTGATATTTGTGGGCGTGGTTATGGGCTTGGCGATTTTTGGCAAGAGTTTTAACTTCTTCTCGCTGCTTGGACTGCTCGGTTTGGTGGGTATGAATATCAAAAATGCAGTCATCCTGGTCGATAGGATTACAGAGGAAAGACTACGCGGAGAGGGTAGTGCCGCAGAGTCGCTGGTACGTGCCGTGCGTGGGCGAGTTGTGCCGGTGACCCTTGCGTCGGGAACGACTATTCTCGGAATGTTGCCCCTGCTCTTCGACTCGATGTTTGGAGGTATGGCTGCAACGATTATGGGAGGTCTGTTTGTGGCGACGTTGCTGACGATATTCCTCTTGCCGGTAACCTATGCACTATTCTGTGGTATTAAAGTAAATAGTTGATATGAAACGATATATGCTGATAGCGGCGATAGCTGCATCCATCTCGACTGCGCAGGCTCAAATCTCGCTCGACGACTACCGTGAGAGTGTTATGGAGTATAGTCATACTCTCAAAATCCGTAACTCACAGAGCGATGAGGCTCGCGAAAATGTAGGACGTGCCAAGACCGGTTTTCTGCCCTCGTTGGCGGCTAATGGCTCCTTTGCGGTGCAGTTCCGACACGTCGAGGGTGTGCGACGCTGGGATTTTGCACTCCAACCTCAAATCATCCAGACACTCTATGCCGGTGGAGCAGTGCGGGCGGCCTACAAGAGTGCAGAACTCGACTACGATATCGCGCTCTGCAACGAAGCATTTGCACTGCTTGATGTGGGTTATGCTGCCGAGCATACCTATTGGACCCTCTCGGCTATGGGACGCTATCTCGAATCGGTGCGCCGATATGTCGATATCATCCGCTCGCTCAAAGTGTTGGTAGATGCTCGTTTCGAGGAGGGATATATCGCCAAAGGAGATGTCTTGCAGATTGATTCGCGACTTAGCGAGGCTATGTACGAACTCT
Organism: Alistipes sp.; assembly: GCA_045644925.1. Lineage (GTDB taxonomy): Bacteria > Bacteroidota > Bacteroidia > Bacteroidales > Rikenellaceae > Alistipes. The sequence continues at coordinate 56,929 of JAZRHV010000005.1, forward strand.
CGGTGGCCGAACAGAACTACTCGGTAGCAAGGCATAATTTCAATATTCTGCGTGGTGTAGATTTAGAGCAAGATGTGCAACTCACGCAGTCGATTAGTGACTCGATACCGCTGCCTGCGAGAGTGCCTTTCGATAATATTGTTGCCTCGCGCCCCGACTATGCAGCTGCCGACCTCGCGAGAATGCGTGCCGAGGTGGCTGTGCGTGCAGCAAAGGCTCCGTTTAACCCGCAACTATCTGTTGGTGTGGGTGGAACGTGGGCTCCATATTCGCCCAATCGGACGGGACAAACCGAGATGAACGGCTCGTTCTTTGCGCAGGTCAGTGTGCCTATCTTCCATTGGGGCGAGCGTCATCGCGCAGTGGCAGCAGCCCGACAACGTCAATACCAGAGCGAGATGGCGCAGTCGCAACTCTATGATGATATTATGCGTGAGGAGATGAATGGTTGGGTGGCACTGACCAATAGCAGTGCGCAGGTCGAGACATCGATGCGCAGTATGCAGATTGCCCGCGAGAATCTCGAAATCAGCACATACTCCTACAACGAGGGTGTGACAACAGTGCTCGATGTTTTGCAGGCGCAGATAAGCTGGTTGCAACTCTATACCAACACAATAACCGCGCAGTATAACTACGCGGTTGCAGTGTCGGATTATCAACGAATTACATCTCGACCTTCTCGCTACTAACGATGGCAATCTCGTGAGATACGGGTGCGATTTTGCGCATCATCTGCAAGGTGCCGCAGTAGCTCTCGTTCGAGAGATTGACTGCGTGACTAATTTTCGATTGCTCCTCCAAGTGGTTGCACTCGATGTTGTAGGTGATGTGGAACGATTGATATTGGCTCTTGGCCGTTACCTTATCGCTGTCGAGTTCGCCACTCATCGAGATTTCGAGATTTTTGGGTTTGATACGCTCCTTGGCCAAAATGCTCATAATGGTTATGCCTGCACATTCGGCTGTGGCATAAAGCAGCAACTCTTTGGGATTCAGCGAATCACATTTGGCTCCGTTGGCGAGTTTGAAGGTGACGTCGTGGCACCATTCGATAGTTACGTTTACTCTCATAAATCAGATATTTTGGTGAATATTCGCCATTTGGACGGCAAGAATCGTTCCCGATTGGGAGGTTGAAGAGTCCGAATAGCTGTTTGGAGTACTTTTTTAGCTCCAAAAGAGAATTTTTCTCGCAAAAAATCGTTATATTTGCGCAATATATTCTGATACTGTATGCGTAAATATCTTATACTGCTAACAACTTTGTTGTTATCGACCCCTTGGTTAGCCCTTGCTAACCGTCACGAGCCCGCTCTCTCAATACAGCGCGGTGTCGAGCTTTTCGATGCCGGACGCTGGTGCGATGCCCGCCATCAATTTACGAAAGTTCGCGAGATGCTTCCGCCGACTGCCGCGACCGAGCGTCAGACGACGGATTACTATATCGTGATGTGTGCGATGCAGTTAGGCGAGACGGATGTCGAGTCGCAGATGCGCGACTTTATGAAACGCTACAAGGGCTCGACCTACAATAACAACATCTACTACACCCTGGCGTCGTACTACTGTACCAAGAATGAGTTTGCAAAGGCTCGCAAGGAGTTCTCGAATGTCAATTATTCAATTCTGACACAGGAGCAGCGCGAGAAGTATGATGTGCGTATGGGTTATATCGAGTTTTTGGATAAGAACTACGATGCTGCATACAAGCACTTCGATAAGGTGAGCCTCGGTGGAGAGTTTGCCGATCACGCAGTCTATTACAAGTCTTACATCGAGTATGTTCGAGGCGATTATGCTACCTCAAAGTCGGGTTTTGACTCGTTGCGTACGAGCGATGCCTACGGAGAGTTGGTGCCCTACTATCTGCTTCAAATCGAGTACAAGGAGGGTAACTATCCCTACGTTGTGAAGGTCGGTGGCGAACTGTTGCCGAAATCGTCGAAGGATCAGGCGAAGGACTTGCAGCGCATAATGGCAGAGTCGTATTTCCGTATGAACAACTTCCGCAAGGCTGCGGACTATATCCGAGCTTACGAAAAATCGGGAGGTGAAATGGGCCGTCCCGAAAACTATATCCTCGGTTATTCGCTCTATCGTACTGCAAACTATCATCAGGCGCAGTCGGCATTGAATAAGGTGTGTGGCGCGGACGATGCGCTGACACAGAATGCCTCGTATCATTTGGCTGATTGCTACCTCAAAAATGGCGACAAGCGAATGGCAAGCAGTGCCTTTGCTATGGCTTCGAACGACAAGTTCGACTCGCAGATTGCCGAGGATGCGCTCTTTAACTACGGAAAGTTGCAGTACGAGCTGGGTGGCGGTACGTTTAATGCTGCGGTCAATATCCTGACACGATATATTGACAAATACCCCTCGTCGGCTCGCTTGCAGCAGGCTCGCGAGTTGTTGGTGGCTGCATATTTCAATTCGAGCAACTACGACAACGCCTACAACGCTATCAAGGCTCTGCCTAATCCCGATAGCAGCATCCGTGCAGCGTTGCAGAAGATTACCTACTTCAACGCCTTGGAGGCCTACAAGCAGGGCGACGACCAAAAGGCCGAGAAGATGCTCGAAGAGTCTGTGGCTGTGGGTGTGAGCCCCAAATATGGAGCGTTGGGTAACTTCTGGCTTGGCGAGATTGCTTATGGACGTGGCGATTACGATAAGGCTGTCGAGAAGTATAAGTATTATCTCGACCGCGCACCGCAGAGCGAGCGCGAGTACAAAATGGCTATCTACAATATGGGTTATGCCTACTTCTCGATGGATAATATGCCCAATGCAAAGCGTTCGTTTGCGAAGTTTACGGATTTGTACCGCACTTCGGATAACTACCGTGCGGATGCGTGGAATCGTTACGGCGATGCGCTCTATTCGATGCGTGAGTTTAAGTCGGCTGTGGGCTGTTACGAGAAGGCTGCGGCACTCGGAACTACCGAGAGCTACTATGCGCAGTATCAGCGTGCCATAGCGCTCGGAATCCTCGGACGTAACTCTTCGAAGATTGAGGCTTTGCGCTCGATTGTGACGGCCGACCGAGGCGACTATGTTGATGAAGCAACCTACGAGCTGGGTCGTACCTACATCGCGCAGGAGCAGTATCGTAATGGTGCCGAGACGCTCAAACTCTTTGTCGAGAGCTATCCCTCGTCGCCCAACCATACTCAGGCATTGCTCGATTTGGGTCTGGCATATTTCAACCTGCACGATGCACCTTCGTCGCTCAAATACTACGATATGGTTATTGCGAAGGATCCCCAGGCTGTCGAGGCTAAGGAGGCTCTGCGTTCGGTGCGCGAGATTCACGTCTCGACGGGCGATGTGGATGCCTACTTTGCTTATGCCGAGAAGGCCGGTGTGGAGTGCGATTTGAGCCAGATGGCGCGAGATTCGCTCTCGTTCGAATCGGCACAGAAGCTCTACGTCGCAGGCCGTACGGCCGAGGCTACCACTCCGCTCGAAAACTATGTCGCTACATTCCCGAAGGGATACTACTTGAACGATGCCCTCTTCTACCTGAGCGACTGCTATCTGAAAAACGAGAAGTACGACGAGGCTGTGGCTACGATGTTTGTTCTGGCCGAGCGTCCCGTGAGCCAATATACGTTGCGTGTGCTCGATAAGCTGTCGCAGTTCACATTCGAGCAGGGTCGCTACGAGGATTCGGCCAAGGCTTATCGTAAACTCTACGATGTCGAGACTCAGGAGCCTTTGCGTAATGAGGCGATGTCGGGATATGTCAAGGCTGTGAAGGCTTATGCCAACGACGAGCAGCTGGTGGCTATGGCTGACGATGTTCTGGCGCAGGAGTTTGCCGGAGAGGAAGCCGTGCGTGAGTCGCGCTATGCGAAGGCGCAGGTGCTGCGTAAGCGCGGAGATGATGCCGCTCTCGAACTCTGGCGAGCATTGGGCGAGGATGTGCGTTATGTCGAGGGTGCCGAGGCGGCCTATCTGATTGTCGAACACGAATATAAAGCCGGCAATATGGACGAGGCCGAGAAGTTGGTCTATGCCTTTGCCGACAAGAATACGCCCCACTCTTATTGGCTGGGTAAGGCCTTTATCCTGTTGGGAGATATCTACCGCTCGAAGGGCGATATGTTCCAGGCTCGCGCTACATACCAGAGCGTTGCCGATGGATATACACCGACCGATGACGGCATTGTCGATGAGGCTAAGGCCCGTATTGCACTACTTAACTAAACCGCGAAGATGGAGATGATGATCAAGAATAGCCTGAAAATAGTATTGTGCCTGGCTGTTGTGGCACTGCCCGCTGTGGCAGCTGCGCAGGTTGCCAAGCAGGTCGAGGTGACCAAAGCTTATGTTCCGGAGGTGGCCGAGGCCGTGAAGTTGCCTATCGAGCCTAATATGGTCGATACGGTAAAGATGCGTCCGGAGATTGACTACTCAATCTCGCCGAAGATGTACTCCACATCGCTCGCTACGCATAGCTTTAACCCTGCGACTGTGACCTATTGGGAGTTTAACCGCCCCAAAAATTTCTACATCAAGGCAGGTGCAGGCTATCCGCTCAATACGATTGGCGATGTATATGCCTCAATTCACAATACCCGCGTGGGTTATCTGTTGGCATATCTGAACCACCGTGGCGAGTATGCCAAGTTACCCAACTACAATAAGGAGAAGACCGATGCTATGCAGATGCACAATAAGGTGGGCGTTGCCGGCGGTCTTTACTGCGGTAAGCGTATCTTTGAGGGAGATGTGAACTACAACTCGGAGATGTATCATCGTCACGCCTTCGACGGCTCGGATATCGACTTCGAAGATATGGAGGCTAAACTGCGTTTCGGAGATAACTTTACCGACCTCTCGCGCGTAAACTTTGAGGTTGCCGTTGTGGGTAACTATTTTAATGACAAAGCGGGCTGGTTGAGCGTCGATAATAAGCGCAGATTACAGGAGGCTCACGCCGGAGCCAAGGCCCGTGTTGCTCGCGAGTTTAAGAAACACTACTTCGAATTGGCTGCCGGATATGATGGTCGTTGGGGATTCTGGGACTTGGATGATTATGCCGATAATACGGCTATGGTTGGTCTGAAATACGGCTATAAGAAGGAGCTCTTTGAGTTGATGGTAGGTGCTGATTATTACTACGATAAGGTGGCTACACGCGAGAAGGCTTCGCACTATCTGCTGCCACAGGTTAAGCTGCGATTTAATATCAGCCAACGAGAGTTTGTGACCCCTTTCTTGGAGATAGAGTCCGAGCTCGAAAGCAACAGCTACCACTCGCTTGTTAAGCGAAACCCCTACCTCGACTTCGTTGAGCGTAACCTCTCGATGAGAAATAGTGTAAATTACGATATGCGCTTTGGTATCGAGGGCCGATTTGCGAAGGATAAGTTCGCTTACCGACTCTATGCAGGTATGCTCTTCATCGAGAACAGCATCTATTGGTACAACTACGACTATATGTGGTTGCGTCCGATATCTGCACGTCGTACTGTAATGTCGCTCAATCTCGATATGGACTATAAGCCTATCAGCAATCTCGAACTATCGGCCGGTCTGCACGGATACGTTAATAACGAATTTGCTAAGTTGGACGATAAGGATATCAAGGGCGGTCGCCCGAAGTTTGATGCCTATTTGAAGGTGCGCTACGACTTTGGTAAGGTGGCGATTGGTGCATCGTCCGACTTCTATGGCAAGACCGAGTGGAGTAGTTTTGAACGTATCGACCCTGCGCAGGCTCCCGAATCGAGTAATATGCAGATGCGCACGGTGGTTACTCCGTTCTGTGCAAATGTTAATCTGAATGTCGATTGGCAGGTGGCCAAGCAGTGTACGCTCTTCCTGGAAGGTCGCAACCTCGCGAATGCGAAGATTTACCATTGGGCGTGGTACCGCGAGCTGGGTATTCACTTTACTGTCGGAGCAAGGGTTAATTTCTAAATATTCAGAGTCAAAATCGACGGCTTTTGGGCGTTTGCACACTCGCAAACGCCTATTTTTTTCTCTTTTTGAGCCGCAAAGAGTCAAAAACACACTTTTTTTATAAGGTTGTTTTTTTATCTCGAAAATTTTATCTACCTTTGCGCACCCGCAAAGTGCGGGTAGGATTACAACAATTAACAGTATTAATTAAACGTAAAACAAAGTGGATTCATTAAGCTACAAAACTATCTCGGTGAATGCAGCTACAGCCAACAAAGAGTGGGTTGTTATTGATGCTACCAACGAGGTATTGGGTCGCCTTTCGTCGCAGATCGCGAAGATCCTGCGTGGAAAGCACAAGCCGAGCTACACTCCCCACGTTGATTGCGGTGACTACGTTATCGTAATCAATGCTGAGAAGGTGAAACTCACAGGCAAGAAGATGACCGAAAAGGTCTATGTTCGTCACACGGGCTATCCCGGTGGTCAGCGTTTTGCTACCCCCGCAGAGTACCTTACTCGCAAGCCCGAATTTGTAATCGAGGAGGCTGTTCGCGGTATGCTCCCCAAGACTCGTCTTGGTGATCACCTCTTCAAGAACTTGAAGGTTTATGCAGGTGCGGAGCATCCCCACGTTGCACAGAACCCCAAAACTATTAAATTAAACGAGATTAAGTAAGCACTATGGAAGTTGTAAACACCGTTGGTCGCCGTAAGGCAGCTGTGGCTCGCGTATTCGTGAAGCCGGGTAAGGGTCAAATTACAATCAACCGCAAGTCTCTTGAGGACTACTTCTCGTTGGAGATCCTTCGTTACGAGGTTAAGCAGCCGATGCTTGTAACCGAGACTGAGGGTCAGTTCGACGTAACCATCAATCTCGATGGTGGTGGTATCAAGGGTCAGGCAGAGGCAGCTCGTATGGGTATTGCCCGCGCTTTGTGCGAGGTTAACGCTGAGTACCGTTCGGTATTGAAGAAGAACGGTTTCCTCACTCGTGACTCGCGCGAGGTTGAGCGTAAGAAGCCCGGTCAGCCCGGAGCACGTCGTAAGTTCCAGTTCAGCAAGCGTTAATCGCAGCGGACCAGATTTTCGGCAAAGCACGACACGGGTTGCAAAATCGACAAGACTACACCTATATATATTTATATTGTATTACTTGACGATTGCCCGGTCGCGGAAAACTTCTCGGATTGTCGCATAAAACACTGCCGAGAGGTTGATGCAAAGAGGATTAAAATTAAACAAACAAAACAAGTAAATTAAAAATGTCACGTACAGATTTTAATACATTATTGGAGGCCGGCGTTCATTTCGGACACTTGAAGCGCAAGTGGAATCCCAAAATGGCTCCCTATATCTTTATGGAGAAGGGCGGCATCCACATCATCGACCTTTACAAAACTGCTGTAAAGTTGGATGAGGCAGCAGCAGCACTCAAACAGATCGCAAAGAGCGGTCGTCGCGTGTTGTTCGTTGCAACCAAAAAACAAGCTAAGGAAATTGTAGCCGAAAAGGTAGCAGCCGTAGGTATGCCCTTCGTAACTGAGCGTTGGGCTGGCGGTATGCTCACAAACTTCCCTACTATACGTAAGGCCGTTAAGAAGATGGCAACCATCGACAAGATGACCAACGACGGCACTTTCGATAACTTCTCGAAGCGCGAGAAGTTGCAGATCGCACGTCAGCGTGCAAAGCTTGAGAAGAACCTCGGTTCTATCGCTGACCTTACCCGTCTGCCCGCAGCGTTGTTCGTTGTAGACGTGCAGAAGGAGGCTAACGCCGTTAAGGAGGCTAATCGTCTGAATATCCCCGTATTTGCAATGGTAGATACTTGTTGTGATCCGACCAACATTGATTACGTTATACCTGCAAATGACGACGCTACAAAGTCGATTTCGGCTATCCTCGATGTAGTTTGCACTGCAATTGCAGAGGGTACTGAGGAGCGCAAGCTCGAGAAGGAGAAAGAGGCTCTCGAAGCAGAGGCTAACACTGAGGCAGCTCCCAAGAAGGAGGCTAAGCCCCGCATCAAGAAGGCTGTAAAGGCTACTGTTGATGCTGAGGAGGCTATCGTTGCTGAGGTAGTTGCTGCTGTTGAGGAGGCTCAGGCAGAGTAATTTATTAACAAAGAAAAAACCAGAAAAACTATGGCAATAGAGATTAAGGCAGCTGATGTAATGAAGTTGCGTAAGATGACCGGTGCCGGTATGATGGACTGCAAGAAGGCACTCGTTGACGCTGAGGGCGATTACGAGCGTGCTAAGGAGATCATCAAGGAGAAGGGTAAGCTTGTAGCAGCAAAGCGTGCTGATCGCGAGACTTCTGAGGGTGCTGTTATCGCTAAGGTAGGCGAGGGTAAGGCTATCGTAGTAGGTCTTGGTTGCGAGACTGACTTCGTTGCTAAAAATGCTGATTTCCAGGCACTTGCTAACGCTATCGCTGAGGCTGCTATCACTCACTTCCCTGCTGACAAGGAGGCTCTTATGTCTTGCACACTCGCTGATGGCCGTACCGTTGAGGCAGCTGTTACCGAGTTGACCGGACAGACAGGCGAGAAGCATGTTGTTGCAGGTTATGAGTGTGTTGAGGCTCCATTCATTTCGGCTTATATGCACGTAATCACTGGTAAGCTTGCTGCTATTGTTGGCTTCAACAAGGAGCTCGATGCACAGGTAGCTAAGGGTGTTGCAATGCAGGTTGCTTCGATGAATCCGGTTGCAGTATCGGCTGCAAATGTTGAGCAGAGCGTTCTCGACTCAGAGTTCAAGACTGCAGTTGAGAAGACTAAGGACGAGCTCGTTCAGAAGGAGATCAATGCAGCTCTCACAAAGGTAGGTATCAACCCTACACATGTTGATAGCGAGGAGCACATCGAGTCGAACCAGTCTAAGGGTTGGATCACCGCAGAGCAGGCAGAGCAGGCTCGCGAGATCATCAAGACCGTAGGTGAGGCTAAGAAGGCAAACCTCAATATGCAGATGATTGAGAATATCGCTAAGGGTCGTGTTCAGAAGTTCCTCAAAGAGAACACTCTCGAAGAGCAGGGCTATCAGATGGGCGATGGCAAGACCCCTGTTAAGGATATCATCAAGGCTGCTGATGCTGAGGCTAAGGTTCTTGCATTCAAGCGAGTATCACTTGCTGACTAATTAGGTCAAACCTAAATATTGAAGGCGCTACGAGTAATCGTGGCGCTTTTTTTGTGAAATTTTTGCTAAAATTATTATATTCGCACACTTCTGAACCGGGCTCTCGTAGGCGAGAAGATCTCGATCCGCGAGTTCATCGCTGGTGCAGACAAGGAGGCTACTGTTGTTGCTTACAAGCGTTTCGCTTTGGAGGCATAATCAACTAACGCTATAAGAGAAAAGACCACCCCGTATTGGGTGGCCTTTTTTTGCTATTGGCTATTAGTCAGTTTAGTCAGTTTAGAGAGTTTAGAGAGTTTAGAGAGTTCGGTCTAATAAACCTCGTGGCACTCCTTAACACTCATAAAAGCCCTTAATGCTCTTTAATGCCTTTACAAACCTCACTAACCACCCTGCTCTCTTTAAGCTCCTTAAACTCCTTAAATTCCCTAATAAAGTCGCGCTTGACCATCTTGCGAAAACTACTTTATGCCGATACGGGCCAGAACTCCGAGGATTATGCGACGCACGAGTTGGGGTAGGGCGAGCCAGAGTGCTGAGGCGAATCGCCAGCGACGCGAATTGCACGATGTGGAGCCTCCTCGGTAGTTAATTACATCAGTGACGATACCGATGACCTCTTCGTGGCTGCAATGCTCCCAGATGCGGTAGTTGCCGTCGCCGGCGAGGGTGATCTTGTCGCCCTCGATGTGGCGTATGCGGTGCAGGATGTGACGGCCACGATAGCGGAAGAGCACAATGTCGCCTGCGTGTAGATTTTCGCGCCCAGAGTTCGATATGGGTGCTATGCGTACCTGCGTACGGTCGCTACGCATAAATGGACGCATACTGTACCCCTTTACGCGGATTACGACGCTCTGCCCCTCGTCAAGCAGAACCTCTACTTGTGCGAAGAATATATCGTTGCTGATAACCTTCATTACTGCTTGTTGCCGAAGATGGTGTCGTGCGAGAGTTGTGCTGCTGCTGCATCGGGCAGACACTCCAAGTGATATACCGGCACCTGTGACAATACCTCTGAGAGGGTTGCACAGATGTTGTCCTGCAACTCACTATCGTATGCGAATGCGGGTGGACAAGAGGGTAGTAACGCGCCGAGTGATGCGATTGTACCCTGACGACGCATAGCGTTGTGGGGTGCTTGGCTCAGGCGGACGATACCGCGAATCGGGAAACTCTTGTTTATATAGCAGGGGGTCTTGCCACTCCAAGCCGAGCCAAAGACGGTCGGCACTCCATCCACACAGCGGATTATAGGGCTGTCGTCGTTGAGCAGCTTGGCATCCTTGATATTTTCGCGCCAAAGGCGTGTGTGGGTACTTTTGCCGGTGCCCGATTCGCCAAGGAACATCACAGCACCGCCATCTTTAACGATTACCGATGAGTGAATAGCTATGGCGTGTAGCGGGTTTATGGCGAGACCGAACATCATCCACAGACCGAATCTTAGGAGCGAAGCGTCGGGTGCGCCATTTTCGGCAATATTGCTTGCGACCACAGCCGAGCCAAATTCGCGTACAAAGATGGTTTTACGACCGTTTCCGCCACATCCCTGCGGTTGCATATAGAAGATATGCCCGTGGTCATAACGGCAGAAAAAACAGTCCTGTTTTGCGTCCTCGAAGTCGAACTCGTGTAATACTTGCAGCTGGTAGTCCTCGATGTTGAGAGGCACGTCCATATGGAGCTCCATTACGGGCTTGGCGTCGGCATCAAAATCGACAGCAAAGGGTCTGAATCCGCGGATTCCGTTCTCTACGAGGTCTGCATAGGGCTTGTGGATGCGCAGACGATATCCTGCTATGATGTAATCTTTATTCATTTGTTTCGAGTGTTACTATTCGGTCGCAGTAGTCCAGCGAACTCTCGCGGTGGGCTATGACGATTATCGTTAATTCCTTATTGTTTTGCGAAAGTTGTTCGATTGCTGTGTTGATATTCTGCTCGGTGTCGTTGTCGAGCGAGGATGTCGCCTCGTCGAAGAAGAGGACTTCGGCCTCCTTGTAGAGCGCACGAGCGATGCCGATACGCTGTCGCTGACCGCCCGAAAGACGATTTCCGCACTCTCCGGCAGGTGTGTCAATGCCCTGCGGCAGAGAGTCGATAAACTCGCGCAGATTGGCCATATCTATCGCACGATTAAGACGCTCGCGATCAACCTTATCGGGTGCAATGCCGAGAGCGATGTTCTCGACAAGCGTTCCGTCGGTGAGAAAGACGTTCTGCGAAACGTAGCCCACGATGTTGAGCCAGCGACGACGATTCGCAGTAGTGAGGAGTTCGTCATCGATGCGTATTGAGCCTGATGTGGGTTGCAGGAATCCGAGCATCAGGTTAAATATCGTCGTCTTGCCCACACCCGAACGTCCGCGTATTCCTATGCGCTCGCCCTTGCGCACCGTGAGCGACAGGTCGTTTACAACCTCCTGCTCGCCATCCTCGTAGCGGAATGATATCTTCTCGACGCTGATTTCTCGCTCGAAATTCATACGCTCGGCAGTGTCGTCGATTGTGGGGTCTATCTCGTCGATGTGCGCATCGCGGATAATGTCGATAGTGTACTGATTGTAGCGGAACGACGCCCACGCACCCATAATGTTACGTACCGAGGGCATTAGTCGCAGAGCTGCCACGGCAAAGATGCCGAATAGAATTTTGATATTGCCACCCTCGATGCCGAGGTTGAGCAGTACCAGAGCCACAAGGGCCAACGCGACACCTATTTCGGTAAATATCTGCGGCAGTGTGGCGATAGTGGCATTTTTAAGGCGAACATCAATCACCTCGTTCATCGCCTTATCGAAACGTGCCAACATCGAGGGGAAAGCATTGCTTACTTCGAGGTCCGAATATCCGCGGTAGGTGTCGATGACGTTGCGCATATTAGCTCGCTGAGTGCGGTTCTCGACTTCGCTGTAACTGTTGAGCTTATTGCGGACCAGACGGATGTAGAGCCATGCTGCGGGAATGAATATCAGCGGTATAAGCATCGCTACGGTGAGGTTGTAGCAAGCGAGTGCGACGAAGAGCAGCACGAAGAGCATCACCTCGCTGGCGATTGTTGCCAACGGACGAAGTATACCGACCACGAAGGTCAGGCAGACGACATTGACATTGCGGGTCAATATCGACGAGTTGTTGCTCTTGATAAAGCCCAAGCCGCGATTGTGGTAGTCGATATAGAGCCTGCGAGAGAGATAGCGATATAGGTCGTAGATGAAGTTGCGCTCAGTGGTGTAGAGGTGCAGATTTACGGCACATTTGATGATGATGATGCCGACAACCATAGCACATATCGCCACAACGAACCATTCGTCGGACGAGAATCCCACCACCTCGTAAATTCGGCTCAAACGGCTGTCGTTGTGGATTGAGCCGGTGTCGAGAATCAAGACCAAAACGGGTATAAGCATCGCCAAACCCACGAAGTTGAGAATCGCTCGCAACAGAATTGTTACAGCGACCCAGACTCCGCGCATTCGGAAAGGTTTAGGTATTATCTCAAAAAGTCCGTTCCTCATCAATACAAAGTTACAATTTTTTTTGAAAATTAACCACCTTATGCATATATTTGCATAAAACACGGCCCACGAATGATGAAATATTGCCATTTTTTATCAATTTTTATGCTTTCCGCTCTGCTGTCAGGCTGCGGACCTGCTGCAAATCCAAATGAGGCACTGCTTTGTGAGTTGGATTCGGCCTTCGAGCAGCGTGAAGAGTGGGATGCCGCTAAAATGGCAAAAATCGACACTGTACGACAGCGATTAGTGTTGGGAGATTCAGTGCAGAAAATCGACTGTTGTATCGACCTCTACGAAGAGTATTACAGTTTTAACGTCGATTCTGCGTGTTATTACGTGGCGCAGATGCTGAAAGCTTATGAGAACCTTTCGCCTGAGCATCGCCGAAACTATCGAAATCGTGTAAATCTCACAGCAGCAAAGGCCTCTATTTTAACCGAAACGACCCACGAGGGCCGTCGTAGATTGTCGCAAGTCGATACATTGGCCCTCTCGCGCCAAGAGATGTATGAATACCTCTCAATCGATATCCGATTGCTGCATTACGAGCGCCAGTCTGTGTGGGGCGACTCCGAGCAGCACAAAGTATTGGCAAGACGTATGTCTGAGGTGGCAAAACGACGTATCGAGATATCCGAAGAGGGTAGTGCCGCCAATCTGCGTAATCGTGCATCCTATCTGATGTATAGCAAAAAATACGATGAGGCAATCGTTCTGTTTAATCAGGCTTATGAAGTTGCAACAGATATACATCATCGAGCTCAGATTGCTGCTGAAACAGCTTCGTGCTATACTTATATGGGTGATGAGGTTGCTTCCGAACGAATGTTGATTCTTGCCGTGCAAAACGATTTTCGCGCGTCGGTCAAGGAGTACACTTCGCTGCCGCGTTTGGCGATAAAACTCTATGAGCGTGGGGATGTCGAACGCGCCAATCGCTATATGAATTGCGCGATGAGCGATATCCTATCGTCGAATCATAATGTCCGCCTCGTTGAGTATTCGGCCTCGAATGAGGCAATCCATAACGCCTTTGCCGAGACCTTGGCATCAAGGCGTCGCATTATGACCGCTATGGTAATTATCATCAGCGTATTTGCGGTGGTCGTTCTGTTTGTGTCGCTGAGGTTGCTGCGCCAATCACGTCGAATCCGTCGAATGAATAGCGATTTGGTTGGTGTGAATGAGATTATCAGCCGTCGCAACAACGAGTTGCAATCTCTCAACACACAGCTTAAAGAGGTTAATTTGCGACTTATCGACTCTAATCGAATCAAAGAGCAGTATGTCAGCCAATTTATGGATTTGTGTACTTCGTACATCTCGAAATTGGATAATTACCGCCACACTTTGAGCCGTACGGTCGGCACAGAGGGCCTCGATGCCTTGATGAAGGAGTTGCGCTCTCCACGATTTGCCGAGCAGGAGCGCAAGGAGTTCTACGAGATTTTCGACGAGTCGTTCCTCGCCTTGTTCCCCGATTTTATAGCACAGGTCAATCGCCTGCTGGTCGCATCTGCCGCTTTCGCGCCCAAAGGTCGCTCGAAACTCAATACCGAATTGAGAATTTTGGCATTGATACGTCTGGGTATTACCGACAGTACGAAGATTGCCTATTTTTTGAACAGCTCGCTCTCGACAATCTATAATTATCGTACTAAAATGCGCAATTCGGCTCTTGGAGATCGTGCAGAGTTCGAAAATTTAGTGCAGAATATCACTGTGGAGTAACTACATAAAAATAGTGCTGTTTTTGGGTTAAACCGCAGATTATCAAGCGATATCTATTTTGTATCTACTACATATTTTCAGCCGTCGATTTGCATATCTGGCTTTTATTTATATCTTTGTTGTGTCGTGTTATGCGAACACATACATTAACCTAATAAATAAAATTATGAAACTGCAAAAATTACTTTTGGGCCTTATGGCAATGGTGCTTTTTGTCGGTTGCGACAGACCGTCGGGTCTGTATTCGAACGACAAGCCCAAGGCCAACGAAAAGGCTGTTGTAGTTGCGGGTAATGCACGTTTTACAGTGCTTACATCGCAGATGATCCGTATGGAGTGGGCCGAGGACGGTAAGTTCGAGGACAATGCAACTCTGACTTTCATCAACCGAAATCTTCCCGTGCCCGATTTTTCGGTCGAGGAGTGCGATGCTGCTCTTGTAATCAAGACTGACGACGTGACTTTGACCTACATCAAGGGCGAGAAGTTCTCGGCTGAGAACTTGAAAGCTGAGTTTATGCTCAATGGCGAAAAGGTTACTTGGACTTATGGCGATGATGAGAGTGCAAACCTTATGGGTACAACCCGTACTCTCGACCGTTGTGATGGTTGGAATCTCGGCTACGAGCCTATGGAGAAGGGTATCCTCTCTCGCGCAGGTTGGAGCGTGATCGACGACTCGAAGAACCATCTGCTGGTGGACGTGGATACTCATTGGGAGAAGTGGGTTGAGTGTCGTCCCGAAGGCGACCGTCAGGACCTCTACCTCTTTGCTTACGGCCACGAATATACCAAGGCTTTGAAGGATTATACGAAGGTTGCAGGTAATATTCCGTTGCCTCCGAAGTATGCATTCGGTTATTGGTGGAGCCGCTATTGGATGTATTCGGATAGCGAGTTCCGCGATTTGGTTGGCCAGATTAAGAGCTTTGACGTGCCTATCGACGTACTGATTGTCGATATGGACTGGCACGAGACCTGGACACTTCGTATCAAGGATTGTCCGAAGGATAAGTATGGACAGAAAATTGGTTGGACAGGTTATACCTGGAAGCCGCAGCTCTTCCCCTCGCCCAAGAACTTCCTTACGTGGGCACGTAACGAGAAGTTGAAGACTTCGCTCAACCTCCACCCTGCATCGGGTATCGAGCCTTTCGAGGAGCCTTACGAGCGTTTTATAAAGGAGTACGGTTGGGATCAGCCGGGCGAAGGCGTACCTTTCCATATGTCGGAGCAGAAGTGGGCTGATGCTTACTTTAAGACCGTTTTGGGTCCGATGGAGGACGATGGTGTCGATTTCTGGTGGCTCGATTGGCAGCAGTGGCGCAGAGATAAGTATGTCAAGAAATTGAGCAACACTTTCTGGCTTAACCACACCTTTACTCACCACGCAAACGAGCGTGATGCCAATAAGCGTGCAATGATTCACCACCGTTGGGGTGGTCTTGGCTCGCATCGTCATCAGGTGGGCTTCTCGGGCGATACCTACATCAACTGGGAGACTCTGAGCTTCTTGCCCTGGTTTACCGCAACTGCATCGAACGTAGGTTACGGATATTGGGGACACGATATCGGTGGTCATATGTTCAATAAGGGTGTAACTCACACCGACCCCGAACTCTATACTCGCTGGTTGCAGTATGGTGTATTTACCCCGATTTACAAGACTCACTCGACCCGCGATCCGCGAATTGAGCGTCGTGTATGGGTGTTCCCTGACCATATGTTCGATATGCGTGCGGCTATCCGTCTGCGTTATGACCTTGCACCGTATATCTACAATGCTGCACGTCAGACCTATGATACAGGTGTTTCGATGTGTCGTCCGATGTATTACTATTGGCCTGAGGCTGACGAGGCTTACGATATGAAGGAGCAGTTTATGTTTGGTGACGATATCCTTGCAACAGCTGTCTGCAAGCCTATCGACCCTGTTACGGGCCTTGCGGAGCGCGAGATGTGGTTCCCCGAGGGTCAGTGGTTTGACTGCGCTACCGGTATGATGTATGACGGTAACCAAAAGGTTACTCTCCACTACACAATCGGTGAGAATCCTTACTACGCAAAGGCCGGTTCGATTATCCCGATGAATCCCTCGACTGTGAAGAACTTGCAGGATGCTTGCGACGAGTTGGTTCTCAATGTAATCCCCGGTGGCGATGGCGAGACAACGCTCTATGAGGACCACGGAGATAACACAAACTATGCTGACGAGTATGCTACCACGAAGATTACCAAGACCGTTAAGGGTAACGTCGTTCGCGTGGTTATCGAGGGTCGCGAGGGCGATTATGAGGGAGCTCTCGACGAGCGTAGCTACGAGCTCCGCTTCCCTGCGCAGTTCCCGCCTAAGTCAGTGAAAGTCAATGGCAAGAAGTACGAGTATGCACGCTTTGCAGGCGACGGCGAGTGGACTTACGACGGCTATACTTTGGCTCCGATTGTGAACGTGCCGAAGATGTCGTGTGGCAAGAAATGCGTGGTTGAACTTACCTTTGATGACGAGGCTCTCGCACAGCAGCCGCGCCTCTATGGTAAGCAGGGTATCTTCCGCCGTTTCGTGGTGCTGACACCGCTTTGTAAGCTCGATTATTGCGTCAATTTCGACCGCAATGCGATGTTGCCGGATGCTTATCTGAATGTGTCGCAGTGTCCGAACTACATTATGGAGAATCCGTTCCGCTTGGTTGAGTGGCTCGATAACTACGATGCAACTAAGGATTTGATTGTTCCGACCTTCGAGGAGATTGGTACATTCGACCCTGCTCTCGTTGCTAAGATTAACGAGCAGTTGAAGTATTAGTCCGATTTAGATTATCGGAAATAGCGTGTGAGCTGTCTTGAACGGACAGCTCACATTTTTTTTTGTGATATAAAGGTTTTTTGTGTGGATAAATTCGAAAATTATGATTATCTTCGCAGAAGATATGTAATATGGCGTTTGAAACATACAAACCAAACTAATAAATCTTAAATTATGAAACTGCAAAAATTACTTTTGGGCCTTGCTGCATTGGTACTTTTTGTGGGTTGTGATTGCTGCTGCAAGAAGGCTGCAAATGATGACCCCAAAGCCAACGAAAAGGCTGTTGTAGTTGCGGGTAATGCACGTTTTACAGTGCTTACATCGCAGATGATCCGTATGGAGTGGGCCGAGGACGGTAAGTTCGAGGACAATGCAACTCTGACATTTATCAATCGTAACCTTCCGGTGCCCGACTTTTCGGTTGAGGAGTGCGATGCTGCTCTTGTAATCAAGACCGACGACGTTACCTTGACCTACGTTAAGGGCGAGAAGTTCTCTGCCGAGAACTTGAAGGCTGAGTTTATGCTCAATGGCGAAAAGGTGACTTGGACCTATGGCGATGATGAGAGTGCAAACCTTATGGGTACGACCCGTACTCTCGACCGTTGTGATGGTTGGAATCTCGGCTACGAGCCTATGGAGAAGGGTATCCTCTCTCGCGCAGGTTGGAGCGTGGTTGATGATTCGGTAAATCATCTCTTTGTTGATACCGACTCGCATTGGGAGAAGTGGGTTGAGTGCCGTCCGGAGGGCGACCGCCTGGACCTCTACCTCTTTGCTTACGGTCACGAGTATACCAAGGCTTTGAAGGATTACACGAAGGTTGCGGGCGATATTCCGCTTCCTCCGAAGTATATGTTCGGTTATTGGTGGAGCCGCTATTGGATGTACTCGGATAGCGAATTCCGTGATTTGGTTGGCCAGATTAAGCGTTTTGGCATTCCTATCGACGTTCTGATTGTCGATATGGACTGGCACGAGACCTGGACTTTGCGTCGCAAGAACGCTCCGCGTGATAAGTATGGCGAGCGTATCGGTTGGACAGGTTATACCTGGAAGCCGCAGCTCTTCCCCTCGCCCAAGAACTTCTTGTCGTGGGCTCATTCCGAGAAACTGAAAACGGCTCTTAACCTTCACCCTGCATCGGGTATCGAGCCTTTCGAGGAGCCTTACGAGCGATTTACGAAGGCTTATGGCTGGGATCAGCCGGGCGAAGGCGTGCCTTATCGTATGTCGGAGGAGAAGTGGGCAGAGGCTTACTGCAACACCGTCCTCAGTCCGATGGAGAATGATGGCGTAGACTTCTGGTGGCTCGATTGGCAACAGTGGCGTAAGAGTAAGTATGTCAAGGATTTGAGCAATACTTACTGGCTCAACCATACCTTCTATCACCACGCTTCGGAGCGTAATCCGAAGGAGCGTCCCGTGATTTATCACCGTTGGGGCGGCCTCGGCTCGCACCGCTATCAGGTAGGTTTCTCTGGCGATACTTACACCTCGTGGGAGACTCTGAGTTTCTTGCCTTGGTTCACCGCAACTGCATCGAACGTAGGTTACGGCTATTGGGGACACGATATCGGTGGCCATATGTTCCATAAGGGTACAACTCATACCGACCCCGAAATCTATACTCGTTGGTTGCAGTATGGTGTATTTACCCCGATTTATAAGACTCACTGCACTCGCGACCCGAAGATTGAGCGTCGCGTGTGGATGTTCCCCGACCATATGTTCGAGATGGCAGATGCTATACGCTTGCGCTACGATCTTGCACCATACATCTATACCGCAGCTCGCCAGACTTACGATACTGCTGTTTCGATGTGCCGTCCGCTCTACTACTATTGGCCGGAGGTTGATGAGGCTTACGATATGAAGGAGCAGTTTATGTTCGGCGACGACATCCTCGCAACGGCTGTTTGTAAGCCGGTAGATCCCGTTACAGGTCTTGCGGAGCGCGAGATGTGGTTCCCTGAGGGTCAGTGGTTTGACTGCGCTACCGGTATGATGTATGACGGTAATCAGAAGGTTACTCTCCACTATACTATTGCCGAGAATCCTTACTTTGCGAAGGCCGGTTCGATTATCCCGATGAATCCCTCGACTGTGAAGAATTTGCAGGAGGCTTGCGATGAGTTGGTGCTCAACGTGATTCCCGGTGGTAACGGCGAGACTACGCTCTATGAGGATAATGGTATGGCTGCAAATTACGCTGATGAGTACGCTACAACAAAGATTACCAAGACCGTTAAGGGTAACGTCGTTCGCGTTGTTATCGAGGGTCGTGAGGGTGATTACGAGGGTGCTCTTGACGAGCGTAGCTACGAGCTCCGCTTCCCCGCACAGTTCCCGCCTAAGTCGGTGAAAGTCAATGGCAAGAAGTACGAGTATGCTCGTCTTGCAGGCGATGGCGAGTGGACTTACGACGGCTATACTTTGGCTCCGATTGTGAACGTGCCGAAGATGTCGTGCGACAAGAAATGCGTGGTTGAACTGACCTTCGATGACGAGGCTCTCGCACAGCAGCCGCGCCTCTATGGTAAGCAGGGTATCTTCCGTCGTTTCGTAGTTCTTACTCCGCTTTGCAAGCTCGATTACGGCACTAATTTCGACCGTTACGCTATGTTGCCCGACGCTTATTTGAACGTGTCGCAGTGCCCGAACTACATTATGGAGCACCCCTTCCGTTTGGTTGAGTGGCTCGATAAATACGACGCTGCAAAGGACTTGATCGTGCCTACTTTCGAGGAGATCGGAACCTTTGAGCCGGAGCTCGTTACACGTATTGCCGAGCAGCTGAAATACTAATTTTAGCGAATATACAAGAGTTTGTTTAATGTGCTGATTTTGCGGGCTTTATAGCCTTGTAATTTCGCTCGTCGAGCGACCTCTGACAGATGGGGACTGTTGCAACCAAATGGGTTGCGCAGTCCCTTTTTTTTGTGCAAAATTTAGACCTCGATAATTACTAAAAATTTTAATAAAGCGGGCTGGTTTTCGGCCTGGTTTGGGAGGAGTTTGGAGGGCCGGAGGAGGGGCGTGACGCAAAATGATGATAAAATGTTAAAATTTAACGAAAAATTCTTGGTCGTGACACAATAAATTACTACCTTTGTTTAGAATATGGAGTTATGTAAAGTAAAACCGCTTATTTTGAAAAAATAAAAGAGTACAAAGAAAAGCTAAAACCAACAAAAAACGACTACAAGAAAAGACGAAAAGAAACAGTGTGCTAAACAAAACAAAACAAACAAAATAATTCATCAAATTAAAAACCTAACTAAATTACCAAAACAAAACGCTATGAAAAAAATCTCCTATTTATTGGGTTGCGCTCTGGCGGCATTTGTCTTCGTATCGTGTACGGAGAATGGCCCTGAGCCCGGTTCCGGTGTTGGAGCGAGCGGTTCGACGGTGCTGACAGCTTCGGTAGAGGCGTTGGCGTTGATTTCGAATGAGGTGGTGCCTCCCTCGGTTGAAGAGGGTAGCGAGGCGACAACTCTCGAAGTTACCGAAGAGACGAATGCTCACGTTTGGGCTAAGACCGACAAGCTCGGTGTGTTTGGCTCGGAAGGCGGAAGTAATGCGAAGTACACTCTCTTCAATGAGAGCGTTGATCAGACTGAGGGTAAGTTCTACGGCCCCGAAGTTCTCGGCGATGTGTACGCATACTATCCGTGGGTTGAGGGTGCGACAGCCAATGGTTCGCAGTTGGAGTTGACCTTCCCTTCGGAGCAGGTCTACAACGCAGATGTGAAGAGCCAGTTTGCTCAGAATACTTCTGTATTCGTTGCAAAGGCAGTTGATGGTGCTCTCGAATTCCTCCACCCGATGGGATGCTTCGGCATCGGCATCAAGGGTGATGTGGATGTGCAGTCTGTAACATTGTCAAGTAAGTCGAAGCCGTTGTCGGGAGTTATTGCTCTCGATTACGAGAATAACTTTGCTGTATCGGCGGTTAATAACTCATCGCGCAGCGTGAAGCTCGTTGTAGAGAACCCCGTACACGTTGATATGGATGTTCCGACAGTATTCTACCTGATGGTTCCTCCTACAACTTACGATGACCTCGTAATCTCGATTGAGACCAATGAGGGTACTTTCGGCAAGGATTTGACCGGCGAGTACACCATTGAGCGTCTTTCGTTGACAGATTTCGAGGGCTCGGTAGGTAATACAGTCGTTGTTGCCGACTTTGAGTTGCTGACTCTGGATGGCGAGGCTGATACTGCTGCCAAGACTTGGGAAGATGGTGCCGTTGTAGGTGTCTTCGCAGGAGATGCAGTGAACTCACGCTATTCGCTTGTGCACGGCGAGGCTGGCAAGACCGAGGCTTCGTTCAAGGGTATCGAGGCAACTGGCGATCTCGTAGCTTACTATCCCTACTCGGTAGATACGAAGTTCGAGGATTCGAAACTTACGTTGTCGATGCCTGCAACACAGACCTACAACAGCAATCCTTACGAGCAGTTCAAGGCTAATGTGCCTTTCGTTGTTGCTCAGGCTGCCGAGGGTGAGAAACTCACATTCGAGTATGTTACGGGTGTTATAGCAGTGAAGGTTAAGGCTGATTGTAACGTGAAGAGCGTTGCTGTATCGAGTGTTAATAAGCCTATCGCAGGTAACTTGGTTGTCGATTTGGCAAACGGAAATGCTATCACACCTGCTGCGTCGGGTACACGTAGCCTTATTACTCTGAACTGTGGCGAAGGTGTGGCTACCACTACTGCTGATCCGACAACTTTCTACGTTCAGTTGCCTCCCGCAACTTACAATGGTCTTGCAGTCCGTGTTGCTACTACTGATGGCGATACGCTGATTGCAAATCTCGATAGCTCGGTTGTTGTCGAGGCTTTGAAGACCGCAGAGTTTGCTAAGGACGTACAGTTCGTGACC
This sequence comes from Alistipes sp., assembly GCA_045644925.1. Lineage (GTDB taxonomy): Bacteria > Bacteroidota > Bacteroidia > Bacteroidales > Rikenellaceae > Alistipes. The sequence continues at coordinate 78,951 of JAZRHV010000005.1, forward strand.
ATCACCGTATCGTTGGATCCGACTTTGCTCGCTAACGCAAGCAACAAGCAGGTTTGGACCGCAGACGATGTTTTGGCTGTTTATGACGCAACTTCTGCAACCGTTAAGCAGGGTGTCCTCTTGTCGGGCGAGAATACAACAACCGCTCAGTTCAAGATTATGGGTGCTGCCGAGACAGACGTTTACGAGTGGGTTGCAACAGGTCCGTCGATGGCTCTCTTGCAGGAGAATCTGACCTTCAACTACACCAATAACAACAGCTTCAATGGTGCTGATAATGTATATGGTACGGGAGTGCGTGCAGCATTTGCTCGTGGCAAGAACAATACATTCAGCGTGAAGAGCCTTATGGGTTGTATGGCTATACGTGTTAAGGGTAATGGTAACCTTCTCAGCGTTTCGGTCAAGAATGGTAAAACTCCGATCGCTTCGGATGCGAAGGTGGCCGTAGAGGCTGCATCGGCTGATAAGGCTGCTCCGACAACAACCTTTATGAAGAATGCACTTGAGCCTACCTATATATATATTAGTTCGGAGTCGGGCGTAGCTCTCTCGGCGAGCGAGTATACAACTATCTATGTTGATGTTCCGGCAGGTATTACTTGGGATGCTCTCCAGATTGGTGTTATGACCGATCAGGGTTCATATGTTAAGTGTATCGACAATGTTACTGTTAATGCTAATTCAGCTCCTGTGAATGTCGTAGATATTGACTTCACAGCTGTTGCAGCAAAGGCAGCAGGAGCAACTGCTCTCGATGCAGGTGGTACACACGCTAACTGCTATATCGTTGAGCCTAACGGTGCTGATACTTACTACTCGTTTGAGCTTAAACACGTTAACGGTGCTGCTCTGGCTAACGACCAGATGGTAGGTGCAGAGTGGGTATATGCTCAGACTGCTTGGACTTATCCTTATAACCTTATCGACGAGGTATATTTGAGCCGTGCAGATGCGAAGGTTTACTTCCGTCACGGTGGCTCGTTGAAGGGTAATGCTAAGTTGGCTATCACCGACGATAAGTACAAGATTGGTTGGGTGTACCACATCTGGGGTACCGATCGCCCGCAGGATGTTGTGTTTGAGGGTGTGACCAGCAGTGGTGTGGTTAATTATTACCCCTGGATGGACCGCAATATCGGTGCTACATACGCTCCGCAGACTGTTGCCGAGTGTAAGAATATCTCTAACGAGAACGCAGTTGCTGCTTGTGGATTTACATTCCAGTATGGTAATCCCAATGGCTATCCGGGCGCAGAGATTATGTCGGAAGAGACCAAGATCGAACCCGCTAACACCGCGTTCCAGTATCGAACCAAGTATGTTATCTATGGTTTCGATAACTATGTTTCGGGATCGTTCAAGACTTCGGACTCGTTGAAGGCGAGCGCAGATGGTGCAATCTCGTACCCGAACTACGCTTATTCTAAGAGTGTGCAGAGTGTAAGTAAGTGGTTTAATGGCGATATCACTTGTAAGGGTTCGTTAACTTCAGATGCTCGAACTCTTTGGATTACCAAGACCGATATCCCTTATAGCAATGCTACGACTGATAAGGCTAAGTACGATCCGTGTCCGTATGGATACTGTATCCCCAACCAGGGTATGGTTTATCGTTCGCTGCAGAATACCCACAAGGTTAACGAGAGCAATACTAAGGTTGTAACAGCTCGTCTATATACGACTGTCTGGGTTAGTGACAATCTTGCTTATGGTCAGTACACTGTCAATGAGGCTGGTGACGGCGTCTATTGGATCCCGTACAATGGCTATGGCCTCTCTCGAATGCAGAATGTGGGCGCAAATGGTTACATCTATGAAGCGCGTAATGGTGATACTACTGTCTCTTCTTTGAATGGACCGGCGTATATGTATTGTTCTCCCAATAAGGAGGAGAATCAGTCCAAGGCAACCTTTAGTCAGTCTTTTGATGGCCCGAAGCAGATCGGTATGACAACCGGTTACGGTGTGCGTTGTGTACGTCAGATGAAGAATGTCCAGGAATAATTAAAACAATAACGATATGAAAAAGATATTCAGTTTATTCGCAATCGCCGTTCTCGGTTTGACAGCTGTGGGTTGTACCGAGAATGCTGTCGAGGAGAAGGAGCTGGTTCCCACCGTTGATGGTGTGACGATGCTTGTGGCTAAGCCTGAGGTATTCGCTATCAAGTGTGGCCAGCAGACTTCGACAGAGGTGGAGTCGCGCACGTGGGCAGCTGAGGCAAAAGTCGGTGTTTACGGTACGACTATGGGTAACAATGTCGAGTACAAACTTTTCAGCAGCTACGCAGGTGCTGTCGAGGGTGCATTCTACGGCAATGAGGTTCAGGGCGAGATTTACGCATACTATCCCTACTATGCAGGTAGTAAGCGTAATGGCTCGCAGATTACTCTTATGTTGCCCGAAAATCAGGTTTATAACGCAGACTTCGGTCAGCAGATGACCACCTACAATCCGACGCTTGTTGCAAAGGCAACAACCGGCGAGATTGAGTTCAACTACCTGGCAGGTGCGCTTGGCGTACAGGTACAGGGTGGTGCATTGGTCAAGAAGATTAAGGTCAGCAGCGAGAATAGCGCGTTGGCAGGCTTGGTAGCTGTTGATTTCGCTCGCGATTTCAATGTCGTAGCTGTCGAGGAGTCTGTTAAGTCGGTAACTCTCGACTGTGGCGAGGGCGTTTTGACCTCGCTCGACGAGCCTACTACTTTCTATGTGTTGGTTCCCCCCGCAACCTATACCGATCTTTCGGTTACTGTTACCGTTGATGGTGGCGAGTTTACGAAGGCTGTCGAGGGCTCGTACACTATCGCTCGTCTGACTGCTGTCGATACAACTTCTCCGACCGCAAATGCAACTATCGTTGCTACATTCGATGCACTCCAACTCGGTAACGAGAGCGATGACTCGCGCGTGTGGGCAGAGAATGCAGCATTCGGTGTATTTGCCGAGGGTGTCGAGAATGCAAAGTTCGTTATTGCACCGAACGAGGCAGGTAAGGATGAGGCTGTGTTTGCCGGTGCTGATGTTCCGAGCAACTTCGTAGCATACTATCCTTGGTCGAATGTGGCTGCTAAGTCGGGTGATGTACTTACCGCTTATATGAACTCGGTACAGGATTACAACCCCGATCAACTCAAGCAGTTCGCAGAGAATGCTCCCTTTATGGTTGCTAATGGCGTTGCCGGTGAGCCTCTCGAATTCCAGTATGTTAATGGTGCTCTCGGTCTTCGTTGTAAGGTTGATGGCTATATCAAGCAGGTTGAGTTGATAGGTGAGGCTGGTGTTGCACTTTCGGGTGCTGTGAACGTGAACCTCGCCGAGAACTACGCTGCTTCGGCAACCGAAGGCTCGTTGAATTATGTTACTCTTAACTGTGGCGAGGAGGGCGTTGCTACAACTTACGACAACCCGACAATAGTGTTTGTCTGCTTGCCGGTTGGTACTTATCGCAACTTCAACGTAACGCTGACTATGGATGACGGTTCGGTTGTCCAGAGCTTCGTGAAGGATCCCGTAGAGGTTAAGCATTTGGAGATTAACGCTTCGGATAAGGATATTACCTACTCGATCCTTGATGTTGAGTTGGAGCAGTCGGATCTGAACTGCAAGAAGGTCTGGAATGCTGGTGATACTATCACAATCTTCGACCTCGACAACAACCGTCCGTCGAGCGGTATGATCTTCCGTAATATGGGTGTCGGTACTGCAACTGCAACATTTACAGTTCCGAGCGAGAACCTTGCGGTTATCTATCCTGCACAAGATGTCGAGACTATGGGTATCGAGGGAACTTCGGCATACTTCGTTCTTCCTTCGACTCAGACATACGATGCGACAGGTGTTATTGCAGATCACGTGATGCCTTTCATCGGTCTGGTGAATAAGGATACCAAGACTCTCTACAATACACTCTCGTTGCTCCAGGTAAAGCTTACCGGTGATTTGACCGTCAGCAAGATTGTAGTGAAGAGTAAGACGAGAAAGTTGTCGGGTAAGACAACCGTCGATGTCAACTACACAGATATCCCGACAATTAAGATGGCAGCTGAGGCTTCGAACTCGGTTACCATCGATTGTGGCGAGGGCTTTAAGCTTACTTCGACCGAAACTGTGGTAAATGTGGCAATTCCTGCTGCAAATTACGCTGCTGGCGACCTCTCGATTGATGTATATACCGATATGGGTGTATATCGCGATATGCCGACAGCTTGCACATTGACTCGTGCAGCTGCAACTGCAAAGAGTGTAGCTGTGCCGATGCCGATTTCGTTAACTCCGACCGATAACGATTGCGCAAACTGCTTCATACTCACTGAGGCAGGTTGGTATAGCTTTATCCCGAAGACTCGCGGTGGTTATGACCGTGTAGCTAACGAGGATGTCGTGAAGGAGAATACAGCTGCATACGTTCTTTATGAGAGCACTGAGGATATGTTCAGCAATGCAACTTATGTTCCCGAGAAGGGTATTGTTACTTTCCTCTATGATGGTACAGCCGGTAATGGTGGTATCTGCGTTGCTGATGCTCCCGATAATATCTGCTGGACATGGCATATGTGGTGTCCGCCCGTAGCACCGAAGGAGGTAGCATACGGTACTGTGACTATATTGGACCGCAACATTGGTGCGATGGATATCCCCGCCAACCCGACCCTTGCAAAGAGATACACAGCAGAGCAGTTTATGCTCTCTGCAGGTATGATCTACCAGATGGGTCGTCCGACTCCGTTCCCCGGAGCTAAGCAGTGGGGTAATGAGACTTGGGAGACTAGAATGGGTGAAGCAAGTAATACTATTTCGCAGACATTCTACTATCCGAGCGCAGAGTATCTCGACAATGGTAAGATGTTCAAGTGCGGTGTCGGCAAGACTGTCGAGAGTGCTGCAAAGGGTGTTAAGGACCCGATGAACTACTTCGTATTGGAGAATAAGGCCGAAAAGAAGTATTGGAGCGATGACTTTACGTTGGATACCAATAGCGAGAACTATCCCTGGAACAACACGGTTGCATCGAACGTAATGTACGATCCGTGTCCTGCCGGATACTTCATTCCGACTTATGCTGAGTTGTCTGCTGCATTGGGCGCTTTTAAGTGGACTAATGTAAATGCAGGCGAAACTGATAATGCCCAAGCCGGAGGTCTTATCTTCGCAACTAAGGGTTACTTGGCTAAGGGTGCATATCGTTCTAACTACGGTTTGTTCAATGCGACAGGTTCGCAGTCAATCCACTTCCTCGTTGCAACGGGTGCTGTTGATCCCGAAGATAACACAACAACATACAACCGTGCTTATGTAGGCATCTCTTCGAAGAGCGTTGGTGGTTCGAAGTGGGCTCCGAGCGATGGTGCAAATGTACGTTGCATCAAGAGATAATTTGTAATGAAGAAAACTAAATAGAACTATGAAAAAGATTATTAATTTAATTCTCGCGGTTGTGATCGCGGCAGGTTTCTCTTCATGCAATAATGAGGTGACCGTCGTAGATACTGAAAATACTACCGTAGAGATTTTTGTAACGCCTGATTCCGGCCAGAAGTCGGTATTGGTGCGTACCGAGGGTGCGTGGAGCGTTTCGGTCGATGAGGCTTCTGCTGATTGGGTCGAGTTCGTTGGCGCAACATCGGGTAAGGGCGAGGGTGCCTTTACGTTCAAATATGACGAGAATCGTCCGACCGATATCTCGCGTGGTTTGCGTCGTAAGGCATCAATCGTTGTTATCACAGAAGACCAATTTACTTCGAAGACTATCGAGCTCAAGCAGGGCGGTGTTACTCCGACATTGGAGTTCCGTGCCGAGAGTGTTGAGATTTCGAGCGAGGCTCAGGAGGTTTGTCGTGTAAACCTTGATTCGAACTTGTCGGTTGATGATGCTAAGACGTTCAAGTTTGGCATCGTATCGCCGCAGGGTACCGATTGGCTCTCGAACTTCGGCGTAAGTCAGGACCTCTCGTCTATCCAGTTCTCTTGCACCGAGAACACTACGGGTGCTACCCGCGTGGCTGTGGTGTCGGTTAACTATGTGGATCCTTGGGGTGAGACCTTCGTTTCGACCTGTGGCGTTCAGCAGAGCGTTCCGGTGATTGAGGAGCCTGAAAATGCCGGCAGTGAAGAATAATCCTAATAACCGAAAATTGATTTAGTTATGAAAAGATATTCATTTATAAAGGCTCTTCTTCTGCCGGTTGTGATGCTCTGTACTATGGCTTGCGAAACCGAGTACAAGCACGTTTCCGGCGATACTGAGCTCGATGTAGAGTTTGATAATAACTACTCATCGGATAAGTTCCGCCTTATCTGCTTCAACATTCAGAACGGAATGTGGTGGGATCAGGCAAATAACTATGACAACTTTGTTGCGTGGGTCAATAAGTACAATCCCGATATTCTTTGTATGCAGGAGGCTTCGACCATCTATAAGGATGGTACCAATTCGAGTCAGTCGAATTCGAAGCGCTATCTGCCTTATGGCTATCAGAGTCACTCGCCCTCAGCAACTCTCGATATGGAGCCGAAGGGCTGGATGGAGTTGGCAAAGCGTTGGGGTCACGACTACGTTGTGATTGGTGCTCACCAGGACAACTATCCCGTGGTCTTCACTTCGCGTTTCCCGATTACTCGCGTAGCACAGCTTGGTGGCTCGGAGTTGTCGCACGGTGGTTGCCACGTAATCATCAAGGGTATTCATATGGTCGGCCTTCACACTTGGCCGCAGAAGTATGCTCCGGGTGATAAGGACCAGAATCCCTCGAACCGTAATCGCGGTAACGCTTACCGTTTGAGCGAGGTTCAGCACATCCTCTCGCGTACAATCAATAGCGACGAGTACTACACCGAGAAGAATTGGATCATTATGGGCGACTTCAACTCGAAGTCAAGCGAGCCCGCAATCTTGGAGATGCAGGCTAACTCGATGACCGATATTCTGGATTACAACCACAACTACGTTTCGCGTTCGGGTCGTGTCGACTACATCTTTGCGACCGATAATATGCTTCGCAGCGTAGTGAAATCGGTAGATATTCAGGACGGCTTCGCTCGTAGCGAGCAGGATCCGGTTACCGGTTTCTGGAAGTATTCGGACCATTATCCTCTGATGGTCGATTTCGAAATTTTGAATGAAGAGGAGTAAGTAACGCTAAAAATCTTACGTAAATGAAAGAGAATATTAAATATGGTTTGGCTTCGTTGAAAGCGCTCTTCTCGGTTAAGACACTTTTAGCGACGGTGATGGCACTCTTGCTCTCATCGGCAGCCTATGCGCAGGGCACCATTACCGTATCTGGTACGGTGAAGGATGCTTCCGGTCAGCCTATGATTGGTGCTACGGTATTCGTAGTGAACGGTCAGGCAGGTACTACGACCGATGCGAAAGGACACTATTCTATTAAGGTGGCTGCGAACGGAACTCTGGAATATCAGTTCCTTGGTTATACCTCGCAGCAGATCAAGGTTAACAATCGTTCGACCATCAACGTAACCCTCAAAGAGGATACCGTTGCAATCGAAGAGGTCGTTGCTGTCGGTTATTCGACAATGGCAAAGACCGACCTTACGGGTTCGATTACCAATGTGCGTATGTCGGATGTCGAGGATGCTCCTGTAACCTCTATCGACCAGGCATTGCAGGGTCGTGTAGCAGGTGCGGACATTATGTCTACTACCGGTGAGCCGGGTGCAACTACATCTATCCGTATCCGTGGTACACGTTCGATTACCGCATCTAATGAGCCGTTGATCGTTGTCGATGATGTTATCGACGCGGTGAGCGACCTTGGTGATATCAACCCCGCCGACGTTAAGTCGATTTCGGTCTTGAAGGATGCTTCATCGACCGCAATCTATGGTGCTCGTGGTTCGAATGGTGTTATCATCGTGACAACCAACAAGGGACAGGCAGGTAAGCCTTCGATTAAGTTCAAGGCCGATATCGGTTTCTCGCAGTTGCCGCGTGGTTTGGATATTATGAACGCTACGGAGTTTGCTCAGTATCGTAACGACGTTTATTTCTTCCAGAATGGTGCATCCAAGTATCCTCAGCCTGAGGAGAACTACCGCTATCCGAATCCTGCAGCTCTGGGAGAGGGTACTGACTGGGTGAAGTCTATTACCAAGACCGGTTTGTATCAGAACTACAACCTCTCGATTTCGGGTGGTGACAAGAAGGGTAAGTACTTCGCATCGTTCGGTTATCACGACAATCAGGGTATCGTTATCAACTCGGGTGTTCAGCGTCTTACAGGTCGTTTGAATGTTGAGCGACAGTTCTTCAAGTGGTTGAAGATCGGTGCTAACCTGAGCTACGACTACCGTGATAACAACAACAACAAGACCAACATCGGTGGTACTCGTTACTATGATGCTGCTATCTACCTTAACCCGTTGCTCGAACCGACCGATACAGTCAACGACTTGTACGGTACAGGTTTCGACGGTGGTCAGCCCTTTAACTCGCCTTACTTGCGTGGTTTGATGCAGTCGAATACGACTATCCGTAAATCGACCTCATTGGCTCCGTTTGTTGAGATTAAGCTTAAACCCTATTTGACCTTCAAGTCGCGTTTCAGCTACTTTGCGTTCCACCGTCACACCTACACTTACACTCCCTCGACCCTTCCGACTTATGCGGCTACGGCTCAGGGTGGTGAGGCTTATCGTGCAGAGAACAGCCAGATTAAGCTCACTAACGAGAACACCCTTTCGCTCAAGAAGATGTTCCGTAAGGTACACTGGGTAGAGGCAATGCTCGGTTTCACTATGGAGAAATACACCGAGAACAACCTCACTATGTCTGGTAAGGGTTACCTCGATGATGATGTAAGATGGAATAATATGGGTGCAATTCCCGATAAGAAGAACCTCTCGGTTTCGACTACGCTCAACCAGAAGTCTCGTATGTCGGGTCTTATGCGACTCTACTATAACTACAAGCGTCGTCTTTACTTTACGTTCACAGCTCGTGCCGATGGTTCTTCGACCTTTGCGAAGAACAACAAGTGGGGCTTCTTCCCCTCGGGTGCGTTCAAGTGGATGATCAACAAGGAACGCTTTATGATCAACACTACCAACTGGCTCGATGAGTTCGCATTGCGTCTGAGTGCCGGTTTGTCGGGTAACGATGCTATCTCGTATTACCGTTCGCTTGCAGCGTTGTCTAACACGACAGGTGGTTGGCTCTTTGGCGAGAATCAGCCCGTGGCATTCTATCCTTCGCGTCTGGCTTCGGATAACCTTACTTGGGAGAAGACCGCGATGTATAACGCCGCTATCGACTTTGCTGTGTTGAACCGTCGCTTGGAGTTCACTCTCGAAGGCTACTATGCTCGCACTACTGACCTTCTCTTGTCGGTGCAGTTGGCATCGCAGACAGGTTTTACCTCGCGTTATGCTAACCTCGGTACTACCGAGAATGCCGGTGTCGAGTTGAGCATTACCAGCCGTAATATCCAGAAGCGTAAGTTCAATTGGACTACTACCTTTACAATCTCGCACAACAAGCAGCGAGTACTTGATATCGGTACCGATGAGTACGTTTCGGCTTATAACTCACCGACCAACAACGCCTATATGATGTATGGTTACGTTAAGGGCTATCCTCTGAATGCGTTGTGGGGCTTTGAGTTCAAGGGTATCTGGCACAACCAGGATGAGATCAATCGTAACAACCAAACCAAGGCATACTGTTCAACCAGCTACTCACTTGGTCGCGGTAAGTATACCGATATCAACCACGACGGTATCCTCGATAGCGATGACCTCGTATTCCTCGGTTCGGCTGACCCGATCGTACAGGGAGGTTTGCAGAATACATTCAATATCGGTAAGTTGAAGATTGGTGTATACTTCACATACTCGGTAGGTGGTAAGATCTACAACCTTACAGAGCTTTATATGGCAGGTTCGGCATTTACCAACCAGTATCGCTATATGCTCGATGGATGGCATCCCTATCGTAACCCCAATTCGGACATCTATCGTGCTTACGGAACCGATGAGCTTCCGAGTTCGTTCATGTTGCACGATGCTTCGTTCATCCGTTTGAAGAACGTATCGGTAGGCTATACTTTCGACCTGCGTAAGCACACGAAGGTTATCCGTGATATCACTTTGAGCGCGAGCGGCGAGAACCTCTATTTGTGGAAGAACTATAACGGTTTCGACCCGGACGTTTCGACCGAGAGCAGTGGCTCGACAATTCGTCGTATGGACAACGGTGCATACCCGAAACCTCGTACCGTCATTTTCAGTGTTCAACTCCGCTACTAATATATGATGAAGACTATGAAAACAACAATATTCAATATCAAAAGACTCTTCACTGCGGCTGTTGTCGTGGCTGCTGTATCGCTCAGCTCGTGCAGCCTCGAAGAGGATATGAAATCGAACTACTCGCCGGAGAACTTCTATCGTTCGGCAGCGGAGTGTGAGGCCGGTTTGAATGGTTGCTACATTCCTGCACGTTCGATTTTCAACGGAACATATATGCTGGCGACCGAGTCTATCACGGATATTATGTACTGTAACTCAGGTACCCGTGATGCTGAGCTCGATATCTCGCCTGCGAACCCCCGTTTCGGTAACACGATGTGGAACAACGGTTACCAGGGAGTTATGCGTGCTAATAACATCTTGGCAGCTATCGACCGCTGTGAGGCTTTGACCGAGAGCGAGCGTGCAATAATGCATGCCGAGGGTGTTATCCACCGCGCATATTACTATTGGATTCTGACCAACAACTTCAACGACGTACCTTTCTATACCGACGAGATTCGCGTTACTCGCGATCAGTTGCGTATTGCGAAGTATCCGCGTATGTCGGCAGTCGATACTCGCCGTTTTCTCGTGGATGACCTCGAAGAGGCGTTGTCGAGCCCCTATGTTGAGCAGCGTCGTACTTTCGGTGAGGGTACAGAGTACCGTATGGGTGCAGCAGTGGGTTGGATGATTGCGGCAAAGTTGTGTATGTGGAACGCATCTGCCGAGAAGCATAACCCCGACTTGCAGCAGTTCAAGATGGAGCACCCCTACCACAAACCTTACGAGGGTGCTACGTATTGGTGGAAACGTGCTCTCACAATGCTCCAACACTTGGAGGATATCTATGGCGACCTGTCGCAGTATCCTATCGAGGATAATATCTTCAGCAAGAAGTACACTTTGGAGTCTATCTGGGAGAACTCAAACCTCTATGACGAGCAGGGCTTGAAGGTTACTATCAACGTAGCAAGCTTCTTTATGCCGAGCCGTTCAAGTGCGAGCGGTGGTGATGCAGGTTATGGTACCGACGCTTACTATGGCGGTATTCCTATCCCTGAGTTGGGTGGTTACGCACGTACCTATACAGCATTCCGCCCCAACGGCTACTTCTACCAGCAGTTGCAGAGCTTCGATAATTTCAACCGTATGGAACGTGGCGAGAACTACGACAAGCGAATCCTTATCAACTTGGCTTGGGGTTGGGATGCAGAGAACTCGACTTCGAACCGATGGTCAGAGAACTTCTTGTGGTTCAATAACTTTAAAGAGAGCAGCCGTCCCTGGATGGGTCGCAAGTTCTGGTGCCCCGGTATGCGTAATACCTCGGATAGCAACAACCACCGTATCTTCCGTTATGCGGCAGTGCCCATTATGCAGGCAGAGTGTCACTTGATGTTGGGCGACAGAGCTCGTTCGGCAGAGTACCTCAATAAGGTGCGTTCGCGTGCAGGTCTCGGTCCGGTTATTCCTGAGAACTACCGTAATACGGCTGCATTCTTGATCGAGATTCAGAAGGAGCACGCTCGTGAGCTTATCGGCGAGTTCCAGCGTAAGCACGAGTTGGTACGTTGGGGTATCTGGTACGAGAGCGTTCTCGACTACAACAACAATACTGCATATAGCAAGCTGTTGTTCGAGAATATTCGTCCTTGCCACGAGTACTATCCGATCCCCGATAGACAGTGTTCGTATTCGGGTGGCGCACTTGATAACAAGGCTTACAATGAGTACGGAATGTAAAAAGTTGTGCAGTTATGAAAACTATGATTAATAATATTGCAAAGTATTTTGCTCGTGTGGCAGCAGTTGCTATGGTGGCTGCGCTGCCGATGCTGACTGCCTGCGAGGATAAACTCTTCGAGTCGAACATCGCACTTGGCGTCAACTATGAGAAAATTGCACTTGTCAATCAGGCAAGTACAACACCGATTTCAATCTTCTCGAACGGCGATTGGACCGCTCACCTCGAACCGCAGGTGAATTGGGCGTCGATTGACCGTACATCGGGTAGCAAGAATGAGCAGATTACCTTGACCTACTCGTCAAACCCGGATGCAATCCGTCGCGTTACACTTGTTGTGAAGAGCGGCTCGAACGTCCGTCGTGTCTTGATTGAGCAGGAGGGTGCTGCTGTTAAATTCCGCTTCAAATTGGATGGTCGTGAGGTAACTATCGAGAAGCCGCAGGCAACTCGTTTCCTCACATTCGAAACCAATATTCCGCTCGACCAGTATGCAAATGTCGAGGTTCGCGAGTTGAAGTTCTTGGATAGCGAGAATATCGGCTGGATTTCGAATCCTCGTATCGAGGGTAGAGTTTTGGCTTTCGACGTATTGGCTAACGATGGCGATGTAAATCGCTCGGCTTCGATTTCGGTGGCTTACGTTGATCCCTATGATGGTGCAGAGTTCACTACCAATGCAACCGTTACTCAGTCAACTGAGGAGTCGGTGGGTATTACTATCGACGAGCTTATCTCTAACTACGAGGCTGCTGTTGTGGCCGGAGAGGTTAATGCGAATGGCGAGTGGGCTGTTACTTCACCCTACGAAATCGGTATTAAGATTGTCGGTGTAGGAGTCAGCAGCAGCGAAGGTCTGAATACTGCATCGAATACTGTGAATAGAGTTCAGACAACTTCGAGCGGTGGTGCAACTTATGATGCAATCAGTCACGAGGAGAATGGCCGTACAGCTTATTTGCAGAACGAGACCGGTACGCAGGGTATCCGCGTTTTGGCAGCTTCGGCAGCGGATAACATTATCTCGCCCTTTGCAGAGGCGCAGGTTCGTGTAGACGGTATCACAATGGTACGCGAGGAGAATCCTACCCGCTATACCCTCAAAGATGTGCCTGTCTATCACATCGTGGGTGTGGGTGATGCAAACTCGGTAGTTGTTCCCGCAAAGGAGAAGTACATTAATGAACTGACCGACGCTGACGTATATACTTACGTTACGTTGAAGGATGTTGAGTTTACCTTCAAGTATGGTTCGTTCTTCAATACTAACGACGGTTATCGTTCGCGTTGCGACTTCTATCCCGTACGTGTTCGCGACATCCAGGGAGGTACTCTCTATATGTTCGCTAACCACTCGGTTGATTGGGTACGTAATGGCAATCCGATTCCGCAGGGTTCGGGTAATCTCCGTGGTGTAATCACTTACGAGACTTCGAACGATTATGGTGTTCGCGATGGATCTATGGGTCGCTATTCGATTCGTCCTTATGACAAGAACGACTTGATGGTTGAGGCAAATGTAGACAATCGCTACAAGACTATCGTTGAGTGGGATTGGAATAATAAGGTCCTCGATATGAAGACCGGTAATAAGGTCCAGCCTATTGTAGGTACAGGTGACCTCTACCACGATAATGGTGTTGCTCCTACTTTGGCTAACAACTTCAACAACCTTATCGCTAACGACGAAAACGGAAAGGGTACTATGTCGCAGTCAGCTATCCGCTATACAACCAAGTGGATGGATGCTAATGGTGGCTATATCGGTCTGAATTTCGACTTCTCGACATTGAACGAGACCGGTAGCAATCCCGTGATTACCTTCTGTGGTTACGGTGGTAGCTCGCAGAGTGAGACCGGTACAGGTAGCTTGGTGGTTTCGTATTGGACCCTCCACTACTCGATTGATGGTGGCGAGACATTTACCCAGCTGCCCGATTGCGAATTTACGTTCCGTCCGTTCGTGTATTGGAACAACCTCTGTCCGATTTATGCGACTATGGGTGTTCAGGAGTATGCTTACAACTTGCCCGAAGAGATTCTCGGTAAGGAGAATGTACGAATCCGTATGGTGCCTGCTATATCTAAAATGTCGTCATCACACGGTGCTTCGAGTCCTAGATTGGATGGACAGACTCTCGATTCGTCGAAGACTGCCGGTATGGTTCTCTGTAACGTAACCGTTAAGTATAACAAGTAAAAGTTGATACGTTATGAAATTCAATAATATGAAAACAGTAGTGAAGAGTCTGTTGTTGGCAGCTACGGCAATCTTTGCGGTGTCGTGCGTTGTCGATGAGGCAGACCACACTTCGGATGTAGACCTTGGAGCCAATATTTTAGATCAAAATGGCAATCCGACCAGGAATATTGAGGTTTCGGCTGATGCCGGCTCTTTGGAGATTGAGGTCTTCTCGAATAAGACCTACAAGGTAGAGGTTGTTAAGGGTGCTGATTGGGTCTCGGTTAAGGAGACCCCCGCAGCCAAAGGTCAGTCGGTGATGATGCTCACAGGCGATGGTAAGTTCTATGTTGATTACGACCGCAATGCTCGTTTCCGTCGTATGGGTCAGGTTGTTCTTTCGGCTGAGACTCGCGTGGATACTCTCCGCATTATGCAGGCAGGTCCCGTTGATGCAACTATCGAGGTGCCCGATAACCGAATCTTTGTCGATAAGAATGGTGGCGATATTCGCACACGATTCATCTCGAAGTTGGATTTCGAGGCTATCGACATCGAGGTTGAGTACGCTGATCCCAGAGAGACCGGTTGGCTTTCGGACTTCGAGCGTGTAAACAACTACTTGACCTTCCGTGTCAGCGAGAATTATAGTGAGCTTCCTTCGCGTAAGGCTGTTGTGACCTTCTCGTACACCGATGATTGGGGTGAGCTGATTAGCGACAAGATGTCGGTGATGCAGAATGGTGCAAACAATGATCTCGGCACAACAATCTCGTTCGAGGAGTTGCGCCAGATGGATGGCCGTATTACCGAGCCTGTATGTATCGAGGGTTATATCGTGAGCGATGTTGTTAACGGTAACGCTGCGGACAACCCACACACTTCGAAGACTACTATCGACTATACTCATACCGAGATGTGTGGTTATATCGAGAGCCTCGATGGTAAGTACGGTATCCGTATGGAGTTCGACTCGCCCGAAGACTATGTATTCCGTCGTTACGATAAGGTTAAGCTTAACTTGCAGGGTGCAGTTATCACTCGCGAGGGTAGCTCGGTTGTTGCAGATCGCAACCCGATTCGCTATGCACTTAGTGACTTGACCGAGGAGAATGTTATTACCGTAGAGGGTTGCAGCGCAGCTCAGATTCCCGCAAAGGTTAAGTACTTCAAGGATCTGACCGATGACGATATGTATACTTACGTACAGCTTCGCGACTGCGAGTTCCCCATCCGTAAGGGTCCGCTTACTCCGGTCAACGAGGGCTATACTAAGGTTTGGAGCTCAAATCGTATTTCGAAATATCCGATGTTGGTACGCGATATCAACGGTAGCTCGTTCTATACCTATACTAACATTACTTGCCCCTATCGTCGTGAAGGTCAGCCTATGCCGCAGGGTTCGGGTATTATGGCAGGTGTAGTAGTATTCGAATGCTACGACCGTTTCGAGTGGGATATCGAGAAGTGTACCGAGTATCAGCTCCTCGGCTTTGATGAGGACCAGATTCTCGACCTCGGAAATATCGGTCGCTACCAGATTCGCCACCAGTCACGTGATGATATCCAGATGGCTGAGGACTTCAATTCGGGATTCTCGAATATTATCTGCGAGTTTGCATACTACAACAGAACTCGTACAGATATCGAGAAGACTGTGGATGAGTTCTATGTATTGTCGGCAAGCTATGGTAACGGTACCATTACTCATTCGAGCGGTTCGTCAACCGATACAGGTATCAGAAATACAAGTGCTTATTGCTATCTTGGTCCTTGCGGAAAGGGTTATACCAAGGTTGAGAGTGGCTCTGGTGTTAAGGATAAGAATGGCAAAGAGATTATGGTTACTAATGGTACCGGTTCGGACAACGTCGTTATGAAGGGTCAGGCACATTCTAATGATGGCTTGGCTTGGCGTCATAATAAGTGGCTCAATGGTACCGATTATCACTATTGGTTGATTACCTTCTCGACCAGGAATATTGCACGTGGCCGTAACTTGTCGCTCCAAATCGGAACCTCGAATGCCAGCCAGGGTGGTACTCCGCGCTATTGGAATGTCGATTGGTCGTCGAATGGCGAGACTTGGACGAACATTGCTTCGTACACCGTACCCGACTTCGTATATAACGACTACACTACATACTTCCAGACCGGTGGTACGAAGTATATCAACGTGGCACTTCCCGATGAGATGGCTGGTCTTTCGACTGTATATGTTCGCTTGAAGCCGGCAGACGGCCGTGCGGGTGCTACTATCGCTCCCTACGGATATGCTGACGGTCAGGTTGCGGATAAGTACAACACGTTGGATTACGTAGCTGTTCGTTACAACAAATAGTTTATAACCGAATCGAGGGGCTGATGACCAATCTGGGAGTAGCCCCTCGGCTCAACTTTTTTTGAAAAAACCGACAAATGAAAAAGTTATTAGTTTCTTTGGTTGCGCTGATGATGACTACCGTAGTCAGTGCCCAGATTGTCCGCGAGGCTCCGAAACCCTCAGAGACTGAATTCCGCAAGGCTGTCAAGACTATGCTCAAGACCTCTTGCTTGGATTTGACTCCTGAGCGTTTGAAGGCTATGGAGATTACGCAGGATATGATCAATCACTTCACGACTACCGAGTTCAAGGCTTTTTGGAGCTTGCAGGATTGGTACGAAATCGAGAACCAGGAGCGTTTCGGTGTTCCCTATTTCTTGCGTGCATCGATTGATAAGATTCTCAAAGAGGTGCGTTCAACTAAACTTAAAGACGGCCAGGTGGCTGTATGGTTGCTCTACAATATGGCTTATGTCATCAAGACTCCGACCCACACTTTCGGTATCGACCTTCGTGCAAAGCGTCTGGATGAACTGATGAAGTATATCGAGTTCTCGATGATTACCCACGCACACGGTGACCACTGGGCGTATGCTTGTGTAACTCCGTCGAAGAAGCAGGGTAAGCCGCTCTATGCGAATTTTAATATCAATGGTGGTGATGTGACCAAGGTTTCGCACGGCGAGGTTATCAAGTTCGACGATATCACTATCCGTTGTACTATCGGTGACCATAACAAGAAGCTCAAAAACTTTGTGGTTGCTTACGAGATCGATTGCGGTCCGCGCACCAACCACACCATCATCTATCACACCGGCGACTCGAACAACTACACTCAGTTGAATCCCGAGAACCCTGTGGATATCTTCATCCCGCATATGGCTGTTGGTCTGGATATGCAGGCTGCTATCGACAATATCCAGCCTAAGTATGTGCTTCTCTCGCACATCCAGGAGTTGGGCCACTCGATTGATAAGTGGCGTTGGACCTTCGACGATGCTTTGAAGTTGAAGAAGAAGCTCTCGCACGATAAGGTGCTTATTCCTTGCTGGGGAGAGCGTATTATCTATACTAAGAAAGCAGAGTAAAATTGTCTATTTCGGCGCTTTTGGCGTCATTGCTTGCCTCCAAATTCCTCACATACGTTTGTATGCTGCGGATTTGGGGGCTTCGCATTTCTAAAAATCGCTCGAAATAGACAATTTTACTTATAGAGGCCTTTCGGTGCTTTTGGCGTCATTGCTTGCCTCCAAATTCCTCACATACGTTTGTATGCTGCGGATTTGGGGGCTTCGCATTTCTAAAAATCGCTCGAAATAGACAATTTTACGCAGGCTTCTTTCGGTGCCTTTGGCGTCATTGCTTGCCTCCAAATTCCGATTGGAATTTGGAGGTTTTTTTGCGTTTGGGTTGGGTGGGTTAGATAGGGAGAATGGGGAGAATGGGGAGAATGGGGAATAAAGGGCGTTAATCCCGCTGCGCGGTCTTTTCCTCCTCCTTGCAAGGGATAGTCTGCAAGCAGCCTCTCCCCATTGCTTCGAGCGTCGGTTAAAGTTGACGGCAAAAAGTTTTCCTAAACCCCTTAAATCCCTTAAACTCTCTAAATCCCTTAAACTCCTTAATGCCATTAATGCCATTCACGTCCTTAACCAACAATTAAAAAGCTAACGGCTAACGGCTTTTTCTTATCTTACTCATCTAACCCATCTACCCCCCCCCGGACCCCAATACACAAAAAAAACTGCCCGACATTTACTGTCGGGCAGTCGTTGCTGAAAGGGTATCCGTTGCGGATTACTTCACCGAAACGGTTACTTTGGTATCGATATGTGCCGAGGATGTTCCGAGCGATACTGTGTAGTTGCCGGGGTTTACCTGCCACTTGTGCGACTTCGTGTTCCAGAAGGCGAGGTCCTTGTGAGCAACCTCGAATGTTACCTCGGTGCTTGTGCCAGGAGCCAATGTGACCTTCTTGAAAGCTTTGAGCTCCTTCTTGGGACGCTCGACAGTCGGATTCTGCTCGGTCACGTAGAGCTGCACGACCTCAGCACCCTCGCGCTTGCCTGTGTTGGTGAGGGTCACCTTTACCGTCGCGGGCTTCTTGGGGCTGATAACGCTATTCTCGACTGTGGCCTCGTTCAGTGCAAATGATGTGTACGAAAGACCAAAGCCGAAGGGGTAGAGAGGCTTAATCTCCTTCGACTCGTACCAACGATAACCTACGAATACGCCCTCGCTGTAATGTACGTCATAAGTTGCGGGGTGGAACATTTTTTCGTTTAGGTTGCCCACTTTGCTCAAAATAGCATTCTTGGGGACAAGATTTGCCGCAGGCGATACGCTGAACGAACGCTCGATAGTCATCGGCAGCTTACCCGAAGGATTGACATTGCCCACAAGAATATCGGCTATCGCCTCAAATCCGTTCTGTCCGGGGTACCAGCCATAGAGCACGGCTGCGGCCTTGTCATTCCACTCGTTCATATCGATACCCGAACCGCTGTTGACCAGAATAATGGTGCGGGGATTAAGGCTTACAGCAAGCTGTATCAATTCCTCGTCGGCAGTTGCGAGCTTGAACGGACGCTCACTTCCCTCGCTGTCTGATGTGCCGGTGGCGCAGATGACGACATCGGCCTTGCGGAGCTCGGCCATTGTGGGCTTCTCGCGAACTGTTACCTTTGCTCGGGTAACCGAGCGGATGGCATCTGCGGGGAGAACGTGGTTGTAGCCCTCTACGCGCGACGAACCACCGCCCTGCGGTAACTTGGTTGCCCAGCGGCCGATAAGTAAAATTTGGCGGTTATCTGCGAGCGGAAGGATGCCGTTATTTTTGAGCAGAACAGTACCCTCGGCAGCGGTCTGGTACGACACTTTCAGGTGGTCGGGCATCTTGGCTACGAGGTGGTCCTCATTGGGCTGTCCATTCTTGAATCGCTCGTAAAGGCCAAAACGGATACAGGTGGCAATCATCGGGCGGAGCATCTTGTCGAGGTCACGCTCCGAAAGCTCTTTGCGTACAACGAGCTCGCGTACGCTCGCCGGGAAGTCGAACTGCATATCGCCGGGCATCTCGACATTCTGACCCGAAAGAACAATCTTCTTCCAATCGTACACCGAGTGCCAGTCGGTCATTACCAGGCCCTTGAATCCGAGCTCACCACGCAGCAGGTCGGTAATTACATATTTGCTCTGGCCGCACCACTCGCCATTCAGCTGGTTGTAGGCAGTCATCACCGATGCAGCACCTGCGTCGATGCCGGCCTTGAATGCGGGGGTATAGATCTCCATAATCGCGCGCTCATCGACAATCGAGTTCGAGTTGCGACGATAGAACTCGGTGTTGTTGCAAAGGAAGTGTTTGAGGCAGGCGAGCGTGCCTGTCGATTGCATACCCTTGACATAGTTCTCGACCATACGCGATGCGAGAACGGGGTCTTCGCCGAGATACTCGAAGTTACGGCCACACTGTGCCGAGCGATAGATGTTCATTCCCGGACCGAGCAGGATGCCTGCACCCGACATACGTGTCTCCTCGCCAACAGCCTTACCGAACTCGTATGCCAAATCGGGGTTGAAGGTTGCAGCGATGGTTATGGTCGAGGGAAATTGTGTGGTACGTAGCGGGTGACGTACCTCGTTCTGGTCGGGAATAGAGTAGTTGATTCTCACACCCGAAGATGCATCAACCATAAATACGCGGGGCAGACCCTTCTCCGGAGCACCCGGCAGGAAGAATTTGTTGTGACCGTGGGTCATCTCAATCTTCTCGTCGAGAGTGAGAGTTTTGAGCATGGCGTCGGCCTTGTGGTAGGCCTCTTCCCACTTCATTTGCGGTTGCGTTGCGGCCGTAGCTGCAATAGCGATGGCGCAGAGCGAAAGCAGAACTCTTTTCATCTTATTATAGTTTTGGGTTTGTTCGTGTAAAAACTAAGGAGATTAGAGAGTTTGGGAGCCAATACTCCTTACGCTCTTTAATCTCCTTAAATGCTTGTTTGTCTAATGCAAACTATTTCTGCGCGGGCTGCTGTGCCGAAGCATCGGCAACAACCATATTCTTGTCCACGCGGAGGGTTACGTTGCCGTCAACCTCGATCAGAAGGGTAGTCTCCTTAATCTCCTTGACTACACCGTAGATACCACCTGCGGTTACAATCTTATCGCCCTTTTTGAGACCCTCACGGAACTTCTGCATCTCCTTGCGACGCTTCGACTCAGGACGCCACATAAAAAAGTACATTACAGCGACCATTGCTGCAATCATTACCCAGAAGGTCCACGACTGCTGCTGCGGAGCCTCAGGTGCTGCTACCACTTCGGTAGCTACTTGAAGTAAGTTAATCATAATTGTTTATTAGTTAAAAATTATTGGTTACACATCTTATAATCTTCACAAAGGTAAAACTTTTTGTGTGAAACACAAATTATATCGCTCGATATCGCCCTTAAAGAGTGTAATATTACTCGAATAGATTACTCGATTTCGGCCTCGATAAAGACTCGCAGAGGTCGCTCGGCTCCTGCAATGTGGAAGTTTGCGAGCTTCATCTGCCAACCGTACGCACCGCGCGAGTCGAACTCGAAACGAATCTCGCTCTGCTCGCCACTCATTATGGGTTGCTTGGTGTAGGTGATGGTTGCACAGTGGCAGGTGGTCTCGTGACGCAATATGACGAGCGGCTCGGAGGTGGAATTCTTGACCACAAGGCTCTTTACGGCTATCTCGCCCGAACTCATACGTCCGAAGTGGAGCGTGTCGGTCGCACCGGCTACGAGCGTCGAGTCGTTAATCTCGACGACCTGACCGGCATACTCGACCTTCTTGGGCTCGGCACAAGCCGCCAACAGCACAATGGCTGCGACTACTGCGAGTATATTGGCGAGATATCTCATCTTGATACGATTTAGAGCAGACCGCGACCACTCTTGTTTACTTTACCCTCCTCGGTAAGAGCCTCGACAATCTTGTCGAGCACACCGTTAATGAAGGTGCTGCTGGTGGGCGACGAATAGTACTTCGACAACTCGATATACTCGTCGAGCGATACCTTAACGGGAATCGACGAGAAGGCTACAATTTCGGTAATTGCCACCGACATAATCAACTTATCCATAAATGCTAAACGCTCAACATCCCAGTTGTGAGTGAAGCGGTCGAGGTAGAGCTGATTCTGCTCGAATTGCAGCGCAGACTTCGCGAAGAGTTCCTTTGCGAAGAGTAGGTCCTCATCGCTCTTAAACTTAGGTTGCAAGCGCAGCTCGGTGTGCGACTCGCGCATATTCGAGAGTGTACGCACGACCATCGTAAGAGCAAAACCGAGGTCATCCGACCAGAAGATTGACTGCTCCTCCAAAGCCTCCTCCAAAGCCTCGTTGCTTTCGAGTTCGTGTACGTAGAAGTCGGTTACCAACTGCAAATCCTCCTTGAACGAACGATTGCCGGCAAGCATATACTTGTTGTAGAAGTTGGTCTGGATAAGCGAGTTATAGATGTTCTTGATAAGTTCGGGATACTGATTCCAGAATGGAGCGTGCTTTGTGAGGAACGACTCTACGGCATCGCTCTCGGCAATGCGAGCGATGACTGCGTTCTCGACAAATTTACGGTTGGGATTCAGGTCCTCGTATGTCGGCAGCTTCTTTTGACGGGCAATCTCCTGACGCTCCTCGGCGTAGCGGGCTACCTCGACAATGAGTCCAAGCATCTGGATATAAAGCTCGTAAGTCTTGTCAATCGACAAAACAAGATTTTTCTCCGAGGCCTGCAAGTTATCGGACTCCGATTTGATGTGTGCATAAAGGCTCTTTACGACCTTCAATCTCAACAATCTTCTGCTCAACATATTTAGAACGGTTTAGATAATTATCTCTTTATTTCGAGCGCAAAAGTACAAAATAAAGTCGAAATAAAAAATCATCCCAACAAAAAATATATTGCAATAAACTCCGCAGATTGTTTCGATTGCAGATAGTTTTTAGTACCTTTGTCGCAATTATGGAACAAAAGGAATACGACGTAGTAGTAATCGGAGGTGGTGCCGCAGGTCTTATGGCGGCAGGAACCGCTGCGCGTGTGGGCAACCGCGTGTTGTTGCTCGAAAAAATGGAGAAGCCGGCCCGCAAGGTCCGTATCACGGGTAAAGGTCGCTGTAACCTGACAAACGCTCGCCCTGTCGAGGAGTTTGTCGAGCAGGTGCGCACTAATGCGGAGTTTTTCTCGGTGGCATTTGCCGAGTTCAACAACCGTTCGACGATTCGCTTCTTCGAGCGCAATAAGGTAAAACTCGATATCGAGCGTGGTGACCGTGTCTTCCCGAAGAGCGGTAAGGCTTCGGATGTGGCGAATGCCTTGGAGTGGTATTGCCGCGATAATGATGTTGATATCGAGTGTAATGCTCGCGTAACCGAGATTTTGGAGGTCGCAGGCAAGGTCTATGGCGTGAACTATATGAACAAGCGAGGCTTTATCCGCAAGGTCGAGGCTCCGAATGTGATTGTCGCTACGGGTGGCGTTTCGTACCCCGCGACAGGCTCGACAGGAGATGGATATCTCTTTGCAGATGCTGCTGGTCACGCTATCGAGTCGGTGCGTCCGTCGCTCACTCCGCTCGTTACGTCGCATCCGCAGAAATCATATATGAACGGTCTTTTGCTTCGCAATGTCGGAGCGAAACTCTATATCGACAACGAGTTGGCTCGCGAGGAGTTTGGCGAGATAGGATTTTCGGAGCGAGGAGTCGAGGGTGCCGTTGCGTTGCGATTGAGCCGCGATGCTGTCGATGCGTTGATTGACGAGCGTAAGGTGAAGATTGTCCTCGACCTGAAACCTGCTCTCTCAGAGGATATCCTGCGTGAGCGTCTTAAACGTGAAATCGCAGAGATGCAGCCCGAGGAGTTCTTCTCGGAGTTGCTGCGCAAGTTGGTGCCCAAGCAGTTGGTAGTGCCGATGGCAAAGGAGCTTGATGTACACTCGAAACTCTATATCTCGAAGGTTACCGAGCCCGAATTGGAGCGTCTTATCAAGGTCTTGAAGGGCTTTGTGTTGCCGATTACAGACTATGCTCCTTTCGAGTATGCAGTGGTTACTGCCGGTGGCGTATCGTGTGATGAGATTAATAAGTACACTATGGAGTCGATGAGGGTCAAGGGCTTGTACTTTGCAGGTGAGGTGCTTGATATCGACGCCAATACAGGTGGCTATAACCTGCAAATCGCCTTTTCGACGGGTCACTTGGCCGGCTTGCTGAAAAAGTAGTTTTGTGCTGAATTGAAATCTGAAAATTATGAAGATTAGCGGTCGAACCATAAGACAACGCCTCTACGGCATCACACGATTCGGAAATCGCCTGTCACGTGCACGTTATTTCCGCGGACACGGAGTTCACTCTCCGTTTGTATATAACGTCGTGCGACAGGTCTTTATGCGCTCGACACTCACGGTCGAGGAGGATGCTCTCTTCGGAGAGATGATTGCGGCCGGAGTACCCCGAAAGCGAGCTGTGCAACTGCGTAATCTCGTGGCGCACTGTTCGTATGAGAGGGCCGGCGTAGATTGTGGGTGCGAGAACCACGATTTTGTGGTGCTGACAGCTAACACTCCGAGCGCAAACCTCGTGCAGATTGCCGAGCAGGCCAAGCAGAGCGGAACGAACCTTGCAATCATCGCTCCCTATGCCAACCGCGAGCGCGATGAGGCTTGCAAGGCGATTATCGCGACACATCGTTCGACGACGGTCGATAACCGCGGTTATCTGCTTGTCTTTAATAACCACCTCCCCAAACAGCACTTTAAGTTATGAGAGTATATACGAAATGTGGCGATTGTGGCACGACATCACTTATTGGTGGTGAGCGAGTGCCGAAATATGATGAGAGGGTAGAGGCCTACGGCTCTGTTGATGAGCTTATGGCGTTTACGGCTTTGCTGGGAGATTTGATGCGCCCGGAGGTTAAACTCGGCAAGTATGTCGAGTCGATAGACCGCATCAACTGCGTACTGATGAGCGTTGCATCGCTTTTGGCGGTGGGCGAGGGGGGTGCCGATAAGGTTGCTCCGATTGCTGACGCGAAGGTTGCCGACCTCGAAGCCGAGATTGATGCTATGCAGGCATTGGTGCAGCCGATTACGAAGTTTACTATTCCCGGCGGTTGCCGCGTGGTGTCGCAGTGCCACGTATGCCGTACGGTGTGCCGTCGTGCCGAACGAGCGGTGTTGCGTGCCGGTGCGAAGTGCGAAATCGACTGCTCTGCGCAAGTTTACCTCAATCGACTTTCGGATTGGTTTTACCTCTTGGGGCGTGTTTTGACCGAGCATTTCGAGGTCTGCGAGCGGCTCTGGATACCGTAAAGTAAATATTTGTCGGCCAAAGAGTTGTTAGTTTGAAAATTTTATATACTTTTGCGCCCGAAATAGCCAGGACGGCTATGGATTGAGAATGAAAATTTAACCTTATTAAGACACTAAATTATGTACTGGACACTTGAACTTGCATCGAAATTGGAGGATGCTCCATGGCCTGCAACCAAAGATGAGTTGATTGACTACGCCATCCGTTCGGGCGCACCGCTCGAAGTCTTGGAGAATCTTCAAGAGATCGAGGACGAGGGCGAAATCTACGAATCTATTGAGGATATCTGGCCCGACTACCCCTCGAAGGACGACTTCTTCTTCAACGAAGATGAGTATTAGTAGATAAACTGATTGGATGACAATCTGTTAAATATTTTGATCGGGCAGCATTAGTTGCCCGATTGTCTTTTTATCTGATCCGAATATTTGTGGATATGTTGCAGTTGAAACGGTTGATTATAACCTTGTTGCTGATATTGAGCGCAGCGACCCTGCGAGCGCAGAACTCCGAAATTGCGCTGGGGGTTCGTGCGGGTCATTACGCCACATTTGGAGGCTTTGCAGCGGTGTCGCTCGAAACTACTCAGGCCCTCGGCCGCGGATTCGGGGTAAACGGAGGTGTGCAATACAACACTATTGGCAAATGCGCCGTTGAACTTCGCCCCTCATATACCCACAACTTGTCGTGGGGCAAAATCTCGGCTGAGATGCTGCTGCATTATGCGAACTTCGCACCGCTTCACAACTTTGCTGCCGGAGCAGGTGTTGGCTTGTCAAGTCGATGGGTGGATGGCAAGTTGGGATATTATTACCGCTTTTATGGCGGGTCGGGAGCCCGCATCTCAGAGCCTTTTAATATCTACTACGAACTCTATGCAAACCTTCTCCCGATGATTGAGAGTTGGGATTTGCAGATTGGCACAACAAACTGCGAGATTTTCGAGTTGGAACGACACTATCAGCCCTCATTCTTGGCGCAGTGTCGATACCGCCACGGAGAGCACCTCGGAGTTCTGTTTGGTGTGGGGTGCAAGCCTGCGGGAATGTTTAATCTGTCGGCCGATTACTATCAGTCATTTATTAAATTAGGGGTATGTTACAGGTGGTAAAGCGTTTGACCGCGATAATGGCGGGCGTGGTTGCAATTAGCGGTTGTAGCCATTTAGACCTTAAAGGTTTGGTAATGCCGACGGGAGATGGCGTCGATAAGCGTTTCGAACAGAGCGCGACGATGATTAAAGATATGAGCATCGAGGGTGTTGATGCTCGCGAGGAGTATCTCTTCTATGTCTGCGCAGACCCTCATATCGACCAGACTTGCGAGAATCTTACAGCCTTCAATGACCTGCTGAGAGGTGATGCCGAGGCCTCGTTTGGAGTTGTTTTGGGCGATTGTACGGATGTGAGAGATAATATCCAGGCCTATGTGGCGGCTGTTGCCTACAACCCCAGCCGACATACCTATAACCACAATCTGTTCCATATCTTGGGTAATCACGACCTCTTCTTTGGCGGTTGGACCGAATTTAGAGATAATATAGGCCCGTCGGTCTATTGGTTTGAGGTGGCTTTTGCCGAGGGTCGAGATTTATACATAACTCTCGATACGGCAACCGGAACACTCGGACGGAAACAGACGGAATGGCTCAGGTCGTTTTTGTCGAAGAATCGCAACAAATATCGCCACTGCGTGGTGATGACACATACAAATTTCTTCTACGCAGATACCAGCCAGACAAGTTCGGGAAATATGCCCTTCGAGGAGAGTTTCTCGCTTATCAATCTCTTCAAAAAGTATAATGTGTCATTGGTGCTACAAGGTCACGACCATTACAGAGAGGATATTGATTGTGGCAGTGTGAGATATGTTGTGGTAGGCACGATTCGTGATAAGTCGAAAGCTCCGGAATACCTGAAAGTCAAGGTGTCGGCGGATGGCGTAGGGCTTGATTGGAAATTGATTTCTGAATAAAGAGCCGATATATTCAATTTATATCAATAATAAGTTGTCGCAAATGCTTTTCATTTGCGACATTTTTTCTATTTTTGTTACACCTAATGACCTTTGGATATGAAGAACTTTTATTACTCGTTGATTGTAGCTTTTGCTGGGGTGTTTTCGGTTGCGTGTTGTGGCGAAGATCTCTCGGCGCCGAAGGTCGAAGAACCACTGACACAAATCCCCTTTCAGCAGGTTTCGCTCGATGATGATTTTTGGCTGCCACGTTTGAAGACGCAGAAAGAGGTGTTGGTGCCATTCTCGTTCGACAAGACTTGGTATGCTGTCGAGAATTTGCGTCGAGTGGGCGACTATCTCAAAGGCAAGCGTGTGACCAAACCCCTCGAAGGTCGCTACTACGTATCGTCAGATTTGTTCAAAGTTATGGAGGGAGCAGCGTGCCTGCTGACTTTGGAACGCGATGCCGAACTCGAAGCCAAGATGGATGAGATTATCGACATCATTGCATCTGCTCAAAAGGAGGATGGATATCTCTACGAGCACCACATTATGCCCAAGCATCTGCGCAATCCGAGTAACAATCGCTCGACGGGCGATAAACCCTATTCGTATGTTCTGCATAGCCACGAACTCTACAATATGGGCCATATGTACGAGGGTGCTATTGCCTACTATCGTGCTACGGGCAAGCGCAAGTGGCTCGATGTGGCCGAAAAGAGTGCTCAGCATATCAACCGAGTCTTCTTCGAGGGCGATTCGCGCTATAATGGAGGTAAGCCTGTGATGCAAGCTCCTGGCCACGAGGAGATTGAGCTGGCTCTGATAAAGATGTATCAGGTAACGGGCAACGAACTCTATCTCGATATGGCCGAGAAGTTTATCAATATTCGCGGTGTGAATTTCTCTCCCAATGGCGAAGGCGTTTCGGGTCCGCGATACGCACAGCAACATAAGCCGGTGCGCGAGCAGTTCGAGGCTGTGGGTCACGCCGTGCGAGCAACATACCTCTATTCTGGTATGGCAGATTTGGTGGCTGCCAAGGGGGATAAGAGTCTGCTGCCGGCACTCGATTCGGTATGGCACGATATCGTCGATCGCAAGATGCATATCACGGGTGGTCTGGGAGCTGTGGCAAATATCGAGGGCTTTGGCCCTGCTTATGAGTTGCCCAATCTGCACACCTACGACGAGACCTGTTCGGCTGTGGGTAATGTCTTGTTTAACTATCGTATGTTCCTGATGTCGGGAGATGCTAAATATGTTGATGTGGCCGAGGTTTCGCTCTATAACAATGTCCTGGCAGGCGTTAATTTCGAGGGTAATCGCTTCTTCTATGTCAATCCGCTCGAATCTGACGGCCGTAGAGCATTTAACCGAGGACACGCAGGTCGCTCACCTTGGTTTACGACCGCTTGCTGTCCGTCGAATTTGGCGCGCCTGATTCCGCAAATTTCGGGTATGGTCTATTCGCATACCGACGACGATATCTTCTGCTCGTTCTATGTGGGTAGCGAGGTTGAGGTGCCTTTGGCTGCGGGTGCGGTGAAGTTGCACCAGCAGACCGATTACCCCTTCGAGGGCGAGATATCTATCGAGGTTAATCCCGCGACCGAGGGCGAGGAGTTTACACTCTGGCTGCGTATCCCTTCGTGGGTTAATGACCGATTTGTCCCCGGAGAGCTCTATGCGTATGCCGATGATGTTCGTGCGAAATATGCTGTTGAGGTCAATGGTAAGCGAGTGCGTAGCTCGGTTGTGAATGGATTTCTGCCACTGCATCGCAGGTGGAGTGCCGGCGATAAGGTCGAACTCTCGCTGCCGATGAATGTGCGCTATAACGTGGCTGACGAGCGAGTGAAGGCCGATAGCAACAGACTCTGTGTAACACGCGGACCGCTTGTATTCTGTGCCGAGGAGCCTGATAATGATGTGCCTGTGTCGAGATGTTACATCTCGTCGCTAAACTCCAAGCGCGGAGAGGTTAGCCGCTTCAAGGAGGGGGTGTTGGAGGGTATTCCGACGATTTCGATTGTTGCAGATGCAGCCTACGATGAGGGTTGCACACCGACGATATTGCAACTTATACCGTACTATGCGTGGAATAATCGAGGCGACAATAAGCAGATGAATATCTGGTTTGGTCGAGATGCTGCGACTGCATTGTCTGGTATTTTCCGCTTGCCAAAGAATATTGCCGATATCAGAGCGTCGTACACCAACTCGCAGGGCGATGATTTGATGGCGGTTGTCGATGGTAAAGTTCCGAGCCATTCGCACGATAAGAGTATTATGCGCTGGACGTCGTGGAGACAGCAGGGTAATCCCCAGAATATCGAGATTATCTTCAAGAAGGCTCAGCCCGTTGAGTGCGTATCGGTCTATTGGTACGATGATAACAGTGGCGTACGAGTGCCTGCTGAGTGGAGCATAGATTACCTGGCCAATGGCGAGTGGCACGAGTTTGTTCCCTATATTACCGACCATTTCGGCACAGCCATAGACCAATTTAATATGGTACATCCATCCGAGTCAATTACAGCCGAGGCTCTGCGACTCAATATGACACCCCAAAATAAGAATGTGGCTGTCGGTATTCTCGAACTTATAATCGAATAATCAATCTTATATTTTTATGTACACACCATCTACAAAACCCAACACACGAATTGATGTGGCCGATATCTTGCGCGGTATCGCCATCGGCGGCATTGTGCTCATCCATTTCATCGAGCAACTCAACTTTTATCAATTCCGCGAAGCCTCGACACCCTTTATGGCGTGGCTTAATCAGGCGGTTTGGGATACTACATTCTTCCTGCTGGCGGGTAAGATGTATGCCATTTTCTCGCTTCTGTTCGGTCTGAGTTTCTTTATTCAGCACGACAATCAGGCGCAGAAGGGTGTCGATTTCCGACCCCGATTCTTGTGGCGTATGGTGTTGTTGTTTATGTTTGGATTGTTCGATTTGCTCTTCTATAATGGCGATATTTTGACCGTATATGCTGTTTGCGGAGTGCTTGTTATGCCGTTTATCCGTGCAAGCAATAAGGTGCTGGTAACGGCGGCTATTATCCTGATGTTGCACCCCATCGAGTGGGTATATATTGTGCTTGGATTAATCAACCCCGAGACTCAACCGCTCTATCTTGGCTCGTCGGAGCTCTTTGCTAATGTCCTCCCGGCACAAGCCGAGGGCTCGTGGTTGGATGTCGCTATCGAGGGCATACGTAGTGGCTTCCCCGTGAACTTTACCTGGTCTATCGAGCACGGCCGTATGACGCAGACTCCGTTCCTCTTCTTGCTGGGTATCTATTTGGGTCGTAAGCGTCTGTTCTATGACGAGGGCAATAATGTGCAGACTTGGAAAAAGGTGCTTCTCTGGTCGCTTGTAGCCTATGCAGTGCTGGTGCCTGCGTATAAGTACCTGCCCGATATGGTTGATGTTCCTTGTATTAAGCGCAGTCTTGGTACAATGCTCAAAATGTGGCGTAACCTTGCGTCGATGCTCGTAATTGTTGGTGGTGTTGTGATTCTCTTCTACCGCACTAAGGCGCACGATGCGCTGATGTGGCTCGCTCCTTATGGCAAGATGAGTCTTACGAACTACCTCGGCCAGTCGATGATTGGTGGCTTTATCTTCTATAATTGGGGTCTGGGAATGTTCCGTTATACAGGCCATACGGTGGCTCTGCTTATCGGTGCAGTGGTAGTCGTGGCGCAGTGCTTCTTCTGCCGCTGGTGGCTCAAAAATCACTCGCACGGCCCGTTCGAGGAGCTGTGGCGCAAACTAACTTGGATTGATGTTAAGAAGTAGGCGCATTGCACTATGGCAAAGTTTAAGAATATAGTTTTTGACCTGGGTGGGGTTGTGGTTGCACGCGATCCTCGCAAGGTGTCGGCCGAGTTCCAGGAGTTCTTCTCGTTTATCTACCAGATACCGATGCCTCGCTTCTGGGAGGAGTACGACCGCGGCACCTCGCCGCTCGAAGAGGTGAAGAACTATATCTGCGAACGCAATCATTGCTCTCGCGAGTTGTGCGATGAGTATATCGCCACTGCTATCAATCTGCAAGAGGAGATCGTCCCGACCAAGGCACTTATCGAGCAGTTGAAGGCGGCAGGGTATAGGCTCTATGTGCTCTCGAATATGTCGCCCGAGTTTATCGACTTTATCCGTCGTTTGCCGGTCTATGCCAACTTCGATGGCGAGGTGGTGTCGTGTGAGGAGAAGGTCGTGAAGCCCGAGCCCGAGATCTTCCAGCTGCTGCTCAACCGCTACTCGCTCGATGCTGCGGAATGTCTGTTTATCGATGACCGCATCGACAATATCGAGGCCTCGGAGCGGGAGGGCATCTGCGGCTTCCACTTCGACCGCAAAAATCCCCAAGCCAGCTGCGACCTACTCAGGGCAATGCTGCTGTAAATATTGATTGCTAATTATAAGAATAAGGGTTGTGTTTTTAGAACACAACCCTTATTCCTAACTGCATATGCCAGCGCGAGAGGATGTCGTCCTGGGCAATTTGGGCGCCTGTGAATTGATATACGGGTGTTTTGTTGCCGTGGCCGTCATCGGTGAGTGCCGTAACGCGCACGGGCTGTAAGCGGGCATTCTTGACCGAGTAGTAGGCACCCCAATCGCGGCAGAGCAGATTGCCGAAATTAACCACATCGAGCGTCAGCTGCAACTTGCGTCCGCTCTCGGCTCCGAAGTAGAAATCCTGCGCAACGTGGAGGTCGAGGCGGTGCTCCATCGGGGTTTGCAAAGCGTTACGCTCCGAGAACTCACCTCGATGCGAGCGCAAGTAAGGATCGCTCTCGATAAAGGCATTCCAGCGCTCGGCGGATGTTGCATCCGCGAAGGTCATCTTACTTAAATCGCTCTCGGTGGGGATATAAATCAGCGTGTTGCCCGTCATCAGATCGCCATTCAGGTCGGCACTCTCGCCATAACAGAGCGAGTATCGCTGTCCTGAATACATCTGATAGACCAGCGCGACCGTAGTGCCGAAATAGTTGGCGTAGCGGCGCGAGTAGCTTACCTGTGCAGTCAGGCGGTGGGGCGCATCGTATATCGAGTAGGCGAGCTCGGGCGAGTTCGAATCGACAGCGTATGTACGGCTCCAATTATTGGCCTGCGACGACGAGGCGGCATCGTAGAGCGAGCGCGACTGCGAGTAGGTGTATGCGGCATAGAGATCCAAGCCGAAGAGGAACGAGCGACGCACCGAGGCGGTTGCCGACCACGAATAACCCTTATTCGTGTTGGTCGTGTAGTAGATAGCCGAGTATTTCGGATCGACCGAGTAGTAGGTCGAGGTGTTGGCTGCCGAGGCTGCATCAGGCGAAACAGCGTATATCTTCGCGCCATTGTCCGTAAGGCTCAAATTGCTGAAACTTACGTTGTTGATACTCTTCGTAAAGAGGCCTTCGAGAGTGAAGTGCCAGCCTTGGCCTACGCTCTGCTCGATAGCGAGATTTGCGCGGAAGACCTGCGGATAGCGGAACTTGCGGTCGAGAGCCTGAATCGAGGGATTGAGTGTCGAGAGCGAGGTCGAGGCGGGCTGCTTTGTGAATGATTGAGCCGACTCGATGATATTGCCTGCACCGTCGCTCTTGCCTTTGAGGGTTACACCCTTCTGCTCGATGCCGGTGTTGGAGTAGTTATTCACAATCCAGACAAATGGCACTCGACCCGTAAAGAGACCTGCACCTCCGCGAATGAGGGTGCGGTGCCGCTCATCGACCCACCAGCGGAAACCTACGCGCGGCGAGAAGAGAATCTGTGCACGAGGGTAGTCGCCAATGCGGATATTGTGTCGGGTGGCGATATCGCCCGCGTTGAACTCCTCATTGACCGAGGGACCTCCGAAAATCAGCGGAATATCGGCACGCAGACCATAGGTCAGCGAGAACTGCTCCGAGGGCTTCCATTGGTCTTGGAGATAAAAACCAAGTTGCAGCGCATTGAACTTCGGACCCCAGGTTTTGGTACCCGTAACGCTCTCGTCGGTGTAGTTGTATTGGTATTTCGCGGCCATATCACGTTCGAAGTCCTCGATAGAGTTGTAGGTGTAGGCTCCGAGCGAATTGGCAACATAGACAACGTGCGAGTGGTAGAACTCGTTGTG
This sequence comes from Alistipes sp., assembly GCA_045644925.1. GTDB lineage: Bacteria > Bacteroidota > Bacteroidia > Bacteroidales > Rikenellaceae > Alistipes. Next base: position 111,899 of record JAZRHV010000005.1, read on the forward strand.
CGTACCGAAGGTGAGGGTATGGTGACCCTTGTACCACGTAAGGTTGTCGGTCAGCGTGAGGGTGTGCTGGTCGAGCGAGTTGGCATTGGCGAAGCGGTCGGTGCCGATATAGGCTGTGCCACCGCCATTTATGCCTACGCCCTGCACCTCGACATAGGGGAGATTTTCGTCAGTATCGCGACCATCGACTACGTTAGTGTAGCCGATATGCAGCTCGTTGTGCAGCTCGTTGCTGATACGCGAGTTGAGCTCGGCACTGACTGCGTGCGAACGGCTTACCGAGGTGTAGCCCGCACCTTCGAAGAGGAATTCGGTAGGCGAGTTGGTGTACTCGTCCATACGGCCGTCGATAAAGTTGTAGCGGGCCGATAGGGTATTGCGCGAGTCGATATTCCAATCCATACGGGCGATGAGCGAGCCGGATGTGCGGTTGATGTTGCGCTTGCTGTAACCGCCACCGTCATAGCCCGTTAGAGCCTTGTAGCGGTCTGCGATGCGCTGCGCCTCATCGGCAGTTATGGCAGCACTTGCGTAGCCGGGATAGTAGGTCGAGGGATAGCTGTCGAGCCCAAATTCGCCATTTACGAAGAAGAATAGCTTGTCTTTGACGATTGCTCCGCCAAGCGTAGCTCCGTAGATTTGTGTCGATTGGCGCGAGAGCTTGGTGCGATTCTCGACACCCTTGCCGGGGGTTGATCCGTAGAAATTCTGGTTGTTATAGTAGGCGTATGCCGAGCCGGCAAAGGTGTTTGTTCCCGACTTGGTTACTGCATTGATGCCGCCACCCGTAAATCCGCCCTGACGAACATCGAACGGAGCTACCACCACCTGAATCTGCTCGATAGCATCGAGGGGTATGGGGTTGGCATTCGTGAGGCCTGCATTTGTGCCATTCGAGGTAAGACCATACATATCGTTGTTGGCCACACCGTCAATCTGGAATGTGTTGTAGCGGGTGTTTGCTCCACCGAACGACATACCTCCCGACTTCGATGTGAGGGCTGCGGGCGAGAGCTTGGCGATGTCGTAGATGCTGCGGTTTACGGTCGGCAGGGCTGCGATATCGTCGGCCGTAAAGTTGTCGGCAGCACCCGTCTTTGCCGAGTTGAAACGGTCGTCTGCGGTGCTTATGACTGTTACGGCATCGAGCGTATTGTCACTCGAAAGGGCAATTTTCAACTCCGAGGTATTGCCGAGCGTGAGGGATAAATCGTCAATTCGGGCGGTGCGGAAACCGATATACGACACCTCGACCGAGTAGGGACCTCCGGGGCGCATTCCCTGTATGCGGAACGAGCCGTGACGGTTGCTTGCAACGCCATATTCGCTACCCGAGGGGATATGCTTAGCGATGACGGTTGCACCCATTAGAGGTTTGCCCTCTGCATCGGTTACTACACCGTCGATAGCCGACGTAGTGATTTGTGCCATTGTAGCGAGTGTTGTCGCCACGAAAATCAGAGATAAAATAAACTTTCTCATATACATATAAAAAATTAAGCCTCGTGAGTAATCTTCACGGGCTTTCAACACAGATAATGCGGAGCAACCTACGCGGTCGCAACCATCGGCACGAACCGAATATACGAAATTCCAGACTTTGCAACGACAGCTTGCTGCAACCCAATGCAACGCTCTGTTTCTTGCGCAATAGACTTTTCGCACCTCGGTAAGGCACTCTATGTTATCTTCTTCCATCCGGACTCTGACCGTCGGTATCGGAATTTCACCGATTCAGTCCCTCACGGTTGCTCTGCTTGTGACCTTTCGCCTCTCGCCTGCACCCCGATTGGGAGTCGTGGACTATCACCACCGGTGGGGAATTTCGCCCCGCCCTGAAGATTGTGGAAGGTTATTGTAAATAATCCTCCGCTGTTTGTAGTGCAAATATAGTGATAATTTTCGATTATTCGGCAAAAATTGTATATTTGTTCTACTGTTTTGATTCGATATGAAGACCAAGATACGCAAAATTGCAGAAAACGGTGTGGCGCACAGTCGAGTATTCGGCTCGTCGGCATTTACCGACTCAATATTCAAACGTACACACGCACGCACGAAATCGAGCCGAAAGGGTAGTGCAACAAAACCCAAGGCGGGCGAGATAGTTTTTGAAATCTATGCCGCAGATGTACGCCCCGATGAGGTGTTGTGCTTGGTGGGCGAGTGTGAGTTGCTCGGAGCGTGGATGCCGCAGTGCAGTCTGCCACTCGATGATAGCGACTTCCCGATGTGGCGCATAGCCCTGCCCGCAAGCGAGCTGCCCGACAGATTCGAGTATAAATTTGTCGTTCGCAAGCGTGAGGATGACGGCTCGACAATCTGGGAGGAGGGCTACAACCGAGTCTTCGACTACTTCAAGCCTGCGGCTGATGAGGCTCTGCAGATTGAGGTGCGCTCGTTCCGCAACCCCGACCTTTGGCGTGGCGCAGGCGTTGCCGTGCCGGTATTCTCGTTGCGCTCGGAGCGTAGCTTTGGCGTGGGCGACTTCTCGGATCTGAAACTTATGGCCGATTGGGCTGCTGCGACGGGTCAGTGCGTGATCCAGATTCTGCCGATAAACGACACTACCGATGATGGCTCGTGGCGTGATTCGTATCCCTATCGCGCCAATTCGACCTTTGCGCTCAATCCGATATATCTCGACATCTTCGCTGTGGGTAAGCTCGGCAACAAGTGCGAGCAGGCACGATTCGAACGTCTTGGTCGTGAACTCAATGCTCTTGCAGAGGTCGATTATCCGCGTGTTGCAGCCGCCAAAAGCGACTATCTGCGCAAACTCTATAAGCGACAGGGTAAGGCCGATTTTGCTACGGCAGAGTATAACGATTTTTACACAAAAAATGCCTCGTGGTTGGTGCCTTATGCAGTTTTCAGCGTATTGCGCGATAGATTCGCAACGAGCGACTTTGCCGAGTGGGGCGAGTGGTCTATGTTTGATGCCGAGCGCGTTGCAGAGTTTGCCCGCGAAAATGTAACGGAGGTCGGATATTGGTACTTTGTGCAGTATCATCTCGACCGTCAGCTTCGTGAGGCGCGAGATTATGCCCATTCACGCGGCGTGATTCTCAAAGGAGATATTCCGATTGGTATCGGCCGCCACAGTGTCGATGCGTGGGCTTCGCCCGAATTATTCCGTATGAACTCGTCGGCAGGAGCTCCGCCCGATGACTTCTCGATCAAGGGCCAGAATTGGGGATTTCCGACATATAATTGGGCGCGTATGGCTCAGGATGGATATGCGTGGTGGAGAGCTCGCTTCGAGAAGATGGCCGACTACTTCGATGCCTACCGCATAGACCATATTCTCGGATTCTTCCGCATCTGGGAGATTCCGCTCGATGCTGTGAGTGCGTTGCTTGGCCATTTTAACCCTGCTATGCCACTCGATGCAGCCGAGATTGAGGAGTATGGATTCCGATTTGATAGGGCTCTGCATACCGCCCCTGTGAGCGAGAGCGAGGATGTGCTCTTTGTCGAGGACCCCGAACGTGGGGGCTGTTTTCATCCGCGTATTGCCGCCCACTCGACCGAGATATATGCTTCACTGTCGGAGGCGCAGAAACACGCCTATAATCAACTCTATGACGACTTCTTCTATCGTCGCCACAACGATTTCTGGCGTTCGGAGGCTATGCGTAAACTCTTGCCGCTGACGGCCTCGACCTCGATGCTTGTATGTGGCGAGGATTTAGGTATGATTCCGGCTTGCGTGCCTGATGTTATGCGCGAAATGGAGATACTCTCGCTTGAAGTCGAACGTATGCCCAAGGCCTATGGTGTAGAGTTCGGAAATACCGCAGAATATCCCTATTACTCGATTTGCACCCCCTCGACCCACGATATGTCGAATATCCGCCTTTGGTGGAGCGAGGATGCCGAACGCACACAACGCTACTATAACGACGTTCTCGGATTGGTGGGTGCGGCTCCTGCGGAGTGCAGTGCCGAATTGTGTGAGCAGATTATGAGCCGACAGCTGTCGGCGCAGTCGGTGCTGATGATTGCTCCGTTGCAGGATTGGCTCTCGATAGATGCGCAGTTGCGTCGCGAGGATGCCACCGCAGAGCGTATCAATGACCCCTCGAATCCCGACCAGCATTGGTGTTACCGTATGCACCTCACGCTCGAAGAGTTGCTCGCTGCCGAGGATTTTAACTCGAAGGTGCGCTTAATGGCCAAGCGTTAATACCATCGCTAATAGTTTACCTCTACCCACGTGCGACGTGCGAACTCCGCAGCCGAGAGTTCGCGCTCGATATATTCGACCGTGCGTTTCAGTCCCTCGTTTAGTGATGTCGTAGCCTCCCATTTCAACTCCTTGCGGGCTCGCGAGATGTTGGGCATCTTGCGTCGCAGGTCGTTGTGTCGTGCAGCGATATGGTTTATATGCGAACGGCTGCCTGTGAGTGAGATAATCTTCTCAGCGAGTTCACGTATCGAGATTTCGTGCGTACTGCCGAGATTGTAAATCGTCGTCTCCTTGCGTCCAGGAATGCTCATCATCTTGATTAATCCATCGACAATATCTCCCACCCAGCAGAATGTACGCTGTTGTTCGCCACTGCCGTAGATGGTGATATCGCGGTTGTAGAGAGCGTCGAGAATCATTGTCGGAATTACGCGGCGATCCGAGAGCGAACATCCGCTGCCATATGTGTTGAAGATGCGGGCAATGCGTGTATCCCCACCATAGGCGCGATGTAGAGCCTCGGCAGCTCGCTTGCCCTCAATCTCGAAACTGTGGGGAAGATTCGATGAGGCTCGTTCATCGAAAGAGCGGTCGTAGCTGAGCCCATAGATGTCGCCCGAAGAGCCGTAGAGCACCTTGGCTCCATTGTAGCGAGCTGCATCCAATGAGTTTATCGAGCCGAGAAGGTCGGTGCGCAGGGCTGTGGACGAAGCGTCATTGCCGATGTAGTGTACGGCCGAGGAGGCGAGGTTGATGATGTAGTCGCAACTAACCTCGAAGGGGCGTGTGATATCGTGGTGGATATAACGAAATCGCTCCTCGTAGATTACCTCGTGTAGAATGGGCGAAGCCCCAACTCCGCGAGAATCAATGCAGATAACTCGCTCTCCGTTCTCGATAAGTTTACGACAAAGATGTGAGCCAATAAGCCCCACTCCGCCGAGTACGACAATCTCTTTCATAATCTCTCCTATATTTTGTCAGGAGAGAATCAATAATCGTACCGAGATAACTTACTCTTCGGTAAAAAGAGCCTTCGGGAGTTGAGAAATATTGTTTATTCGGATAATTTCGATACCCTTCGGTGCTTTGAGCGACTTGGATATGTAGCCCGAAACGACAATCTTGCGGAAACCGAGTCGTGCGGCCTCGCTGATACGCTGCTCGGTGCGGGGAGCGGGGCGAATCTCACCCGAAAGGCCTAACTCTCCGGCGCAGCAGATGCCCTCGTTAATCGGGCGGTCATAGTACGACGAAATAACTGCTGCGACCACAGCCAAATCCAATCCCGTGTCGGCAACCTTAAATCCACCTGCGAAGTTGAGGAATACGTCCTTTTGAAACATCTTCATTCCGACCCTTTTTTCGAGAATTGCCAGGAGCATATTCATTCTGCGTGTGTCGTAACCTGTGGCATTGCGCTGCGGGGTGCCATAAGCTGCACTGCTAACCAGAGCCTGCACCTCGATAAGGTAGGGGCGTATGCCGTCAGCCGAAGCTCCCACAGCTATACCGCTGAGTGGCTCGTCGTAGTGCGAGAGGAGTATCTCTGAGGGATTTTCGACAGATCGTAAGCCGTTGTCGAGCATCTCGAATACGCCAATCTCGAAGGTCGCGCCGAAACGGTTTTTGATGCCGCGCAGTATGCGATAGACGTTGTTGCCGTCGCCCTCGAATTGGAGAACAACATCGACGATATGCTCCAAAATCTTCGGTCCGGCAATCGTTCCGTCCTTGGTTATGTGGCCGATGATAAATATCGACGTGCCGTGGCTCTTGGCGTATTTGAGGAGCGTTGCTGCACATTCGCGAATCTGTGATACGCTGCCTGCCGACGAGTCGATAAGGTCGGTATAGATGGTCTGAATCGAGTCGATGACCACGAAGTCGGGCTTCAACTCCTCGATTTGAGCAATGATGTTTTCGAGCAGGGTCTCGGTATAGACTATGCACTCCTCGTTGCCGATACCGATGCGCGAAGCTCTGAGCTTAATCTGCTCGGCCGACTCCTCGCCCGAAACATAAAGACAGCGCAGACCATTGGCTGTGAGTGCAATCTGCAACGAGAGAGTAGATTTGCCGATGCCGGGCTCTCCGCCCAAGAGGATGAGCGAGCCGGGAACCATACCGCCTCCGAGTACGCGATTGACCTCGCTATTGCCGAGGTCGATGCGACGAGTGTCGTTGCGCTCAATCTCGCTTACGCGCTGCGGGCGAGATGTGGGTATGTTGGCAATCGAGGCAGCCACCGAGCTGCTCTCCTTCGAGATAACCTCCTCGGCAAAGGTGTTCCATTCGCCACACGACGGGCAACGTCCGAGCCACTTCGGGGCCTCGAAACCACAATTCTTGCAGAAATAAGCCTTCTTAACCTTCGCTGCCATAGTAGTTGCTGTTATTTGATGAAGAAACGGTAGATGTCGTTGCCGTTGGCATAGATTAACAACGCCAACAAGATGAACAATCCGACGTACTGTGCAATTTCGAGGAACTTATCGCTCGGCTTGCGACGAGTGATTATCTCCCAGAGAGTGAAGAGCGAGTGTCCGCCGTCCAATCCCGGAATGGGGATGATGTTCATCACTGCGAGGATAATCGAGAGGAATGCTGTCGTATTCCAAAACGAGAACCAATCCCACTCGCCCGGGAAGATGCTGCCAATCGAGATGAATCCGCCAAGGCTCTTATACATTTCGGTCTTGGGCTGAACAATCATTTTGAGCTGCTGCCAATAGCCTTTGAGCTGCTTAACCGTAAGTCTGGCACCTGCGGGGATTGACTCCCAGAGCGTGTAACGCTGTGTGCGATACTCGAATGGCTGACCAATTTGGAAACCGACCTTGCCCTCGTCGTTTACGGGTACGGTCAGTTGTAACGCTTCGCCATTGCGGATAACGTCGAGTGTGACCTCCTCGCCCTTATGGCTGCCTAACAGGTCCATAACTCTCTGCGCCTCGATTGCTGCCACACCGCCTACACCGACAATCTGGTCTTTTTCGGTAAGGCCTGCCTCGCGAGCCGCATCTGCCTGCACTTCACCGACAAACATCGGGATAATCGGCGTGTATAAACCCTTGAACTCCTCGTTGTTACGCATAGCGAGCAGCTGGTCGTAGGGGATTGTGAACTCCTGAGTTGCGCCCTCGCGCTCGACAATCACTGCACGGTCGCTATCCGAGAGAACGAGCATATTGAGAATCTCGGTCACGTTGTCGATAGATTGACCGTCAATCGAGATAATCTTGTCACCATCAACGAAGCCCATCTGCTCGGCAGTGGTGTTGAAGTTGTAACCCCACTTGACATCTTCGTTTGCAAGGTAGTTGCTGCCCCAGGTGTAGCTGATACCACAGTAAATCGCAAAGGCAAGCACAAGATTCATAACCACGCCTGCAATCATAACGAGGAAACGCTGCCAAGCCGGCTTTGCACGGAACTCCCACGGCTGTACGGGCTGCTTCATCTGCTCGGTATCCATCGACTCGTCGATCATTCCGGCAATCTTGACATATCCGCCCAGCGGAATCCAGCCAAGACCATACTCCGTATCTCCGCGCTTGAACTTGAAGAGCGAGAACCAGGGGTCAAAGAAGATGTAAAACTTCTCGACACGAATCTTGAAGATGCGAGCTACGATAAAGTGTCCAAACTCGTGAATGGCAACCAAGAGCGAGAGGCTCAAAAAGAGTTGCACTACCTTGATGAAAATTTCCATTTTATGCTATGTTTTTATCTATTTTCTGAATTGTTTGACTATCTAACGGTTATGTGGTAACAATATTGTTTTCGCTCAATCTTAACGTGGCAGCGACCCGCACTGCGTAGATCGTGCAACGTCTGCGCCAGAGCCAGACGTAACTCGTAATCTCCACGCGGCTTTACGGGGTCGGCATCGAAACGGACATACGAGATGTCGATAGTCGTGGCGTTGCAGTGGCACGAGGCCGTCGAGGCGTTTCCGTTTACTCTGCGCAACTTCTTGACATCCTCTTCGGTGCGTAGTACGCTTGTGACGACAAATCGAGCCTTCGACTGCGTCTTCTCTTGGAATCGGTCGGCTATATCGTCGAGCAACTCCTTTACCTTCGGTACGACATAGGGCGACGAGTGTGTCAGATCGCGTACAACATACTTCGGACAGGTCTCAATATGTACCAACTTTCGACCTCTGCGCAACTTCTTGTACTGCTCCTCAATCGCTGCACGCGACTTGAAGGGCGAGAGCCCGTTCTTCAAAGCGGCAGTCTTGTGCTTGTTCTGCATATCGTTGAAGTGTCGCTCGTAGGTGTAGGTCCTGCCTGTAATGGGCGTGTACTCGTTATCCTCTTTGTCGATATTGCAGAAGGTGACTATTGCTGCACAGAGCGGTATCAGCTGCAATGCCAACGAGTGAAATGCAACCTTATGTGTTCCTCGTTTGAGTCGTATCGTGAGTATGGTAGCTCCCACTGCGTATGCCGCAAGTATGATGTAGAGAAGTACCCACCATCCCATCGAGATATTGGTATAGAGAAAAGTTTGACGCAGAGCCAATGCCAATACACCCAGGCAGACTAGCGTTACGGCGTAATATAGTGACTTAATCGCGAACTTTCTCTTATCAAAACCCTTGATGCCCATACTCTTCAATCTGGTGCTACAACTTCAAAAATTCTTGCGCCAATGCACGTGCTTCGGCATTGTTCGCTGCATAGTCCGCAAGGGTCGGGGTGGCTACAAACTGAGCCTTCGCAAGTGCGTATTCGATGCTCTTGACTATATCGTTATATTTACACTTGCCTGCGAGGAATGCTGCCACAGCCACCTCGTTCGAGGCGTTCATCGTGCAGGCAGCCGTACCTTTGCGGTGCAAGCAGTCGTAGGCGATGTCGAGTGCGGGATACTTCACGCGGTCCACTTCGCGGAATGTGAGGGTGGGGTGGTCCGTGAAACTGAAACGCTCCGAAGGACGCACTGCGCGTTCGGGGAACATCAATGCCAAGCTTATCGGCATATGCATATCGGGTGTGCCGAGTTGCGCTTTCAGTGCACCATCCTCGAATTCGACGAGCGAGTGGACAATCGCTTCGGGGTGGAGAATTACCGAAATCTGCTCAGGCGAAGCTCCGAAAAGGTGGTGTGCCTCGATGACCTCGAATCCCTTGTTTACGAGCGTCGCAGAGTCGATTGTAATCTTTGCGCCCATAGACCAGAGTGGATGTTTGAGCGCCTGTGCCGGAGTGACATCCTCCAATGCCTCGCGCGGAAGGTCGCGGAAGGCTCCGCCGCTGCAAGTGATGATAAGGCGACGCATAGGCGACGACTCGCCCATAAGGCATTGAAATATAGCCGAGTGCTCCGAATCTATCGGCAGGATAGGAGTGCGCTTTTCGAGTGCCAACGGCATAATCATATCGCCAGCAACAACAAGGCTCTCCTTGTTGGCGAGGGCTACTTTCTTGCCGTTTTCGATAGCGCGTACCGTCGGAATCATTCCGGCATAGCCGACAAGTGCATTTACAACAGTATCGACCTGCGAATTGGCAACACATTGTTCGACGGCCTGCTCGCCTGCATATACCTTAACGTCTGTGGCAGCAAGGGCCTCTTTAAGCGGTGTGTAGAATTGCTCGTCAGCAATAACGACACTATCGACATCGAACTCGATAGCTTGACGAGCCAGCTGCTCCCAATTACGATTGGCAGTGAGGGTTAGGACCTCGAAACGGTCGGGGTTCTCGCGCACGATGTCGAGCGTCTGAACACCTATCGAGCCGGTCGAGCCGAGTATAGCGAGTCTCTCTTTCTTCATCTTCTAAAAAACTATATATCCCTCCGGATCAACAGCCTTGCCACCGTTCCAGAGCTCAAATTCGAATAGGTTGCTGTCGTCCGAGGTCTGCTTCTCGGCACTATAACCGATAACTTCGCCACTCTTGACAACCTGACCCTTTGTGACCAACGTCTGCGAGAGGTTCTTATAGACCGAAACAAGCCCGTTCGGGTGCTGAATCTCGACGATATTCGACTTCTCGGGGGTCCATACTGCCGTTAATACCGTACCGTCGGTAGTGGCGGTGATTTGTGCCATCGAGGCGCAAGCCATACTGATACCGTACTCGCCTGCGCGAAGGTTGAAGTGCGAGGTAATGATACCCTCCACGGGAACGACCATCTCTATATTGTCGCGTATCGACGAGTTCGAACGTACGGTTGTGTGCAGACCATAAGCTCCGTCGCCCTCCATCTGTGCACGCAGCAACGAATCTTCGAGCGAGGGTAGGATGAGAGCCTTGGTGCGGTGAACGCTATCCGAGGCTATTGTGGTGCGGACAGCAGGGGTGCGTCCGTTCATTATGAGCGAAATATTATCGTTGTAAACCAACATCTCGTTCATTCTGCGCTCAATCGAGTCGAGGCGGATGATGCTCTCCATAAGGCTCTCGCGTGAGCGGGCAGCATCACTCTTGTATCCTGGAAGAAACTCCAAAATGGGGGTATAGGCCACCAAGAGCAGTATGATGCCGAATGTGAGGAATATTAATGCTGTAAATCCGGCAAAGACACCCGCAGGAGAAATGAGTACGTGCCACTCCTCGCTCTTCTTCTCGATGTCGAGAAGGCTGAACCTGCGCTTGCGCATAATGCTTCGCCACCACGCGGCTATCGAATTAATCCACTTCATATCTAATACTTTATTGGACAAAGATACTCAAATTTGATGAATAGAGTGGTAGAACTTGACAAAATTTTGTTACCTTTGTAGCAATTAACGTAAAATCCTATAAAATTATGATTAAACCGACATTATTGGTCCTCGCAGCAGGTATGGGTTCACGCTATGGTTCACTCAAACAGATGGACGGCGTAGGCCCTAACGGTGAGGCTATTATCGACTATTCAATCTATGACGCTATCCGCGCCGGATTCGGTAAGGTGGTATTCGTTATCCGTCACTCATTCGAGAAGGAGTTTACTGAGGTCTTCAATGCCGAGCGTTTCGGTGGCAAAATCGAGGTTGAGTACGTATTCCAGGAGTTGGATTACCTCCCCGAAGGATTTTCGGTTCCCGAAGGCCGCGTTAAGCCGTGGGGTACTAACCACGCTGTGATGATGGCTGCGGATGCTGTTAAGGAGCCCTTCGCAGTTATCAATGCTGACGACTTCTATGGTGCTGATGCTTACCAGGTTATCGGTCAGTATCTGAGCAACCTCGGCGATTCGAAGAATCACTACTGTATGGTTGGCTACGAGGTTAATAAGACCCTCTCGGAGAACGGTACTGTTTCGCGTGGCGTTTGCGAGATTGACGACAATCGTTTCTTGACCTCGATGGTTGAGCGCACACAGATTGAGCGCGTGAACGGCACTATCGTATTCCACGACCTCGGCACTGACGAGCCCCTCGCAGAGAATACCCCCGTATCGATGAACCTCTTTGGCTTTACACCCGACTATTTCGACTACTCGAAGGAGTATTTCAAGGGCTTCCTCGCAGAGAATAGCGAGAATCTGAAAGCAGAGTTCTTTATCCCCTTGATGGTTAATCATCTGACCGGCAACGGTACTGCTAAACTCAAAGTGTTGAGTACTTCGGCACTCTGGTTTGGTGTCACCTACAAGGAGGATAAGCCCGCATTGGTTGCTAAGATCGAGCAGCTTATTGCAGATGGCGTTTATCCGCGCAACCTTTGGGAATAAATACCGCAAGTTGCCCGAAAATTGTTTGGGCTTTATGATTGGTCCCGACTGCCGATGGTGGTCGGGATTTTTTTTGAGAGTGGGTGAGAAGGGGTAGGTGAGAGAGACTTACCTTCGCTACGCTCGGTGAGTCTCTGACTCCTGAAACAGCCCGAAGATACGAGAGATACAATGCTTCGCATCTATTTTTGTTTTATAGCGTGTGTCTGCAAATAAATTTGCGCCACTCGATATAAAACAAAAAAAGACACCGATAAATCGGTGTCCTCTCGAATCTTCGTAGCGGGAGAGAGACTTGAACTCTCGACCTCATGATTATGAATCATGCGCTCTAACCAGCTGAGCTATCCCGCCATTGCCTTAAAAGCGAGTGCAAAGATAAGTGAAAATTTCAATCGTGCAAAATTTTTTTGATTTTTTTCGAAATTATTGCTCGCAAATCGCCAAATCTGCCCCAATATCCCCGAAACGGCACCACTTTTGACCCTGCAACACTCAAAAAGAGCTATGCAACCTCGCAATCGCATCGATACCTATATTCAAACTTTCATTGGTACGGCAACCCTGGTAGCTTCGGTGTCGCTGCTCGTGGGTCTTTCGTACGAAATCCTCTACGGCAACCCCAAGCACTTCTCGCAGTGGTATCTCGACCTGCAACTCGTTGTCTGCGGAATTTTTCTGCTCGACTTCGTGGTGCGCATCTCGGCAGCCGAGCTCAAGTGGCGATTCTTCGGCCGAAATATCCTCTTTCTGCTGCTCTCGGTGCCATATCTCAATATTATCGAGTGGCTCGGCATCTCGCCTCTGCGCGAGTGGGCTTTTGCCTTGACGATGATACCTATACTGCGGATGCTGCTGGCTGTCTATCTGCTGACGGTGTGGATTGTCGAGGATTCGATACGTCGGCTGTTTGTCGCCTATGGCGTTACGCTGCTGATGTTTACCTATATCTCGGCCCTGATATTTTACGATATCGAGCTGGGTATCAACTCCTCGCTGAACGGCTTTGGTGATGCGCTCTGGTGGGCCTTTATGAATATGACCACCGTGGGCTCGTCGATTCTGCCGATTTCCGCCACCGGCAAAATTCTCGCGGTGCTGCTGCCACTCTGCGGAATGTTGATGCTGCCCCTCTTCACGGTCTATATCTCGAATCTCTTCAAGCAACAAAAAAAGACGACACCCAAAAGCAGGCGTCGTCCTTAACAAGTCGAGAATTATCTCTACTTCTTCTCTTTGAGAATATCGCGGATCTCGGTCAGCAGCACCTCCTCCTTCGAGGGTGCAGGTGCGGGTGCGGGAGCTGCGGGCTTCGCCTCCTCCTTCTTGACGAGCTTGTTCATCATCTTGACCATCAAGAAGACGCAGAACGCCAGAATAAAGAAGTCGATACACTGCTGGATAAATGCACCGTAGTTCCAATAGATAGGAGCCACCTCGGCAACAGCCTCAGCAACCTCCTCGCCACCACCGGTAACCGTATTGACAACAGCGTCGCTTGCAGTCGAGATAGCACGACGTACAGCCGACAAATCGACCTTCAAATCCGAGAAATCGGTATTGCCCATAAGTGCACTGATAGGCGGCATCAGGATATCGTTTACCAACGATGTAACAATCTTACCGAATGCACCACCGATGATAACACCGACAGCCATATCCATCACATTGCCCTTGATGGCAAATGCCTTAAATTCTTTGATAAATCCCATAGTTTCTATTTATTAAGTTTGAGTTTGGTCTAAATTTACTGGATTGCAATCAGCGCAGCATCGCTCTGGACATTGTCGCCCTCAGCAACAAGTACCTCGACAACTGTGCCGGCATAGTCGGTGCTAATCGAGTTCTCCATCTTCATCGCTTCGAGAATCACAACCTCCTGACCTGCGGTTACAGTGTCGCCAACCTTAACCTTCACCGACAATACACGTCCCGGCAGCGGAGCATTCACCGTATTCTTGGGTCCTGCGGCTGCGGGTGCCGGAGCAGCTGCTGCCTTCGGAGCCTCAGCCTCGGCAACAACCTCGATCATTGCGGTATCGCTCTGCACGTTATCGCCCTCGGCAACGAGAATCTGCTTAACAACGCCCGTAAAGTCCGAGGTAATCGAGTTCTCCATCTTCATCGCTTCGAGAACTGCAACCTCCTGACCTGCAACGACCTTGTCGCCGACCTTAACTTTGAGCGAAAGTACACGGCCCGGCAGCGGAGCGTTGATAGTATTGCCCGTAACAGCCACCTTCTCGGCCTTGGCCTCAGCCTTCGGAGTCTCGGCTGCGGGAGCCTCGGTAGCCTTCTGTGCCTCGTAAGCCTTAACCTTCACGTTTGTCAGGTAACCCTTGGCAACCATCGGGAAGAGTTCGAGCAGCAATACCTCCTTCTCGTCGGCTGCGAGCTTCACGCCACCAGCTTCGGGGAGTTCGGGATTGGGCTGCATCTGATATTTCGATGTGTCGTAGGGAGTCTCCTCGCGCAGACCGCAAATCTTAAAGCGGAATTCGGGGTCAATCTTGACGGGAGTGTGTCCGTACTCGCCCTTCACGAGGCTCACGAACTGCGCACTCTTGGTTGTATACATCGGGCGACCGGCTTTCTCATCCATAGCGCAACTTACGGCCTGAGCGCCGACAATCTGCGAGGTCGGGGTTACGAGAGGAGGAAGACCTGCGCTCAAACGTACCGACGGAATCAACTCCATAGCGCGGGGTAGGATATCCTCGGCTTTGAGCTGTTGGAGCTGCGCCACCATATTCGAGTACATACCGCCCGGAATCTCGGCCTTCTGCACGAGCTCATTTGGTGCGGGGAAGCCGAAGTATGCCTCAATCTTCTGCGCTGCATCGAGCAGAGTCTCGAAATCATCCTTTGCTGCGGCTGCCACGGCACGGTCAAGTTGAGCCTCGACCTCTGCGGGAGTTGCATCTACGATGGGGTTAAACGGTTTCGGAGCGGGTTTGTCGGTGCCGAATACCGAAGTGTTGAGCTCGGTGCGAATGCCCTTCAACTGCTCGTTAATCTTTGCCACAGCCTCCATATTGACACCAAGGTCAATACCGAGCTTCTGGCAGAAGAGGTAAACGAGCTCCAATGCGGGAGCACCCGTGCCACCACCAAACCACCAACAGTTGGTATCAACAACATCAGCACCTGCTGCGATAGCGGCATAGACCGATGCCAAACCGTAGCCCGGAGTACAGTGAGTATGGAAATCGACGGGAAGACCTGTTGCCTGCTTGAGCTTCTTAACGAGAGCACTCACGCGCTGCGGAGGAATAAGTCCCGACATATCCTTGATTGTAATCATATCGGCTCCGAGCTCTGCGAGCTGCTTTGCCTTATCGACGAAATAGTCATCAGTGAAGACAGGTGCGGGGTTCTTCTTGCCTTTGAGCTTGTCCCACAACGAGAGCTTCGGATATTTCGGGTCTACGGTGTAGCAGACAGCGCAGTCGGCAATACCGCCATACTTCTTTACATATTTGATTGTCGATTTTACGTTATCCACGTCATTCAAACAGTCGAAGATACGCATAATTCCCAGACCACTCTCGATAGAGTTACGGCAGAAGCCGTCGATAATCTCATCGGTATAGGGAGCATAGCCAAAGAGGTTACGACCACGCGAGAGAGCCGTAAGTTTCGAAACATTACCAACAGCCTTGTGGATAGTTTCAAGACGAGTCCAGGGATTCTCGCCGAGGTATCGCATCACAGAGTCGGGCACTGCACCGCCCCAAACCTCCATAGCATAGAAGCCGGCATCTTTGTAGTAGGGCAGACACTTGTCAATCTGCGCCTGATTCATTCGGGTTGCGAACGACGACTGCTGTCCGTCGCGCAACGTCAGATCTCTGATTTTAAGAGTTTTTGCCATATATTAAAATTTTAAGGTGTTAGCATAATAACAATTCGTAATAACAAATATAATAAACAAAATTGAATAATTCGCAATTCGGTTACATTTTTTCTATCTTTGCTCGAAATATTAACGCTTTTTCTGCTCTTTTATGATGTTTCGCGCCACGATCGTATGGCTTGCATATCATCGAGAGAGATAAAGTCGAAACAACGATTTGGTTTAGAAATGATTCGTCCGCGCAATATACGTACCGTAGCGATGCCTCTCGGTATGGTTGTCGGAGCTCTGCTCTGCCGTCCGATTGCCGCCCTTGAAGAGTGGTCGCAGGGGTGGATTATGCCCGTGTTGATTTTCCTGATGCTCTTTCTGACCTATTGTAAGGTAGATATCCGTCGTATGCGTCTTTCGTGGCTACATGTGTGGCTGTTGCTCTTTCAGCTCGTTGGCAGTATAGGCGTATTTATGCTGCTCGCTCCTTTTAACGAGATTATTGCTCAGGGTGCGATGATGTGCATCCTGGCTCCGATTGCTATGGCTGCGGTGGTTATTGGCGGAATGCTCGGTGCCGATACTGACTCGATGGTGGCTTTCTCACTACTCTGTAACTTGACGACGGCCTTTGCTGCACCTGCGATTCTGCACTATGCAGGCGGTGAGGGTTGTACGTTGGTTGAGATTTTGTCGAGGGTTGCCCCGTTGCTGATTCTGCCATTTGTTATGGCGCAGCTATGTCGATTATTCGTGAAGCCGGTAGCCCGCTGGGCTGTGGAACATAGTAATGCCAATTTCTATATCTGGCTTGTTGCGCTGGTAATTATTATCGGTCGCACTACGGTATTTATCATCGAGCATATAGCCGAGAATGGCACGGTCGTACTGATTATGGCGGGCGTGGCACTCGTGATTTGCCTTGTTCAGTTTGGAGTGGGTCGATGGATCGGTCGCAAGTATGGCGATACTGTGGCTGGTGGTCAGTCGCTCGGCCAGAAGAATACGGTATTGGCTATATGGATGGCGCAGACCTTCCTCAATCCGCTCTCATCGGTAGCTCCGACTGCCTATATCGTTTGGCAGAATATGGTCAATTCGTGGCAGATGTACCGCAAGGAGAGAAGAATTCAAAATTCAAAATTCAAAATTCAAAATTGAGGTTGAAATAGTGAAGTTAAGGAGTTTAAGGAGTTTAAGGAGTTTAAGGAGTGTCAATAAGTATTATCTCTAAACTCCCTAAATTCTCTAAATTCCCTAAATTCTCTAAATTCCCTATTACTCTTTTATTTCTTAAAGATAAAGAAGACCGCCAAGACAAGGCAGGCGAATCCTGCGAGATGATTCCAGCGCAGGGGCTCGCTCTTCATAAAGAGAGTGACCAGGATTGTAAAGACGAGCAACGAGATAACCTCCTGAATAACTTTGAGTTCCCAGATGTTGAACGGGCCACCGAAATTGGCACTGCCGAGGCGATTGGCAGGCACCTGCAAGCAATACTCAAAGAATGCTATCAGCCAGCTGAATACCACAATGGCATAGACACCAAATCGCTCCAAGCGCGACTTGAACATAATCTGTCCGTACCAAGCCAGGGTCATAAAGGCGTTAGAGCAGACCAAAAGGAGTATCGAGCCAATTCCGCGTAACATCATAAGTCGCTAATTTTTATCAATTCGGGCGCAAATGTAATCATATTTTGCGGTTGTTCAACCAAAATTTCGTAATATTGCATTATGAATTACGCGCTTATTACAGGTGCATCGTCGGGCATAGGGCTCGAATATGCACGTCAGCTCGCTGCCAAAGGCTACAATATCATCATCGTAAGCAATCGCGACGAGGATAACCGTCGTGTAGCAGCCGAGATAGTCGAAAAGTATGGTGTAGAGGCTCTGCCTCTCTATGCCGACCTTTCGCAGCCCGACTCGGCCCAAAAAATCTATGATTGGTGCCACGAGAATAACGTCGAGGTCGAAATTCTGATAAATAATGCGGGAATGTTACTCTTTTCGACTCTGGTGCATACCGACGCATCGAGAATCAACACGCTGATAAATCTCCACTGCACCACACCGACACACCTCTGCCGTCTTTTTGGCGAGGATATGAAAGAGCGTGGCCGAGGTCATATCCTGATTATGTCGTCGATTACGGCCTGGACGCCCTATCCGACAATTTCGCACTATGGAGCATCGAAAGTCTATCTGCGCAACTTTGCTCAGTCGCTGTGGTATGAACTGCGCGACTATGGCGTGAGCGTTACGGCCGTATTCCCCTCGGCAGTAGATACTCCGCTCTATAACCTTGACGAAAAACCGCGTCGCTGGCTGTTGCGTTTTGGTGTGATGATGACGGCCGAGAGCCTTGCGCGTAAGGCCCTGCGTACGATGTTCCACGGACGCAGAAGGTGTATCCCCGGCCTGCTGACCAAGGTTACATACGCGATTTGTGCCATTCTGCCGGCACACGCGCTGATTCCGTTGTTGAAATTTCCGCCTGTTAAGCGTCTGCTCGAAAAACTGTAACGAGAGGGTTACAGCTTGCTCAGAACGTCGTAGTTAATCTCCGCGAAGGAGTCGATTATAAGGTCGGCACCTGCCTCTGCGAGTTGTTCGCGGGGAAGGGTGGTGGTGAGTGTTACGACCTTCATACCCGCAGCCTTCGCAGCTATGATGCCCGAAATGGCATCCTCGACGACAATACACTCCTCAGGTTGCAGACCGAGCCATTTGGCAGCCGTGAGGAAGATTTCGGGCGATGGTTTGCAGTGGGTAACATCATTGGCGCAGACTCTCGCCTCGAACCAACGCTCCAACGAACATTTTGTCCAGACCATATCGACATTCTCGAAACAGCCCGATGAGCCGACCGAGCATTTGATGCCGTGAGCTTTCACGCCCTCCAAGAACTCGACGAGCGAGGGCATAAGTTCTGCTTCGGGACCATAGATTTCGCGATATAGACGCTCCTTCTCTTCGTTGAGGGCATCGACACCCATCTCCTCCATCTGCTTGGGCAGGAGTTCGCTGAAAATATCTTCGGGACCTCGGCCTGCGAATCGGCTTAAATCACCGTCCCAATCTTGTGCGCCACCAAACTGCTTGCAAAACATTACCAGAGCGCGTGCGTGAGCCGGCATACTGTCCACAAGTACGCCATCCATATCGAAAATTAATCCTTTGAACATATCTTTTGATCTATTATCGCTTGTTATACATCTTGTCGTAGTAGTCGGCATAAGCTCCCGATGTTACGTTGTCGAGCCACTCCTGATTATCCAGGTACCACTTTACGGTCTTCTCGATTCCCTCCTCGAACTGCAACGACGGCTGCCAGCCAAGTTCGTTCTGCAATTTAGAAGCGTCGATGGCGTAGCGCAGGTCGTGTCCGGGGCGGTCGCTGACGAAGGTTATCAACTCGTCGGAGTGGCCTTCGGGATTGCCCAAAAGACGGTCGGTAACTCTGATTAACACCTTCACAAGGTCGATGTTGCGCCACTCGTTGCATCCACCGATATTATAATTCTCGCCAGCCTTGCCCTCGTGGAAAACGAGATCTATTGCTCGCGCGTGGTCCTCGACATAGAGCCAATCGCGCACATTCTCGCCACGGCCATAGACCGGCAGTGGCTTGCGCTGGCGAATATTATTTATAAACAGAGGTATCAGCTTTTCTGGGAATTGGTATGGTCCGTAGTTGTTCGAGCAGTTCGTGACGATTGTCGGCACTCCGTAAGTATCGTGGAATGCGCGGACAAAATGGTCGGACGAAGCCTTCGATGCCGAGTATGGCGAGTGGGGATCGTAGGCTGTCGCTTCGCTGAACTGCGAACTTTCAGCAGTCAATGCACCATAAACCTCGTCGGTCGAGATGTGGTAGAAGAGCTTGCCCTCCCACGCTCCGCTCCAAGCCTCTTTGGCAGCCTGCAAGAGAGTGAGTGTACCCATAATATTCGTACGCGCGAACGCGAACGGCTCCTCGATCGAACGATCCACGTGGCTCTCGGCCGCGAGATGAATCACACCGTCGATATCGTACTTGCTAAATATGGCCTTCACGCCCTCGAAGTCGCAGATGTCGCAACGCTCGAACGAGTAGTTGGGTGCCTGCTCGATATCGCGCAGATTGGCGAGATTGCCAGCATAGGTCAGCGCATCGAGGTTTACTATTCGGTATTCGGGATATTTGCGCACGAAGAGTCGCACGACGTGGTTGCCGATAAAACCTGCACCTCCGGTTATTAGGATATTGCGTTTCATACTCTATCTGTTTTTGAGTGCGCCCAATCGTTTCAGGCAGTAGAGCATCGACTCGCGCCAGTGGGGAATCTCGATGCCGAATGTCGATTTGAACTTGCTCTTATCGAGTACCGAATAGGGTGGACGCGCTACCTTCGACGGGAACTCCGACGAATAGCACGGCACAACCTTGCACTCGTGACCTGCCGCAGCGGCAATCTCGGTGGCGAAGTCGAACCACGAACATACACCCTCGTTCGAGAAGTGGTAGATGCCCTCGCGACCCTCATAGACGTTGCCGTCGATTATCGAAAATATCGCCAACGCGAGGTCGCCCGCATAGGTCGGAGAGCCCACTTGGTCGAATACGACCTTCAAAGCCTTGTTCTCGGCTGTCAGTCGCAACATCGTTTTCAGGAAGTTGCCACCGAACTCCGAGTAGAGCCACGCTGTGCGCAGGATTATCGCTTTGCAGCCCGATGCGAGGATTGCCTGCTCGCCTGCGAGCTTCGTGCGTCCATAGATTCCGAGTGGCGATGTCGGCATCTGCTCGGTGCGTGGGGTGTTGCCCTCACAACCAAATACGTAGTCAGTCGAGATGTGTATGAGTGTCGCACCCGCAACCTTCGCAGCCTCGGCGAGGTTGGTCGCAGCCTCGGCATTGAGCTTCATCGCTGCCACCTCATCCTCCTCGGCACGTTCTACGTTGGTGTATGCTGCGCAGTTTACCACTACGTCGATAGTGTTCTCTGTGAAAAAACGCTCTACGGCAACCTTGTCGGTGATGTCCAACTCGGCTATGTCGGTCGGGACATACTCGTTGGGCGATACTGCGCCCAAGCGGCTCAGCTCGCGACCCAACTGCCCATTGGCACCCGTTATAAGTATGCGCTTGCTCTGCATCGTTTCTCGGATTCTATTCAAATAGGTCTGCTGCCTCGCGGAGCAGAGGGTTTTCGGTATCTTTTGCCGAGAGGATGATGCTCTCGGTCGGCACGCCCCAATCTATGCCTATTTCTGGGTCGTTCCACGCTATGCCACGCTCCTCGGTGGGGGCGTAATAGTTGTCGCAACGGTAGTGGAAGACGGCCTCGTCGCTCAGAACGGCAAATCCGTGTGCAAACCCGCGGGGAATGAAGAGTTGTCGCTTGTTCTGCTCCGAGAGCTCGATGGCCACGTACTTGCCGAATGTGGGCGAGCTTTTGCGGATATCGACAGCGATGTCGAGCACACGACCGCGCACCACGCTGACTAACTTGGCCTGCGCAGCCTCTCCACGCTGATAGTGCAGACCGCGCACTACACCATAGCGCGATTTTGATTCATTCTCTTGGACGAATCGCACGGGGCAGACCTGCTCGTCGAATATGCGCTGCGAGTAGGCCTCGAAAAAGTAGCCACGCTCGTCGCTGAATATTTCGGGCTCGATGATTACAACGCCCTCTATGTCACTCTTCGTTACTCTCATTTGTTGCAATTTTTGTCGGCGAGTTTGAGCAGATATTGTCCATACTGATTCTTTGCCATCGGGGCTGCTGCCTCGCGCAACTGCTCGGCCGATATCCAGCCCTGCTCGAAAGCCAGGCCCTCCAAGCAGGCAATCTTCACTCCCTGACGCTTCTCGATGACCTCGACGAATATCGAAGCCTCGGCCAGCGAGTCGAATGTTCCCGTGTCGAGCCACGCATATCCCGCATCGAAACGCTGCACGTGCAGACGTCCCTTGTCGAGGAATCGCTGATTGACCTCCGAAATCTCTAACTCGCCACGCGCTGACGGGCGGCACTCTTTGGCTACGCCTACCACATCGTTCGGGAAGAAGTAGAGCCCCACGACCGCATAGTCCGACTTGGGCTGTGCGGGTTTCTCCTCGATTGAAAGACAACGCCCCTGCTCGTCGAACTCGGCCACACCATAGCGTTCGGGGTCATCGACACGATAACCAAATACCGTTGCCACCGACTCCTGCTCGGCACGGCTGACCGCCTCGGTGAGTATCTGCTGCAATCCCGCACCGTGGAAGATATTGTCGCCCAGGATCAAGCATACTGCATCGTCACCGATAAACTCCTCGCCGATGATGAACGCCTGCGCCAGACCGTCGGGCGAGGGCTGCACGGCATACTCTATTTTGATACCGAATGTCGATCCGTCACTGAGCAGACGCTGGAAGAGCGGCAGGTCTTCGGGAGTTGAGATTACGAGAATCTCGCGAATGCCTGCGAGCATCAGCACCGAAATCGGGTAGTAAATCATCGGTTTGTCGTGTATGGGCAACAGTTGCTTGCTCACACCCTTTGTTATGGGGTAGAGTCGCGTGCCACAGCCTCCTGCTAATACGATGCCTTTCATAGTCGAAAACTTATACTAACGAACTATTTCTCATTAATAAAGTGCTAAAATAGATAAAATATCGCGGATGTCAAAGCGCGAGGTCGATTTTTCGGTTTTTTTTGTCCGATTTTACGTTTGCCGACAGATTTGAATCTCAAAAATAAAATAAATTAATAATTTAATAAAAAAGCGATTTTTTTGAATTATTTAGAACTCAAAGTGTAGTTTGGTTATAATTTGTTAAAAATGTAGGTCTAAAATTGATAATTCGAAAGTTGGCCGTGGCGTTTATGGCGAAAAAAAAGATTGAAAAAATTTGGAGAATCAAAAAAAGCAATTTAATTTTGGGAAACGAAACAGAGAAAGCAGTCAATTTTATACCGAAAATTCGACATTTCAAAGTGAACAATACAATTATTAATTATTAACTTAAAATTTAACATTATGAAAAAACTTAGACTTTTATTCTTGATGTTGGCAGCAGTTGCTGTAACATTCACAGCTTGTGAGCCCGCTGGCCAGGGTGGCAGCGGCGAAGGCGAAGGTGGTGAAATCCCCGTTGTCGAGTTCTATGGTAATGAGGAGGCTGGTACCGGTGTTTGCCAGCAGAGTATGTCTTTTGCTGAGATGGGTATGCCTGGTCAGTATTTGATGCTTATGAACGACAAGTCGGACAATGCTTTGTTGTTTATGCTTGACTATGATTGCGGTGAGACTTATCAGTATCTTACAAGCCATCACTATCCTTTGGTAGAGGGCTCGTTTAATATGGGTGTTGTGCCTGAGGTAAGCTGCTTGATGGTTGACCCGGGTTATACGAACTTCACTATTGGCGGAGTAATCTACTATCCCATTGTTCCTGAGACTGCAAACGATGCTGACGGTAATCCTTATGGTGTAACTGTTATGACTATGTGTGATCAGGGTGTGGATATGAACCTCTTGGAGTTCAATGTTCCTGCTGTTACCGAGCTTGATAACACAACTGGTAAGCCCGTAGAAGGTTGTGATGTATATGTTATCAAAGGTTCGTATCAGGGTTCGTTGCAGTATGTTTTGGCGAAAGCTTCGATGCCTTTCGATCTTGAACAGTGGGGCCATACCAACTTTGTAAAAACCGAGCAGGATGGTGTTATCACTCTTACAAGCGATTCTACTACAGGTGGTAAGTTTGTGATGAATTTTAACACTTGGGGTACTGAGCCGTTCGCTACTGAGGAGGGTCAATTGTACTTCACAGGTGATGCTCTTACCGGTTATTATGTAGACTTTGTAGAGGGTGAGACTTACTATACTTTCTCGGATGGCGCACGCGTTACACTTGCTACTACTGCTACTGAGGGTCAGTATGTACTCACTATTTCTTCTCGCGCAGGAAAATGGTTGCTGCAGAATCCCGATGCACCGGTTGATTATGAAGTTGTAGCTAAAGAGTATACTCTCACTGTTACTGACGCTCCGGCAACAGAGGAATAATTGATTTCGCAATACCTTTTTAGGCGCAGATTTCGGTCTGCGCCTTTTTTTTGTGGGTATGGGGATTATGGGGATTATGGGGATTATGGGG
>JAZRHV010000006.1:0-158351 GCA_045644925.1 Alistipes sp.
CATAAGCAGCCGCAAATGCGACTGCGCCCCCATCTAACCCATCTAACCCATTTAACCTCACTATCAAAAATTAAAAATCTTTACCCGAATTATTAAAAAAATCATAAAATATTTGATAAGTTTTAATAATATTAGTTATCTTTGTAGAACAACTATATAAATATCAGGTAATATGAGTTCGTTAATGGGATTTTTTAACAGTCACGATGCTGACGGTAAGGGTATTGCTCACAAGAATAACCTTATCAAGCGCAGCATTATAGCATATATGGCGGCAAATGGCGAATGTACTCTCGCCGAGCTGACCAAAGAGTTGCATATCAGTGTGCCGACAATCACCAAGCTCGTTCAGGAATTGGTGGACGAGGGTATGGTAAACGATTTGGGTAAGGTTGAGACTCCGGGCGGTCGTCGCCCCAACGTCTTTGGTCTGGCCAACTCGACAATCTACTTTGCGGGTATCAATGTCGGCCGTGATAATATGACCTATGTCATCACCGACCTGCAAAATAACATTATCAAGGAGGTTAAGGACGAGACTTTCGTGCTGAGCGATCGTGCGCAGTGCCTCGAAAAGATATGCGCCAATGCCGAGAATTTCATCAACACCTGCGGCATCGACCGCTCGAAGATTCTGGGCGTGGGTGTCTGCATCGTGGGTCGTGTGAATCCCGAACAGGGTCGCAGCTATAAATATTTCACCTCGCAGGAGGAGTCGTTGAGCGAGCTGCTCGAACAGCGTATCGGTATCCGCGTATTGCTCGAAAACGACACACGTGCCCGTTGTTATGCGGAGTACACCTGTGGCAAGTCTAAGAACGAGAGCAATGTCCTCTATCTGCATATGGGTCGTGGTGTGGCTATCGGTATCGTTATCGACGGCAAACTCTACTATGGTAAAAACGGATTTGCGGGCGAGTTCGGACACATCCCGTTCTTCGATAACGAGAAGATTTGCGCTTGTGGCAAGAAGGGATGTCTTGAAACCGAGGTGTCGGGTATCGCTATCGAGGAGAAGATTTGCGACAAGATTCAGAGTGGTGTGAATACTATCCTGCGCGATAAGT
The DNA here is from genome assembly GCA_045644925.1 of Alistipes sp. Lineage (GTDB taxonomy): Bacteria > Bacteroidota > Bacteroidia > Bacteroidales > Rikenellaceae > Alistipes. The sequence continues at coordinate 1,068 of JAZRHV010000006.1, forward strand.
ACGATCGCAACGAGCCGATACATATTAACGATATTATCGCTGCGGCTCGCAACGACGATAACCTCTCGATTGAGCTTATCGAGGAGGCCGGCGAGAAGGTGGGTAAGGCTGTGGCCTTCCTGATTAACACCTTCAATCCTGAGACGGTTATCGTGGGCGGAAATCTGGCTGCTGCGGGCGACTATATTATGTTGCCGTTGAAATCTTCGACAAATAAATATTCGCTCAACCTCGTATATAAGGATACAAAATTCCGCGTTTCGAAGATGACCGACAACGCAAATGCCTGGGGTGTGGCGATGTTGATTCGTAATCAGATTATCGGACTTTAATCGCCCGCGAAGGGTCTTTGCCTGATGATTTTCGAAGGAGAGTTGTGCCGTTTGAGGGCCGTGGAACCGAGCGATGTCGATACGATGTACGTTTGGGAGAACGATGCCGCAATGTGGCACGTCAGCGCATCTACTGCACCCTGTTCGCGTCGTGCTTTGGCCGAGTTGGTCGAGCAGATGCGATACGATATCTACGCTGCACGACAGCTGCGTTTGATTATCGAGAGCGCGGAGGGCGAGGCTGTCGGTGCGGTCGATTTGTACGACTTCGATCCGCAGAATCTCAATGCCGGAGTGGGTGTTTTGGTCTATCCTGCGGAGCAGCGAGGCAAGGGCTACGCTTCGGCGGCGTTGCAGATGGTCGAGCGTTATGCCCGCGAGGTGCTGCATCTGCATCAGTTGTGGTGTTGCGTAGGTGCCGATAATGGTGTGAGCATTGCCCTCTTTTGCGGTGCAGGGTACGAGCAGGTGGGCATCAAGCGCGAGTGGCGACGAACTGCCAACGGTTACGAGGACGAGGTGATGTTTCAGAAAATAATAGAGTAATTTACGATAATGAATAAATTTTTGGAGTGGGGCAAAAAGACCATTTCGCCCGTATTTATAGCGATGTTTGTGGCTGCGTTCATCTTGTGGTATATCACGAAGTTGAACTATAACTACACGACAGATTATAACGTCCGCCTAAATATCGGTGGCGAGAAGATGGAGGTGCCTTGTGTTATCGAGGGTAAGGGAACCAACCTGTTTAACTATAAGTTCCAACTGAGTAAGCGTCTGCGTATTCCGCTCGAAGAGTTGCACTATACGACCGTGGCAGATGAGTTCGGAGAACTCTTTTTGCAGATCGACCCCAAATCTCTTCAAAATGCCATTTCGGTACGTGTGAGCGATATCAAGATTGTTTCGTTAGGCGAGATTCCGATGTTGTCGAGCCCCGAATCCCACGATCAGGAGCAGTAGTATGATTAGAGTAGGCGTAACAGGAGGTATCGGCAGCGGTAAATCGACCGTCTGCGGACTATTTGCCGATATGGGCGTGGCTATCTACGATTGTGATAGCGAGGCGAAGCGTCTGATGACCGAGTGCGAGGAGGTGCGTAATCGCATTATCGAGGTGTTCGGAGCAGAGACTTATGTGGACGGCACGCTCAATCGTGCATTCTTGGCCGAGCAGGTTTTTGGCTCGGCAGAGCAGCTTGCTAAGCTTAATGCGATAGTTCATCCGGCTGTGCGCGAAGATTTCAAGCGTTGGTGCAGCGAGCACGAGGACGAAGTCTATGTGATGATGGAGAGCGCGATACTCTTCGATGCGGGCTTCGAGTCGGAGGTCGATGTCGTTTTGGCGGTGGTTGCCCCGCGCGAGTTGCGCGTGATGAGGGTCTGCAATCGCAACGGTATGACCCCCGAACAGGTCGAAGAGCGTATTGCCTGCCAAATGGGAGATGACGAACTCCACGCGCGCGCGAACTACACTATGGTAAATATATCACTCGACTATCTGCAATCGGATGTCGAGGCTATGGATAAGATTTTAAGACGTGAAGCATCTCGCAGATAGAACTATCGCCAACCTTCGCTCTCCGCAGGTGATGGCGATTGTGAATGTTACGCCCGACTCGTTTTACGGAGCAAGTCGCTTGATGAACGAGGAACAGGTCGTGGCGCGTGTGCGTCAGGCTGTTGCAGAGGGTGCTTCGATTCTCGATATCGGCGGTTATTCGTCGCGTCCGGGAGCTGCGGAGGTGACGCTCGATGAGGAGTGGCGCAGGGTGGAGTGCGGATTGCGAGCCGTGAGGAGTATCTCGGCAGATGTGGCGGTGTCGGTCGATACTTTCCGCTCGGAGATTGCCGAGAGAGCGTTGGCTCTGGACGAGAGTGTAATAATCAACGATATTACGGGTGGCGATGCCGATTCGCGTATTGTTGATGTTGTGGCAGAGGCCGGTGCGCCATACGTGGCGATGCATATGCGGGGAATGCCCGATACGATGCAGTCGATGACTGACTATGAAGATGTGGCCGAGGAGGTTGCCGAAGTCCTGAAACGTAAGGCCGAGAGCCTTGTGGTACGAGGTGTTGCAGCCGAAAAACTGATTCTCGACCCCGGATTTGGTTTTGCCAAGACTACGGAGCAGAATTTCAGACTGATGGCACATCTCAATCGTATATGCGCATTGGGATTTCCGGTGTTGTCGGGCGTGTCGCGCAAGTCGATGATTTATAAAACTCTGGACGTTACGCCCGAAGAGAGTCTTGTAGGTACGACGGCTCTGAATTGGGAGTCGCTGCGTCAGGGCGCAACAATTCTGAGGGTACACGATGTCCGCGAAGCGGTGCAGACTGTGCGACTGTTTAATGAATTTGAAAGAAATAGATAAAGTATGATTAAGGCGCAGAATATACACAAGAGCTTCGGCTCGCTCGAAGTTCTGAAAGGGGTGTCGCTCGAAGTCTCGAAGGACGAGGTTGTCGCTATTGTAGGCGCAAGTGGCGCGGGTAAAACTACGCTGTTGCAGATTCTCGGCACACTCTCGGCTGCCGATAGTGGTACTATCGAGATTGCGGGTAAGGAGATTTCGGTTTTGGGGGATAAGGCTCTTTCGCGTTTCCGAAACGAGCATATCGGATTTGTCTTCCAATTCCACCATCTGCTGCCCGAATTTACGGCACTCGAAAATGTCTGTATTCCGGGATTTATTGCACATCGCGACCGTGCAGAGGTCGAGACCAAGGCGCGAGAACTGCTCGATATGATGGGCCTTTCGGAGCGTGTAAATCATAAGCCTGCCCAGATGTCGGGTGGTGAGCAACAGCGTGTGGCGATTGCTCGTGCGCTGATAAATAATCCTGCGGTGTTGTTGGCTGATGAGCCGTCGGGAAATCTCGATACGCGCAATCGCGACGAGATACATCGCCTCTTCTTCGAGTTGCGCGATAAGTTGGGTCAGACCGTGATTATCGTTACCCACGATGAGGGCCTTGCCTCGATGGCCGACCGCAAAATTACTATGAGCGATGGAGAGATACTCTGACCTTTCGCGTGAGGAACTGCGCGACCTTTTAGAGCATCTTCACGACAAGTATAACCGCCCCGAATTTATCGAGAACGACCCGATAAGCGTTCCACACTCGTTTACTTCGCGCGATGACCGCGAGGTGGCTGGGTTGCTTGCATCGACTATTGCCTGGGGTAACCGCAAGGCTATTGTCAAGAGTGCCCACCGAATGATGCACTATATGGATAATGCCCCTGCGGACTTTGTGCGTAATGCCTCCGATGGCGAGTTGGCGCGTTTGGATAGCTATGTCCATCGTACCTTCAATGGCGAGGATTTCAAGGATTTTGTGCGAGGTGTGAGAGGTATGTTCGAGCGTTTTGGCGGTATCGGAAGCTTTGTTGAGAGCCGCTACGAGACGACAGGCTCAATGGCGCAAGTGCTCTCAGATTTTCGACGTGAGTTCTTCGCTTGCGACCATAATGCACACTGTGAGAAGCACCTATCGTCGATAGATAAGGGCGCGGCCTGCAAGCGTCTGAATATGTATTTCCGCTGGTTTGTGCGTCGTGATGAACGAGGTGTGGATTTTGGCGAGTGGCGCAAGGTGCCGATGTCGGCATTGTATCTGCCACTCGATGTCCATACGGGAAATATGGGCCGTGCATTGGGCCTGCTGACCCGTCGCCAAAGCGATTGGAAGGCCACGGTCGAGATTACCGAGTCGTTGCGCGAGTTCGATGCTGCGGACCCCGTGCGATTCGATTTTTCGCTCTTTGGTGCAGGTATCGACGGATTTTTGAAGTAGGGTAGATATGAGCGCAGAAGTGTTTCGTTTCAAGCAGTTCGAGGTACAGCAGCAGCGTTCGGCTATGAAGGTCGGCACGGATGGCGTACTTATCGGTGCTTGGGCATCGGTGCGTCCTGCGGACCGCGCAGTACTCGATATTGGTACGGGTACGGGACTCATAGCTTTGATGTTGGCTCAACGCAACCCCGCAGCGAAGGTTGTAGGTGTCGAGATTGATGCCGAGAGTGCAGCACAGGCTCGCGAGAATGTCGCGCAGTCGCCTTGGCACGAACGTATCGAGATTGCGGAGTGCGCTGTGCAGGAGTTCGTTACGGAACAGAAATTTGACCTGATAGTCTCTAATCCGCCATTTTTTGTCGATTCTCTGAAATGCAATGACGAGAGCCGCAGTAAGGCTCGCCATACAGATACACTCTCGTTCGCAGACCTTATGCGAACAGCTGCAAGGTTGCTTTCGCCCGAAGGCCGATTTGCTGTTATTGTTCCGGCCGAGGCGGCTATGTCGGTGATTGCTGCGGGTAATCTCCACCTGATTAGACGATGTGATGTGCGGACCAAACCTGCGGGCCGACCCAAGCGTGTGATGCTCGAATTTTCTCCTCGTTTCGAGGGCGCAGCACTGCGTGAGGAGCTGACAATAGGCGACGGTACGAATGGTGGTTACTCGGCCGAATATAAGGCTTTGACCCGCGACTTTTACTTGAAGTTCGATTAGTGAGGCAGTCCAATTTTTGCAATCACGAAAAAAGTACTAACTTTGTGAAAACTAAATTTGAGAATATGAAACGAATTGTTCTGACATTTATGGCTGTGGTGGCGGTTTTGACCGCTTCGGCACAGAGTGATTATATCGTGCAGACCGGCAAGATTATCGGTCCTGACGGCTCGATGCGCTTTGTCGAGCCTAAAAGTACAATCGCAGTAGAGATTACAGTCGAGAAGCACGAAGTGCTTGTAGGCCCCTATGCTCGTTATGCACAGAAATATTTGGGTGTTCGCGCTCCGCTGACCGGCAAGTTGTCGTATCGAATCGTCGATGCAAAGGTCGCACTTACCGATGATGAGGTACGTATGCCGGAAGAGGTTGCTGCTCCGACGTCGAAGGTTATCTCTCGACTGAACGATGATAACGGCTATGCACGTCTTGCTCCCAGCCGCACCGATTCGCGTGCGCTGACGGCTGATGAGGCAGCTCGTGATGCAGCCAATGCAATCTTCCTGCTGCGCAAGAGCCGTGTAGAGTTGATTACCGCTCAGGCTGGTGAGAATGTCTTTGGCGGTGGCTTGGAGGCTGCTCTGCGTGAGATTGATAAGTACGAGAAGGCTAACCTCGAACTCTTCTTCGGTCGCGAGGAGATCTCGACCGTGACCGAGCGAGTTACGTTAATGCCGCGAGGCGATAAGTTTACCTATCTGTTGTGGCGTTTCAGCGATAAGGTGGGCCTGGTGCCTGCAACCGACCTTTCGGGCGATATTGTAATGTTGCAGATTGAGCCTTCGGGCGACACTTCGTTGCAGTACGTGGCCGAGGCCGGCGAGAAGGATAAGGTCCAGGTTGATTGCCGTGTTGCAGACTTTGCGACCTGTGTGGTTTCGTGCGGAACGGAGCCTATCGCCAAGAGCGTTTTGCCTCTGTTCGAGTATGGACGTTCGTTCAAGGTTGCTAAATAATGTCGCAAGATAATACATCCCGAATGTTGGCCCTGTTGGGCGAGTTGCGTCGCGACCGTAATGGTATGGCGGCAGATGCTATGTGCAGCTATGGCGGGCAGTATGGTGTGAATTACGGAGTTGCCGCTCACACTATCCGCGACCGCGCCAAAACCGAAGGAAAGGACCACGCCTTTGCCGAGTATCTCTACCGTCAGGATGTACGCGAACTGCGAATCGCAGGATTGTGGATTGCTGATGCCAAAGAGATAAAACCTTCGAATTTTCACTTCTGGGCAGCCGGCATTATCAACTCGGAGATTGCCGAGCAGGCGGCTATGGCGCTGCTCTCGGAGGTCGAGCGTATAGACGATCTGCTTGCGGAGTGGTCACAGTCGGATAATGTCTTGCTATGCTATGCGGCTATGCTTGCTGCGGCTCGCAGTGGTGAGCGTGACGACGAGATGGCTCTCGGCGCGCTGTATCGCATCATTGATACATTCCCAGACAATCGCCTTGCCGGACAGGGTGCAGTGGCGTTGTTGGCTGCGATAGCCGAGCGAGATGTCGAGGCCGTTAAAAACTTTGTCGCGACGCTGCCCCAAACCTCGACGGCTATATTCGTTCGCGAAGAGATTGCGTGGCGAGTGGAGTAGTAAATCTAATCTTAAAAACATACAACTATGAAGAAGAGCCTACTTGTATTGGTGGTATTGGCTTTTGTGTCGCACTCTGCATTGGCTTGGGGTGGTTTTGGTCATCGTCTTGTGGCTGCTATTGCAGACTCTCATCTCAAACCTGAGGTAAAGGAGTGTGTGGATGGCTACCTCGGCTCAACGATTGTGCGCGAGGCTACCTGGATGGATAAAACAGCCTTCTGGACTCGAAAGTACAAGGGGCATATTTCCGGCTGGGAACAGACATCATATTGGCATACCTACGCCGTAAATCCCGACTTTACACCAAGTGATAAACGTGCTGCATCGGGTGGTGGCGATATGTTGCCCAACTTGAAGCAGTGTGTCGAAAATCTCAAAAACTACCGTAATTTGACAGATTCGGCCGTGGTTGTGAACATCAAGTGCGTGGTCCATATGGTTGGCGATATGCACTGCCCCGGACACGTCTATTTTACCGAGTTTCCCGACTGCTTTGCTCGTCCGAAGAATCCCGCAACGGGCGAAAAGGGCTATCGCGCTCGCGACCGCCAGATTCTCTATTATAACAGCAAGAAGATGAACTACCACGGCTATTGGGATGGCGTGGCACTGACAGAGATTTTCCCTGAATATAAGAGCAATGTAGAGTATTATCGTATGTCATTCGACCATACGACTGCCGGCAAGCGCAAGAAGATATGCAAGGGTACAATCGAGGATTGGGCAACCGACTCGGCAAAGGCTTCGCGTCCGATATACGATTGGATTAGCGAGGGTGACCATATCGACCGTACGTTCGTGCTCGAACACAAAGATTTGACCAAACAGCAGTGCGTGAAGGCCGGTTGCCGATTGGCGCATATCTTGAACGAATGTTTTAAGTAGTTGCACGAACTGCTATTGTCAGCCACCTGATACGCTTTATAAGAAGTAAATAAAAAGAGCACCAAATCGGTGCTCTTTTTATTTGGGTTTACTCGTAAAGGATTCCGTCGCGGATAAGCAGCTCGCGCATCTTCTCCCAATCAACAAAGGGTTGGTGTATTCCCTCCATAAATTTCAGAGGGCAACCTAACGCAGCATCGTCGATGTAGAAATCGGCATACACCTTCGGCGATTTGGTCCACGACTTCTGTTCGGGATTCTCGTTTACCGCATAGAGAGGAATGCCGTTATCGGCAAACCACTCTTTTGCGTCTTTGAGAATCTGCCCACTACGCATAGTGAATAAAATTAGCTTGCAACCCTGCGCAGTGAGCTCTTTAAGTACGGGAACGGCTCCAATATCCATACCGATATGGGGATATTCGTGTGTTACGCACGTTCCGTCAAAATCTATCGCTATGATGGTTCCGTTAGCCATAATTAATTAGTGCTTACGATTCTTGTGAAAAGCCTTCTTGTACGCTCTGACAACGACGTTCGCATTTGCAAGCTGGTTATCCATACCATAAGAGTATCCGTAACCACGCTTGAAGGTCGAGCCATTCAGAACGATGCACATATTCGAAATCTTCTTCTCGCGGTGTAATCTCTCAACATCAGGCAACTGTCGGATATCCGAGTGGTTCTCGCGAATGACATACAGACAGATATCTGCCAGACGGTTGGTAATGATACCATCGGCCACAGCCATCGCAGGTACGCTGTCGATGACAACGTAGTCGTACATATCGCGCAACTTTGCAAAGAGCTCGTCAAGACGCGGCGAGAGCAACATCTCTGCGGGGTTGGGCGGCTGCAAACCTGCATACATCATATCGAGGTTGTCGTGCATACCGCTCTTCGAAATAATCTGAGTAACATCGTTGGTCATACCCGACATATAGGCCGTAAGACCGTTTGCGTCGCCACGGTGACCGAGCTGCTTCGTGAGCGTACGACGACGAAGGTCGAGGTCCACGAGCAATACCTTCTTGCCGGCCATAGCAATCGTTACGGCAAGGTTGGTCGAGATGAAGGTCTTACCTGCGTGAGGTGCTGTCGAGAGTACCTGGATAACCTTCGACTCAACGCCATTGACATTCATAAAGCTCATATTCGTACGCAGGATTCGGAATGCCTCCGAAATGCTGTCGCGACCATTCTCACGAACAACAATGCCCTTGCTGTTGATGCCACCGATAGCTGCTGGAATATCTCCCAGATAAGGTGCTGTTACAAATCTCTCAATATCGCGGCGGCCCTTGATGGTCGTGCTGAGCGACATACTGAGGTAGATAACTCCAAAGGGGATAAGGAAACCGAGCAACAGCGCAGCGAACATAACAATCATTGTGCGCGGTGCAATCGGACGTGAAGAGCCGAATGCGGGGTCTACGATGCGGGCATTACTCTCGGTAATGGCAATCGAGAGAGAGTTCTCCTCGCGCTTGTTGAGCAGGTAGAGATATAACTCCTCTTTGATGCGCTGCTGACGAGCAATCGAGAGGTAACGCTTCTCCTGTGAGGGAGCTACCGAGATGCGACGGTCGGTCTTGTTCTCCTCGGCACGAAGATTCTTCAACTGAATATCGAGAGCCGAGATGTGTGAGTCGAGAGCCGACAAGATGCTGTTGCGGACAGCTGCGAGGTTGTGGTCGAGCTCAACAACAATCGGGTTGCTTGTCGAACCGTCAGATACCAACTTCTCACGACGCAACAAACCGGTGTTGTATGCCTCAATCTGGCTGTTGATAGCCGAGCCTGACGAACCTGAGAACGATGTTGTTACGGGGATGAGAGCGTGTGATTTTGAGTTGTCCTTCAAGTAGTTGCGCACGTAATCAGCGATGTAAATCTGATTCTCGACGCTCAAACTCTCGTTGCGGAAAGCTGTGCTTTCGGTCATTATGCGCTTAGCCTCCGATTCGAGATCGAAGAGCTTGTTCTCCTTCTTGAACGACTCAATCTCTTCGTCCACGGCACCGAGGTCGCGGCTGATGATATCCAGACGCTCGTTGATAAACTCTGCGGTCGCCTCAGCAATCTTCTGCTTGTCGCGAATAGCATCGTTGTTATAGACATAAATGAGGGTGTTGAGAATATCCTCTGCACGCTTGGGAACATTGTCGTTTACCGCAAGGGTAATAATCGACGACATCTTATTTGCCACAGCCGACGACACAGCCTTGCGGTATGCCGAAGCTACGTTCGAGCGTGAACCCTTGCTGAAACTGATGGTTTTGCCCTCGAAGTCGGGATTCATAAATGCAGTCTCGCGAACAACGATATTACCCACAGGAGTAGCAATCGTGTCGTTGAAATAACCTTTGGCAGTGAACTTGCGCTCGCGGCGGGTTTCGAGACCGAGTGCTGCAAAGTTGGTGATTGTTACCGCTTTGTCGGGGCGGAGAGTTACTTCGAACGAGCAGCTCTTATCCTCGAAATCATCGACGATAGCGACATCAATGGGCGATTGGTGGTAGAGGTCGGTGTCGTTGAAGCGACCCAGCTGTGTGTAGCGAGTTGCCAATCCGAGAATGTCTACAACCTCCTCCATCAGGCGACGCGACTGCAAAACGAAGAGCTCGTTATCGACATTGCGACGACCTGCGCCGAGGATGTCCTGGAATGCCAAGATGTCATTGCTGCCACCCTTGCGGCTGTCTTTTACGAGGATTGTAGCCTCGCGCTTATAGACTTTTGGAGTGGTCTGTACGTAGAACGCACCCACGCAGAGACATACGAAAATCGACAACGCAAACCAATACCAGTTGCGGAAAATAGACTTGATAAGGTCCTCCAATGAGAACGAGGAGGTCGGCTCCTGGTGGGCGTTGAATCCGTTGGGGGTAATATCCCTGTTTTGGATATTGTTATATTCGGCCATAATTAAGACTGTTATTATTATCGGGTGTTGAGTACAATGGTTGTTGCGAGTGTTGCCACGCTGACAAGCGTACTGACAATCGAGATCCAGAATGAACGGTTTTGGTTGATCTCGGCATTTGCAGCCTTGTAGCGGTTGGGCTTAACATAGACTACGTCGTTGGGCTGCAAGTGGTAGAAGGGTGATTCGAATGTTGCCTTGTGGCGCAAATCGAGATAGTTTACTACCGACTTGCCGTCAATCTTGCGAATTACGGCAACAGCATCACGCTCACCATAGATAGTCATATCGCCAGCCAGAGCGAGTGCGTCGAGGATTGTGATTTCGTCACGTACAACGTCAAACTGACCGGGACGAACAACCTCACCCATAACGGTAATCTTCATATCTGCGAACTGTACATTTACCGAGGGGTCGGAAATATAATTGCCTTCGCGAATCATACGTGCAATCTCATTGGCGAGTTCTGCGCGAGTCTTGCCCTTGCAATCAATAGCTCCGATAATGGGCATTTCGAGTGTTCCGTCGGGGCGTACGGTGCGGGTCTGTACCGAGATGTCGCCATTCGCTGTCGAAGAGACGGGCTTGTCGGCAGGAGCCAAAGCATTGTACGATACGCTCGCATTGAACGGAGATGCCAATTCGGGATTCTTGCTGGTTACGACAATTTTTAGACGGTCGTTGGGCTTGATACGAACCTCATAGTTCTCGGCCATCTTGATAATTTCGTTCTGCTCTGCGTCCTGGAAATAGACGATTTTTTTCTGCAAGTTGCACGAACACATCGTGGCAACCGAGAGCAAAAAGAGAAGTCTTGTAAAAAGTTTCATTATTCAGTTATTTTGTTTAATTTTTAATCCTTACGTCTACGTCGCGTATGCGCGCGTGTTTGTATAAATCGTACAAAGATAACTCTTTGTTGCGATTATTCCAATACCGCAAGTAATAAAATTGAGAAAAATTTGGCGGATGTATCTAAATCGCGAAAAAATAGGTATTTTTGGGCTCTGGAAATTTATGCTATGAATACTACCGAAAATATATGGAGCAGGGCGGTGCTCTACGAGATGAATATCCGTCAATTAACCCCTGAGGGGACTTTTTCGGCAGCTGTGCGACATCTTCCATTCTTGCGTGAAATGGGCGTAGATGCGGTGTGGCTGATGCCGCCGTATCCGATTGGGCGTGAGGGACGTAAGGGGTCGCTCGGTTCGTACTATTCGGTGCAGGATTACTGCGCTGTGAATCCCGAATTTGGTACGGTCGAGGAGTTCGACGCTTTGGTTGCTGAGGCGCATCGTTTGGGTATGAAGGTGTTGCTCGATTGGGTGGCAAATCATACAGCTCGCGATGCTCGTTGGCTGCGAGAAAAACCTTATGATTGGTACGAGCGTGATGCTCAGGGTGCGGCTGCTGTGCCTTGGGATTGGAGTGATACAGCGAAGCTGAACTACGCTAATCACGATGTGTGGCAGGGGCAGATTGATGCAATGCGCTATTGGCTCGAAAATCACGCAATCGACGGTTTTCGTTGCGATATGGCGATGCTGGTACCAATCGAATTTTGGCAGGAGACGACCGCTGCTCTTCGTGCTGTGAAGCCCGATTTGTTTATGCTTGCCGAGGCCGAAGAGTTGAATCTTTTTGACGGTGCATTTAATGCTTGTTATGCGTGGGAAATGCACCATCTGCTTTGTGATATTGCACAGGGAAAGTGCCGTGTAGATGCGCTGCGCAACTATCTCTATGCCGATCGTGAACGCTATCCGCAACGTGCTCTGCGAATGATGTTTACGTCAAATCACGACGAAAATTCGTGGAGCGGTAGTGAGTTCTCGCGTCTGGGCGATTCCGTGCGTATTATGGCCGCTTTGACCTTTGTTCTGCCGCAGGGTTTGCCCCTGATTTATACGGGTCAGGAGGTGGGCTATGACCACTCGTTCGAGTTCTTTGATCGCGACCCGCTGCCCTCGCTTGAACCCAATGAATGGAGTGATTTTTACAAGCGTTTGGCAGCCCTCAAACATCGCTGCGCAGCGCTCGATTCGGGTGAGAATGGCGGCTCGTTTGTCGAGATTCGTAACAACGCCGAGGATTGCCTGATGACCTTCGTTCGCGAGAAGGACGATAGTAGGGTCGTTTGTATTATGAATGTGTCGCCTTGGCATATCCATACTGACTATAATACAGGCATTTACGCTGGTGAATATCGCGATGCGATGACCGGCGAAAAAGTGCTGCTCCCCAGCCACGTAGAGCGAGATATGGCACCTTGGAGTTTTTTCTTGATTGAGAGTTGTTAGTGATTGGCTGATTTTACTGGGTTAGATGAGTTAGATGGGTTAGATGAGTTAGATGGGGGTGGGTTATTAAAGGCGTTAAAGTTGACGACAAAAAAATCCCTAAACTCCTTAAATTCCCTTAACAATCCATCTAACCCATCTAACCCTTACCTATATAAATAACAAATTGTTAATAACTTCTTGTTGAAAAATTGGGTAGGGCGGTGAAAAATGCGTAAAATTGCAGGTTGAATAATTTGCCCTATTGCGTCTGTGTGTAAAATGGGAGAAATTAATTGAGAAAACGTAAAAATGAAGATACTATGCTAACTCTGATTTATGCAATCTACACCTTCATCATCTGTACGGTGATGTTGATTGTCTCGGTCCTGGCGTTTATTGTGACGATACCCTTCGACAAGAAACGCAAGGTCGTTCACGAGCTCTCGCGAGCATTGGTCTATATGTTTGTTATGGTCCCCCCGACCTGGAAACGCAGAATCGAAGGTTTGGAGCATATCGAGAAGGATAAACCTTACGTTGTTGTTATCAACCACCAATCTATGGTCGATGTGATGATGCTCTACTTAGTGCCGATGACCTTCCGTTGGGTTAGCAAGCGAGAGGTCTATCGCATCCCGTTCATTGGCCGTTTCTTGATGCTGCACGGAGATATCGCTATCGACCGCAAGCAGGGCTCGAAGGCTATGCGCAAGGTTATGGAGCAGGGTCAGATGTGGCTCGAAAGAGGTGTTTCGGTGGCTATATTCCCCGAAGGTACTCGCTCGAAGGATGGTGAGATTCATCGCTTCAAGGCCGGAGCTTTTGCTTTGGCAAAGGAGGCGGGCGTGGGTATCTTGCCCGTGATTATGGATGGCTCGTCGTCGCTCTTTAAGCGTCCGATGTTCTTTAATTGGCGCAATGAGTTTGTTATCAAAGTACTGCCTGCTATCAGTGCCGAGCAGGTGGCTGCAACCGACCAGAACGAACTGATGGAGCAGACGCAAAAGAGGATGATTGAGGCACTCGCAGATATTCGAAACAAATAGCATTTATGGCAGAATTAGATATGAAGAAATCCGCAGTTGCGGAGTATGGCGACGACGCAATTAAGACCCTCTCTCCGAGAGAGCACCTGCGTCTGCGCCCCGGTATGTATGTGGGAACCATCGGCGACGGCTCGCTGCCCGATGAGGCTCTGTATGTGCTTATCAAGGAGGTTATCGACAACTCGATTGATGAGTTCATTATGGGCGTGGGTAAGCGTATCGAGGTCGAGGTTAAGGATAACGTAATCTCGGTGCGTGACTATGGCCGAGGTATTCCGCTCAATATGCTTTCGGCAGCTGTAAGCGAGATGAACACGGGTGGTAAGTATGGCGGTGAGGCCTTCAAGAAGACTGTGGGTCTGAACGGTGTCGGAGTCAAGGCTGTGAACTACCTTTCGTCGGAGTTTACGGCTCGTGCAGTGCGCGACGGCGAGGCTCGTACGGTAACCTTCTCGCAGGGTATCGAGCAGTCGGATAAGTGGGAGAGTGGCGTTGCCGAGAAGAATGGAACTTACATTTCGTACAAGGTCGATAGCGAGATTTTCGGAACGTACTCCTACAATATGGAGTATATCGAGCAGCGTATCCGCAACTATTCGTACCTGAATCCGGGCCTTACATTGGTACTCAATGGCGAGAGCTATACCTCGAAGAATGGCCTTTTGGACCTGCTGAACGAGAATATGTCCGAGGAGCCTCTCTATGCTCCGATACATCTCGTGGGCGAAGATATCGAAGTCGTGATTACCCACGGCACGGGTTATGGCGAGAACTACTACTCGTTCGTGAATGGTCAGCATACCATTCACGGAGGTACCCATCAGGCTGCCTTCCGCGAGGCGGTGGCCAAGACTCTCAAAGAGTTCTATCATAAGGATTACGACCCATCGGATGTGCGTACGTCGATTGTAGCAGCCGTAGCTATCAAGGTCGAGGACCCGCAGTTCGAGAATCAGCCGAAAACCAAGTTTGGCTCGAAGGAGGCAATGCCGGGCGTAACTATCCGTTCGTTCATCGGAGACTTCCTTGCCAAGCATCTGGACGACTACCTGCATAAACATCCCGAAACGGCTCAGACTCTGCAAAAGAAGATTGTTGAGAACGAGAAGGAGCGTAAGGCAATTTCCGGAATTCAGAAGAAGGCTCGCGAGACTGCCAAGAAGGTGTCGCTCAACAACCGAAAATTGCGCGATTGTAAGATTCACTATACCGACAAGAATGAGTTGGCAGACCAGTCGATGATTTTCATCACGGAGGGTAACTCTGCGTCGGGCTCCATCACAGCAAGCCGTGATGTTCGCACTCAGGCGGTATTCTCGTTGCGTGGTAAGCCGCTCAACTGCTTCGGCCTTACGAAGAAGGTGGTCTACGAGAACGAGGAGTTTAACCTCTTGCAGGCTGCGCTCAATATCGAGGACGATATGGCGAACCTGCGCTACAATAAGGTTATCATTGCGACCGATGCCGATGTGGATGGTATGCACATCCGTCTGCTGATGACGGCCTTCTTCCTACAATTCTTCCCCGATGTGATTCGAGGCGGTCACCTCTTCATCTTGCAAACACCTCTGTTCCGTGTGCGCAACAAGAAAGAGACACACTATTGTTACTCGGAGGAGGAGCGATTGAAGGCTATCGAGCGTTGTGGCGCAAATGCCGAGATTACCCGATTCAAAGGTTTGGGTGAGATTTCGGCCGACGAGTTCAAGGAGTTTATCGGCGAGAATATGCGTCTGGATAAGGTGCGACTTACGAAAGATGACCCGATTCACGACTTGCTGTCGTTCTATATGGGCAAGAATACCTTTGAGCGTCAGAACTTTATTATCAACAACCTGCGAATCGAGGAGGATTTGGTCGAAGAGTAGTCTTCGACAATTCAAAATTCAAAATTCAAAATTCAAAATTTTTTCCTTTGAGAATGTTGGAAGAAAAAGATATACAGACCGGAGAGATTGAGCAGGCGGCTGATCAGCCTGCAACCGAGCACGTCGAGCTGAGCAAGTTCGAGCGACTGACCTCGGAAGATAGTATCCGCAAATTGACGGGTATGTATAAGACGTGGTTTTTGGACTACGCCTCGTACGTTATTCTCGAACGTGCCGTACCTCATATCGAGGATGGTTTGAAGCCTGTGCAGCGTCGTATTCTGCACGCTATGAAGTGTGTGGACGACGGCCGCTATAATAAGGTGGCGAACATCGTGGGCCAGACTATGCAGTACCACCCCCACGGTGACGCATCTATCAAGGATGCGCTGGTACAGCTCGGTCAGAAGGATATTCTGATTGACTGCCAGGGTAACTGGGGTAATATCCTGACGGGTGACGATGCAGCTGCGGGTCGTTACATCGAGGCTCGTTTGTCGAAGTTTGCGTTGGAGGTGGTCTATAACAAGAAGACTACCGAATGGATGCGTTCGTACGACGGCCGTAACGAGGAGCCTGTAACTCTGCCCGTGAAGTTCCCGCTGTTGTTGGCACAGGGAGCCGATGGTATCGCTGTGGGTTTGGCCTCGAAGATTCTGCCCCACAACTTCAACGAGCTTATCTCGGCTTGTATAGCCCATCTGCGCGGAGAGGATTTCCAGCTATATCCCGACTTCCCGACGGGAGGTATGATTGACGTGTCGCGTTATAACGACGGTCTGCGTGGTGGTGCAGTGAAGGTGCGTGCGAAGATTTCGAAGATTGACAAGCGTACACTCGCCATTACCGAGATTCCATACTCGACAACTACCGAGTCGCTCAAAGATTCGATTATCAAGGCTAACGATAAGGGTAAAATCAAGATTCGTAAGGTCGATGACAATACAGCCGAGAAGGTTGAAATCGTTATCCAGGTGGCTCCCGATGAGTCGTCGGATAAGACTATCGACGCACTCTATGCATTCACCGATTGCGAGGTTTCGATCTCGCCCAACTCGTGCGTTATCTGCGACGAGAAGCCTGTGTTTATGGGCGTTAGCGAGATTTTGCGTCGCTCGGCAGAGCATACGAAGGCACTGCTCGGTAGCGAACTCGAAATCAAGCTTGGCGAGCTGAACGAGGCTTGGCACGCAGCATCGTTGGAACGAATCTTTATCGAGAATAAACTCTACCTGCTCATCGAGGGTTGCAAGTCGCGCGAGGAGGCCTATAAGGCTGTGGATGGCGGTCTTGAACCGTTCAAGAAACAACTCAAACGTGAGGTTACAATCGAGGACGTTCAGCGTCTTACGGAGTTGAAGTTTATCCGCATCTCGCGTTATGATTCAGAGAAGGCCGATAACGAGATTAAGCAGATTGAGGCCGATATCAAGCAGACGAAGAACTACTTGGCTCACCTTACGGATTATGCTGTGGCATACTACGAGCGTATCCGCGAGAAGTATGGCAAGGGCCGTGAGCGTCGTACCGAGATTCGCGAGTTCGACTCGATTGAGGCAACGAAGGTGGCTGTATCGAATGCGAAACTCTATGTCGATCGTGCCGAGGGATTCTTCGGAATCGGTAAGTCGATGAAGGATGCCGAGTTTGTGTGTGACTGTTCGGATATCGACGATGTGATTGTGATTTTGAAGGATGGTCGCTATGTGATTACGAAGGTTAGCGACAAGGCATTCTTCGATAAGGGTATATATTATATAGGTATCTTCAAGCGTAACGACGAGCGTACAATCTATAATATGCTCTATCGTGACGGCAAGAACGGACCTATCCTGATGAAGCGTTGCGCTATTAAGGGTATCACTCGCGATAAGGAGTACAACCTGACGAAGGGTACGCCCAAGAGCGACTTGCTCTACCTGACGGTCAATCCTAACGGCGAGGCCGAGGTGTTGAAGATTTACTTCAAGCCACGTCCGCGCTTAAAGAAGCTTATTGTCGATCTCGACTTCTCGACCCTCGCAATCAAGGGCCGTCAGAGCCAGGGTAATCTCTTCTCGCACTACGGAATCCATAAGATTGTCCTCAAAGAGCGTGGTACATCGACTTTGGCGGGCCAGAATATATGGTTTGATGAGGATATCCACCGACTCAATGTCGATGGACGAGGTACTTTGCTCGGAGAGTTCAAGGGTGACGATAAGATCGTGGTTTGGACCTCGAAGAATCAGTATTATATCACAGGCTTTGATGTGCAGCAGCACTTCCCCGATGATACGGTGCTGGTACAGAAGTACGAGGCCGACAAGGTCTACTCGCTCTGCTACTTCGATCCCGAACAGGGCTACTTCTATATGAAACGCTTTGCGCTCGAATTGAGCGACAAGATGCAGTTCTTCCTCGAAGAGGGTAGCGGTTGCAACTTTATCTGCGTGACCGACAAGGCGGGTGCCAAGTTGCAGATTACCTATAAGGGTGCTCACGCAACACGTCCGGCAGACGAGGTTGAGGTGGATGAATTCGTGGGTGTTAAGAGCCACCGCGCTAAGGGTAAACGATTGACAACCTATGATGTCGATACGCTTACGTTCATCGAGCCGGAAGAGCCGGAGGTGGAGGAGCCAGCAAATGAGGATATCGAAGGTGGCGAGCCTATGGATGCCGTAACTCCTGATATGGAGGATATGGCGACGGAGAATGAAACTCCGCAGGAAGTGCCCGCAAAGGCCGAAGAAGAGCCGGCACCGATGTCGCTCGATATCTCGGATATGCTTGATGATAAGGATGTTGCCCCGTTGTCGAATGGTGTGAAGATTGAAATCGAACGCCCTCACAACGAGTTGGACGATATGATAAACCCCGAACAGCTTAACCTTTTCTAATCCTTGCGGATAGAACGGTTAAGAATTCAAAATTCAAAATTCAAAATTCAAAATTCAGAATTGTTTTTTTTGAATTTGATGTGCTAAATATTAAGTATGAAGCAAGATAATGTTATATTGAATAAGAGTTTTGACTTTGCAATCCGCATAGTTCGACTCTATAAACATTTGCAGTCGACTTATAGTGAACGAGTCCTGTCAACGCAAGTACTTAAGAGTGGAACAAGCATCGGGGCAAATGTAAGAGAGGCAGTGAGAAGTTCATCCAGAAAGGACTTTGTTTCCAAGATGAATATCTCGTTAAAAGAGGCTTACGAAACAGAGTATTGGTTGGAGTTGTTGTATAAGACGGAATATATATCACAAAAGGAGTACGATAGTATCTTTTCTGAATGTAGAGAACTGACTAATATTTTGTCGAAGATTGTAATTACGACGAAGGATAGTCTTGCTGACAACGAAAAGAAATAAGATTGAGAATTAATACGCCGAAGGCTCCGAAATTTTGAATTTTGAATTTTGAATTTTGAATTAAAAAAGTGAAACTTTTTTTAGTGGGATATATGGGGTGCGGTAAGAGCACCACGGGACGCAGGGTTGCCAAGCAACTCGATGTGGCGTATGCTGATACGGATACGCTTGTCGAGCAGCGCGAGGGTGCCAGCGTGAACGATATTTTCCACTACGAGGGTGAGGAGTACTTCCGTGCTGCCGAGCGCAAGGTTTTGGAGGCACTGATTGCAAGCGAGGAGGATGTTGTAGTCTCGACGGGTGGCGGTTTGCCGACGTGGAGCGACAATATGGAGCTGATGAATCGTGCCGGAGTAACAGTATGGATTGACCGTTCGGCAGAGCAGACTGCCAAGCGTCTATCTGCACACGGACGACAGAAACGACCCAAGTTGCGTGGCTTGAATGACGAGGAGTTGGTCGAGTTTATGCAGCGTAATATGGCTGAACGCAAGCCTTGCTACTCGAAGGCTGCGCACCATATCGAGGTTGATGCCCTTGGCGATTATGAACTTTGCGGCCAGATAGCGGAGATTTTTCGGCAAGGCTGGAAACGATTGATAATTAAAGGGCATTAAGGGTATTAAGGGCAGCCATTAACCATTGGCTAATCTTTACCCCTCAGTCCTATCGGACAGCTCCCCTAAAATAGAGGAGCAGTTTAATTGATAATTGATAATTGATAATTGAGGTGTTTGCGGCGCGCATTTATTGATGAAAGGCTAATAGCTAATGGCTCATTTTGAATTTTGAATTTTGAATTGGAGTTTTAATTTGAGGTGAATTCATAGTGTCAAAGTCAATAATTTTGAATTTTGAATTTTGAATTTTGAATTGCAATTGTCCCATAGGTGTCTACGATTCGGGTTTTGGTGGCCTGAGCGTGTGGAGAGCGTTGTATGATGCTCTCGATAACGAGTCGCTCATATATCTGGGCGATGGCAAGAACTGCCCCTATGGCGACCGTTCGCGCGAGGAGATTGCTCGATTTGCGGATGAGGCGGTGCAGCGATTGATTGCCGAGGGTGCGAAGATGATAGTTGTAGCTTGCAATACTGCTACGGCTATGGCTATCAGTGAATTGCGTGAGCGATATCCTGAAATTCCGTTTGTCGGATTGGAGCCTGCGGTAAAGCCGGCCTGCCTTACGACGCGCACGGGTAAGGTCGGAGTATTGGCTACGGCTCGCAGTTTCGAGGGCGATCACTTCAAGCGTACGGCAGCCAAGTATGCCGATTGTGCCGAGATTTTGACAGCAGTGGGAGAGGGCTTTGTCGAGATTGTCGAGCGCAGTGCCGAACAAGAGCCTTCGACTCGTGAGGCGGTAGCGAAGGCTGTCGAACCGCTGATAGCGCAGGGTGTCGATAAGTTGGTCTTGGGCTGTACGCACTATCCCTTCTTGTTGCCCGTTATCCGCGAGGTTGTGGGTGATAGGGATGTCGAGATTATCGATTCGGGCGAGGCTGTCGAGCGTAGGGTAGAGCAACTTCTCGATGAGTTGGGATTGCGTGCTGAGGCACAAAATAAGCCCTATTACCGCTTTTTGACCTTTGCCGATGAAGAGTATGCCGAGCGTTTGGAGCGTAAGGCTTTCGGATATGAAAATATTGATTCGAAGAGATAATTTTAGTATCTTCGCAAAAGTGTGGATAAGATGAGTGTGAAAAGAGATAACAGTATGGATACAAAGAGTGCTGCTGCACCAACCGTGGGTCGCTCCTCGAAGGAGAACCTGCGTTGGATTGTGGGTTTATTGGTTATATTGATCGGAGTATTTGCAACTCTGTCGGTGCTATCGTACTACTTTGATTGGAAGAACGATTATAGCGTCCTGCATAATGTTGCGACCGATGTCGATAATCCTCGCGCAGATAAGAGTGTCGATAATATGTGCGGTACGGCAGGTGCGTGGATAGGCGATTTGCTGGTGGGTCAGGGTTTTGGCTTGTTCGCCTTGATTCTGCCGGTATTGACGCTGCTGTTTGGCCTGCGTATGATTTGCAGTCGTCCGCGATTGCTGCATCGTTGGACTTTGAGCAGTCTGCTTGTGCTTATTCTCGGTTCGCTTTCGTTATCTCTGGGCGAGATTATCTTCGAGGTCGAGAGCCTCGCCTTTGGCGGAGGTCTTGGCGGCTCGTTGGGTCGAGCTGTGGCTGTTCCGTTCGGTATGGCTGTGGGCAAGATGGGCGCAGTGCTGATTCTTGTTGTGGGCTGGATTCTTACGGGTGTGTTTATCAATAGCAACTTTATCAATACGGTAAATCACGCCGGCGAAGTTGTTGCCGATAAGGGCGTTCGCCTGGCCGATAGATTAAAGACGCTCTTTGCGCGTAAGCCGAAGAACGAAGAGGATGCAACCGAGGAGGAAGAGGGTGCAGCCGAGGGTAAAGGTGGTGCCGAAGGCGATGATAGCGAGGTTACGACAACCGTTATTTCTCGTACTGGCGAAGTTGTGGACCCCTCGCAACTCCCGAATGCCGAGGAGAAGCCCGCTCCGGAGGTTATTGTCAAGCGCGTGGAGCGCAAGGATGCCGGCGATGATTTTGTCGAGATAGACCTCTCGAATCCTGCACCGGAGGACGCTGCTGCTGCGACTCCGCAAGCAGCTGAGGGCGAGCCTGTAACTACCGACGAGGCAGGAAATCCGAAGGTTATCGTTGTCGAGGAACATAAGGAGAAGACCGTGAGCGAGAAGTCGGTGGATAAACGACTTTACGATCCTACGCGCGATTGCCATAACTATAAGCGTCCGCCATTTGATTTGCTCGAAGAGTATGCCTCGGACTCGAAGGTGACAACCGAGGAGATTACCTCGAATCAGAATCGCATCGAGGAGACCCTCGCCAATTTCGGTATTCCGATTCGTGAGATGAAGGCGACAATCGGCCCGACTGTAACGCTCTATGAGATTGTGCAGGAGCAGGGCGTGAAGATATCGAAGATTCAGGGCTTGGAGGATGACCTGGCGCAGAGTTTGAAGGCGTTGGGTATTCGTATCATTGCCCCGATGCCCGGACGTGGAACTATCGGTATTGAGGTTCCTAACCGTGATAAGGAGATTGTTCCGATGCGCTCGTCGATACTCTCGAAGCGTTTTCAGCAATTCAAGGGCGAATTGCCTATTGTTATCGGACGTACTATCCAGAACGAAAACTTTGTCTTCGACTTGGCAAAGATGCCTCACCTCTTGGTGGCAGGTGCTACGGGTCAGGGTAAGTCTGTGGGCTTGAATGCGATAATCACATCGCTGCTCTATCGCAAGCACCCCTCGGAGTTGAAATTTGTGCTTATCGACCCCAAACAGGTCGAGTTCTCGCTCTACTCGAAGATTGAGCGTCACTTCCTGGCGAAGATGGAGTCCGAGGACGAGGCTATCGTTACCGACCCGAAGAAGGCCGTCTATACCTTCAATTCGCTCTGCTTGGAGATGGAGAACCGCCTCGAATTGTGTAAGAAAGCGCACGTGCGCAACATTACTGAGTATAACGAGAAGTTCCGTAACTACCAGCTCAACCCCGAAAAGGGCCACCGTTTCCTGCCTTATATCGTTGTTGTTGTCGATGAGTTTGCCGACTTGATTATGACGGCTAAGGAGGTCGAGGCTCCCGTTATGCGTCTGGCGCAGAAGGCTCGTGCGATTGGTATTCATCTTATCATTGCTACTCAGCGCCCTGATGTGCGCGTTATTACGGGTGGTATCAAGGCAAACTTCCCTGCGCGTATCGCTTTCCGCGTGATGCAGATGGTCGATTCGCGTACGATTATCGACCAGCCCGGAGCTAATCAGCTTATTGGTCGCGGTGATATGCTCTTCTCGAATAACGGAGAGATTACCCGTGTGCAGTGTGCATTGGTTGATACGCCCGAGGTTGAGAAGATTGTCGATTTCGTATCAAAGCAGAGCGGTTATCCTTCGGCATATCCGCTGCCCGATTACGAGGAGGCCGGTGGCGACCAGATGGGCTCGTCGGGAGGTAGCGACCTCGGAGGTGGTGCACCGATGAAGTACGATGCTCTCTTTGCGGATATTGCACGTGATGCAGTGTCGGGAGGTCAGATTTCGACCTCGTATATCCAGCGTAACTACGAGGTGGGTTTCAACCGCGCAGGACGCATTATGTCGCAGCTCGAACGTGCCGGAATCGTCGGCCCGCAGTCGGGTGCCAAGCCGCGTGATATCAAGTTTTATGACCTGCCCTCGCTCGAAGCAAAGTTGCAAGAGCTTGGCGTGTTCTAATTCACAATTCACAATTGAGAAGATTACTCTATATACTCTTTGTTTCCGCATTGTCGGTGTTGCCTGTGGTGGATATTTCGGCACAGACAAGTGCCGAAGATGCATCTCGTAGGGTAGCGCAACTCACTCAGGCTGTAAAGTCTTTGGGGGGCTATGCCGTGCAGTTTACGGTTACTGTGGAGGATTATAAGGCGTCGGGAGAGTATGTTGTTAGCGGTCAGAACTATTCGCTGACACTCGGAAATATCGAGGTCTATGGCGATGCCGTATGCCGCTATGAGGTCGATAAATCGCGCCGTGAAGTGGCGATTGATAGGGTAGATAAAACCTCGAAAAATATCTTGAATAATCCTGCCTCAGCATTTGATTTCATTGATAGTGAGTATGTTGCAGAGATTATCTCGGAAAACGGAAATGAGGCAACTTTGCGCCTTACACCGAGCCTTAATGGTGCGCAGAGTGGGGTAGTCGAGCTCACTGTTGATAGTCGGACCAATCTGCCGAAGAGTATCGTATATCGTCCTGCGGGCGAGAGTATCCGCGTAGATATTGCGAAGATTGCGACAACTGCCGCAGCCCCCAAGAGATATAATCCGGAAGAGGTTAAAGGTTTCGAGATTATAGATTTCCGCTAAAAAGTAAACTAACGAGTGCGGTGGGGTAGCGAAGGTGTGGTTTTGTGCATCAAATGTTGAAAAAAGAGCCGTCGTAATAACCTCCGTTTGCGGGAAAAGTTCTACTTTTGTGTGCAAACGAAAGTTTTTTGCGACTTAAACCAAATAAATTATCTAAAAAGATGAAAAAAGTCGATGTAGTTCTCGGACTGCAATGGGGTGATGAGGGTAAAGGCAAGGTTGTCGATGTTCTCACTCCTAATTATAAAGTTATTGCCCGCTTCCAGGGCGGACCTAATGCAGGTCACTCAATCCACTTTGCCGGTAAGAGCTTCGTGCTCCACACCGTACCTTCGGGTATCTTCCGCGATGGTTCGGTAAATATCATCGGTAACGGAGTCGTTGTCGATCCCGTGATTTTGGCTGACGAGATTGCTCAGATTGAGGCTATGGGTATTGACCTTTCGAGCAAGCTCTTCCTCTCGAAGAAGGCTCACTTGATTTTGCCCACACACCGTATGCTCGACGCTGCGAGCGAGGCTGCAAAGGGTAAGACCAAGATTGGCTCGACGTTGAAGGGTATCGGCCCGACTTATATGGACAAGACCGGCCGTAATGGTCTGCGTATCGGCGATATTCTCTCGCCTGAGTTCAAGGAGCGTTACGAGCGTTTGAAGAATAAGCATACCGAAATGTTGTCGCAGTACGCAGGTTTCGAGTATGATATCACCGAGTACGAGCAGAAGTGGTTCGAGGGTATCGAGTCGTTGCGTCGTTTCCCGCTTATCGAGAGTGAGTACGAGGTAAATAAGTTTATCAATGCCGATGAGGCAGTCTTGGCCGAGGGTGCGCAGGGCTCGATGCTCGATATCGACTTCGGTACATATCCCTACGTTACATCGTCGAATACCCTCTGCGCAGGTGTCTGCACAGGTTTGGGTGTTGCTCCGACACGTATCGGCGAGGTGTATGGTATCTTCAAGGCTTACTGCACTCGCGTAGGTAGCGGTCCGTTCCCGACAGAGTTGTTTGACGAGGTGGGCGAGAAGCTTCGCGCTGTGGGTCACGAGTACGGTGCTACTACGGGTCGTCCCCGTCGTTGTGGCTGGCTCGACTTGGTAGCCCTC
Organism: Alistipes sp.; assembly: GCA_045644925.1. GTDB lineage: Bacteria > Bacteroidota > Bacteroidia > Bacteroidales > Rikenellaceae > Alistipes. The sequence goes on from JAZRHV010000006.1 coordinate 25,899, forward strand.
AAATATGCTGTGATGATGAACGGTGTTACCGGCCTTATTATGATGAAGGCTGACGTTATGAACGACTTCGAGACTATCAAGATTGCTACGGCTTACGAGCTCAATGGCGAGACTCTCGATTACTTCCCCTTCGAGGCTGCGGATGACGTGAAGCCCGTATACCGCGAGTTCAAGGGTTGGAACTGCGACATCTGCAAGGTGCGCACTTGGGAGGATTTCCCCGTGGAGTTCCGCGAGTATGTCGAGTTTATCGAGCAGGAGACCGGTGTTCCCGTGAAGATTATCTCGGTAGGTCCCGACCGCGAGGAAACGATTGTACGATAGGGTAGCCTGATATTGGAATTCAAAAGCCCGCCATTCAAGGCGGGCTTTTATAATTTAGTTGCAAGAATAAAAAATTTTTAACTATATTTGTGAAAACAAACAAAAAATATTTTGCCTATGAAGCATCGCGTATAGTTTGATACGCATATTTTAGACATACTGGAAAAAGTGTTTTAGTATTATTCTTTCCCTTTGAAAGTTTGGCGACTTAAGAAACAGAAAGGAATAGTAATTGAAATGCCTGCGTTGATTCGCGGGCTTTTGGTTGTTCTTCTGTTAGGGTTACGCCAAACACCTCAAAGGGGGAATCTTACCGAAAGTTCCGCGCTTTTTTTTATGCGTATTGAATATGGAACACCTTGTAAATATTCAATAATTAAATCTAAAAATTATGAAGAAACTATTAGTGATAATGTTATCGTGTTGCAGCATGACGGCATGTTCTTCGTCAATGTATCAGCAGATTGCAACATTAAAATCAAATCAAGTAGAAATGAATACAGAGGGGCAGTTTGTTGCTAAATATTCTGATGTTTCAATTATTTACGACTTTTGGGCACCTTCAGGAACAGTCGCGTTTGTTATTCAGAATAATTCTGATAAGGATTTGTACTTACATATGGCAGAATCTTATTTTATAAACAATGGATATGCTTATGACTATTATCAAGGAAGGGTTTATGGATCATCTTCGCAATTATCAGTAGGTGCTTCATCGACAAATGTTAATAGTTATAGTAACACTAATAAATTTGGTTTTGGTTCTTCATTTAGTGGGATATTACACGGTTCAGCTGAAAGTAGGACAAATATTGCAACCCAAGTTGCTGGGACTTCATATGGTGTCGGTGTTGAAACCTCGGTTGAATATGCAGAACCCAAAATTGTATGTGTCCCAGCTCATAGCTATAAGGCATTTGAACAATTTAATATCCAGACAAATATATATAGAGATTGCGGTTTTATAACAAATCCGAATTCGCAAACAGAAAAGTCTGAACTTAACTTTACCGCAGACAATTCTCCATTTGTAATAGAGAATAGGTTGATGTTAGAAATAGAAGGAAATAAAACATCTATTAATCATAAATTTTATGTGTCAGAGTTGCAAAATATATCAGAAGATATATTGTTTGAGTATTCATATTCCAAGCGTTGTGATGGTTATAATGGAACAACTCAACTCAAATTTCATAAGATGTTAGCGCCTAATAGGTATTATATTAGATATTTTCCTGATTACTATGGTGACCGAACAAAAGATCAGTATTAAAAAATTTGGATTTTGAAGAATAAAAGCAGGGCGAGAAATAAAAATCTCACCCTGCCTATACCCCCCCCCGTAATAATTTAACATAAGATAAATATTGTTTCAATAGGGTGGAACGGTAATAGGAGAGGGTTGCAATGCTGCAACCCTCTCAAATATATATTTAGCGAACTTGTGTTCGACGGCCGACAAATAGCTGACAGCTAATGGCCAATGGCTAACTCCTTACTCCTCGATTCTTTCGAGTTTCACGGTAAAGTGACGCATCAGCTCGGTCTCCCAAACGATGCGCATACCGCGTGTAATCTCGTTGCGACGGTCAAACACGTTCTTCAACGCCACAGCGATAACATCCATATGATTATTGGTATATACGCGACGAGCAACGCACAGACGCAGCAGGTCGAGGCCACCAAAGCGATTCTCGCGAGTTACGGGATCGCGGTCAGCCAAGATATAACCAATCTCACAGCCACGGATGCCGGCCTCCAAATAAAGCTCGACGGTCAGAGTCTGCGCGGGGAACTCCTCCTTGGGGACATTTGTGAGGATCTTCGACGCATCGACAAAGATAGCGTGACCACCTGCGGGACGCTGATACGGGATGCCGAACTCGTCGAGACGAGCTGCGAGGTACTGCACCTGGCGGATGCGGGTTTCGAGGTTATCGAACTCGGTATTCTCATCCAAACCAACAGCCAAAGCCTCCATATCGCGGCCATTCATACCACCATAAGTAAGGTAACCCTCGTACGGGATGCAGAAACGCTTTGCACCCTCGTACCAATCCTCGTGGCGTGTAGCGATAAATCCACCCATATTAACGATACCGTCCTTCTTTGCAGACATAGTCATACCGTCAGCCAGTGAGAACATCTCGAGAACGATCTCCTTGATGCTCTTATCGGCATAACCCTCCTCGCGGGTCTTAATAAAGTAGGCATTCTCAGCAAAACGAGCCGAGTCGAGAATCACGCGCTTGCCATACTTGTCGGCAATGGCACGCACCTCGCGCAAGTTCTGCATCGATACGGGCTGACCACCTGCGGTGTTGTTCGTAACGGTCACGATGATAAAGGGCACGCGCTCGTGGTACTCTGCGAGGGCTTTTTCGAGCTTTTCGGGATTTACATTACCCTTGAACGGATGTTCGAGCTGGGTGTCCTTAGCCTCGTCGATTGTGCAGTCGAGGGCCATAGCCTTGCGGCTCTCGATGTGGCCCTTCGTAGTGTCGAAGTGCGAGTTTCCGGGGACAACCGCGCCCTCCTTTACGAGGTGGCTGAAAAGCACATTCTCCGCAGCACGACCCTGGTGCGTCGGAATTACATACTCGAAGCCTGTGATGCGGTTAATCGACTCTTTGAGGTGGAAGAACGACGATGCGCCTGCGTAGCTCTCATCGCCGAGCATCATCGCAGCCCACTGGTTGCTACTCATTGCGCCCGTTCCCGAATCGGTAAGGCAGTCGATATACACCTGATCTGCACGGAGTTGGAATACGTTGTAGTGTGCTGCTTTGAGCCAAGCCTCGCGCTCCTCGCGAGTGCTTTTACGAATCGGCTCGACCATCTTGATACGCCAAGATTCTGCAAATGGAAGTTCCATAGTTCTTATTATTTATATAGGTATTAATTAGTTACTCTAACAAAGATAAGAAAAATAGTTGAAATCCACGCATAAAATCGCAAACAAAAAGCGCAGACCTGAAAGTCTGCGCAGTGAAATATTTTAAGTAATATAGTTGATACTACTTAAAGTGGAATATGGCACGAACATTGGCTCGTTTGAACTTATCGATATGCTTAATGCCATTTGCCCCAATTGCATAGCAATTGTTAGCATTCGCTTCTGTCGAGGTTTGATATGGTTCGTCTATACTCCCTAAAACATCTGTATTTATTCTATTTGAGTCGGGATTGAGTGCCGATTTCCGAGAATTAAAAACCGTGAGAATAGGCCTCAAACGTGCCGTCAGCGTAGAAAATTACGATTTTTTGGATTGGCTGACCTGCGTGAGAGTGCGATAAACCCGCACCCACGCCCTGTGCTGCGGAAATATGCGCCTCTCCAAAAGGTAAATCTTGCGCTCCGAGGGGTTGTCTGCCACCCGCGCCACCCGAAACACCCGCGCCACCCGAAAAATTCGAGCTGCCGTTTGTTCCACCATTCGCTCCGCCCGAAAAGTTCGAGCCTCCAAAAAGAGAGTTGGCCGGCATCCCCGAATTGCCAGAGCCTCCGACTAAACCACCCTCTCTGCCAAAGCCATTCGCTCCGATCGAGCCGTTGCCGGAAGTCGAACTGCCGAACGAGTCGGCTGCGCTTGCTCCACCCATCGAACTGCCCGCCTCGTTCCAACCTTCGCGGTACATCTGATCGGAGTCGAGCAACAGCCAATCGGGATTGATTTTCGGAAAGCGTCGGAGAATCTTCTGTAACAAATCGAAGCTCGGCTTGTTTCGTCCGGCCAAAATATGTGACACTCCGGCCGGCTGGATTTCGAGCATCTCAGCAAAACGACTTGCCGTCAAACCCTCACTTTTTATCAAATGCTGCAATTTTGCCTTCATAATCGTAAATTTTTACAAATATACAAACTTTACATTTGAAAAGCAAGAAAATTTGTGATTTGTAAAATGTTAATAACTTGACAAATTGTTTACAAATGTTATTAATAAGATTTTGTTAAATATACCTATATATGCGTACTTAAACCTTATAGTTATATTTTATATCGTAAAATGCTGATAAATTGGATGTTTTGAGTACTAAAACACTCAATTATGCCATATTTTATGCAAAACCCGCTCAGGGCGTGTCCTACTGCGTATTTAACATTATATAATTTGTGTAAAATACTGATTATTATATAATTATATATAGGTGTTTAATAATTGAACTCCCTTAATTTAGCCTGATTTCTAAGATTTACTACCCTTTTGTTTATATTTACAAAAGTAACAAATCAACACGGGTTTATAACATTGTTTATTTAACAAATGTAATTACAAAAGTAATTTTACAACTCTTTTGTATTTACAAATGTAATATTAACAGATGTTTTTAGTGATTTTTTGTTGAAAATAATCTATTTCCGGCCTACCCCACTATTTTTGTATTGTTAATAACTTTTAACCCCTATATTATGTTAAATAATAAATAATAAGATAGCCGAATATTTCGGCTATCTTATTGTAAATCAGTGGTGTAAAAAGTTGTTAATACTCCCCTATTCTCTCAAATCGGAAGCTACTTTTTCGAACTCTTCTGGAGTTAATTTGAGCTTTTCGCGGTGGAAATCCACGTCATTTTCGCTATTGATAGGCACTAAATGGATGTGTGCGTGAGGTACTTCGAGGCCTAAAACCACTACTGCTACCCTCTTGCACTCTATTTTAGCACCGATTTTCTTTGCGACCTGCTTTGCGAAAACCATCATACCTGCCAAAGTCTGGTCGTCTATATCGAAGATGTAGTCCACCTCCTGCTTGGGAACAACTAATGTGTGGCCCTTTGCGAGCGGATTGATGTCGAGAAATGCGAAATAGTTGTCATCCTCTGCCACCTTGTAGCAGGGAATCTCGCCATTGATGATGCGTGTAAAGATTGATGCCATATTTACTTGTTTTTGATATGTTCCTATCTGTTATACCCTATTTCTCGTGAAAACCTGTTTTACGCCCCGTTTCGGGCATTTGTGTAGAGTCGCAGTCTGATGGCCACCTGCGATTCTATTGTCGCTCCGAGCGAATGCTTACTCCTCCTCGAATTTAGGTTTAAGAATCTCGGCGTAGATAACAGCCTCGCGCAGGTCGAATTTGTTGGATTCGACGCTCTGCTTGTTAATCGCGCTCTTGTCTTTGATAATGGTCTGCTGCGTATTCTCTGTTATAGGGCTGTTTCTGGCCTTTTTCTGCGCTTTTTGTGGCTTTTTGGGTCTCTTGCTCGCGGAATTGGTCGCGAGCACCACCTCATCTATAATCTCTTCGAGTGATTGCGCCTCGTTTGCGTAGTGGTGTTCTGCGCTTTGCGATGGAGATGTCGATGTTTGGGCTACGGTATGCCCCGTCGGAGTACTATCTACGTAAGGTTGTGAGAGCTTTTGTAACTCTTGCAAAGCTCTTTCGAGTGTCTGCGAGTGCGGAATGGGGTCCGTAGCAAAGTCCTTACCGCTCTTTTTGGCTTGTTTTGCGGCACTTTTGCGGACTTTGCGTACCAATGATATGGTAATGACCGCACCTAAACCTATGTAGTAGAGCAGATCCTCCATTAGTTTTGGCGTTTAACGGTTTCGATACCCTTGATGTTGCGGATTCGGTCGAGCAGAGCGTTCAGGCTCTCCGAATCGCGTACATAGAGGCTTAAAGTGCCCTCAAATACGCCATCGTGGCTGCTAATTGACACCGAGCGCATATTGATACTGAAATCGTCTGTGATGATTTTCGAGAGGTCAAGCAACATACCCATACGATCCATACCTCTAATCTCTACTGATGTGAGGTACGACATCGATTTGTGTTGCGACCACTTTATCTCGTTTTTGATGATGTATTTGCCATATTGCGATGCCAGGCGGTCCATTTCGGGGCAAGTGGCCTTGTGGACGATGATTTGGTCGGTCACAGGATCTCGGAAACCGACTACCTGGTCGCCGGGGATCGGGTCGCAGCACTCTGCGCGCACGAAATGCTCTGTGCGAGGCTGTCCGTCGCCTTCGCTCTTGCTGTTTACGCTGTCGTCGTCGATAAAGAGGGTCCAGAACTTCAATACCTTGCTCGAAGAGCTTGATTTTAAGACTTTTTCGAGGTCATTAAGGTTAATGATACCTGCGCCTACCTTGCTGTAAAATTCGTCTTTGGTCGTACACTCATAGGCGGGAACAACCTTGCGTAATACCCTACCGCTCTGCTTGACGTTGAACTTCGCCAAACGCTCCTCGAATATGCTGATACCGCGCTCGACGTTATTTTGCTGCTCGCGCTTCAAGAAGCTCGTAATCGACTGTTTGGCCTTGGTTGTTGAAACCACATTGAGCCACTCCGCCTTTGGTTTAGCGGTGTCGGCTGTGATGATTTCTATCTGGTCGCCATTGTTTATCTGTGTGGTTACGGGTTCGATTTTGTGGTTAATCTTTGCGCCGATAGCCTTGTTTCCGATGTTTGAGTGGATGTCGTATGCGAAGTCGAGAGCTGTCGCTCCGACCGGCATAGTGCGAGCTTCGCCCTTTGGCGTAAATACTGTTATTTCAGACGTATAGAGCGATAACTTAAAGTTGTCCAAGAACTCAACAGCATCCTCATTCGAGCCGTTAAGTGCATCTTGAATCTTCTTTAACCAGCGGTCGAACTCGTCTTCATTCTGGGAGATAGAGGCCTTCTTGTATTTCCAATGGGCCGCAAAACCCTTCTCGGCAATTTCGTCCATACGCTCCGAGCGGATTTGCACCTCGACCCAAACTCCGTCGGGGCCCATTACCGTAACGTGTAGTGCCTCGTAGCCGTTGGCCTTGGGCATACTTATCCAGTCGCGCATACGACCCGGCTTGGGGGCGTAGATGTCGGTAATCGACGAGTAAATCTGCCAACATTGGGTCTTCTCCGAGGGAAATGGAGCCGATTTGAAGATGATGCGGATGGCAAAGAGATCGTATATCTCCTCGAACGGTATCTGCTTGCGCTGCATCTTCGACCATATCGAGTAGATGCTCTTTACTCTGCCCGAAATCTCGTATTTGATATTGTCGCGGTCGAGAGCCTCGATAATCGGGGCATTGAAACGCTTGATGTACTCGCTACGCTCGCGCTCGGACTGCTCGACCTTTTGGCGAATAGCCTCGTAATCTTCGGGGAAGCGGTATTTAAGGCAGAGGTCTTCCAACTCGCTCTTAATTGCAAACAAGCCCAATCTGTGAGCTAACGGAGCGAATAGGTGGAAGGTTTCGCCTGTGATTTTAATCTGCTTATTTACAGGCATAAAGCCTAATGTGCGCATATTGTGCAGGCGGTCGGCAATCTTTATCAGGATAACCCTCACGTCGTCCGATAATGTCAGCAGTACCTTGCGGAAGTACTCGGCCTGCTCGGATGTCTCGGCATTGAATACACCCGACATCTTGGTCAGTCCATCGACCATTGTGGCGATTTTGTGACCGAACATACGCTCCATATCCTCGACTGTGTAGTCTGTGTCCTCGACAACGTCGTGTAACAACGCTGCAACCACCGATTTCACGCCCAGGCCAATCTCATCAACGGCAATTTTGGCCACAGCAATAGGATGCAGGAGGTACGGCTCGCCTGAACGACGCCGTACTCCCTGATGTGCCTCCTTCGCGAGGAAATATGCTCTGCGGATAAAGTTTCTATCCTCTTCGTTCTTGCAAATCTTTGCACACGAAGCTTGTAACTCCTCCCACTTCTCGGCTAAAATCCTCTCGTCCTCTTCGCTGTAACCTAAACCCATATATTGCGAAAGTTAATGTTTACTCCTTTGAGCCCTTCAACGCCTCGCGGACCTTTGCTTCGATCTCTTCGCGCAGAGCTGCGTCGTTGGTAAGCAAATCTTTTACCGAGTCACGTCCCTGGCCGATCTTCTTGTCGCCATACGAGAACCACGAGCCCGACTTCTTGATTACGCCCATATCAACACCGAGGTCGATAATCTCGCCTAACTTCGAGATGCCCTCGCCAAACATAATGTCGAACTCGGCCTTCTTGAACGGAGGTGCCACCTTGTTCTTTACGACCTTTACGCGGGTGCGTGTTCCGAGCTGCTCCTCGCCATCCTTGATTACCGATACGCGACGGATGTCGATACGAACGCTGGCATAGAATTTCAGCGCGTTACCGCCGGTTGTGGTTTCGGGATTGCCGTAAACTACGCCAATCTTGTCGCGCAGCTGGTTGATGAAGATGCAGACGGTCTTGGTCTTTGCGATGCTCGATGTGAGCTTACGCAATGCCTGCGACATCAGTCGAGCCTGCAAGCCCATCTTCGAGTCGCCCATCTCGCCCTCGATCTCGGCTTTCGGTGTGAGTGCTGCTACCGAGTCGATAACGATGATATCGATTGCGCTCGAACGAATCAACGAGTCGGCAATTTCGAGAGCCTGCTCACCGTTGTCGGGCTGCGAAATAAGCAGATTATCAACATCTACACCCAATTTCTGCGCATAGAAACTATCGAATGCGTGCTCTGCATCGATGAATGCTGCGATACCGCCTGCCTTCTGAGCCTCGGCAATAGCGTGGATTGCCAATGTGGTCTTACCGGACGATTCGGGACCATAAATCTCGATTACACGACCCTTCGGGTAGCCACCTACACCGAGTGCGCAGTCGAGAGTGATTGAGCCTGTCGGGATAACGGGAACGTCAGTTACCGTCTCGCTGCTCATACGCATAATTGAACCCTTGCCGAAATCTTTTTCGATCTTCTCCATTACCGCGTTCAAGACTTTCAGCTTGTCTGCGTTTACCTGTACTTTTTCTGCCATAGTTTTTATCTTTTTTTTCTTATTTGTACGAATTGATAATTTGTTGGTAGTGATTTTTGGTATCAACCTTGTCGAAAACCTTTTCGATACGGCCCTCGGCATCGATGATGAACGTCGTGCGCAATACGCCCCAATACTTGCGGCCATACATCGACTTCTCGGCCCATACACCGAATGCTTCGCATACGCTGTGGTCGGTGTCGGCCAGCAGAGTGAAGTTTAGTTCGTGCTTGGTGCAGAAATTCTGGTGCGAACGCTCGCTGTCGGGACTGACTCCAACAATCTGGAATCCCATAGCTGCCAACTCGGCCTTTCCATCACGTAAACTCTTGGCTTCCAGCGTACAACCTGATGTATTATCCTTCGGATAGAAGTATAATACGGTGCGCTTGCCCGCAAGGTCTGCGTTCGAGAACGGAGTGCCGTCCTGCGTGGTTGAGCGGAATTCGGGGGCGAGGTCGCCCTGTGCGAGTTTTGCCATAGCGTTTCGAATAAGTAAAATCAACACTCAAAGTTAGGTAAAATTTTCCAAAAATCACAATTTTTAAGCCGTTTTTTGCGTATTGACTTTTCCTTTGTTGTGTTATTTGGTTGCACCTTTTTTTAAGATCGCTTGCAACCATACTCTATTTCTCTCTCTACGCTTTCTTCTCTCTACAAACCAGAGCACACCGTCTAATATATATCCACCTTTTTCCTTAATCGCAATTTCTTCTTTGAGTTGTTGCAATTCTTCTGGCGTTAAATCGGCTAATGTTAACCCTGCTTCTTCTAATTCTCGAGCGATTTTTGTATCCATATCACAATATTTGAATTTTGAATTTTGAATTTTGAATTTTGAATTTTGAATTCTTTCCCCTAATCCCACATCATTACCACCTCGACTTGCTGATTAAACTCTTCGGGGGTGTTGTTGAGTCGTTTGAAGCAGGCCGGGCAGCGGATGGCGGTCTCGCTTTCGACATAACTCTCGCAACCGACACAGAGGATTGTGTGGCCGTAATCGCTACCTGCATAGTGGTCAAACTGTGTGCCGCAGTGTTTGCATCTGATTTTGTAAGCTGTTCCCATAATTGTAATGTTTTTAAGGTTATTATCTCTTATTTACACTGCAAAGGAACGGCGGTTTTATGACAATTTGTGACACAAAACTGAAAAGTGAGAAAAATTTACAAAAAAAAGTGATTTTTTTGGGCTTTTGCGCCCTATCTGCCGGCTATAATTTGGCGTATTGGCGCAGATATGAGTCGATATGTTCCTGTAATTCAGGTGAATCAACGATACGGATATCGTCCAAAAGACCCGCGACAAAACGTCCGACACCGTGCATTGAGGCTACTTCGGTGTCGAGCAACCAGCGGTTGTTGTCGAGCTGTCGGATGTCGCGCTCGGCAAGCGGGTACTCCTCAATCAGTAGGTTGTAAGAGAGCAATCCCAGTTCTAACTGTACGCGAGTGCGAGCTGTGCCGTTCATTCGGAAAACGTCGATAAAAGCCTCTTTATGGGCATCTTCGTATTGCCAGCCATCGCTAAGAACCTCGACCGAGCCGATACGCGAGGTCTTGAATAGCTTGCAGCTCTGGTCTGCCAAATCGAGACACCAGACCTGTACGTAGTTGGTGGTAAAGGCGAAGGGCTCTACCCTACGGTCGCTAACCTTGCCACCGTGGCCCGATTGGTAGCGGTGGAGAATGGCCTGCTGCTTCTGCTCGATAGCGTCGAGCAGCGAGTGTACGTTCGAGGCATTCTTGCCCTTGACAACCGTGTTAGCGAGCAGTTTATTATCGTAAACCGAGTAGAGTTTACGTTTGAGATTCTGTTTTAGAAGATTCGTATCGTCGATATTTTCGATGGCACTTTTGAGGATTGCGGCCTCCTCCTCGGTAAAGTGTACGAGCTGTGAAATGTCCTTGAAATGAGGTGATTCCTTGTCAAGGCGGATGCAGTCGCCACTCTTCTTGATGACAAATCCGGCATCGCGGAAGGTGTCGATGTAGCGGTAAATCGTACGGCGCGACATATCGAGTCGTTCGGCAATATCATCTATCGAGTAGGTTACATTTGCCGTCAGCATCTTCATCAGACGCAGCAGTCGTTCGATTTTAGGCTGATCCATGAGTGGAATTCAAAATTCAAAATTCAAAATTCAAAATTAAGAGTGTTTTTTAGAAAAACAAAACTCTTTTCCTCCTTCGCTGCTTGGTATAGCCTAAATAAGTTTGCTCTATACACTCGCATCTTCGGTTCAAAATTAATATTTTTTATCTATTATTCGTTGAGTGAAGGGAAATTTTTAGAAATAATGTCTAATTCGCCGATTTAACCCACAGATGCGGGGCTTGTATTCTGATTTTGAATATTGAATAAAAAAAGTTGGTTTTTGCTATGCCAAAACCAACTTTTCAATCTCTTCAACCTGACGGCGGAAAATCTTGTCGGTGTCGATAAGATTTGATACCGCCTTGCACGAGTGGAGCACCGTGGCATGGTTGCGACCTCCGATAGCCGAGCCGATAGATGTCAGCGGAGCCTTGGTGTGCTGCTTCGCGAGGTACATCGCAATCTGGCGGGCCTGCGCAATGTCGCGCGTACGCTCAGGAGAGTTGAAGCGCTCGATATCGAGGTTCAGGTACTCGCATACGACCTTTATGATGTGGTCGATGGTTATCTCCTTCTGTGTCAGCTTAACGTAGACCTTCAAGATGTCCTTCGCGAGCGAGGTTGTAATCTTGCGGCCGAGGAACGAGGTGTTTGCTACGAGCGACGAGAGCGCACCCTCAATCTCGCGAACATTTGCTGAGATATTGTCTGCTAAGTAGCCGATAACCTCATCCGATATCGTTGCACCGATGCGCTGTGCCTTGGCGCGGATAATCTTGACCTTTGTTTCGTAGTCGGGAGCGTTGATCTGTGCCGACAATCCCCACTTAAAGCGGGTCAGCAGTCGCTGCTCGATGTCCTTCAACTCTACGGGGGGCTTGTCTGATGTGAGGATAAGCTGCTTGCCCGACATCTGCAAGTGGTTGAAGATGTTGAAGAAAGCGGTCTGTGTACCCGGCTTGCCAGCCAACTCCTGGATGTCGTCGATAATCAGCACGACAATCATCTGATAGAAGTGGATGAAGTCGGGAATCTCTCCGTTCTTGGTTGCGGTCTGGAACTGCGCCTGGAACTTGTTCATCGAGACGTAGAGCACCTGCAAGTGCGGATGACGCTGACGAATCTCGTGGCCGATAGCCTGTGCGACGTGGGTCTTGCCGAGTCCCGAGTTACCATATATATATAATGGGTTGAATGGAGTGTCGTTTCCGGGGTTTACGGCAATCGACATACCTGCCGAACGGGCCAAACGGTTGCACTCGCCCTCGATAAAGTTCTCGAAGGTGTAGTGCGGGTTGAGCTGCGGATCGATAACCATCTTGCGCATTCCCGGAATGATGAACGGATTTTTGATGTTCGTCGAGTCGGGAGTGTTGAATTTGGGTATAGCCGTAGAATCTGCGGTCGTTGCGCCCATTTCCGGCTTCGGAATTGCATAGAAGAGGCGGGTCTGCGGACCGTAAATCTGGGCGATGATCGGTCGGATCATCGGCATATAGTTCTTTTCGATCTCGTTTACGTAGCTTGCGTTGGGTACGCACAATCTCAACGTGGTTCCGTTGAACTCCAAAGGATTAATCGGAAGGAACCACTTGGCGAACTCCTCTTGCGAGGTCTGCTGACGGATAAGGTCGAGACAGTTCTGCCAAACTTCATTATGTGTTGAGTTTGTTGCTAACATTTCGTAGTTTCAAAAAATATGTGTATTTTTGTCTTGATTCGGCAATCGGGATGTGTAAATCCGCTGTTGCAACGGTAATCCGGAGATTGCTTCGTTTTGACAGTGCAAAGTTGTAAATAAATTTATTAAAAAATCATACGTTTTTAGTTGTTTATTTACTTTTTTTGTATATAGAACAATCGTGACTTTTTTGCTGCGTTTTTTTAACTCGCTGATATTGAATAATTGAAAAAAAACTACTACCTTTGTGTATAGAAATTTTGAATGATAATAATTAATAAGTATAAATAAAACTTATAGCGAAATGGCAAACAATTTAGAACAAACCGTATTGGCAAAAGCCGAGGCTTGGTTAGCCGGAGATTACGATGCGAAGACCAAAGAGCAGGTTAAGTATCTGATTGATAACGATAAAAACGAACTTGTTGAGAGTTTCTATAAAGATTTGGAGTTTGGTACGGGCGGTCTGCGCGGAATTATGGGCGTTGGCTCTAACCGTATGAACATCTATACCGTAGGCTTTGCTACTCAGGGCCTTGCGAACTATCTGAAAAAGAACTTCGAGGGCGAGCAGATTCGCGTAGCTATCGGTCACGACAGCCGTAATAATTCGCGTCTGTTTGCCGAGCACGTGGCAGATATCTTCGCATCGAACGATTTTGAGGTCTTCCTCTTCGATGCACTGCGTCCTACTCCCGAATTGAGCTTCGCCATTCGCGAGCTGAAATGTCAGTCGGGAGTGGTTATTACCGCTTCGCACAACCCGAAGGAGTACAACGGCTACAAGGCTTATTGGGCTGACGGTTCGCAGGTAACCGAGCCACACGATAAGAATATCATTGCCGAGGTAGAGAAGATTACCGAGGTTAGCCAGGTGCTTACCGGCAAGAATAAGGAGAAGATTACAATCCTCGGCGAGGAGTTTGACGAGAAGTATCTGGATGCTATCCATTCGCTCTCGCTCTCGCCCGAATCGGTAAAGAAGTATCACGATTTGAAGATTGTCTATACTCCGTTGCACGGAGCTGGTGTTAAGTTGGTGCCGGCTTCGCTCAAAAAGTTTGGATTTACCAACGTAATCTCGGTACCTGAGCAGACCGTTATCGACGGTAATTTCCCCACCGTAGAGTCGCCCAACCCTGAGGAGCGCAAGACGATGGCTATGGCTATCGAGTTGGCTCGCAAGGAGGGTGCGGACTTGGCTATGGCTACCGACCCCGACTCGGACCGTATCGGTGTGGCTCTGCGCAATGGTAAGGGCGAGTACGTGTTGCTCAATGGTAATCAGACACTTGTGCTGTTGATGAGCTACCAGCTGACCCGCTGGGCCGAGCTCGGCCTTATCGACGGCAAACAGTATGTAGTGAAGACTATCGTGACTTCGACGATGCCTGATGCCGTGGCTGAGCACTTTGGCGTGAAGATTTACGACTGTCTCACAGGCTTTAAGTATATTGCGAAGATTATTCGCGAGCAGGAGGGCAAGACCAAGTATATCGGTGGTGGCGAGGAGTCGTTTGGTTACTTGGCTGGCGACTACGTACGCGATAAGGACGGTGTTTCGGCTTGCTCGTTGGCTGCCGAGGCTGCTGCGTGGTGCCGCGATACGAAGGGTATGACCCTCTACGAGTGGTTGCAGGATCTCTATGTTAAGTATGGTTTCTATCGCGAGGGCCTTGTGAATGTTGTTCGCAAGGGTAAGGATGGTGCTGAGCAGATTCAGAATATGATGGTTGAATTCCGCGCAAATCCACCCAAGTCGATTTGCGGCTCGCCCGTAGTGAAGGTTTACGACTACAAGACCTTGGAGGTTTTGGATGTTGAGAGTGGCGAAAAGTCACCTATCGAGGGTATTACCGATTACAGCAATGTATTGCAGTGGCTCACTGCTGACGGCACGAAGGTTTCGGTGCGTCCGTCGGGTACCGAGCCCAAGATTAAGTTCTACTTCGGAGTGAAGGCTCCGCTCGCATCGGTCGAGGAGTTCGAGGCTGTGCAGACGGCTCTCGACGAGAAAATCGAGGCAATCAAGGCCGAGCTTAAACTCGTGTAGTTGGTAAGAACTCTAATAAATAGAAGTTGTCTAATAAGGTGATTTCTGCGTTACGCTCGCCCTCAAAATGCTCATTTACGCATAGTAAACTGCGCTTTTTCGGGCTTCGCAAGCCTTAAAATCCCTCTTTTTATACAACTTCAAAAACAAAGGGCGTGTTCCGCATTGTTGTTGGACACGCCCTGTTTATTTTGTCTTTATTGCGACTTATTTAACGTAAATCACATTCAGTCCGTCGCGAATTGGCAGGATAACATTCTCTACCCTATCATCCTCGCGAATCATACGGTTGAACTCGATGAGAGCCTGCGTGTGGCGGTCGTTGTGCGCTACGGGCTGTACGACCTTACCGTACCAGAGAATGTTGTCGGCAATCAGCACCGAGCCACTGTGTACCATAGGCTTACCACCGTTATCTCCCATCAACATACGATAATATTCGGGATATTCTCGCTTGTCACCGTCGATAAAGACCATATCAAACTCGCCACCTATGGTCGGTGCAACCTCCAAAGCCGAGCCGATATGGAGATGAATCTTGTCTCCGTGGGGCGAGCGGTCGAAGAACGACTGCGAGAGTGGCTCCAACTCATCCTCGACCTCGCAGGTGTGCAGTTCGGCATCCTCCTCTAATCCGGCAGCCATCGAGAGTGCCGAGTAGCCCGTGAATGTGCCAATTTCGAGTACTCGCTGCGGGCGGTGCATACGCACCAACATTTCGAGCAGCTTGCCCTGAACGTGTCCCGAAATCATACGAGGATTGATAATACGAAGGTACGTTTCACGTTCGAGTTCGTGTAGCAAATCCTCTTCGGGAGAGATGTGGTCGTGAATATATTTTTCTAATGCGTCCATATCTTGTAATTGACGATTATTTGTACATAAGTGTCGAATTATTCGAAAATACTTCGCTGGCTACCATCATAATATCTTCAGCCGTGATTGCGCGAATCTTGCGACAACTCTCCTCGAATGTGTCGAGGTTATCTCTGACAAGCAGACTTTTGCCGAGCCCGAGCATACAGCTCTCGTTGGCGCTCATCGTAATAGCAAGTTGAGCGATATACTGCTTCTTTGCCATAGCCAGGCGACGTGCTGTGAGAGGCGTTGTCTGTAACTTGCGCAGCTCGTTGTCGATAAGTTCGAGGCAGAGGTCGGTCTTGTCGGTGTCGCAGCTGAAATATATAAAGACGATACCGCTGTCGCAATATGGTGTGTAGTATGCTCCGATGTTGTACGAAAGCCCCTTCTTTTCGCGCAAAAGGATGTTGAGCAGCGAGTTGGCGCAAGGACCACCGAGAATGTTTATCAGCAACGAGAGAGCCAATCGCTTGGGGTTGAGTATGTCGTAGGCGCGATTGCCGACGATGCAGTGTGTCTGGTGGGTATGCTTGGCTACACTCTTGAAGAAGGGAGTGTGTGCCGAGGGTGCTACCCTATCATATCCGCGCACCGATGCCTCATGCTCAGCCAAGTAGCGACGAGCTACCTGCTCGGCAACGGCCGGCGAGAAATTTCCCGTGGACGAGAATACCATCTGGTCGGTGGTGTGTGTGCGACGACGGAATTGCAGTACCGACTCGCTGTTGAACTTCGCAAGTGAAGATTTGCTGCCCAGGATGTTGTGGCCGAGGTCCGAGCCTGCGAAAATCATATCCTCGAAGGTGTCGAAGAGCATCTCTGTCGGAGAATCCTTGTAGGTGTTAATCTCGTCGATGATTACCTCACGCTCTTTTGCCAACTCCTTGTCGGGGAATGTCGAGTTGAAGGCCACGTCGGCAATAAGCTCTACGGCCTTCGAGAAGTCGCTACGCAGTGTTGTGGCGTGGATTGTTGTATCCTCTTTGGTAGTGTAGGCATTCAGCTCGCCACCGAGATTTTCGAGGCGACAGTTTACCTGGAAGGCCTTGCGGTGGGTCGTTCCCTTGAAGAATCCGTGCTCGGTGAAGTGCGCCAGACCGTGCTCCGAGGCGAGCTCATCACGGCTGCCGGCATTTACGGCCAAGGCACAATGTGCTACCTGGCTGCGTACCTGTCGGTGTATTCCTCTTATTCCGTTGGGTAGTGTGTAGGTATAAAAATCGGCTGTTTTCATAAATCTTTGTGGGCTTTTAAGTAGCGGCCGGTGTAACTCTCGGCACAGTTGGCCAGGTCGACAGGTGTACCCTCGAATACGAGATTTCCTCCTGCATCTCCGGCCTCGGCACCAAGGTCGATGACCCAATCGGCACACTTGATAACGTCGAGGTTATGCTCGACAACGACGATTGTATGTCCATTCTCGACCAGCGCGTTAAATGCCGCGAGCAACTTGTTGATATCGTGGAAGTGGAGTCCTGTGGTCGGCTCGTCGAAGATAAACATAATCTGCCCCGATGAGCTATCCTTTGCCAGGAACGATGCGAGCTTCACGCGCTGACTCTCGCCGCCCGAAAGGGTTGATGACGACTGTCCGAGCTTGATATAACCCAAGCCAACATCCTGCAAAGGTCGCAGACGCTCGACGATACGGCGGCAAGTGGAGTTCGCCTTATCCTCGCCAAAGAACTCCATAGCTGTATCGACACTCATTTCGAGAATGTCGTGTATATTGCGGTCGCGGTACTTTACTTCGAGTGTCTCGTCCTTGAATCGCTTACCCTTACAAGCCTCGCAGACCAACTCGACATCGGCCATAAATTGCATTCCGACCTTGATAACACCCTCGCCCTGACACTCCTCGCAGCGGCCACCTGCCACATTGAACGAGAACTGCATCGGGGTCATACCCGTATGGACGGCATAGGGCTGATCGGCAAAGAGCTTGCGAATCTCGTCGTAAGCTTTGAGATATGTTACCGGATTCGAGCGGGTCGATTTTCCGATGGGGTTTTGGTCGATAATCTCGACCGAGCGTAGCAGAGCGATATCTCCGTCAATGCGGTCGTGGTCGCCTGGTTTATCGCCTGCATCGGCCGTAAGTCGGTGCAGCGCAGGATAGAGAATACTCTTGACAAGCGATGATTTTCCGCTACCGCTGACACCTGTCACGCAGGTCATTACTCCGAGCGGAATCTGCACGTCAATATTTTTGAGATTGTTCTCGCGGGCACCGCAGAGGGTTATCGAGTTGCTCCAACCGCGTACCGACGAGGGTGTAGAGATTTTGCGTCGGCCTTCGAGGTAGTCGGCAGTGATGCTCTCCTCGGCCTTACAAAGACGGTCGGGAGTGCCTGCAAAGACCACTTCGCCACCAAACTCTCCCGCTCGCGGGCCTATGTCGATGATGTAGTCGGCAGCGCGGATAATCTCCTCTTCGTGCTCGACAACGATGATGGTATTTCCGAGGTCGCGCAGTTGTTTGAGGACCTTGATAAGTCGCTCGGTATCGCGCGGATGAAGTCCGATGCTCGGCTCGTCGAGGATATAGAGCGAACCCGTAAGGTTGCTGCCGAGCGACGTCGAGAGATTGATGCGCTGGCTCTCGCCACCCGAAAGGGTCGATGATAGTCGGTCGAGTGTCAGGTAGCCCAGACCGACATCACTCAGATATTGCAAGCGGTTGCGAATCTCGGTGAGAATGCGCTCGGCGGTCTTGTGGTCGTAGTCGTCGAGTTGCAACTCTGCGAAGAAGTCGATAAGTGCATCTGCCGACATCTTTACGAGTTCGGCTATGGTACGTCCTCCAACCTGCACGTAGAGAGCCTCCTTGCGCAGGCGGTCACCTCCACATTCGGGGCAGATAGTCTTACCTGTATATCGTGCCTTCATCACTCGGAACTGAATCTTGTGACGCTCCTTGTCGATATATTCGAAAAACTCGTTCAGACCGTGGAAATGTTCGTTTCCGAGCCAGAGGAGATGCTTCTGCTCGGCCGTGAGCGTGTGGTATGGTGCGTGAATCGGGAAGTCGAAGAGATATGCGCTCGCCACTAATTGGTCGCGCCACCAACGCATCGTGTCGCCACGCCAGCAGGCTATTGCATTGTCGTAAATGCTACGGCTCTTGTCGGGAACGACTAAGTCTTCGTCAATGCCGACAACCTTGCCATAGCCCTCGCATTTGGGGCAGGCACCAATCGGATTGTTGAACGAGAAGAGGTGCTCGGTCGGGTGTTCGAAATGTATGCCGTCGGCCTCGAAACGCGACGAGAATTCGCTATTCTGCTCGCCAATGATTATGTTGCAGACTCCGTTTCCGTAGTTAAATGCTCGCGCCACGGCATCACGAAGGCGTGAAGCGGTGTCGTCATCGTTGGTAATCTTTGCTCGGTTGAGGATGACGAAGATACCCTCGGCCGAGGTGTCGAGAGTGATGCGCGGGAGAAAATCCTCGATAAGCAACACCTCGCCATCAACCCACAATCGCTGAACGCCATCGGCTATAAGCAATGTGAGCTTTTCGATTAGACCCTGACCCTCTGCGAGCATCAGCGGTGCGGCAATCAGCACTCTGCTACCCTCCTCGTGCGAGAATATGAAACGTACAACCTCGTCCGTATCGTAGCACTTGACCTCGCGACCCGATATGGGCGAGATGGTCTTGCCGATGCGGGCAAAGAGAAGTTTTAGGTAATCGTAAATCTCGGTCGTTGTGCCGACTGTTGAGCGCGGATTGCGTGTATTGACCTTCTGCTCAACAGCAATGGCCGGAGCTATACCCGAAATCTGATCTACGTCGGGCTTATTGATACGTCCGAGGAATTGTCGGGCATACGACGAAAGGCTCTCGACATAGCGACGTTGGCCTTCGGCAAATATGGTATCGAATGCCAAGGTCGATTTTCCCGAACCCGATAGACCCGTAACGACGGTCAGCGTGTTGTGGGGAATATCGACGTCGATATTTTTCAGGTTGTGTACCCTCGCACCCTTGATATGTATCGTATGCTTCTTATCTGCCATAAAACTATTCTAATATTGCGGCTCCTTCGACCTTGCGAAGTTTGCCGAGCAGGGCCTCGGCGCGACTTTCGCGCATCGAGAGATGCATCGTGCAGAGGTTATCGAACTCTTGCGAGAGGATGTTGGGCTGCTCCTCCTTGATGATGCGCATCACGTCGTTCATTACAAGGTAGGGATACTCTAACGTAAATACCCTATCTACCGTCTTTTCGATGATTTCGGCCTCCTCAATAACTGCTGCCGTTGATTCCTTGTAGGCCTGGATAAGTCCCGAAACACCCAATTTCGTGCCACCGAAATAACGCACCACAACGACCAAACAGTCTGTTAGATCATTCGATAGCAGTTGACCTAAAATCGGCTTGCCAGCCGTTCCCGACGGCTCTCCGTCATCGTTGGCGCGGAAATTCTCGCCCTGCGGGCCTAATCGCCAAGCGTAGCAGTGGTGCGTAGCGTCGTAGTGGCGTTTGTATAGTACTTCGAGATGCTCGCGTATCTCCTCCTCGGTGCGCACAGGATAGGCGTAAGTGAGAAATTTGCTGCTTTTCTCCTTATATATCGCCTCGGCCGGTGCCGCGATTGTGAGATATGAATCCTTTAACTCTGCCACCGTTGGGGTTAGTCTATCTTTTTGAAAATTCTATTCCAACGAATGCAGCCCTTCTCCTTGTCGGATGAGAACCAGACGAAGGTTGCCTTGCCGACGATGTGGTCTTCGGGAACAAATCCCCAGAAGCGTGAGTCGGCCGAGTTGTGGCGGTTATCGCCCATCATCCAATAGTAATCCATTGCGAAGGTGTACTCTGTTGAGGGCTTGCCGTCGATGATGATTTGCTCGCCATTAACTGACAATGTGTGACCCTCGTAGGCGGTAATAATTCGCTCGTAGAGTGGGAGGTTTTCGAGTGTGAGGGAAACAGTTGCACCCTTCTGCGGAATCCAAAGCGGGCCGAAGTTATCCTGTGTCCACGGATAGTTCGCGTTGTGGGGGAATACTTCGCCTGTTGCAACCGTAGCGTTATACTGCGTAATGCTTACGACATTCGACATAGCCTTAACTCTCTCGGCAGCCTCCTCGGTCAGCGTCATATAGTAGTAGTTGCCACTGCCGCTCCACTCGGTAACGCCGATATTGTCGATAGCGTATTTCGATATGGGCGAGCTGCTCTGCACGAAGTAGATGTGTTGCTTGCCCGGAAGTTCGATTTGCTTCTGGCCATTGACATAGAGCTCGGTGTCGATAATGCGAATTGTGTCGCCGGGGATGCCTACGCATCGTTTTACATAGTTCTCGCGTTTATCGACGGGTCGTGAAATTACCGTGTAGTCGCGATTAAGACGTGCACGACCTGCCTTCTCGCCAAATTCGGTGGTATATTGGCGTAGGATGTCGTAGTAGGTTACAGCCTGATTTTCGAGCAGGACAGTATCTCCCGCGGGGAAGTTGAAGACTACAACGTCGTCGCGCTCAACCTTGCCCAGACCCTTCAATCGGTGATAGGGCCACTTTACAGCCTCCGAAAATGATTTTTTGGTCTGCGAGAAGGGCATCGTGTGGTGTACGAAGGGGAACGAAATCGGAGTATTCGGAACCTGCGGTCCGTACGATAACTTGCTTACGTAGAGGTAGTCGCCAATGAGCAGGCTCTTCTCCATCGACGAGGTCGGGATGACATAGAGCTGGAATACGAAGATGTGTATCAGCGTAGCTGCCACTGTCGCAAAGACGATTGCGCTAACCCACTCATAGATGAAATTGTAGGTTTTGCTACGCTTGCGCAGCTCCTCGTTGTGGCTCCAAATATAGCGATAGAAAAGTCGCGAAACGTAGAGGTCGAAAATCACAGCCAGGCCGAGAAGCATCCAGAGGTTGCCCGTCCACACCACAGCCAAAAGCGTGTAGGCGATGGCTGCGAGCGAGAACTTAACCCAGCGATTTCCGAAGAAGGATTTTATTTTGTTCATAATTTACTCTTTCTCTTGTATTTTGTGTGCTAATGCTTTACTGCAAAAGGTCGTCCATCGAGTAGCAACCCTTCTTTCCGCAAAGGAACTCGGCAGCAATAACTGCTCCCATAGCCAATGCACGACGGTTTTTGATGATGTGGACAATCTGCAAAAGGTCCTCCTCCGAGTCATAGGTTACGGTGTGGATGCCCGGAGTTTCGCCCTCACGCAGCGAAGTGATTGCTATGTTTTCGGGTGCTGCCTCGCCCATATAGTGAACGATAGGCTCGCCCTCCTGGTCAAACTCGATAAGGGTCGGATTCTCCCAGCCCGACTTGCGGTCGAGCTCGGCAAGTATGCCCTCGGCAAGGGTTATGGCTGTGCCGCTTGGTGCATCCTTCTTGTGGATATGGTGTACCTCCTCGATTGCTACGTCATACTGTGAATGGCGATTCATCAACTCTGCCAATCGACGGTTGAGGCGGAACATCATATTTACGCCCAACGAGTAGTTCGAGGCGTAGAATATAGCACCACCCTTCTGCTCGCAGAGGGCCTTCAACTCCTCCAAGCGTTCGGTCCAGCCTGTGGTACCGCTCACGACGGGAGTTGCTGCCTCGATGCAGCGGCGGATATTGTTGTATGCTGTGGTGGGTGTCGTAAATTCGAGAGCGACATCCACATCTTTGAGATTCTGCTCGTTGAGGTCGGCCTGATTTGCCTCATCAATGATAAGCGCAACGGTGTGTCCGCGTTCGATAAGGATGCGCTCAATCTCGCGTCCCATCTTGCCGTAGCCGATAATTGCTGTCTTCATACTCTGGTAAATAAATATTAACGCGCAAATATACGAAAAAAACGACAAGAAATGAATCTCATTATGAAATGTTGGTGTTATTTTGATTGTGACCTTATTTTGTATGCTTTATTTACTTCCGTATCGAACTCGATTACATAGTGATCTCCATCGCGATATTGCTTGTACTCTGCGCCTGAAACAGAGATTTGAGTGTGGCTACGTATCACACACTTTGCACCTGCGAGCGATAGTATGCGACCGCTACGAATAGCTCCATTGCGCCACGTCAAATCGACCTCGAATGCTCTGCGAGCACGCAGACCGCGGTATGATCCACTCTTCCACGCTGTCGGCAGGGCCGGAAGTAGGTCTATCGAGCCGGCTTGCGATTGCAATAATAACTCTGCTACACCTGCCGGAGCACCGAAGTTGCCGTCAATTTGGAATGGAGGGCAGGCATCCAGCAAATTAGGATATGTACGACCACTCACGCCTCTGTATTTTTGAGTGGTATCGCGAGTTGCGGTCAATAAAGAGCGATACACCGAATATGCGGCCTCTCCATCGAGTAGACGAGCGAAGATGCCGATACGCCATCCGATTGACCATCCCGTGGCCTTGTCGCCACGACGGGTTAGAGTCTGCTTTGCGGCCTCTACTAATTCCGGCGTCTGTGTAGGAGTGATTTGATTGAAGGGGAATAATCCAATCAGATGCGAGAGATGTCGGTGATTGGGGTCTTTCTCCTCGAAATCGTGATACCACTCTTGCAGATATCCCTTTGGGCTAATCTGATAGGGATAGAGTCTTGCTAACGTATTGCGCCACTGCTCCTGCAACGGCTTGTCAATATCCAAAACCTCCGCTGCCGAGGTGGCTATCGTGAGTACTTCTCGGATGATTGCCAAGTCGCAGGTCGAGCCATAGCAGGTTGCGACGGCTTTGCTTGTTGATGGGTCAATAAATGAGTTTTCGGGTGATGTTGAGGGCGAAGGTACAAGATATCCCTGTCTGTCTTCAACAAGGAAGTCGCAGCAGAACTCCGCAACCCCCTTCAACAGTGGGTATGCGTACTCGGCAAGATACTTTCGGTCAAGAGTGTATAAGTAGTGCTCCCACAAGTGCGTAGCCATCCATCCTCCGCCCATATTCCAATTCGCCCAGCGAGTCTTACCCTTATGCTCGCCAACAGGGTTGGACATTGCCCAAATATCAGAGTTATGACACGCGGCCCAACCACCACAGTTGTAGTAATTGCGTGCTGTATGCGCTCCTGTTTTAGAGATGTTCGAGAGGAACGAGAGCAGAGGATTGTGTAGCTCCGAGAGGTTGAATACCTCTGTGGGCCAATAGTTCTGCTCGACGTTGATATTGGTTGTGTAGTTGCTCTTCCAGGCAGGATGAATATCCTCATTCCAAAGACCCTGCAAGTTCATTGGGACACACTCTGTACGCGATGCAGAGATTGTGAGGTAACGCGAGAAAAGGAGATACATTGCCTCCAAATCTCTATCCTCGCCACCATTGGTAAGTTCTTGCAAACGTCGGTCTGTCGGGATATGTGATTTATCCTCGCCATTAAACTCTATATCGACTCGGTTGAATAGAGATGAGTAGTCTGCGATATGTCGTTTGTGTAACTCTTTGAATGTGTATTTTTCGGCATCAGCCAACTGTTGGCGGGCAATAGTCATATAGTCACGACCCTCGCGAACGGGGTCTTTGTCGTATCCGTTGAAGCTTGTGGCTGCGGTCACAAGTAGCACAACTCGCTTACAATCCTTCAAAAGCATCTTGCCATCCTCGCAAATAATTTCGCCGTCGTACTCGACCGGCTTTACGAGGGTTGCGAAGTGGATACCTCGATTTTCGTCCCACGACACCTCCTGCCAATGAGTGATATTGTAGGGTGCGTAACCCTTAGTAATCAAAATTCCGTCAGCGGTCGTTGAGGTGTGATGCAACAAGCTTGGTAGCGAGATTTCGCCATTGATAGTTCCTCTGCCCTTTGCAACCAACTCTATTGCCATAACCTTGTCGGGATGTGATACGAAGCAGGTGCGGCTGTATCGGGTACCGTCGAGATTGTAGTTTATTGTTGTTGTGGCAGTTTTTAGGTCGAGTTCTCGGTAGTAGTCGGTAACTTCCGACTGCTCTCCGAAGTGGATGCCCAGCGTTGCCATCGGCTGGTAACTCTGCGAAAAGTTACCCTGTAAGCGAAGTTGTAGTTTGTCGGCTTCGTAGTATTTCTCATTGGCAAGAGCCGTGCGAATCTTGCTCAGGTTTTTGTGCGCATCTTCTGGTGCCGCATCAAGATTTACCGGCTCGCCCGACCAAAGTGTGATGTCGTTCAGGGAGATTTTTTCGTTCTCGACATCGCCATATATCGTTGCCCCCATTTGGCCATTTCCCATAACCAAAGCCTCGATAAACTCATCGGCAGGCGCATCGTACCATAGTTTTGTTCGAGAGTCGCGCTCGTTTGAGTTATTACAGCTGATAAAAATGCTTGTCATCAATAGTAAGGCGGGTAATATTCTTCGCATAGTCAAGTGTGATAATAGGTTATATAATAGTATTCACAAAGTTAATAATTTTTCGGATATAACGGTTTGATTACGGATATTTTCCTACCTTTGTAGTCGTTATGCGCTATTTTATCGAATTGAGATACAAAGGAGCCGCTTATTGCGGTTGGCAACGCCAGAATGATGTGCCCTCGGTGCAGCAGACTTTGGAGTGTGCGTTGTCTACTCTCCTGCGAGCAGAAATCGAGGTTGTCGGTGCCGGACGTACCGATACGGGAGTTAATGCATCCTATTATGTGGCGCACTTCGACTCGGAGGTGGCGCTGGGCGATACGAGCCAATTTGTCTATAAACTCAACCTTATCCTGCCCGAAGATATCGCGATATTTTCGATTAAGGAGGTTGCTCCTGAGGCTCACGCCCGATTCGATGCCGTGCGTCGAGAGTATCGTTACTACGTCGAGCAGAGCAAAAACCCCTTTACCCGCGACGGTAGTTGGCAGTATTACGTTCCGCTCGATGTCGATGCGATGAATCGTGCAGCGGAGTGTCTGTTCCGTTACGAGGATTTTACGTCGTTCGCCAAGCTCAACTCCAACAATAAAACCAATATCTGCCACATCTACCACGCAGAGTGGACCCGCGAGGGCGACAGATTGTGCTTCACGGTTGCGGCAGACCGATTTTTGCGTAATATGGTGAGGGCTTTGGTCGGCACCTTGGTTGATGTGGGCCGTGGTCGTTATACTCCTGAGCAGTTTGAGGAGATTGTCGCCTCACGCGATTTGTCGCGTTCGAGTGGCGGAGCACCTGCGCAGGGACTCTTTTTGAGCGATGTGGAGTATCCTGAGGATATCTTCAAACGATAAGTATCGCTCTTTTTAACAGCTACTAAACAACGAGAGGATGTCCACAAATGTTGGACATCCTCTCGTTGTTAATTGCGAAATATTAATGATTAATCGACTCCGCAGCCTCCATAATACCCTCGTGGAGCGTAGGATGCGAGTGGATTGTGCGAGCAATCTGCTTGGCGGTAGCACCGAGTGCCTTTGCCAATGTAGGCTCGCCGAGCATCTCGGTTACGTTTGCTCCGACCATATGAGCTCCGATAAGGTGCTCGTCAGCATCGAAAATCAATTTCACGAAACCCTCGCGGTCGCCTGCTGCCGCAGCCTTGCCCGATGCGGTGAACTGATACTTGCCAACCTTGTAGCCCTCAAACTGCTCTGCCGCCTGCTTTTCGGTCAGACCGACCGATGCCACTTCGGGAGATGTATAGACACACGACGGGATTGTCGAATAGTCAATGGGCTTGGGCTCCAATCCGAATATTGCCTCGACGCAGCATACAGCCTCGGCAGATGCAACGTGTGCCAATGCGGGTGTCGCGATGATATCACCAATAGCGTAGATGCCCTCGACTGACGTGCGGTAGAACTTATCGACCTTAACCTTGTCGCGCTCGACCTCCACGCCAACCTCTTCCAATCCGAGGTTTTCGATGTTGGATTTTACTCCCACAGCCGAGAGAACAACCTCTGCGGTGAGGGTTTCGGGGCCCTTCTTGCCCTCGATTTCGACCTTGCAGCGACCATCCTCGACTGATACCTGCTTGACTGTGGTTGAGGTCATCACACCGATACGCTGCTTGCGGAAGGCTCGCTCCATAGCACGTGCCACCTCCTCATCTTCGAGTGGCATCAGCTGGGGCATATACTCGATTACGGTAACCTTTACGCCCAAGGTCGCATAGAGCCACGCAAACTCGCTGCCGATAGCTCCCGAACCTACGATAATCATATCTTCGGGCAGGTGGTCGAGTACCAACGCCTCGCGCGAGGAGATAACGTGCTTGCCGTCGATGGGCATAAAGGCCATTTCGCGAGGACGTGCGCCAGTAGCGAGGATGATATGCTCGGCCTCGTACTCCGTGCCATCGACATCTACCCTGCCACCGCCTTTGAGCGAGCCGAAACCTTGCAGTAGGTCAATATTATGTTTTTTGAGCAGGAACAAGACACCCTTCTGCATCAGGTCGCTCACACCACGTGAACGTGCCACAATCTTCTCGATATTAGGCTTTGCCTCGCCCTCGATATCGACACCAAAAGTGGCAGCCGATTGGCAGTAGTGATAGACCTGTGCGCTCTTAATAAGAGCCTTTGTCGGGATACAACCCCAATTCAGGCAGACACCGCCCGCCTCGGCTCGTTCGACAACTGCGACCTTCTTGCCGAGTTCGGCAGCGCGAACAGCCGCGACATATCCGCCCGGACCGCTACCGATAACTATCAAATCGTACTTCATATTTCGATTGTGTAATTTAATCCGTTACCACACCTTCAATACCTCGCCATTGTCGGCAGCAACGGCTCTTTTCCACTTCTCCGAGTAGCCGGGCTGCTGAATCTTCGCGGGGATATCCTTGCCGTTACCATTATCGATAAAGCCCTTCTCGTCCTCGCTCTTTACATTGCCGTCGATGTACTTAACCATCAGATATTGGTCGAGTTTCTTCCAGTGGTTGAAGAGTATGTCGGCCGCTCCGAGAGAGAATTTTGTGGCAATCTTGGCAGCCTTCTTGGGGTTGTAGCCCACATTGCCAATCGCTACGTCAATCTTCTTTACCTGTTCGAGCAGATTGTTCTCCCAGTTGTCAATCTCGGTGCGAACGTGCTTGCCGATAAGGTCATAACGCAAGTATGCAAACTGAGCGATGCGGTTGGTAATCCAGAACATCGATTCGTCCGAATATTTGAGCATCGAGCCGTTAGCCTCGTCGAAGCACCACGGAATCTCGGTCGAGTTGGCGTAAATCGGGGTCAGGGGCGATGTTGCGGCATCATCAGTACCAAACCAGAGGATACCCTGCTTGTTCTCGCGAGCCTGAGCTACAAACCAGAAACCTGTCTGCTGTGTTGCAGTAGCGCGCTCGTTGCAGTACTCCACGCCATCAACCTTGAAGTACATCGGACGCCAACGGTAGGGACAATGATGTCCGCCTGCACCGATATCTGTGGTCATATCCATCGGAGTACCCTCGTAGTGGTCGCGCATCGCATCGAATACAACCTTCGGTGCAACTTTCGTGCGAGGCTTAACCCACAAAGGCATACGGTTCTTGGGGTTGTGGCCCATAGCGTAATCAACGTATTGGTCCATATCGTCAGCCACGGTGCGGAAGAATGCCCACACACGCGCCTCGCAGCCACGCATAGCTCCGAAATCGAGCGGTGCATAAGCCTCTGCAAACGAGAAATCCTCATCCTTGCCGTTGAAATAACCTCTCTCGCGAGCGAACGAGATTACATCCTCCGAGTAGAGACAGTTTTCCTTATCGTTAAGCGGGAAGGTTGTGATACGTGCCTGGTTAGCGTGAGCCGATACATATCCGTCGGGAATGCGACGAGCAACCCAAACGATACCCTTACCGAACTTACCCTTGCTGATAAGCTCCATAATCCAAGCCTCATCCTTGTCGGCAATCGAGAACGATTCGCCACTCGATGCGTAGCCGTAGGTGGCCGTAAGCTCGGCAATCGTTGCGATAGCCTCACGTGCGGTCTTGGCGCGCTGCAAAGTGATATAAATCAGCGAGCCGTAATCTATTGTGCCGTTCGGGTCCTCCAATTCAGGACGACCACCGTATGTTGTCTCGCCAATGATAAGCGAGTGCTCGTTCATATTGCCGATTGTGGTATATGTTGAGGCAATCTGCGGAATATCACCGAGGTATTTGCCTGTATCCCACTCATCTACGCGGAGCATTGTACCCGGCTTGAACTTTCCTGCGGGAGTAAAGTAGAGCGCACCGTAGAGCTGGTGTGAATCGGCAGCGTAGCTTACCATTACCGAGCCGTCGGTCGAGGCTCCTTTGGTGACGATAAAATTGGTGCAGGCATCAGCTGTCCAAGCAGCAACGCCAAAAAGAAGGGTTAAAAATAATCTCTTCATAATCTATGTTTACGTGTTATTTCTCAATCAAAATTGTTGTTACCGACCAAGTATCCATTGGTAGGTTGATGACCATATACTCGCCTTTGTATTTGAGCTGTACGGTCTGACGCTTTGTCGGCTTGTCGGCTGCGGCAACGCAGACAACCATATCTCCTTCGGGATTTTGGAAAGCAATAGCAATCATATTGCTGTTGGGTTGCTCTATGGAGAGAATCTTCGCGCCACGCTTAACGTAAGGGCTGAAATGCTTGAAAAGGCGCAACTGTGTACTCTCGGTAAATGTCGCAGTCTTGATATCAAGAGTGTAAAGACCTGCGCAAGGATGACGACCTACATTCGGTTTGCCGTCGGGATCGAGTACCAGGTTCCACGATGAGAACGATGAACAGCCATTGTTCAAAGCTCCGAAGATATAGTCTGCCCACCACTTCTCGTCCTGAACGTGCTTCATTGCGAACGACGGTCCGCGCTCTGTTAGGTGCATCTTTACATCCGGATGTACTTTGCGTACCTCTTGTATCATCTCAGGCTTGCCGCTATATGGATGCCAAGCAACAGCGTCGATGTTGCGCTTTACGTTCTTGTCTGCCAATACCTCGTTTACACGCTGCCAGCCGACGTAGTCGTGGTCCCATACCCATATCTTGGTATCAAGTCCCGCCTTCTTGAATGCCTGAGGAAGATATTTGCCTGCGAGGGCAATCTCCTGCTGCGGCGATACGAGTGTTGCAGGACAACCACCTCGCTGGTCGGTGCTCGGCTCATTCTGTACGGTTATGGCATCAACCTTGATGCCGTGCTTGGCGTACTCTTTGAGGTATGCGGTCCAATAGTTGGCGAATGTCGGCAGGTGCTCATCGAGCAACTTACCTCCGCACATCTGGCCATTCTCCTTTAACCAGCCGGGTACGCTCCACACCGACGAGAATACAAATACATCGGGGCAGTAGTTGTAGACCTGCTTGATGATAGGTATCATATACGCCTCATCGCGAGCTACCGAGAAGTTTTTCATCTCGACATCGCCCTTGGTGTCGTTGTAGTTGTACATCTCGGTTGCATAGTCGCTTGCTCCGCAGTTGAGACGAATCATAGACATATTAAGACCCTGCGTCGAGAATACACTCTTCAAGAACTTGTGGCGAGCCTCGATATCAATCTGCGAGAGTAGCCAGCAAGCAGCATCTGTCATCGACACGCCAATACCCATATAGTCGTGCGACGGCTTTGCTGCGTCGAGGTCGATGGGCTTGAAGTGCGAGTAATAGTGCTTTGTGAAGGGGGTGTTGAGTACCTCGTGGATATCTTTGTCCTTGGAGGATTGAAGCATCTTGAACTTGATCTCCCCTTCGCGCGGTACGTACGAACCCGTAGTCGGGGTATTATTCTTTGCGTCGATAAGGTAGGTCTGGGCATTAACAGTCCAAGCAGCCACACCAAAAATAAGTGTCAAAATCAGTTTTTTCATATATCAAGCAGTTGTTATAGGTCCATAATATGGACAAATGTACTAAAACTTTTCGAAAATTTACTACTTTTGCGTCTGTTAATCGATGAGAAAATGGCAATAACCGATAAAATCAAAGAGATTCGTTCGTCGCTGCCTGCGGGTGTGACGCTTGTAGCGGTGTCGAAGACCTACCCGGCCGAGGCTATTCGTGAGGCTTACGATGCGGGTCAGCGTATATTTGGCGAGAGCCGCCCCCAGGAGTTGAAGGCTAAATACGAGGCTCTGCCAAGTGATATCGAGTGGCATATGATTGGCCATTTGCAGACCAACAAAGTGAAGTATATCGCCCCCTTTGTCGCGCTCATTCATTCGGTGGATAGCGAACGCCTTTTGGAGTGTATCGACCGTGAGGCGCGTAAGTGCGGACGAGTGATTGATTGTCTATTGGAGATTCACGTTGCAGCCGAGGAGAGTAAGTCGGGCTGGGAGTATTCAGAGTTGCTCGATTTTGTGCGTAGTGGTGCGGTTGGGGCATACGAGAATATACGTATTCGAGGCGTGATGTGTATCGCAACCAATACAGAAGATGACGCGGTTGTTAGTGCTGATTTCGAGAAACTTGCGGCTTATCACTCGGAGCTTGCTCCAATGTTTGGCGAGGCGTTTGATATTATCTCGATGGGTATGTCCGACGACTACCCTCTCGCTATCGAGTGTGGCTCGACAATGGTCCGTATAGGCTCCAAAATATTTGGCTATCGTAACTATCAGAAATAAAAAAAAAGAGGGCCGAGCCCTCTTTCTTTATTTTACTCTCAAAGTCTTGCCGACCTTCAAGATTGCATTGCGGTTGATACCGTTGAGTTGGCAGATGCGTGTGACGGTCGTGCCGTACTTCACGGCAATACCACTCAATGTGTCGCCCGAACGCACCTTATAATAACGACGTGCAGCCAATTCGGCAGCCTCGCGCTTATCCTGTTCCTCGTTGGCAATCTCATCTTCGAAGTTCTGGTCGTACTTCGAGTAGATGTCAAAGAATTTGCGTTTTAGGAGGAATGTCTCGCGACGGAGCATACCTGTATTGAAATCTATAAGTCGTTCGGGGTCAAATGATTGTCCATAGTATCGAGCCTCGAAGTGGAGGTGCGGACCCGTACTGCGACCCGTGCTGCCACCGTGTCCGATAACCTGACCTGCCGTGACCCACTCGCCTGCCTCGACCGTACGCTTCGAGAGGTGACCCATATATGTTTCGAGCCCGTTGTCGTGGCGGATGATTACCAACTGTCCATATCCTGTCTTTGAGTCCGCCGAGTAGCGCACGCGACCATCGAAGGTGGCGTAGATTGGCTCGCCCTCTTTCAGCGGAATATCGACTCCGTTATGATTACGGTTACGACGTGGACCATAGCGCGAAATAATCTTTCCCTTGTAGGGATAGTGGTAACTTTTGAGCGAATCAACGAGCGGAATCACTACCGATATCGGCAGCGATGTGAGGGGTACTTCGCGGTATGGCGAAATAGCTGTTGTAGACCAATATTTTTCGAATACGGTGCTATCCTGGCGTACGCTGCGGTCGCGTACATAACGCCACGTATTGTCGTTATAGAGGACGATTTTGAGAGCCTCGTTTATTGTGGGCAGTGTATCGACGACCATCTCCTCAATCTTGCGAATGGGAGCCACCTGGACGGGCTTGGCGGGCAGAACGGCTGTTGCTGCTGCCTCTGTGTTGGTTGCTGTTACGGTGGTAGCTGTTGTGGTTGCAGTGCTCTCGGCTACGGTTGTCTGGGGCGCGGTTGTGTTACCAACGGCCACCTCTGCGGGGGATTGTGCATAGAGCACTCCTGCGGCAAATACCACAGCGATAGTTGTAGCTATTCTCTTGAAATTCATTACTCTTTTCGGGTTTATTACTCTTGATTTATCTCACTTTTTATCATCTGCTCGGCAGCCTCCATTGCTTTGTAGAACTCTTCGCCCCATTTGCGTACAATCGGCTCACGCAACGACTTGTAAACGGGGATGCCGTGCTTTGTGCCGTGCTCGCAGGCCGACTTGCAAATATGCCAGCGGTGGTAGTTCAGCCCCTCGCCTCCATTACGAAAATTGACCACGCGAATCGGGTATAAGTGACACGAAATCGGCTTTTGGAACGAGCATTTGCCTTCGCGAAAGGCCTTGTCGATAGCGCATAGTGCTACCCCATTTTCATCGTAGCAGGTAAAGGCACACTCGCCACCGTCGATAAGCGGTGTGGTGTAGTCGCCATCTACATCGA
This sequence comes from Alistipes sp., assembly GCA_045644925.1. Taxonomy (GTDB): domain Bacteria; phylum Bacteroidota; class Bacteroidia; order Bacteroidales; family Rikenellaceae; genus Alistipes. The sequence goes on from JAZRHV010000006.1 coordinate 58,674, forward strand.
CCACCATAAAACCCTGCTCCTCGACAGCCTGGATGCCTTCGGGGGTCATATAGGGCTTGTAGTTCTCGTACTCCTCTTCAAGGATATCCACCTCGTCGATGTCGAGCGGAGCTCCCGCATCGCCCTCGATACAACAAGCACCCTTACACTGCGCGATATCGCAGCAGAAACACTCGGTGAGCAGGTCTGTGCTGACGATCTTGCCCTCGATCTCTATCATATTAACTCTCATCTATTTCGTATCTTCAATTACCAGGTCAAACAACTCTCCGAGTGAGATTCCCATAGCTTTGGCCTGCTTGGGTACGATGCTGCCACTCGACATTCCGGGAATAGAGTTTACCTCGATAAGGCACGGCTCGCCATCAGGCGTAACGATAAAGTCGATGCGCACAACGCCACGGCATCGACAAGCCTTGTAGGCCTCGACGGTCATAGCGTTGAGTTTTGCCTCGATTTCGGGTGTGATATCTGCGGGAGTGATCTCGTCCGACATACCTGCTGTGTACTTGGCCTCGTAGTCGAAAAATGCCTTCTTCGAGATAATCTCGGTAATCGGGAAGACGTACTCCTTCTCGCGGGTAATCAGCACTCCGCAACCCATCTCACGACCAGCGATAAACTCCTCAATAAGAACGTCATCGCTCTCGCGGAAAGCCTCTTCGACCGCTGCTGCAATCTGCTCCTTTTCGGTTACGCGCGTAACTCCAAAGCTGCTGCCGCTGGCATTGGGCTTAACGAAGAGCGGAAGGCCGAGTTTCTCGACGATAGCCTCTACATCTACCGCTTCGCCACGGTGGATGAAGATCTCCTTGGCTACGCGGATACCACGCTCGGCAACGGCTAATTTGGTCGATTTCTTGTCGAATGTTATCGCCGATGAAACCATCGAGCACGACGAGTATGGAATTTCCATAATATCGAGATAGCCCTGCAATTTGCCATCCTCGCCGGGTGTGCCGTGAATGATAATCAGCGCGTAGTCGAACTCGTGGCGCACACCATTGATAGTGAGCGAAAAATCGTTCTTGTCGAGCGCGTGGCGGGAGCCGTCCTCGGCAGTGTGATACCAATCGCGGTGGTAGACGTCGATGACCTTGACCTCGTATTTGTTCTTGTCGAGCGCCTGCTCGATTTGTGCAGCACTCTGCAAGGCAATCTCGCGTTCCGAGGAGTTGCCGCCTGCTAATAGTGCTATGCGTAATTTGTTCATATTCTATGGGTTGTAAATGTCTTTATATCTAAAATCGAGTATTTCGTGAATCATCTTTACATACTCCTGAGCCTCGCGGTTGTCGGGCTCTAAGGCTAACGCAGCATTGAAGTCGTTTAGTGCCTTACCCCACTCATTTCGTCCGTAGGCAGCTTTCGCCTGTGTGAGTAGTGTCTGTACCTCGGCCGCTTTACCTTCGCGTTTGAGCAGTCCGTTTTTTTCGATATACTCGGCCACGCCCTTCGAGAGCATCGACGAGGTGTCTCGACCCTCGGCGTAGGCTTTGCGTATGTCGGTAGATGAGTAGTCGTGCAGCGGAGCGTCCTCCAAGAAGGTTATTTTGTCGAGATATTTATCGACCGTGTAACCGCTTCGTGGATAGACGTTTATATGATAATTTTCGAGAATGTCCTCATAATCCTTCCAGCGGTCAAGCTGTGGTATGATATCGGCACCCATAAGCACCGAAAACTTCATCTCGGCACCGTTATTTTCCTGCAAGTGGCGTAGCGTGTCGATGGTGTACGAGGGTCTCGGTAGTAGAAACTCGATAGCCGAAGGTACGATTGCTTCGGGGAAACGCGACTCACGGCAGGCAATCTCGGCCATCTCGAATCGGTGCAGTTCGGGCATCAGCTCGTCACTCTCTTTGAGCGGATTGCGAGGAGATACGATAAGCACAACGCTATCACAAAGACCTCGCTCAACGGCATACTCCGCCAAAGCGATATGGCCCTTGTGTATAGGGTTAAACGAACCGAAATATAATAAGATGCGCTTCACTACGCCTTACTCCGCTAAAAAGTTATTCAGGATTGCGATAGTCTCGTTCACAGCCGTATCGAGGTCGTCATTTACCACAATGTGATCAAACTCTGTGGCCTTCGAGAGCTCGAACTCGGCTTTGGCTACGCGCTTGGCGATAGTCTCCTCACTGTCGGTGCCACGACCGCGCAGACGACGCTCCAACTCCTCGACCGAGGGTGGCTGTACGAAAATCGAGCAGGCATCCTTGCCGAAAATCTTCTTGATATTGATACCGCCCAGAACATCGACGTCGAAGAGAATTACGTTACCCTTTGCCCAGATGCGCTCCATCTCGCTGCGGAGCGTTCCGTAGCAGGTGCCTGCATAGACCTCCTCCCACTCGACAAAACGCTCCTCGGCAACGGCCTGAGCGAAATCTTCCTGCGTGAGGAAGTAGTAATCTACCCCATTCTGCTCCGTACCACGGGGCTGGCGTGATGTGGCCGAAATCGAGAACTCAAACTGCGGGAAAATCGAGAGCAGACGACGTACGATTGTGGTCTTGCCACTGCCGCTCGGAGCCGAGAAAATTACAAGTTTACCCATACTGTTCGGATGTTATAAAATATTGAGCACCTGCTCTTTAATCTTCTCTAACTCATCCTTCATCTTCACTACTAAAACCTGGATGTCAGCGTCGTTGGCCTTCGAGCCCATAGTGTTGATTTCGCGACCCATCTCCTGAGCGATGAATCCGAGCTTGCGACCTGCGCACTCCTCGGTGTCGGCCACCTCGCGGAAGTATTTGCAGTGGTTCTGCAAGCGGACCTTCTCCTCGGTGATGTCGAGCTTCTCGATATAGAAAATCATCTCTTGTTCGAGGCGGTTGTTATCGACCTCTACTTGGAGTTTTTCGATGTTTTCACGTATACGGTTGCGGATAGCCTCGGTGCGAGCTTCCTCGTAGGGTACTACCGAATTTTTGTACTCCTCGATGCGCTCTACTCTGCCCAGTAGGTCGGCAATAAGCACTGCACCCTCCTGCTCGCGGAAGGCGTTGAGCTTCGCTACGGCCTCCTCGACGGCCTTAATCAGCGCAGCACGCTCATCGTCGCTGACCGAAAGAGTCTCGGTTGCCAGGACGTTGGGCATCTTGACGATTGCGGGTACCAGCGCGTCGTAGCTCGCATCAATACCCGAATATGTCAGCGCATCGTTTATCTGGCAGAGATATGCGCGGAAGAGCTTTTTGTCGATGGTTGCGGCCGTTGCTACCTCGGTCGATTCAACCGAAACGTAGAGTTCAACCTTACCGCGCTGCAAACTCTTGGTTACGAGGTTGCGGATCTCGAACTCCACCTCGCGGTAGAGGGGCGGCATCTTCACCGAGAGGTCTAACTGCTTCGAGTTTAGCGAGCGCACTTCGACCGTTATTTTTTTGTTTTCGCAGGTTGCCTCGGCCTTACCGAAGCCTGTCATCGATTTAATCATTGCGTAGTTTTGTGTTTTATCCGACAAAGATACGAATAAACGAGCAAGAAATACCAAGTTTACTTGGATATTTTTTACCGCGAGTGCAAGTATCTTCGATGTTTTTCATCAAAAGTACAAAACAATTCACAATTCACAATTCACAATTAAGAGGACTTTTTTAGAAAAAATTTCTCTATCCGACAGGATATGGGTACCGTTTTCAATACCCGCGTGACTTGGGTGGGCATCTTTTTTTTGTGGTGAGGGTGGTTGGGGTTGGACAGAGCGCAGTCTACGCCTGCTTAATGGGGAGGTTCGGGAAAATAGAGAAATTAGGGAGGTTAGGGAAATTAGGGGCAACTCCTTAAACTCCCTAAATTCCTTAAACTCCCATACCCCCCCCCTCAAAAAAAAATCGGGGTGCAGAATGTTAATCTTCGCACCCCGAAAGTTATTACATCTATCTTATAGCACTATTGCTCTGCCGAGAAATCGTAGCCGACGATAGACAAAGCGTAGCTGTTCCAATATTTTGCCGACTTATACGCCTCTACCGACGCTGTCGGCACATAAATCTTACGACCCGAAGCATTGTTATAGAACATATTAGAGTCTCCCGTTGGCGGTGTTGTTGGTTTACAATAGACCCTTCCCAGCCTGGTACAATTAAGGAATGCATAACTTCCAATCGAAGTAACGCTATCGGGGATAGTTATACTTGTCAGCGATTCGCAACTACAGAATGCATCCTCTCCAATCGAAGTAACGCTATTTGGAATCGTAACACTTGCCAGGCTGCTGCAACCATAGAATGCGCAATCTCCAATCGAAGTAACGCTATCGGGAATGGTTACACTTGTCAAGCTACTGCAATAATAGAATGCTTCACTTTCAATCGAAGTAACTCCATCGGGAATTGTTACACTTGTCAAACTGCTGCAATATCGGAATGCCCACTCTCCAATCGAAGTAACGCTGTCGGGAATTGTTATACTTGCCAAACTGCTGCAACCTTCGAATGCCTGATTTCCAATCGAAGTAACGCTGTCGGGAATAGTAACACTTGTCAGGCTACTGCAATTATAGAATGCCGATTTCCCAATTGAGATAACGCTCTCGGGGATAGTTACACTTGTCATGCTGCTGCAATTATAGAAGGCATAACTTCCAATCGAAGTAACGCTATCGGGAATTGTTACACTTGTCAAACTGCTGCAATATCGGAATGCCCACTCTCCAATCGAAGTAACGCTGTCGGGAATTGTTATACTTGCCAAACTGCTGCAATTATAGAATGCCTGATATCCAATCGAAGTAACACTATCAGGAATTGTAATACTTGTCAGCGAGGTGCAACCACGGAATGCATAATCTCCAATCGAAGTAATTGGTGTATCAAAAATAATCACTCCCTGTCCTTCTCTATAAGTATTTGATACGATATTTGCGCCGAAAACACCACTCTTATATGGAGTTACAATATTACCATCAGAAGAGGTATAGATTATCACATTTTGAGACTCTGCTGATACGCCCTTTTGTGTTACTGAAATATTTTTTGAAGTACTATATTTTTCACTCGAAATAGTTATCTCGGCTGTACTCTCTTTAAATTTGGTATTTGGGGTTGCAGTGATATTTACACCTTTGTCGCTCTTTTCGATAGTTAGCCAATTGACTTCTGTCGAGAACTCGTACTCAAAGTTTGCAGTAATGACAATCTCTTGTGTGCCACCTTCGAAAGTAAATACCAATGACTCCGGCTCAATGGTCAACTCTGGCACAAATGCTCCCTGCGTAACTTTTACCACTTCCGAAACACCATATTTCTCACTCGAAATGGTAATCTCGGCTGTACGCTCTTCAACCTCTACATAGTTCGGTACGGTTACCGAAATACCGTTCTCACTTTTATCGATAGTTAGCCAGTCGGCATCTGTGGTGTATGTATATTCAAAGTTGGCATCAATGGCGATTTCCTGAGTGCCACCCTCAATAGTAAAGTTCAATGACTCTGGTTCAATGGTTATAGTAGGCACAAAGGACTTCTGTATTATGTACAACTCTGCAACAAGGTTATAGTCAGTGTTTTTGAGGGTGATAGTACCCTTACGCTCCTTCTCCTCCTCATTGCGTTTGGTGGAGAATCTCAAAACCTCCTCGCCAGCAATACCGGTTTCGCTCTCTACGACAATCCAATCGTTCTTTGTTGTTGCCTCCCAAGAGTATGGCGAAGTAACACCGACCTCATACTCAGCAGGCTCGAACTCGACTTCGATGCTTTGTTGCGAGAGTTCGATTTTTGGCACCCACGCCTCTTGGTAAATTTCGATGCTCTTGTTTATGTCGTATTGACTGTTTGCAATGGAGATATAGGCACTGCGCTCTGATGTGTTTTTGTTTGCATCGACAACAACCAACAAGCCCTCGTCTGTCTGCTCAATAGTTAGCCACGATGCGCGCTTGGCAACTTCGTACTCGAAATTTGCAGTAATATCAACTGCTTGTTCTCCGCCATTGCAACCGAAAGTTAAATCTTTTGGCGAGATTGTAATCTCGGGGACAAATGGCGTTCCGCCATTCTCCTCTTCGACATCGCCTCCACTTTGGCAAGCGGAGAAAATCAATCCGACGGCTGCCAACAAAAGAAATAGTTTTTTCATAGTAATATAAATTTAAGTTAAACTTGTTTTCGCTCAAATTTTATTACTATCCGCACCTCGATAGTGGTTTATGTAAAAAAAGAAAGCGTGGTGCTGAAAACTTATTTTAGTAGATGAGGTTGTAGGAGACCTTCGCAATCAAATAAGCAACAGCCCCACGCCAATACCGTAATAGGTATGACGTGAGAAGATGTTTGCCTATTCTCTTGCGTAATTAGAACTTCCTACATTCCATCTACGAGAATACGCTTACACTTTCCGTGTTTTTCAATATGTTACCACAAAGGTATAAAATAATTGAGATTTATGAGTCGATTATTGGGAATTATTTTTTATATTTGTATTGTATTATTGTTATAAGCAAACAACAAACTAATTTATATACAGTTTTTATGAAAAAGCATAATTTCAACGCCGGACCATCTATCCTTCCGGATGTAGTTCTCCAAAATGCCGCAAAGGCTATTATAGACTTTAACGGCTCCGGTCTTTCGCTGCTCTCGATTTCGCACCGCACTAAGGATTTTGAGGATGTGCTCAACGAGGCGCAGTCGCTCTTCCGCGAGTTGCTCCATATCCCCGATAACTACAAAATCTTCTTCGTTAGCGGTGGCGCAAGTACTCAATTCTTCCACATCCCTGCCAACTTCCTCAAAGGTAAGGCCGGTTATGTGAATACGGGTGTCTGGACCAAGAAGGCTATCAAGGAGGCTAAATATTATGGCGAGGTGCAGATCGTCGCTTCGTCCGAGGATAAGAATTTTAACTATATCCCGAAGGGATTTGAGATTCCTGCGGACCTCGATTATCTCTACATTTGTACGAATAACACCATTTACGGTACAGAGTACAAGACCGATATCGACTCGCCCGTGCCCCTTATCGCCGATATGAGTTCGGATATTATGAGCCGTCCGATTGACGTGTCGAAGTATGCGCTTATCTATGGCGGTGCGCAGAAGAATCTCGCTCCTGCGGGCGTGGCGTTCGTGATTGTGCGCGAGGATATGCTCGGCAAGGTTGTGCGCGAGTTGCCGACGATGATGAATGTCAATACCCACGTCGAGAATAACTCGATGTTCAATACTCCGGCTGTATTCCCTATCTACGTGATGTACGAGACTCTGCGCTGGCTCAAATCGTTGGGCGGTGTCGAGGAGATATATCGTCGCAACCTCGAAAAGGCTCAGCTGCTCTATGATGAGATTGACCGCAACTCGCTCTTCCGCGGTACGGTCGAGAAGGAGGACCGCTCGCTGATGAATATCTGCTTCGTGATGTCGGAGGGTAACGAGGAGTTGGCTCCCGAATTTATGGAGTTTGCCAAGGAGCGTGGTATGGTCGGCATCAAGGGTCACCGTCTGGTGGGTGGTTTCCGTGCATCGTGCTACAATGCTCTGCCGAAGGAGTCGGTCGAGGCTTTGGTGGCTTGTATGCAGGAGTTCGAAGCACTTAAAACGAAATAATTATGCCTACAATCGTTCCGTATACATACGAGAAAAAAGAGGAGAAAATCGTTCAATTTACATCACTTTTGAAGGATATGAAAGTTCTTGTAGCAACCGAAAAACCCTTTGCAGCCGAGGCTGTGAATGGTATTAAGGAGATTTGCGAGGCGGCAGGCTATCAGGTGGCCCTGCTCGAAAAATATAGCGAGAAATCGCAACTTTTGGATGCTGTGGCTGATGTTGATGCACTTATCGTACGCAGTGATAAGGTTACGGCCGAGGTTATCGAGGCGGCCCGCAATTTGAAGATCGTGGTACGCGCAGGTGCAGGCTACGATAACGTGGACCTCGCTGCGGCTACGGCTCGCGGAGTTGTCGTGATGAACACCCCCGGCCAGAACTCGAATGCTGTGGCCGAGTTGGCTCTCGCGATGATGGTCTATATGTCGCGTAACCAATTTACCCCCGGCACCGGTAGCGAGATTCAGGGCAAGACCCTCGGTATCCACGCCTACGGCAACGTCGGCAAGTTGGTAGGCCGCAAGGGCAAGGCTCTCGGTATGAATGTCATCGCTTACGACCCCTTCGTTACGGACGATTTTGTCTTCGAGAACGACGGAGTGCGCAAGGTGTCGTCGGTTGAGGAACTCTACGCGCAGTCGGACTTCCTCTCGTTACATATCCCTGCGACGCCCGCAACCAAAGGCTCGATTGGCTACGATCTGCTGACCTCGATGCCGAAGGGTGCTACGTTGGTCAATACAGCGCGTAAGGAGGTTATCGACGAGAAGGGTTTGGAGAAGGCTCTCGATGAGCGTGCGGACCTCAAATACATCACCGACATCGCACCCGACACTGCGGCACACCTCGCCGAGAAGTTCGGCAAGCGTTTCTTCGCTACGCCCAAGAAGATGGGTGCCGAGACTGCCGAGGCTAATATCAATGCAGGTTTGGCTGCTGCACGACAGATTGTCGAGTATTTTACCGAGGGTGTAACTCGTTTCCAAGTGAACAAATAATCTAAAACTGACGATATTATGGTTAAAATCAAACCGTTCAAGGGAATCCGCCCGCCGAAGGAGCTGGCTTCGGAGGTGGCATCGCGTCCTTACGACGTGCTCAACTCGGTCGAGGCAAAGGCCGAGGCTACCGAGCGTTCGTTGTTGCACATCATCAAGCCCGAAATCGACTTCGACCCCATCGCTGACGAGCACTCGCAGGAGGTCTACGATAAGGCTGTCGAGAACTTCCGTTTGTGGCGCGAGAAGGGCTGGTTGGCGCAGGATGAGGAGGAACACTACTACATCTATGCGCAGACTATGGACGGCCGTACGCAGTATGGTTTGGCTATGTGCTGCCACTTTGAGGACTACCTTTCGGGAGCCATAAAGAAACACGAGCTTACCCGTACCGACAAGGAGGAGGACCGTATGAAGCACGTCTTCAATCAGCAGGCTAACATCGAGCCGGTATTCTTCGCATACCCCGACCACGCAGAGATTGACGCTATCGTGTCGGGCTGGGTTGCCGAGCACGAGGCCGATTACGATTTTACGGCTGAGGATGGATTTGGTCACCACTTCTGGGTTATCGACAATGCAGAGGTTAATGCTCGCATTACCGAGATTTTTGCCGAGATTCCTGCTCTCTATGTTGCTGACGGCCACCACCGTACAGCAGCTGCTGCTCGCGTGGGCCAGGCTCTGATGCAGAAGAATCCCAACCATACGGGCAACGAGGAGTATTGCTACTTCCTCGCTGTAACCTTCCCTGCGTCGCATCTCAAAATTATCGACTACAACCGCGTGGTGAAGGATCTTAACGGAATGACTCCTGCGGAGTTCGTCGAGGCTCTCGGTAAGAATTTCGTGGTTGAGAAGGTTGGCACCGAGATTTACACTCCCACTGCGCTGCATAACTTCTCGATGTACCTGGGTGGTGAGTGGTACTCGCTGACCGCAAAGGAGGGAACTTACAACGATGCTGACCCGATTGGCGTTTTGGATGTTACCGTTCTGTCGGACTTGGTACTTAATGAGTTGCTCGGTATCGAGGATTTGCGCACATCGAAACGTATCGACTTCGTAGGCGGTATTCGTGGCTTGGGCGAGTTGAAGAAGCGTGTTGATAGTGGAGAGATGAAGGTTGCCTTTGCGCTCTACCCTGTCTCAATGAAACAACTCATTGACATCGCCGATACGGGCAATATTATGCCTCCGAAGACAACTTGGTTCGAGCCTAAGCTCCGTTCGGGTGTGGTTATTCACTCATTCGAGGAGTAGCAGCGATAATTAATACATTATATATAATAAGGGCTGCCACAAAAAAATGGCAGCCCTTGTGTTATAAACAAATTAATTATGAAGGATAAATTATTGAAAAATATCGTTGTGGACTTGCTGCTGTTTGTGGCAATGTTCCTTGTGAGTGTTAGTGGTTTTCTGCTGAAATTTGTCTTGCGCCGAGGAACCGGTATTTCGGCGTTTTTAGGCTTGGCGCGTAGGGTTTGGCGCGATATCCATATCTGGGCGAGCGTTGTGCTTGTTGCGCTGCTCGTGGTCCATTTGGTGCAGCATTGGCGAACGATAGATGCTTGTGTGAGCAAATATCTGCCCAATCGTGCGGTGCGCGTAGTGCTCTACGTCGTGTTGGCTGCAATGCTGGCTATTATGGTATTGCCGTGGATTGCAATGTTTGTTTAATAGATTTATAACCAAAAACAGAGGCTGTCAGTATTCGCTGACAGCCTATATTTTTTGAGATTCTGGTTATTATGCGATAACCTTCGTGAGCGACTCGATGTTCTTCTCGTTTTTGAGCATCTTGCCTTCGGCGGTGTACATATAGTCGATGCGACCCTTGTAGTACTCCTCGACCTTACCGCGAACGACCTTCATTGTGCTGTTTACCAGACCGTTTTGCTCGGTAAACGCCTCGTCTACGATAGCCAGTGCTGCGGGCAACCAACGGTCGGGGAACTCGTCGGCATAGATGCCGCCTGTGCGGTACTGCTCAATCTCGGCACCGATAATCTCGGCAGCGACCGTAGCGCGCTCCTCGGCTGCTACCCCACGCTCGTTGAGCGTACGGCACAAAGCATCGCGGTTGGGAACAACGATAGCACCTGTATAGGGGCTCTGGTTGTTGTAGATGATAATCTGGTCGATGTAGGGCGACTTATCGACGATAGCCTCCTCCATACCTTCGGGACTGTACTTCTCGCCATCAGCCGAGATAAGCAAGCTCTTGAAACGGCCCAAAACGTAGAGGAAATCATCGTCACCCATATAACCCATATCGCCCGTATAGAGCCAGCCATCCTTGACAGTCTCAGCCGTAGCTGACGGATTCTTCCAATATCCGGCCATTACGTTCTCGCCCTTGATGACGATTTCGCCCTTAACGCCGGTCGGCATCTCACGACCCTCGTCATCGAGAATCTTAATCTCCAAAGGCTGGATAACCTTACCCGACGAGCCGAAACGGTGACGACCCTTGCCGAGCGAGTTTGCCGAGATAATAGGTGTAGCCTCCGAAAGACCGTAGCCCTGCAACATCGGCATACCGACAGCGTAGAAGAAACGCTGCAACTCCGAATCGAGCAGAGCTCCACCGCCCACGAAGAATTTGATATTGCCACCGAATCCTGCACGTACCTTCTTGAAGAGAATCTTGTCGAATAAAGCAACGAGGGGCTTCAAGATGAAACGCCAGCCCTTGCCCTTCGTGTAACCGTCCTGGTTGTACTCGTAAGCGACTTTAAGTGCGAACTTAAAGAGCTTCTCAACCGTCGGGCCCTGCTTGCGGATAGAGGTCTCGATGCTCTTGCGGAAGTTCTTTGCCAATGCCGGCACCGACAAGAGTACGTTCGGCTTAACCTCATTGATATTCATGGGGACATTCTTCAATGTTTCGAGCGGAGTGCGACCTACCTGTGTCGTAGCCACCGAAGCACCGCACGCTACCATAATATAGAATCCCGCAACGTGAGCGAAACAGTGGTCGAGGGGCAGAATGATAAACATCGTGTACTCTGACGGAATCGAGATACGGGTCAAGGCCTGCTCGACATTTGCCGTATAGTTACGGTGAGTCAGGATTACACCCTTCGGGTCTGCGGTTGTGCCTGATGTGTAGGTGATTGTTGCGTAGTCATCGTTCTGGATAGCGCGACCAATCTCCAAGAACTCTTCGCGATGCTCTGCGAGGTACTTCTCGCCCATAGCGTTGAGCTCTGCAAGGCTGATTTCGCCATCTTGGAGCTCAATATCGCCCCAAACAATGATGTGTTTGATGAGCGGCAACTGCTCGCGGATATTGCGAATCTTGGGCAGCTGGTTGCGCGATACGAAGATTGCGCAAACGTCTGCGTGACGCAATCGGAACAAGAGATCGTTAGCCTCCTCCAACTTAATCGAGAGGGGTACGCTGATAGCACCTGCGTAGAGCAAACCAAGCTCCGAGGTAATCCACGCATTGCAACCCTCCGCCAAGATAGATACAGTTTGCTTGGGCTGGATACCGAGAGCAGCAAGACCTGCACCCGTCTTCAAGGCGATATCCTTGGTCTGAGCGTATGTAGTGGGCTCAAATTTGTCCGTTGTTTTTTCGAGTAGGAATGTGCGTTCTCCAAATTTCTCTACCGATGACTCAAAAAGGTCAATAATACTCTTCTTCATTATTTTAGTAGTTTAGTCCATTTTCAATACTGCGAGGAATGCGGTCTGCGGCACCTGTACCTGTCCAATCTGACGCATACGCTTCTTTCCGGCCTTCTGCTTTTCGAGCAACTTACGCTTACGCGAGATATCGCCACCGTAACACTTTGCGGTTACATCCTTACGTACGGCCTTCACGGTCTCGCGAGCGATAATCTTCGCTCCGATGGCTGCCTGGATAGCAATATCGAACTGCTGGCGCGGGATAAGCTCCTTTAACTTCTCGCACATCTTGCGACCGAAGTCGTAGGCGTGGTCGGCATAAATGAGCGATGAAAGCGCATCTACCGGCTCGCCATTGAGCAGAATATCGAGCTTCGCCAAGCGGCTCGCCTGATAGCCTGTACGGTGGTAGTCAAACGAAGCGTAGCCCTTCGATATGCTCTTCAACTTGTCGTAGAAGTCGAAGACAATCTCCGAAAGGGGCATCTCGAAGTTAATCTCCACACGGTCGGTGGTGATGAAGGTCTGATTCTTCATCACTCCACGCTTGTCGATGCAGAGCTTGATGACGTTGCCGAGGAAGTCGGTCTTTGTGATGACCTGTGCCAGGATGTAGGGCTCCTCGATTTTGTCAATCTTGGTTACTTCGGGAAGGCCAGAGGGGTTGTGTACCTCCAAAACTTCGCCCGATGTTGTAGTTATGCGATACGACACGTTTGGCACGGTCGTGATAACGTCCATATCAAATTCGCGGTACAGTCGCTCCTGGATAATCTCCATATGGAGCAGTCCGAGGAATCCGCAGCGGAAACCGAAACCGAGAGCCAACGAACTTTCGGGTTCGAAGGTAAGCGAAGCGTCATTGAGTCGCAACTTTTCGAGCGAAGCTCGCAAATCCTCGTATTGGTCGGCCTCGACGGGATATACACCTGCAAAGACCATAGGCTTTACATCCTCGAATCCTGCAATAGCCTCGGTGCAGGGCGTGGCAACCGATGTGATTGTATCACCAACCTTCACATCTGCCGAGGTCTTGATACCCGAACAGATATAGCCTACGTCGCCCGCTTTAACCTCCTGACGGGGCTGCATTTTAAGTTTTAGTACGCCAATCTCATCGGCATCGTATTCGTTGCCCGTGTTGAAGAACTTGACGTGTTCGCCCTTGCGAATCTTGCCGTTGAAGATGCGGTAGTATGCGATAATTCCACGGAAAGGATTGTATACCGAGTCGAAAATCAATGCCTGCAACGGAGCATTCTCGTCGCCCTTAGGCGCGGGGATGCGCTCGACGATAGCTTCCAAAACTTCATCAACGCCCAAGCCTGTCTTACCCGACGCACAGAGAATGTCGTCGTGGTCGCAACCAAGCAAATCGACAACCTGGTCTTTAACTTCGTCAATCATTGCCGAGTCCATATCAATCTTGTTGAGGACGGGGATGATTTCGAGGTCGCTGCCCAATGCAAGGTAGAGATTCGAGATTGTCTGTGCCTGAATACCCTGCGTAGCATCTACGACGAGCAGCGCACCCTCGCACGAAGCGATTGCGCGCGACACCTCATACGAAAAATCGACGTGTCCCGGAGTATCAATCAGGTTGAGTGTATACTTTTCTCCATTGCGAGCCGTGTACTCCATCTGGATAGCGTGGCTCTTGATGGTAATACCCTTCTCGCGTTCGAGATCCATATCGTCGAGTACCTGCGACTGCATTTCGCGCTGTTGGAGCGTGTTGGTCATTTCAAGTAGACGATCGGCGAGTGTAGATTTGCCGTGGTCGATATGGGCTATAATGCAAAAATTTCTTATATTTTTCATAGTGGGGGCAAATATATGAATTTTATCTTTAATACGAAAGTATTAATTTGAATTAGAGTTGGCGAAAACGGTTATTTTTGTATTTTTGTGGCGAAAAACTGGTATACGATGGCGAAATTTTCAGATTATTTGCGACTTGTGAAGTTCTCACATACCATCTTCGCAATGCCTTTTGCGATGATTGGCTTTACCTATGCCGTTAAGTGTGGCAACCACTCATTCTCCGAGCCGTGGCATTGGGCAGTTTTGCTCGCGCAGGTGGTGTTATGTATGGTCTTTGCCCGCAATACGGCAATGGGCTTTAATCGTTGGGCGGATTGGCGTATAGATGCCGAGAATCCGCGCACTGCCGAGCGTGAAATTCCGGCAGGTATAATCTCTCCGAAAAAGGCTCTTGCGTTCGTTGTCGTAAATGCTCTTTTGTTCGTCGCTACGGCCTCGTCGATTAATCTTTTGACGGCGGTGTTATCTCCTGTGGCTCTGGTGGTTGTGATGTTCTATTCATACTGCAAAAGATTTACTTCATTGGCCCATTTGGTCCTTGGTCTTTCGCTCGGAATTGCACCGGTCGGAGCCTATATTGCAGTGACCGGAGAGTTCGCTCTTGCCCCCTGCATTCTCTCGGTATTGGTAATGACCTGGTGCGGCGGTTTTGACATTATTTATGCGTTGCAGGATGCAGAGTTCGACCGCAAGCGAGGACTTCACTCGATACCCTCTCGCTTCTCGGCTCGCACATCCCTGCTTTTCAGTACATTACTACACGCCATTAGTGCCGGCGCGCTGATATGGTTTACCTCTTTTCTGCCGGGTAGATGGTATCTGTGGGTTGGTGTTGCGATTTTTACCTTCTTGTTGGGACTGCAACACTATCTGGTTACCCCCACAAAGCAGAAGAATATCGGTATTGCTTTCGGTACTCTAAATGGCCTTGCAAGTGTTACACTTGCGATTTTTGTGATTCTCGATTTGCTATTGTAATCGGGAATCACTATTTTTGCGACAATTATTTATACAACAAAAGGTTAGTTTATATGTTAAGCAGACACGTTGCAGAGAAACTGCAAAGTTACGAAACCCCATTCTATCTCTATGATATCGACCTGTTGCGTCGTACGCTCGAAAGCGTCGTCTACGAGTCGGCAAAGCACAACTACAAGGTACACTACGCTATCAAGGCGAATTACGATGACTACTTGCTCGGTATTATCCGCGAGTATGGTCTGGGTATCGACTGCGCCAGCGGTAACGAGGTTCGCAAAGCTCTCGAACTCGGCTTCGACCCGAAGGGAATCGTCTATGCAGGTGTCGGTAAACGCGACAAGGAGTTGCGCTATGCAATCGAACAGAAGATTTTGGCTATCAACTGTGAGAGCCTTGAAGAGTTGTTCTTGGTAGATGAACTCTCGAAAGAGGCGGGCTGCAAGACCGATGTGGCTCTGCGTATAAATCCCGATATCGACCCCAAGACCAATCACTGCATCGACACCGGTCAGGCAGATAGTAAGTTCGGAATCTCGTACGAGGAGGTTTTGGAGTGTGTTGCAGATATTCAGAAACTCGAAAATATCAATATCATCGGCCTGCATCTGCATATCGGCTCGCAGATTCGCGAGTTGCACGTCTTCGAGAATATGTGCGAGAAGGTAAATGTGATTGTCGAGAATCTTACATCGCTCGGATTTAACCTGAGCTTTATTGACGTTGGTGGCGGTCTGGGTATCAACTATGATGTGCCGGAGAATGAGCCTATTCCTAACTTTGCATCACTCTTCTCGATTGTGCATCAGTATCTCAACGTGGGCGATAGAGAGGTGCACTTCGAGTTTGGCCGCTCGATTGTCGGTGAGTGTGGTGAGCTGATTACCCGCGTGCTTTTCAATAAGACCACGGCTACGGGTCGTCGTCTGGTAATCGTTGATGCAAGTATGACCGAGCTGGTGCGTCCTGCGATGTATGGATCGTATCACAATATCGAAAATATTACCTCGCAGGAGGATTTGAAGAGTAAATATACGGTCGTAGGAACGGCTTGCGAATCGACCGACGTGTTTGACGAGAATGTGAGCCTTCGCAAGACCAAACGTGGCGATTTGCTGACAATCAAGTCGGCCGGAGCTTACGGTATGTCGATGGCTTCGCGCTACAACCTTCACGATCTTCCTTCGGCTGTTTATAGCGATAAACTCTAACTTCGTATGTGGGTAGCATTAGCGTTTCTCTCGGCACTTCTGCTGGGATTTTACGATGTCGCCAAAAAACGGGCTCTGATCGGCAATGCCGTGATGCCCGTTTTGTGGTTGAATACGCTATTTTCTACCCTATTTTTTAGTCCGTTCCTGCTCGCCTCGGTGGGTGGATTCGGATGGTTCGATGGGACGTTCTTTGAAGTTCCGCAGGGCGACTTGCGAGCTCACGCAATGGTTGTGATAAAGTCGGCAATGGTGCTGACTTCGTGGATTTTCGGATATTTTGGAATGAAGCATTTGCCGATAACTATCGTCGGCCCGATTAACGCTACACGACCCGTACTGACGCTGATTGGAGCGATGTTGATTTTTGGAGAGTCGCTCAATGGTTGGCAATGGGGAGGTGTCCTGCTTGCGCTCTTTTCGCTCTTTTTGTTGAGCCGTGCAGGCAAGAACGAGGGTGTCGATTTTCGCAATAATATCTGGATTTTGTCGATTGCCGCAGCTGCCGTTGTTGGGGCTTGTTGCGGACTCTACGATAAGCACGTTATGCGTATGCTCGACCCTCTGTTTGTGCAGGGATGGTATTCGTTCTATCAACTTGTGATGATGTCGGTGGTCGTTGGCGTTGTGTGGCTGCCCAAACGTGCGGAAAAACCCTTCCATTGGTCGTGGGCAATTCCGCTGATTGCTCTGTTTTTGACCTGTGCCGACCTCGCCTATCTGACGGCGTTGTCAAAGGAGGGCGCGCTGATTGCCGTCGTGTCGATGATTCGACGAGGTTCGGTGGTTGTGTCGTTTGGCTGCGGTGCGCTGCTGTTTCGTGAGAAAAATCTGCGCACAAAGGCTCTCGACCTGCTCTTTATCCTTATCGGAATGGTGTTGCTCTATATCGGCTCGAAATATTGATTGAAAACTTAAAAAAAATAGATAAAAATGAAGAAATTTGACTTGAAAAACATTAAGCTCGGACTCTTTCCGAAAGTGGTTATTGCTATTGCTCTGGGTGCTGTCCTGGGACTCTTCTTGCCGGATGTGTTTATTCGCATCTTCAAGACTTTCAATGTGTTGTTTGCGCAGTTGTTGAAATTCTCGGTGCCATTGCTGGTGCTCGGCTTGGTTACGCCCGCGATTGCTAATCTCGGCCGTGGTGCGGGTAAGATGCTGATATTCGTTATTGCTATATCATACATCTCAACCGTGGGTGGAGCGATGTTTTCGTTTGGTTGTGCAACTGAGTTGTTTCCGCACTACCTCTCGGTCGGAGAGTTGTCGGCCGAGTCGTTGTCGGAGAAGGTTTTTGAGCCCTATTTCTCGCTCAAAATTCCGCCCGTGTGCGATATGATGACCGCTATCGCTCTCTCGTTTGTTGTTGGTCTGGGTGTGATTTTCACGAAGGCTCAGTCTGTGAAGGTGTGGTTCGAGGAGTTTGGCGAGATTGTGAAATTTACAATCGAGAAGGCTATCATTCCGCTGCTCCCGATCTATATCTTCACGATGATTTGCGAGATGAGTGCCAAGGGTGTTATCGATGTAGTCCTCGGTACGGGTATCAAGGTTATCGGTACGGGTGTGATGCTGTCGATTGTCTATCTTGTGGTGCAGTATCTTATTGCTTGCCTTATCGCTCGCAAGAATCCTATCAAGTGTCTTTACAATATCCTGCCTGCGTACCTGACCGGATTCTCGATCTGCTCGTCGGCTGCGGTAATCCCCGTGACTACAAAGTGTACGCTTAAAAGCGGTGTGAATGAGGATATTGCCAACTTTGTAATTCCGCTCTGCTCGAATACGCATATGTGCGGCTCGACCATCAAACTCGTTACAACGACCACTGCTGTTGCCTATATGTTTGGTGTCGATATTCCGATTGCGCTGTTCGTGAACTTTGCGCTGATGCAGGCTATTGCAGCAGTGTCGTCGCCCGGAGTTATGGGTGGTGTGCTGATGGCATCGGTAGGATTGCTCGAATCGATTCTCGGTTTCTCGCCCGAAATGACAGCGCTGTTGATGGCTATCTACCTTGCGCTGGACGGTTACGGTCCTGCTTGTAATGTGTCGGGCGACGGTGCTATCGCAATCGTCGTTGATCGCATCTTCGGCAAGAAGACGCCAAAGGCGTAATGTTCGGCACAATCGCAGAGAGCGTTTTGATATATGCCGTAAAATTGCTATCTTTGCGTGATTGTCCGAAATATGGAATGTAAGAACAAAAATATCAAGATATGAATATCTCTTATAAGTGGCTTAAAAACTACATTAACACAGACCTGACGGCAGAGGAGATTGCCGTAATTTTGACCGATATCGGTCTTGAAGTCGAGGGCTTCGAGAAGATTGAGACAATCCGTGGCGGATTGGCCGGTGTAGTTGTTGGCGAGGTGCTGACCTGCGAGGATCATCCCGACAGCGACCACCTCCACATCACAACCGTTGATGTGGGCGGTGAGGCTCCGTTGCAGATTGTCTGCGGTGCAGCTAACTGCCGTGCAGGCTTGAAGGTTGTATGTGCAACTGTCGGTGCGGTGCTCTACCCCGACGGTGGCAATGAGGAGTTCAAGATTAAGCGCAGCAAGATTCGCGGTGTCGAGTCGCTCGGTATGCTTTGTGCCGAGGATGAGCTCGGTATCGGCTCGGACCACGCTGGTATTATGGAGTTGCCTGCGGATGTTAAGGTCGGTACTCCGGCTCGCGAGTACTTCAATATTCAGGATGATTACCTTATCGCTATCGGCCTTACGCCCAACCGCATTGATGCGGCATCGCACATTGGCGTTGCGCGTGACTTGGCGGCATATCTGCGCAGCCAGGGTAAGCAGGTGTCGTTGCAGATGCCGAGCGTCGATGATTTCAAGGTTGATAACAACGAACTGCCTATCGAGGTTTCGGTTGAGAATACCGAGGCTTGTCCCCGTTATGCAGGCGTTTCGGTAAAGGGTTGCAAGATTGGTCCTTCGCCCGAATGGATGCAGAACTATCTGCGTGCTGCGGGTCTGAATCCCCACAATAACTTGGTCGATATTACCAACTTTGTGCTTTTCGAGTTGGGACAGCCTCTCCACGCCTTCGATGCAGATAAGATTGAGGGCGGCAAGGTTGTAGTTAAGACTTGCGCTGAGGGTACTCCCTTCGTGACGCTTGACGGTGTTGAGCGCAAACTCACAGCGCAGGATTTGATGATTTGTTCGGCAGAGCGTCCGATGTGTATCGCTGGTGTATATGGTGGTGCTGATTCGGGTATCTCGGATACGACGACCAACGTATTTATCGAGTCGGCTTACTTTAACCCCGTTTGGGTACGCAAGACCGCAAAGCGTTTCGGGCTTAATACCGATGCTTCGTTCCGTTTTGAGCGCGGTATCGACCCCAATATACAGCTCTATGCACTCAAACGTGCAGCTCTGTTGATGAAGGAGCTGGCTGGTGGCCAAATCGCAAGTGAGGTTACCGATATCTGCCCCGTGCCGGCCGAGGATTTCCGTTTCGATATCTCGTTTGCACGTATCAACTCGCTTATCGGTAAGGAGATTCCCGAAGCGACTGTTCGCGAGATTTTGGCAGCTCTCGACGTGAAGATTGAGGCCGAGAACGATGGTGTGTTGAGCGTTGCCGTTCCGCCCTACCGTGTGGATGTTCAGCGTGAGGCAGACCTTATCGAGGATATTCTGCGAATCTACGGCTATAACAATGTGGAGATTCCTGAGCACGTTAATTCGACCCTCTCGTATGTCCAGAAGCCCGATAAACCACGCTTGGTAAATCTTGTTGCGGATTTCTTGACAGCTCGTGGTTACACCGAGATTATGTCGAACTCTCTGACCAAGGCTGCTTACTACGAGGGCTTGGAGTCGTACAAGGCCGAGAATTGTGTGAAGATTCTCAATCCGCTCAGCAACGACTTGAACGTGATGCGCCAGACCCTTCTGTTCAATGCTATGGAGGCTGTGCAGCTCAACGTAAATCACCGTAACGCTAATCTGAAACTCTATGAGTTCGGTAACTGCTACTTCTACAATGAGGCTGCTCGTAGCGAGGAGTCGGCAACTGCCCCCTACTCGGAGAACTACCGCTTGGCGATTGTCGTAACAGGTAACTCGGTTGCACAGACCTGGAATGCAGCAGCGCAGCCTGCATCATTCTTTACGCTCAAAACGGCTGTTGAGCAGGTGTTGAAGCGTTTTGGCCTGGATGTCTATAAACTCAAAACCGAAAGCCTCGAAAGCGACCTGTTTGGCGAGGCTGTGGCACTTATGCAGGGTAATAATTGGCTGGTGCAGATGGGCGTTGTGAATCCCAAGATTGCCAAGGCATTCGACTTGAAGCAGGAGGTGTTCTTTGCGGAGATTGATTTCGATCGTCTGCTCAAAACTACCAAGAAGCATAAGGTTGCAGCCGAGGAGTTGTCGAAATTCCCTGAGGTGCGTCGTGACTTAGCTCTGTTGGTTGATAAGAGCGTTACCTTCTCTCAGTTGCGCGATATCGCATTTGCAACCGAGAAGAAACTGCTCAAAAGCGTTGCTCTCTTCGATGTCTACGAGGGCGATAAACTCCCCGAAGGCAAGAAGTCGTACGCGCTGAGCTTTATCCTCGAAGATAAGACCCAGACGCTGAATGACAAGATGATTGAACGCACAATGGCTAACCTCCAAAAGCAGTTTGAGGTACGTGCCGGAGCACAGGTGAGATAAAAATTCAAAATTCAAAATTCAAAATTCAAAATTAGGACTACTAACCCATTTTAGATTATGAAGCGAATAATTGCACTCTTGGCGATGGTTGCGGTATGCAGCTGCGCGCCGAAAGATTACAAAGATGCATCGCTGCCCGTCGAGGAGCGTGTCGAGGCTCTGCTCGCGCAGATGACCCTCGAAGAGAAGGTTGGCCAGATGAGCCAATACTGTGGCGTGGAGCACGTCAAGGCTCGTGGATGGAGCATTGCTCAAAAGAAAAAGAAGATTGCTGCAAATGATGATTCTAACGGATTTTATCCCGGTATCAATGCCGATACCTTGATTCGTTGGACCGAGGAGGGTAAAATCGGCTCGTACCTCCACGTTCTGACTGTCGAGGAGGCTAATACTTTGCAGGAGCACGCAATGCGCTCGCGTCTGGGTATTCCGTTGATTTTCGGTATCGATGCGATTCACGGTAATGCACTCGCACCGAACAATACCAACTACCCTACGAATATCGGTCTTGCTTGTTCGTTCAACCCCGATATGGCGTACAAAATCGCTCGTCAGACCGCAAAGGAGATGCGCGCGATGAATATGCACTGGACATTCAACCCGAATGTAGATGTTGCTCGTGATGCTCGTTGGGGCCGTTGTGGCGAGACCTATGGCGAGGATCCCTACCTGGTTGGTGAGTTGGGCCTGGCATCGGTTAAGGGCTATCAGGGTAATCTTGATTCGCAGGAGGATGTCTTGGCCTGCATCAAGCACCTCGTTGCCGGCTCGCAGTCGATAGATGGTACCAACTCGGCACCGACTGATGTTTCGGAGCGTACACTGCGCGAGGTCTTCCTTTATCCCTATGAGCGTTGTCTTGAAGGTGCAACTGTCGGATCGTTGATGACTGCTCACAACGAGATTAGCGGTGTCCCCTGCCATTCGAGTAAGTGGCTTATGGAGGATGTTATGCGTGGCGAGTGTGGCTTCAAGGGCTTTGTTGTTAGCGACTGGATGGATATTGAGCGTATACACAACTTGCACTGTGTAGCTGATAGCCGTAAGGAGGCGTTCTTCCTCTCGATTATGTCGGGTATGGATATGCATATGCACGGTCTGCACTGGTTTGATGAGGTTATCGAGTTGGTGCGCGAAGGTCGCATCCCCGAAAGCCGTATCGACGAATCGGTACGCCGCATCCTGACTGCGAAGTTCCAGCTCGGTCTTTTCGAGCATCCTTATGCTGATGTAGAGAAGGGTAAGCAGGTGCGTCTTTGCGAGGAGCACCGCCAGACTTCGTTGGAAGCTGCGCGTCAGTCAATCGTATTGCTGAAAAATGACGGTATTTTACCTCTCGACGTGCGCAAGTATAAGCGTGTGCTTGTTACGGGTCTTAACTCTAATAACCAGGGTCTTCTTGGCGATTGGTCTTCGAAGCAGCTCGACGAGAATATGATAACTATCTTGGAGGGTCTGCAAGAGATTGCTCCGAAGACAGATTTTGTCTTTGTCGATCAGGGCGACTCTCCGCTTAAAATGAAGCAGGAGCGCGTGGATGAGGCTGTGCGTAAGGCTCGCACCACCGATCTCAATATCGTTGTTGTCGGAGAGTTGGGTACTCGCTATATGAAGCATAGAACTTGTGGCGAGAACCGTGACCGTGCAAATATTGAGCTCCTCGGTTTGCAGGAGGAGTTGGTGCGTCGAGTTGCTGCCAGCGGCAAGCCGACAATTATGATTGTCGTGTCAGGTCGTCCTCAGAATATCGAGTGGGCTGTTGATAACCTGCCCGCAATCCTCTACGCTTGGGAACCGGGTATGTATGGCGGTCAGGCTGTGGCAGAGATTCTCTATGGCAAGGTTAATCCTTCGGCAAAGATGTCGATGACCATTCCTCGCGGTTCGGGTCAGTGTCCTATTTTCTATAATCACAAGCCTTCGCGTTACTTCCACAAGTCGCTCGACCAGAATCCCTATCCGGTTTATACCTTCGGATATGGCCTTTCGTACACAACTTATGAGTATTCGGACTTGCAACTCTCGAAGAGCGAGATTGCTGCTGACGAAAACGTTGAGGTTAGCGTAACCGTGAAGAATACGGGCGAGCGCGACGGTGTTGAGATTGCTCAGCTCTATATCCGTGACTGCTATTCGTCGGTAACTCGTCCTGTTAAGGAGTTGAAGGGATTTGAGCGTGTAGAGTTGAAGGCCGGCGAGAGCAAGACGGTAACCTTCACGATTACTCCCAAGCACTTGCAGTTCTACGATATCGATATGAAGCGCGTGGTTGAGCCCGGAGAGTTCGAGGTTATGGTCGGTGCTTCGTCGCGTAAGGAGGATTTGATTACAGCGAAGTTCTCGGTGAAATAATTAATCGAAAATATAGTTTGAAAAAGTAATTCGGAATTGCAAGATTCCGAATTATTTTTTATATTTGTAGGTAGTGAATCTTAAACTTTGTAAGTGATGGCTAAAATAAAAGGAAAAATCGTTGTCGATGCCGAGCGTTGCAAGGGCTGTGGAGTCTGTGTGGCTTCGTGTCCTTTGGATGTTCTTGCGCTCTCGACATTCGTCAATAGCAAGGGTTATCCCGTTGCAGAGATGGCAAAGCCCGACGCTTGTACGGGTTGCGCCTCGTGTGGCATAATCTGCCCCGACAGTTGTATAACCGTCTATCGACAAAAATTTGAGTAAATTATGGCAGAGAAAGAGGTAAAATTGATGAAAGGTAACGAGGTTATTGCCCACGCTGCCATTCGTTACGGTTGCGACGGATACTTTGGCTACCCCATCACTCCGCAATCGGAGGTTATGGAGACCTTGATGGAGCTCAAACCCTGGGAGACGACCGGAATGGTTGTTTTGCAGGCAGAGTCAGAGGTGTCGTCTATTAATATGGTATATGGAGGTGCTGCTACGGGAAAGCGCGTGATGACATCGTCATCGAGCCCCGGTGTGAGCCTTATGAGTGAGGGTTTGAGCTACCTTGCAGGTGCCGAACTACCCTGCCTTGTTGTGAACTGCCAGCGTGGCGGTCCGGGTCTGGGTACAATCCAACCTTCGCAGGGTGACTACTTCCAGGCTTGTAAGGGTGGCGCACACGGTGACTTCCACCTTATAGTTCTTGCACCAAATTCGGTGCAGGAGATGCACGACTTTGTGGCTGATGCCTTTGATTTGGCGTTCAAATATCGCAACCCTGCGATGATTCTGGCAGATGGCGCAATCGGACAGATGATGGAGAAGGTAACTCTTGCTCCGCAGCGTCCGCGCAAGACCGATGCCGAGATTGAGGCTGAGTGCCACTCGTGGGCAGCATACGGCAAACCCGCAGATCGTCCGCGCAATGTGGTTACATCGCTCGAACTTCGCTCGGAGGAGATGGAGAAGATTAATCAGCGTCTGCAAGCGAAATATCGAGCTATGGAGGAGAACGAGGTGCGCTACGAGGCTATCGAGTGCGAGGATGCCGATTACGTTATTGTGGCATTCGGCTCGTCGGCTCGTATCTGCTCGGCTACGGTCGAGATTGCTCGTGCCGAAGGCTTGAAGGTTGGCTTGCTGCGTCCGATTACGCTCTACCCCTTCCCCAAGAAGGTTTTGGCTGATTTGGCAGCTCGCGGAGTTAAGGGATTCCTGAGTGCGGAGCTCAATGCCGGTCAGATGGTCGAGGATGTGCGTTTGGCCGTGAATGGCGCAGCTCCTGTCGAGCATTATGGCCGTCAGGGCGGCTCGCTCTTTACTCCCGATGAGGTTTTGAAGGCTTTGAAAGATAAAATCATTAACAGATAGCGACTATGGCAGAAGTAGAATTGAAACAAGAGAATATCGTTTACGCAAAGTCCAAGCTGATGCTGGACAACGTAATGCACTACTGCCCCGGTTGCAGTCACGGTACGGTGCATAAACTCATTGCCGAGGTTATCGAGGAGATGGGTATCGAGCATAAAACTATGGGCGTAAGCCCCGTAGGTTGTGCAGTATTTGCATATAACTATATCGACATCGACTGGGCAGAGGCAGCTCACGGTCGTGCTTGCGCGGTGGCGACAGCTATGAAGCGTCTGCATCCCGACCGTATGGTCTTCACTTATCAGGGCGATGGCGACCTCTCGGCAATCGGAACGTGCGAGACTATCCACGCAGCTGCGCGTGGCGAGAATATCGTGGCAGTCTATATCAACAACGCAATTTATGGTATGACCGGTGGCCAGATGGCTCCGACGACGCTGCTCGGAATGAAGACCGCAACCACTCCCTATGGTCGTGATCCGCGTCTGAACGGCTATCCCTACAAGATTTCGGATATGTTGGCGCACTTGGACGGTGTCTGCTATTTGACACGCCAGAGTGTCCACACGCCCGCGAATGTGCGTAAGTGCAAGAAGGCTCTGCGCAAGGCGTTTGAGAATGCAATGGCCGGCAAGGGCTTCTCGATGGTCGAGGTGGTTTCGACCTGCAACAGCGGTTGGAAACTCTCGCCTGTGAAGGCTAACGAGTGGCTCGAAGAGAATATGCTGCCATTCTATCCGCTGGGCGACGTTAAGGATATTTAATCAATCGGAGGACAAAGTATGAAAGAGACTTTAATTATAGCAGGTTTCGGAGGACAGGGAGTCCTTTCGATGGGTAAGATTCTCGCCTATGCAGGTGTAATGCAGGATTATGAGGTTACGTGGATGCCTTCGTATGGCCCTGAGATGCGTGGCGGTACGGCAAACGTGACGGTTATCCTCTCGGATAAACGTATATCGTCGCCTATCGCCTACGAGTACGATACGGCAATTATCCTTAATCAGCAGTCGATGGATAAGTTCGAAGCGTTGGTTAAGCCGGGCGGTACACTTATCTACGATGTGAACGGCATCACGCGCCACCCCGAACGCAAGGATATCAAGGTCTACTCGATAAATGCGACCGAGGAGTGCGCCAAGATGGGTAATGCAAAGTTGTTCAATACGATGATTTTGGGCGGATATTTGAAGGTGTGTCCTGTGGTGAGTATGGATAACGTGATGACCGGCCTCAAAAAGTCGTTGCCCGAACGTGCGTGGAAACTTCTTCCGGCAAATGAGGAGGCAATCAAGCACGGTGGCGAAATTATTGCGGCAGTGGAATAATTCACTATTGTAACAAAAAAAAGGTGTTCGACTCTTCGAAGTTGAACACCTTTTTTGTTGCTATATATTATAGGTATTATCTTGCCGAGTATTTCTCTATCTCGCGGAAGCCGAGTAGTAAATCTTTTACTGCCATACGCTTCTTGCCTGCAATTTGCAATTCGCCTATCTCGACCAGACCATCTGCGCAACGAACACGAATATAGCTCTTGCCGTCGCTTACGATATCGCCACACGAGCCATTCTGCTCTGCATTGGTCGGGATGAACTTTGCCGAGAAAATCTTTGCCGAGAGAGGCTGTACGCCCTCACCACTCATCGGAGTCCACGCTGCGGGATATGGCGATAATCCGCGCACGAAATTGACGATATCGCGACCATTGCGACTCCAATCTATGCAGCAATCCTCCTTGAAGATTTTGGGTGCAGGACGCAGTGTACTCTCGTCAATGTGCATCTGCTCGACAGGTTCGATGTCGCCTGCCGCAATGCGCTCGACGGTCTCGACAACAAGCCCTGTGCCGATAGTCATCAGGCGGTCGTACATCGTGCCGATATTATCCTCCTCGCCTATCGGTGTGCGAATCTGGCCAATGATAGCACCCTTGTCGATCTCGTGATTCAGGAGGAAGGTTGTAACGCCCGTTTCGCTCTCGCCATTGATAATAGCCCAATTTATGGGCGCAGCACCACGATATTGGGGTAACAGCGATGCGTGGAGGTTGAATGTTCCGAGTCGGGGCATAGCCCAGATAACTTCGGGCAGCATACGGAACGCGATAACGATGCCGAGGTCGGGTTGCAATGCCTGCATAGCCTCTATAAATTCGGGGTCGCGCAACTTTTCGGGTTGCAGTATCGGCAAACCGAGTTCGCGGGCCGCAATCTTCACGTCGCTCTCGTGCATCTTCTGTCCACGGCCTGCGGGCTTGTCGGGCGTAGTGACCACGGCCACGACGTTATAACCACCCTCGACCAATGCGTGGAGTGAGGGTACGGCAAACTCGGGCGTACCCATAAATACTATGCGTAAATCCTTGGCATTCATATATTTTATCTTTTTTTTATTTTTTGTGGTTGATGCGCTCTTGCCACTTTTGGGGCAGACGGGCTACGAGCAGATCTTTGTAGTGCTTGAAGCGTCCGTAATACCAATCGGTGTCGAGCAACGACGAATCGTTTGTCGCCTTGTAGGTCAAGTATATGGCTATCGGCGTGAGGATTATCGACGAAATCCACATACCCATAAGCGAGCTCCAATCGCCCTCGCGAGCCCATTTCTCGCCCGAAATACTGATAATGTAGTAGATGACGAAGAATCCGACCGAAATCACAATGGGCATACCCAAACCGCCCTTGCGGATAATCGCTCCGAGCGGAGCACCGATTAGGAAGAAAATCATAATCGAGACGGGAAACGCCAACTTGCGGTGCCATTCGTTTTTACTGCGGTAGAGCTGGTTGAGTGCCTCTTTTGCGGTCGATTCGTCGAATGCAAACATATTTCGTGAGCTCTTGGCTGCATTACGGGCCGATTTCCAGATGTCATTCTTCGTCCTGGTGGGTAATCCCGGTATCGAGTCGATAGAAAAACTCTTGTAGCGGTCGCTACGGTCGATATAGAGCGAATCGCTCTCCACAGCGAGGATTGTGTTGTCCTTGTGGAAAATTTGCTGTTTGAGCAGCGGGTCATAAGAGCTTGCTGTCGCATCGTTTACCATCAGGTCGAGCGAGTCAATGGCGTGCTGTAACTCTTTGAGGTCGCGCGTCTGGCTGCTACCTCCGAAGGCACTCTCGTCCGAACGCTGGAAGTCGAAGCCCTCCATCGGAATTGTTCCGTCCTGACGCTCGAATACGTGGTGGCGCAGGGTGCTCTGGGTGTACCACTTGCTATTACGAGTCTGCTCGTAGGTTTCGCCATTAAAGAGCGATACCATCAAAAACTTCTTGTCGTCAGACAGACGGATGTAGCCCGAATCGGCAATGGTTGTGGTCATATTGCCGTTGGTGTTGCGGTTGTCGTATATAAGCACACCGCGCAGAAGACCCGTCTTCTGGTCTTGCTTCTCGACACGGATGCTCATATTCTCGATTCCGTTGAAGAATAGTCCGTCCTGGAACTCGATAGTCTGTTTCTGCTGGCGGATGTCATAGATGATGCTGAACATCTTGCGGTTAGCATACGGCACCAAGTCATTGATGATAAAGAATCCACCCACCGAGATAAGACCTACGACGATAATCAGCGGTTTCATAATCTGCGGGAGAGACATACCTGCCGATTTCATTGCCAGCAGCTCGTAATTCTCGCCGAGGTTACCCATTGTCATAATTGCAGCGAGCAACATTGCCAACGGCAGACCCATCGTAATCATATTTACGGTGGCATAGCAGATAAGCTCGATGATAACCATAGCGTCGAGACCCTTGCCGACCAATTCGTCGATATAACGCCATACGAAGTTCATCATCAGGACGAAAATCACGATGAAGAAGGTCATAAGCATCGGACCCAGGTAGGCTTTCAGAACAAGTTTGTGTATGGTTTTCATCGGCTCGGTTTCGAGTTTTTGCTACGCAAAGATAATAGTTTTACTGCAATAAGCGTAAAAGTAAGGATAAATATTATTGCAGGACCCGACGGAACCTCCAAAAAGTAACTTACTACAACACCTGCTACACTTGCCGTAGATGCCAAAATTGCGCTCCACAGCGTGATTGTACGGTATGATTTCGAGAAGGTATTGACAATAACCACAGGCATCGTGAGTAGAGAAATTAGCAGTACGATACCCATAATTCGTATCGAGAGCACAATTACAACCGCGAGGAATGCCGACATAACGTAGGTTACGAGTTTGGTGTGGATGCCTTGACTGCGAGCGTAGTCGCGGTCGAATGCAACGTACATTATTGGGCGTAGCCAAAGTGCCGAGCCTATCAACGCAACGAGTGTTAATGCCGCCAAGGCGATTACATCTCCGCGGGTGACGGTTATGATGCTGCCGAACATGTAGCTCGATAAATCGCCTGATGTGTAGCCTGCGCGTAGGCTCATAAATAGCGCACCCACAGCCATACCAAAGCCCCAGATAATACCGGTGGCCGAATCTTCACGTATTTTGCCGTGAGAGCTCGCCCACTCGATGCCCAATGCCGATGCAATAGCAAAAATCAGCGCGCCGAGAATGGGGTTAGTGCCGAGGTAGAATGCTATACCCAAACCTCCAAACGAGGCGTGTGTGATTCCGCCTGAAAGGAATACCATACGTCGGCAGACAGTGTAAGTGCCTGCTATACCGCATAATATGCCCGACAAGATGCACGCAATGAGTGCATTCGAGAGGTAGCTGTATTGCAGTATGTCTGCGAAAAAATCCATTCGGTCGTTAATTTGAGCGCGTAAAAGTACGTTTTTTTATCCTATTTTTCTCAAACTTTTCTCAACTTTCGTCCATTTTTTGTACCTTCGTGGTGATTTTGTTTATTGACTTGTATGCGCAGAGTAAGTTTTCATACGCTTGGTTGCAAACTCAACTTCTCCGAGAGTTCTACTCTCGCCCGCCAATTCGAGGAGGGCGGATTCGTCCGTGTAGCCCCAACCGATGAGGCCGATATCTGTGTTATTAATAGCTGCTCGGTAACCGAGCACGCCGACAAAAAATGTCGTAATATTATCCGTAAACTCCACCGCCGAAATCCCTCGGCAATCATCGCTGTTACGGGCTGTTATGCCCAGCTTAAACCCTACGAAATCGCAAAGATTGACGGTGTGGATATCGTGTTGAGTAACAATGATAAGGGGAATTTATATAAACGAGTGGTTGAGCTTATCGAAAAGGGTCGTATGCAGCAAGTGTTCAGCTGTGATGTCGAGCACCTTACGCGCTTCTTTGCGGCCTTCTCGTCGGGTGACAGAACACGTACTTTTCTGAAAGTGCAGGATGGCTGCGACTACAAGTGTGCTTACTGTGCAATTCACTACGCTCGCGGTGCGAGTCGTAATATTCCGATTGCAGATATTGTGTCGCAGGCCGAGCAGATTGCTGCGGGTGGTCAGCGCGAGATTGTTATCACAGGAATCAATACAGGCGATTTTGGCCGTACGACTGGCGAGAAATTTATCGACCTGCTTCGCGCACTCGACAGAGTCGAGGGGATCGATCGCTACCGCATCTCGTCGATTGAGCCCAATCTGCTGACGGATGAGATTATAGCTTTCTGTGCAGCGTCAGAGAAGTTTCAGCACCACTTCCACGTTCCGTTGCAGAGCGGCTGTGATAAGATTTTGGGAGCTATGCGTCGCCGATATACGACGGCCAAGTATGCCGAGCGAATCGCCGAGGTGCGTCGCCTGATGCCCGATGCGTTTATCGGTATTGATGTGATTGTCGGATTCCCTGGCGAAACCGACGAGGATTTCCAGGCTACCTACGACTTTTTGGCCAAGATTAAGCCGGCATTTATCCATATCTTTCCCTTCTCGGAGCGAGCAGGTACGCCCGCAGTCGATATGCCCAATAAGGTGCCTCCGCAGGTGTCGGCCGAGCGAGTAAAACGACTCGAAGAGTTGTGCACAACACTTCATCGAGACTTCTGCTCACGCGCCGTTGGTGAGGAGTGTGTCGTGTTGTTCGAGAGTACGATGCGAGGAGGTTTTATGACCGGATTTACAGGTAATTACATCAAAGTACGCGCACCATACGACCACTCGAAAATCAACGAGTTGTGTCGTGTGCGTATTCTCGATGTTGAGCCGTCAGGCGAGGCTGTTGGCGAGATCGTCGGGGTGTAATCCTACCACAAAACGCCAAGTCGGATGCTGAAACTCATCGCGATATTGTCGTTGTAGCGGCCAAACCATTGCCAGGTCTGGAATCCGTGATAGTAGCCGGTCTCGGCAGGTTTACCAAATGAGTATCCGCCACCGGCCCAAAAGTCTGCAATAAATCGTTTTACGCATAGTTGGTAACCCACAGTTGCCAATATCGCTCCCATTCTTGCCGGTGTACGTGCGCCCGTTGCGGAGTGAGTGTAGTCATAATGTGAATATATAGCTTCGGGGCGGAGATAGAATCCCATCAGGGGACGGTCACTCTTGTAGCCGGCAACGAAAAATTTATGTCCGTAGCGCAGCGTAAAACCGAGCGGTTTGTTCTTGTACTTGTCGTGACCTGCACCGATAACGCTGGCACAAATTTCGCTACTTTGGGCGCACTTGGGCAGTGCTCGCTCGTAAGATATCTTGGTGCTGCCACTAATCCACGACAAGAATGTGATTTTCACGGCGTTCTTGTAGGGCGATTCTGCCTTGACCGACGAGGTGGCAAAAGTGCCAGCTACAATCATAATTGCGACTATTGCGCGTTTGATGTAAGTTGTCATAACTACTTGAAATTTCTTAATTTACTTCGTTTGGTGTTGCGGAGGGTCGGGGACTATTCGTGTGCGAAAATTTAGCACGGTCCGTTCGCTACGTCGCAACCTTTTGGTTAGTTGGTTGCAAAGTTATAAAAAAAAATGGCAATGAATCATTCGTGTGGTGTAATCATCTTTCGGGGTTAAATCTTTGATTTAATCAATAAAATTCGTATATTTGTCCAAAATTATGTGATTATGAAAGGACTTCGTAAGAGAATTTCTATCGGATTTATCAGCATCGCGACCCTTCTGTTCTTCTCTGGAATGGTGTCGCTTTTCGAGTTGGAGCATCTGAGTACCGATGCCGAGATTATTCTCGACCACAGTCATCGCAATATGGTCTTGGCCAAGGATATGCTTACCGCACTGCACAATCAGAGCCGTGCCGTGGCAGATGTGTCGGTGCTTAATAATGTCGGCAGTAATATATCGTGCCAGGAGCACTTGGCTATGCTCGAAAATTCGTTGGCCGCGGCTTATGATATCTCGAAGAGTAGCGCACACCTCGATTCGCTTACTCTGACGGTGTCGGAGTTGCGTCGCCTGACGAGCGAGATGTTGGCAGCGCAGAGTGATACCCTGCCGTCGAGCTTCGACCGAGTGTGGTACGATGAGGTCTATCAGCCTGTATCGACGGTGGCAACGGCACAGATTAACGACTATATGTCGGCTATGCACGAGGGACTTACACCCCGTGCCGAGCAGTTGAGCCACAATGCCTATCGCGCTGTGATGCCGGTGCTTATCTCGCTTATTGTGATGATTGCTATCGTGCTGATGCTCTACTACTTCGTGACTATCTATTGTGTCAATCCGGTCTTGTCGTTGCGTAAATCGTTAGCTGATTGGTTGGCTTTCCGCCTGCCGTTTGCACCGAAGTCGGAGTGTCGTGACGAGCTGCTTGACCTCAAAGAGGATATCGAAACACTGATAAACCAAAGCAAACAGAATAAGGCTTAAACTCTATGCGTCTATACGTCATATTACGATATTCGGGACTTGTGATGCTCTTTGCCGCACTCTTTATGGCAGTGTCGGCAGTGGTGTCGTTCCTGAACGGAATGGACTCGTCGTTCTATCCGCTCGTACTCTCGTCGTTGCTGACCGCGCTGTTCGGAGCCTTTCCGCTG
The DNA here is from genome assembly GCA_045644925.1 of Alistipes sp. Lineage (GTDB taxonomy): Bacteria > Bacteroidota > Bacteroidia > Bacteroidales > Rikenellaceae > Alistipes. The sequence goes on from JAZRHV010000006.1 coordinate 91,230, forward strand.
CTTTTCGTGCCGAAGATAGAGCAGATTAGTAACAAAGAGGGTTTCTGCATTGTCGTAGGCTCGTGGATTATGGCCTGCGTGGTGGGAATGTTTCCCTACTTGATGTGGGGTGGCGAGTTTACGTTGGCAAATGCCTGGTTCGAGAGTGTGTCGGGATTTACGACCACGGGTGCAACCATTCTCGAAGATATCGAAGCACTGCCCAAGGGTTTGATGTTCTGGCGTTCGTGCACAGCGTGGTTGGGTGGTGTCGGTGTAGTTATGTTTGCGCTGGTAATCCTACCCTCGCTCGGCAAGACAAAGATGACCCTCTCGAATGTCGAGTTGTCGTCACTCGCAAAGGATAACTATCGTTATCGTACGCAGCAGATTGTGCGTATTCTGATGGTGGTATATATGGGTTTGACGGCTGTTACTACCCTGCTACTCAAATTGGCAGGTATGGGTTGGTTTGATGCCGTAAACCACGCGATGTCGGCTTGTGCGACTTGTGGTTTCGGAACGAAAAACCTGAGCATTGCCTTCTACGATAATCCCTATATCGAACTGATTTTGATGGGTGCGATGATTCTCGCAGGTATCCACTTCGGATTGATTTATGCGACTATTGTCGGCAAGTCGAAAAATATTTTCCGCTCGGAGGTTACACAGACATACTTTGCTGTAATTGCTGCGGGTTCGTTGTTGATAGCTCTCAGCCTCTATTTCGGACACGTCTACCCCGATTTGCTTACGTCGTTACGTCACTCATCGTTCCAATTTGTGTCGTTGCTTACTACTTCGGGATTTGCGACGGCCGATACCAATACGTGGACCGCATTTGCAATTTTGTTGTTGATATTTGCCTCGGTTATATGTGCTTGTGCCGGCTCGACTTCGGGAGGTTTGAAGATTGACCGCCTGCTACTCTTCTCCAAGATGCTCAAAGCACGTATGCGCCGTCAGCAGCATCCCAACGCCGTTATTCGACTGAAAGTCGATGGTATTATTCAGGATGGCGAACTGCTCAATACGGTGGTGGTGTTTATGGTAACCTACCTGGCTCTGATCTTTGTCGGTGCGGTTGTGAATACCCTTTTTGGTCTGGATATGATGACGGCAGTGTCGTCGTCGATTGCCTGCCTGGGTAATGTCGGCCCTGGTTTCGGAGAGGTGGGCTCGTTGGAGAATTATGCCTCGCTGCCGATAATTTTGAAGGTGCAAGATGCGTTCCTGATGTTGATGGGACGTCTTGAAATATTTGGATTTATTCAACTCTTTTTCTTGAAATGGTGGCGATAAAGAGCATATTGGCCAGTATAGTTGCGATTGGTGCTGTCGTGGTACTCTCGGCACAAGAGATAAAACCGCGCATTGCCGGGCTCGAAAATAATAAGGAGTATATGTCGCTCCTGACCGAAGATTCGCGTCTGCGCGAGAGAGCAGACTCACTTTCGGCAGCAATCTCGACTCTACGCGAAAAATTCGTTGATGAGAGCGAACGACGCAAAGAACTCTCGGCAGAGATTCTCAGGCTCGAAAGCGAGAGCTTCTCGGTGCAGAGTGAGCGCAATTGTCTGCTGGCAAAGATTAATGCAGTCGAGCAGGAGTGGTTGGTTGTCAATATGAACAACCGCCCGGCTCCGAAACCCGTGCAGCCCGAAGAGGAGGTTGTCGTGCCGACAGATACCCGTAAATATGCAGACTTGACCCGTAACGGATACTTTGCTACCCTCTCGTCGTCCGAAGATTACAAGATGCTCCGCAGAGCGCAACGATATGAGATGACGGCCGTTGAGTTGTTGGCGCAGTTCGAGGAGCGTTACGGCTCGATGTCCAAGTTGCGCGACGACTACCTCGCTACTGATAACGAGAGCTCGGCAGATAGTTTAATGACACTCTTCTTGAACAGACGTTCGGAGTGTAACACGATAGCCGACTCGCTCGCCTCGACGTGGAGCTTTATCTTCGATAATAAGACCTATATGTACGACCTGCTTTTCGATAAGGAGGGTCGTCACGATATGTTGCATCGCGCCGAAAGTAATCTGCTCACGATGCGCCAGAATATCGACCGTGAGCGAGGTTTTTACCTTGCAGATGCATTGGTCGATTATACTTTCCAGAAGCGTTGTGTGGTCGATTACGAGATTGATGTGGCCAATACTCTCGGCCTGTACTCGGCTGCGGATTCGCTCTCGCGAGTGAAAGCTAAACTCTCGTCGTTGCGATACGATTTCGAGCCTATTGAGATTAAGCGTCGCTACTTCTTGGATTATCAGCCTATGGAGTTCCCGTCGGGAAAGTATATCTATACCTCGAAGAATCCTCTGCCCGAATGTAAGATTTACGAGAATGGCGAGATGTACCGCATCAAACTCGGAGAGTTTGCCGAGCGTCAGCCGTTGTCGAAATTCCGCGGATTGGAGCACGTATATTATCTGCACTCAGAGGATGGTGGCTGGGTCTACTACGCGGGAGCTTATCCTTCGGTCGAGGCCTTGGAGAAACACTTGCAGACGGTGCGTAAACTTGGTTTCCGTTCGGCGGATGTGGCTGCGTGGATTGACGGTACCTATGCCGGCTCGCGAGCTGCTATCGAGGAACTGAAACGTAAATCGTACTCTATCGAGATTACGGGTGCGGAGGTCCTTTCAGAGAGTGTGCGTAGCGTGATTACGCAGTTATCAGAGGGCAACGAACTCTCTCGCGTGGGCAAAAACACCTATCTCGTTACGGGATTCCGCTCGCGTGAGGCTGCTGATGTCGTTGTGAGGGGTATTGTATCGGCCGATTCGTCGCTCAAAGTCGGAGTGACCGAGGTGCAATAATCGGTAGAGAGGTGTTTGTTAAGTCGAAAATCTCTGCACGATTTGCAAATTTTGGAGTAAATCACTAACTTTAACAAACTAAATTGTTAAGTTATGTTTTATATCGTATTATTGATTCTCTTTGGAGTCCTCTTCCTGATGGCGGAGCTTCTGCTGATTACCGGCTCGGTGATTGGCGCATTGCTCGCGTTGTTATGCTATGGCAGCGCAATATATCTCGCCTTTGCACAGCACGGAACAACGGTAGGTGTTGTTGTTTTGGTTGCCATTGCCCTTTTGTCGCTGATTGCAACTATCTTTTCGTTGCGTGCCAAGACGTGGCGCAAGATCTCGTTGAATCAGGAACTCGATGCGGCAAGTATGCCTCATCCGGAGGATACGTTGAAGGTTGGCGACCGCGGTGTGGCTATCTCGCGCCTTGCTCCTGCGGGTAAGATTGAGATTGGTGGCCAGAGCTTCGAGGCTCGTTCGGTGGACGTATATATCGATCAGCGTTCGGAGGTCGAGGTTGTGGGCTTCGAGAACTTTACGGTTATTGTCAAAAAGGTAAACTAAAATATTTTGGATATGGAAACTTTGATGGGTATGCAGATTGGAATTATAGCCCTGGTAGCCGTTATAGCATTGGTGGCTCTGTGGCTGATTTTTTACTTTATTCCCGTGGGATTGTGGTTCTCGGCTTTGGTGTCGGGTGTACACATTAGCCTCATTCAGCTTGTTCTGATGCGTTGGCGTAAGGTGCCGCCCGCAGTGATTATCTCGTCGATGATCGAGGGAACGAAGGCAGGACTGAAACTCAATCCTAACGAGTTGGAGGCGCACTATTTGGCCGGAGGTAATGTGGTGAATGTCGTTCACGCCTTGGTGTCGGCTCAGAAGGCAAGCATCCTGCTCGATTTTAATATGGCTACGGCTATCGACCTTGCAGGTCGTGATGTGTTCGAGGCTGTGCAGATGTCGGTAAATCCGAAGGTTATCAATACGCCTCCCGTGGCAGCTGTTGCAAAGGATGGTATTCAGCTTATCGCGAAGGCTCGTGTGACCGTTCGTGCAAATATCAAGCAGTTGGTCGGTGGTGCTGGCGAGGAGACTGTCTTGGCGCGTGTCGGTGAGGGTATTGTGTCGTCTATCGGCTCGGCTGCATCGCACAAAAGCGTACTCGAAAATCCTGATTTTATCTCGCGTGTAGTGTTGGAAAAGGGTTTGGATGCAGGTACGGCATTCGAGATTCTTTCGATTGATATCGCTGATATCGACGTGGGTAAAAATATCGGTGCGCAGTTGCAGATGGATCAGGCAGATGCCGACAAGAATATCGCACAGGCAAAGGCTGAGGAGCGTCGTGCAATGGCAGTAGCTCTCGAACAAGAGAATCGTGCGAAGGCCGAGGAGGCTCGTGCGAAGGTTATCCTTGCCGAGGCAGAGGTGCCTATGGCTATGGCAGAGGCTTTCCGTAACGGAAATCTCGGTATTATGGACTACTACAAGATGAAGAACGTGATGGCTGATACTTCGATGCGCGAGTCAATCGCCAAGCCGAAGAAATAACACTGTTTCTAATTTTAATAATATAGGCTGTCTGATTGTGCATCGAGACAGCCTATATTGTTTACGAGCGAAACCATTGGTTCTTATTATTTATCCTCAGGCTTTTGCTTCTCTCGCTTAGGGAACCAGCCTCGCTCAACCCTTTTGCGCTGTTCGAAGAGCTCGCCAATGCTCCAAAGCGACGAGGCTCCGAATACGGCCAAGAGTGTGGACCATAATACATTCTCAATCAATAGCGAAGCGACAAGGGTGATGATGCCGGCAACCATAAAGACCCACCAGCATTTAACACCGAAATAGTACTCGCCTTTGATTACCAAAGGGTGGAAGAGCCCGATAATCAGAAATGTTGCAATGCCGATGATTGCTCCGGTAAAGTGTAATTCCATAGTTTGAATAATTACAAAAAGTTGTTGGAGTACAAATATATTGCAAAAAGGATTATGTTACAATAGCTTTTGACGGATAATTTGATGTTGCGAAAAGAGAATTGTTTTATTATCTTTGTAGAGAGATGTGTCGCAATATTATATATATGGTATGGTGCGCGGTTGCGTTGCTTGTGTCGTGTGATGGCGCAGGATGCAGAACGTGTGTGTCGGATTGCGGAGATTGCTCTCGCCCGACTACCTCGTCTGAGGCGCGTGTGCGACTGCTCTTTGCAGGAGATGCGATGTGTCACTCGCCACAGATAGAGGCAGCACGACAGACCGATGGCTCGCTTGATTTTAGGGGCTCGTTTGCCGACGTGAAACAATACTTCGACCGTGCGGATATCGCAGTCGTAAATCTCGAAACGACCATTTCGCCCGATAATCGCTATTCGGGCTACCCCACCTTCTCGTCGCCTGCGGAGTATGCCGAGGCGTTGGCTTGGGCGGGTGCGGATATTGCAATGCTTGCCAATAACCACTGCTGCGACCGCGGAGCAAGAGGTATTCGTTCGACGGTGGCGACCCTCGACCGCCTTGGCGTGGCGCATACGGGAGCCTTTGCGGATGCTGCCGACCACGAGCGAAATCGAGTATTGCGCGTAGAGCATAATGGCGTGAAATTCGCCTTTGTGAATTACACGTACGGAACTAACGGAATGCCCGTACCGAGCGATTGCATGGTAAATCTTATGGATACGCTGCTTATGGCAGAGGATTTGCGTCTTGCTGCTGAGGATGCTGACTGCGTAGTTGCGTGTGTGCATTGGGGCGAGGAGTATCGTTCGCGCCCTTCGCGTAATCAGCACAGAGTTGCAGACTTCCTTCGCCGTCACGGAGCTGATATCGTCGTCGGTTCGCATCCTCACGTTGTGCAGCCTGCTAAGGCCGACAGTAATGGAGTGATAATCTACTCTTTGGGTAATTTTGTGTCGAATCAGCGCAAACGCTACTGCGATGGCGGGATTATTGCCGAGGTGGAGGTAGTGAAATCGGCTGCGGGCAAGTGTCAATACTCTCTGGTGGTTACGCCCGTATGGGTTGCGTTGCCCGGATATCGAATTTTGCCGCCCGAAGTGGCTGTGAAAGAGCATCTGTCGACCGATAAACGTGCGAATTACGAGCAATTTATGTACGACACCGAAAGTTTGTTTCTTGCAGGTGTAAGGTAGGTATAAGAATAGCTTATAGCGGTATAAAAAATGAGAATCGAAGATGTAGTATAACTTATGATTTTTTGACTTATATTTGCATAGCGAAACAGAAAAACAAGAATTAAATAATAACTCTAAAACAGAACAGAACTATGAAAAGCGTAAAAGGAACTTTGACTGAGAAGAATCTTCTTAAAGCATTTGCAGGCGAGAGCCAGGCACGTAATCGTTACACATTCTTTGCAAGTGTAGCTAAGAAGGAGGGCTACGAGCAGATTTCAGGTGTATTTACCGAGACTGCCGAGCAGGAGAAAGAGCACGCAAAGCGTTTCTTCAAATATTTGGAGGGTGGCGATGTTGAGATTACTGCAACCTACCCCGCAGGTCGCATTGGTACAACTATCGAAAACTTGAAGGCTGCGGCTATGGGCGAAAACGAGGAGTGGGACGTACTCTACCCCGAATTTGCAAAGGTTGCAGAGGAGGAGGGCTTCCCTGAAATCGCACGCACATTCCTCAATATCGCAAAGGTCGAGGCTGAACACGAGCGTCGTTACTTGAAGCTCCTGAGCCGCATCACTGATGGTAACTTCTTCGTTCGTGATGGCGAGATTTGGTGGCAGTGCCGCAACTGTGGCTTTATCTACAAGGGCAGCGAGGCTCCCATTGAGTGTCCGTCGTGCAACCACCCGCAGGCATACTTCGAGCCGATGAAGGATAACTATTAATAGATAAAGAATCCTTAATAAAGAGAGATGCTGCTAACTCAGTGTTAGCAGCATCTCTTTTTGTGTGATATTTAGTCGTTAAAACTCCAATTCACGCAGTTTGCGACGAATCTCGTCGTTGCAGAGGTTGCCGATACTACCCTCGTGCGTGTGATTTACTTCGCGTGTGGGTGTGTAGTCGCCACGCTTCACGGCCAGACCAATCTCGCGATAAGCCTCACGGAAAGGTACGCCCGACAGCACCATACGATTAACATCCTCTACCGTGAATAGCGTATCGTATTTTGCGTCATCGAGGATTGAATCATTTACTCGGATATTCTTGACCATAAAGTTACACATATCAAGACTCTTGCGCAGCTCCTCGACTGCGGGGAAGAGAATATCTTTGAGCAGTTGGAGGTCGCGATGATAACCAACAGGGAGGTTTGTTGTCAAGAGCGAAATCTCGTTAGGCACAGCCTGCAAACGGTTACATTTGCCACGCATAACCTCGAATACGTCGGGGTTCTGCTTGTGAGGCATAATGCTCGATCCGGTAGTAAGTTCTGCGGGAAGCGAGATAAATGCGAAATTCTGGCTCATAAAGAGGCACGAATCCATTGCAAAACGACCTAATGTCGAGGCGATTGCAGCGATAGCGTATGCTGTGGCACGTTCGCACTTTCCGCGGCTCATCTGCGCTGCAACGACGTTGTAGTGCAGGTCGCCGAAACCGAGCAGCTCGGTGGTCATCGTGCGGTTGAGCGGGAACGACGAACCATAGCCTGCGGCCGAGCCGAGGGGGTTTTGGTTGGCGATATCGTATGCTGCACGGAGCAGTCGCAGGTCGTCTGCAAGGCTCTCGGCATAGGCTCCAAACCACAATCCGAACGATGAGGGCATAGCTACTTGGAGGTGGGTATATCCCGGCATCAGGACCTTAGCGTGGCGGTCGCTCATTTCGAGTAACGATGCGCAAAGCTGCTGAACGTCAGCAGCAATGGCTGCAATCTCGTGGCGCAGGAAGAGTTTGATATCGACCAAAATCTGGTCGTTACGTGAGCGGCCCGAATGGATCTTCTTGCCTACATCCCCCAGACGGCGTGTGAGCAGCAGCTCGACCTCTGAATGAACATCCTCGATGCCCTCCTCGATAGAGAACTCTCCGCGCTCAATCTCGGCTGCAATCTCGGTCAAACCACCGAGCAGTGTTTTGAGTTCGTCGGCAGTGAGCAATCCGATGCTTTCGAGCATACGGATATGAGCCATCGAACCCTCGACGTCATAGCGAGCAAGGCGCATATCGAGCTGGCGGTCGTTGCCGACGGTGTACTCTTCGATTGCGGCATCGACATCAATGCCCTTGTCCCAAAGTTTAGTTGCCATAATATTTCGTAAATTGTGTTAAATAATCTTCGTAAATAGCGACTCCTTCAATGATTTCGGAGCGTAAAACATACTCATCTGCCGAGTGCGAACGACGAGTGTCGCCAATACCCATTTTGAGCGTCGGGAAAGGCATCAACGACATATCGGACGAGGTGCGCGACACGAATAGCGAGCGTCCTGCATTGGTTGCCGCCACCGCTAACGGGTGTGTTTCGGCAATGGCCGATGCGCGAATGCGTGTCGAGCGAGGCTTTACGTCCGATTCAAGAACCGAATCAATCATCTCCACAACCTCTTCGTTGGTGTAGGCGTCGGTTGTACGCATATCGACCACAAATGAGCAGGTATCGGGGATAATGTTGTGTTGTGTGCCGGCCGAAATCATCGTTGTCGAGATGCGGATATCTCCCAACAGTGGCGAAACACGCTCAAACTTGAAGTTTTGTAACTTCTCGATATCGCGCAGTGCAACGTAAATGGCGTTCACAGCCTCGTCGTGTGCCGCGTGTCCGCTGGTGCCGTGAGCCGTGCAGTCGAGAACAACCAGGCCGCGCTCTCCGATAGCTGCCTGCATATCCGTAGGCTCGCCTACGATAGCCATATCTACCCTTCCGAGTGTCGGCAGCAGGGCTCGCATACCATTCTCGCCACCCTTCTCCTCTTCGGCCGAAATAGCTAACATAAGGTTGAATGGTAGCGGCTTATGCGCCCACGCAAGGAAAGTCTCGACCAAGGCTGCGACCGAGGCTCCGGCATCGTTACTGCCAAGTCCGTAAATCTTGCCGTCAATCTCGTCGGGAGAGTACGGGTCGCGCGTGTATGTTGCTGCGGGACGTACGGTGTCGATATGCGAGTTGAGCATCAGCGTCATACGCTCGGCATCGAAGCCGTCAGCATAAGCGAAAATATTGTTGTGTAGGCGTTTGGGCTCTACTCCACCTTCGCGTAAATACTCTTCAATAAGGTCGGCAACAAGCCCCTCGTCGCCCGAATGTGACGGACGGCGAATCATCTCTTTGAGCAACGTGATGACGCGCTCTGCACGTAATTTCAACTCTTCGTTCATTCTCTCAATCTATCTGATAGTTGTTCCTGCGTCGGGATTGGTCAAATCGTCCGAGTGCTTGATTGTGACACTCTGCAAGCCTTCGGCCACCGAGCGCAGTGCGTTTTCGACTTTCGGAATCATTCCGTCGCTGACAATTTTCTCGGCTTTCAATGCGGGGTAACTCTCGGCCGTAATCTCCGAAATTACCGATGTCGGGTCATTGACATCGCGCAAAACTCCAACCTTGTCGAAGCAGAAGATAAGCTCTGTTGCCTCCTCGCGAGCCATGCCTGCCGCCACGCCCGAAGCTACGCTGTCGGCATTGCAATTCAGTAGGTTGCCTTTGCCGTCGTGCATAATCGAGCATATTACGGGCGTAAAACCGTCGTTGGTGAGGGTTTGCAACCTCTTGCCATCCACCTCGGCAATGTCGCCTACGAAACCGAAATCTATCGGCTCAGGTGAACGACGATTGGCGCGGATAACTCCTCCGTCAGCACCCGAAAGACCTATGGCGTTGCAACCTAAGCTCTGTAACATCGCAACTATGCGTTTGTTGATAAGGCCGGCATAGACCATCGTAACCACGTCGAGTGTCGCCTTGTCCGTAACACGTCGGCCGTCAATCATCTGCTGCTTGATTTCGAGCTTCTCGGCCAATCTTGTGGCGAGTTTTCCTCCTCCGTGGACGAGAATCTTGCGACCCTCGATAGCTGCGAAATCTTTGAGGAATCGCGCCAAGGCAAGGTCGTTGTCGATGACGTTGCCTCCAATCTTTATTACCTTCAAAATATCCATAAATACTGTATCTCGGATCTCTTAATTCTTAATTTTGAATTATGCTTTGCTTAAACCTTCGAGCATTCTCTTGATGACAACCTGTGCCGAAATCTCGCGGTTGGCAGCTTCGGGGATAACCAGACTGCGCTCCGACTCGATAACTCCGTCCGTAACAATCATATTGCGTCGTACGGGCAGACAGTGCATAAAGTAGGCGTTGTTCGTAAGTGCCATTTTCTCCTCGTCTACGGTCCAATCCATATCCTTCGAGAGTACCTTGCCATAGTCGGCCTCGTTGTATGCCGACCAGTTCTTTGCGTAGATAAAGTCTGCACCCTCGAACGCCTTGCGCTGGTCGTACTCTACCCTTGCATTGCCCACAAATCGTGGGTCGAGTTCGTAGCCTTCGGGATGAGTGATTACAAAGTCGTAATCTGCGGCATTCATCCACTCTGCAAACGAATTGGGTACAGCCTGCGGCAGAGCTTTCGGATGCGGAGCCCACGTGAGAACAACTTTCGGACGCTCGGTGGCCTTGTGCTCCTCGATAGTGATAAGGTCGGCAAAAGCCTGCAACGGATGACCCGTAGCGGCCTCCATACTGAATACGGGACGACCCGAATACTTGATAAACTGCTCGATTACACGCTCCTCGTAGTCGGCATCGCGGTCCGAGAGAGATGCAAAGGCGCGAACTCCGATGATGTCGCAATAAGAGCCCATTACGGGTATAGCTTCGAGCAGGTGCTCTGCCTTGTCGCCATCCATAATCACTCCACGCTCGGTTTCGAGCTTCCAGGCACCCTGATTTACGTCGAGAACCATTACGTTCATACCGAGATTCATCGCAGCCTTCTGTGTCGAAAGACGTGTGCGAAGACTCGAATTGAAGAATACGAGCATTGCGGTCTTATTGCGACCCATTTCGCAATATTTATAGCGGTCAGCCTTGATTTCGAGAGCCTCGGCAACAGCTGCCTTCAAATCGCCTATATCGGCTACGGATGTAAACTTTTTCATCTTAGAGTGTCAGTTCTTTAAGTGCGTTAAGGAATTGGTCTGCGTGGTCGCGAGTGATAGCCAACGAGGGCAGCAATCTGACTGTCGAAGCTCCCGCTCCGCCTGTGAAGATGCCCTTCTCGAAGAGCAGACGACGGCGCATCTCCGAACCTGAACCCTCGACATCGAATCCAATCATCAAACCACGTCCGCGAACATCTTTGGCTGCGGGAATCTTGCGGAGTTCAGCGAGTAGATATTCGCCCACCTCGGCTGCGTTGGCCACAAGATTCTCATTCTCCATAACCTCCAAAACGGCAATGGCTGCCGCGCAAGCGAGGTGATTGCCTCCGAAGGTTGTTCCGAGCATTCCGTGCCACGGCTTGATGTCGGGCGAGATGAGCACTCCGCCAATCGGGAAACCGTTACCCATACCCTTTGCCGTTGTGATAACGTCGGGGCGGATGCCCGAATATTGGTGCGCAAAGAAGCGTCCCGTGCGGCCATATCCCGACTGTATCTCGTCGAGGATAAGCAGTGCCGAGTACTTGCGTGTAACCTCGCGCAGCGACTGCAAGAACTCCTCGCTGGGCAAGTGAATACCGGCAACACCCTGGATGCCCTCGATGATAACGGCTGCGAAATCGCCCTTCGAGAGCTCTGCCTCGACAGCTGAGATGTCGTTCAGTGGAACGAAGACCACATTTTCGGTGTGGTTGAACGGAGCGACAATCTTCGGGTTGTCGGTTGCTGCCACTGCACCCGAGGTGCGACCGTGGAAGGCCTTGCCAAAGGCAAGAATCTTACTCTTGCCCGTGTGGAACGAGGCGAGCTTGATGGCGTTCTCGTTGGCCTCGGCTCCCGAATTACAAAGGAAGAGCGAGTAATCCTCATAACCCGAAGCCTTACCCAAAAGCTCTGCCAAACGACCCTGTAACGAGTTTTCGACAGAGTTCGAGTAGAATCCGAGCTGCGAAACCTGATGGCTCAAAGCCTCTACATAGTGCGGATGTGCGTGGCCAATCGAGATGACCGCGTGACCGCCATAGAGGTCGAGATACTCCTTGCCCTCGGCATCGTAAACGTGCGCCCCCTTGCCCTTCACAGGTTCAATGGGATATAGTGGATATACGTCAAAATTTTTCATGATTGAAAAATTAATTCAAAATTCAAGATTCAAAATTCAAAATTGAGAGGACTTTTTTGCGAAATTCTTTTGCTTTCTTTGTCCCTCAAATGAATTCAAAATTATTTTAATACTATTCAAACAACCAAAAATCAAATATCCAAGAGTCAAAATCCAAAATACTTTTACTTTGTCACAAAATAGCCAATTACATTTGTAGACTTTTGATAGTGTACGTTTTTGTGTCAAACTTATAAACAACGTGTCGCAGACACCACAATTTTGAATTTTGAATTTTGAATTTACTAAAAGGCCGAGCCTTTTAATTTCAGTCCACACTTCTCGTCGAGGCCGAACATCAAGTTCATATTCTGCACAGCCTGACCCGATGCGCCTTTCAGCAGGTTGTCGATGACCGTTACGATATGTAATTTCGTGCCGTGTTTCTCGACGTGTACGAGAGCCTTATTGCTGTTTACTACCTGTTTGAGGTCGATATTCTTCTCTGATGTGAAGGTGAAGGCAGCATCTGCGTAGTAGTTCGCATAGAGATCCTGAGCCTCCTCCTGCGAGAGCGGACACTCGGTGTAGACACTTGCCAAGATTCCGCGAGTGAAATCGCCACGCAGGGGTACAAAGTTCAACTCCTTGTCGAATGTCGGTTGGAGCAGGTGGATGTTGCGGCCAATCTCTTTGAGGTGCTGATGCTCGAACGACTTATAGGTCGAGATGTTCGATGCTCGCCAGCTGAAATGGGTCGTAGCCGACGGCTTTACGCCTGCACCTGTCGAACCTGTGATAGCTGTGATGTGTACCTCATCCGAGAGTAATCCCTTGGCAGCCAACGGCAACAGTGCCAACTGAATGGCCGTAGCGAAACATCCGGGATTGGCAACCTTCTGCGCTCCGCGAGTGCGCTCGCGGTTGAGCTCGGGCAGACCATAGACAAAACCGTTGCTCTCGTCGCGGAAATCCTGCGCGAGGTCTATGATGCGCAAGCCGTTGGGAATTTCGTTCTCGGCAAGGAATGTGCTACTCTGTCCGTGTGCCGAGCAGATAAAGAGCGTGTCGATAGCCGTCAGGTCGTACTCTGCACTAAAACAGAGTTCGCACTCTCCGAAAAGACTCGTGTGAACACTTGCTACGGGGTTGCCCGCGTTGCTGGTGCTGTGGACGAACGAAATCTCGACCTCCGGATGGTTTACGAGCAGACGCAATAACTCGCCTGCCGTGTAACCTGCGCCACCTATGATACCTACCTTAATCACTTCTCGTTGCGTTTTTGTACGTTGTGGTAAATCTTAATCTGGTTGCCGAGAATCTTAGTAAAGCCCTTGATGTCATCTGCGGTCCAAGCCTTATTAACCTCGCCATACTCGCCGAAATCGGTCTTCATCAGGTCGTAGCTCGAATCTACGCCTACGAGTGTGTACGAGTAGGGACGCAGAGTAATCTCGACGGTACCTGTGACGTTACGCTGCGAGGTGAGAAGCATAGCCTCGATGTCGCGCATAACGGGTTCGAGATACTGAGCCTCGTGGAGGAACATTCCGTACCAAGTACCGACCTGATCCTTCCAATACTGCTGCCACTTGGTCAAAGTGTGCTTTTCGAGCATCTTGTGGGCAGCGATGATGAGAATCGGGGCTGCTGCCTCGAAACCTACACGTCCCTTGATGCCGATGATTGTGTCGCCGATGTGCATATCACGGCCGATGCCATAGCGCGAAGCGATAGCCTCGACTGCACGGATAGCCTCGACCTTGTCGCTGTATTCGGTGCCGTTTACCGACGAAATCTCACCCTCGGTGAAGCCGATTTTGAGCGACTCTTCGCCGTGAGCGGTTACCTGCGAAGGATAAGCCTCTTCGGGGAGAGTCTGCTCCGAGTGAAGGGTCTCCTTACCGCCAATCGAGGTGCCCCACAAGCCCTTGTTGATAGAGTACTCCATCTTTGTAAAGTCGGCCTCGAAGCCGTGCTCTTTGAGATAGTTAATCTCGTACTCGCGTGTGAGTGTCATATCACGTGTCGGAGTGATAATACCGATTTCGGGAGCCAACACCTCGAAAGTCATATCGAAACGCACCTGGTCGTTACCAGCTCCGGTCGAGCCGTGAGCCACGTAATCTGCACCGATGCTTTTAGCGTACTCGATAATGGCAATAGCCTGGAAGATACGCTCCGACGATACCGAAATGGGATAGGTGCCGTTACGCAGCACGTTGCCGAAGACCATATACTTGATGCTCTTCTCGTAGTACTCCTGCTCGATGTCGAGTGTTGCGTGTGATGCAGCACCGAGAGCCTCGGCACGCTCGGCAATCTTCGTGAGTTCCTCCTTCGAGAAACCGCCCGTGTTGGCGATTGCGGTGTGAACTTCGTAACCCTTCTCCTCCGAGAGGTACTTTACGCAAAACGATGTATCCAAGCCACCGCTAAATGCTAAAACAACTTTTTTCTTATCCATATATTTTGTGTTTTTATTGTTTCGAATCTGAAATTATTTCAAGTGGAAAACTTTTTTGAATGCGTGTTTGATGTATGCACGATAGGGCTCCCACTTTGAACGACGCTCCTTCTTGTGCTTTGCGGGGTCGTACAACATTCCGGTACACAGACACATACGACGATTGTTGCGTTTCAGGATGTCGTAGTTGCAACAACCCTCGCAACCCTGCCAGAACTCGTTGTCCTCGGTCAGCTCCGAGAATGTTACGGGCACGTAACCCATTCGCGAGTTGAGCTTCATTACGGGAAGAGATGTCGTGATACTGAATAACTTTGCATAGGGGAATCGGGTGCGGGCAAGCTCAAAAGTCTTACGCTTGATGCGCTCGGCAAGACCGTGCTGACGATACTCCGGATCGACAATCAGACCCGACGTTGCTACGAAATCACCGTGCTCCCAGCACTCGATGTAGCTAAATCCGATAAGTCGCTCGCCATCGAGCGCAACGACAGCCTTGCCACCGTTAATCTTGTTGATGATATATTCCGGAGAACGCTTGGCGATACCGGTGCCGCGTTGCAGGGCCGATTCGTAGATAAGCTGACAGATATGCTCGGCATACTTCGCGTGAGAAGCGTCGGCAAATGTTACTAAAATGTTGTTTGGGTATGCGTTATTACTCATCGCACACAAAGTGTATTAAATGGTTGAAAATTATGTAAATACGAAATAAAAACAGAGCCGGTATATGCAGATTGCAAGCGACCGACGGCGCAGACCCGATGGGTCATCGGACCTTATATAGGTGGTTGATGCGGACAAATGCCTGTGCGCTGCAACACTCCACGAGTCGGTTTTCTCTCGCTATGTGTGAGGCGCAACGCCCTGTCGGTATGTTGTCGTAAAACTGCATCTTTGTTCCTATGTTTATGTATGTATCGCGCAAAGATAGTAAAATAATTCAAAAATGTAGTGTTCGTAACGATTAATTTTCGCTACTCCGAACAAAAAATATATCTTTGCAACACGTATGAAGATGATTGCCTCTATGATTACCACTAAAACTCCTCTTGTTACGCTTGGAGCGGCCTTGCTTGCGCTCTTTTCGGTGCTGATACCCTCGACGGTATGGGCTAAACGTCATCCTGCGCTCGAATATGCTGCGCCTGAGAGTATCGGAATGGACGGAGCGTATCTTTCGCGGACGATAGATTCTATCGCAAATCACTCGATTGCCGAGCGATGTTTTCCTGGATGTCAGGTGCTTGTGGCTCGTCGTGGCAAGATAGTGTTTAATAAGAGCTATGGATATCATACCTACGACTGCGAGCGCAAGGTCGAGAATCATCATCTATACGATATGGCCTCGTGTACGAAAGTGCTGGCATCGACGCTGTGTATGATGCGACTTGTCGAGCAGGGTAAAATCGAACTCGACAGACCCTTTTCGGAGTACTTCGAAGAGCTGAAAGGAACCGACAAGGAGATGCTTACATTGCGCGAGATGATGACCCATCAGAGCGGCCTGCGAAGCATCAGTTTTCAACGAGCATTTTGGGATGAAAAACGAGAGCTGCGCAGCGATATGTTCAGCCGTGTTCCGAGTGATGATTTTCCCTATCAATTCCACGATAGTTTGTGGGTTTGCAAGGATACGCACAAGCTGATGTATAACCGTATTGCCGAGCTGAAAAATGGGGCGAAAAAGCTGCGATATACCTGCACACCGTTCCATTTCTACCCTGCTGTTGTCGAGCGTATTACGGGTAGTTACTTCGAGGATTTTCTACGTAAAGAGTTTTACGAGCCGCTTGGTGTGAAAAGTGCGATTTTCAATCCTCGCAAAACACGCTCTCTCGACGAGATTGTGCCGACAGAAATCGACAACTATTATCGCAAAGGTTTGGTCCACGGATTTGTCCACGACGAGGCTGCTGCATCGCTCGGCGGAGTGTCGGGAAATGCCGGTATTTTTGCCAATGCCGAGAGCCTTGCGCCGATACTTCAAATGCTGCTGAATGGTGGCGAATATGACGGTGTTAGATACTTCAAACGTAAGACCGTTCGCGAGTGGACTTCGAGTCAATATCCCAAGGGTGGAAACTATCGCGGTATAGGCTTCGATAAGCGTCGATTTAGCGATAATCGTACACGCAGAAAACCCGATTTGAAGCGTTACTATTACGCTCCGTCGGCATCGAAAAGGGGCTTTGGTCACTCCGGATTTACGGGTACAATGGTCTGGGCAGACCCGAAGAAGGATTTGATATTTATCTTCCTCTCGAATCGCGTCTATCCCTCTCGCGATAATAAGGCCTTTTCGGAACAGAACCCGCGAGCAAAGTGCCACGAGGCAGCCTACGAGGCTATCCGAAGATAACGGCCTTAGTGAATATGTTGCTGCTTATTTGAGCAGGTTGTCCAATCTATCGTAAATAGATGTTCGAAGCTGGCGTAATTCGTTGATTACGCTACGGTTGCTGCGCTTAACAAAGATGCAGGTGCCAATGAACTTCCAGAACAATCGCAGGTAATTCCACGCTAAAACAAACATAAACGGGAAGGCTACCAAATAGCCCAATGCCCACCAGAAACTTGCGTTAATCCAGAGCAAAATCATGGGCAAAATAAGGCATATAGGAACCGAGACAAATACGCTTACGCCGACGTGGAATGAACTGTAGAACATGTGGTCTTTGATCATCTTCTTGATAAAGATCTTTGGGATGATAAAGAGCAGTGCAGTCGGAATAACCGAGATGATAAACAGAGGTAAAAGCGTAACCAATCCGAGGGCTCGCAGAGCAGCGGCAGTCCACTTGGGATTGCGAACAAAGAGCCAATCGCGGATCTTCATCTCCTTGAGTTTTGCCGCGAATTTTGCGGTGTCTTCGTAGATCTGCTCCATCTGCTCGGGCTGCTCCTCGTAGGCCTGCTGTAAGGCCGAAACGAACTTTTGATCCGAGAGGAGCTTCGAGGGTAAATAGTTGGGCTTAAAGCCGTTCTCGCGGGCATACTTGTAACCGTAGCCGGTCTCGCGCAGGAAGTCGATCTGGTCGTAATGCTCCAGGTCCTCGATGTGCAACATAAGCCCCTTGATGGTCTCGCGGACAAGATTGTTAATCTCGATCATAGTGCCGCGTTGCTCCTCCTGATATCTCTCGTAGTAAGGCTTAAGCGAAATAGGTGTACCAAAGCGAATAAGCATATCGGTACGAGCGTGGAAGTAGTTTGAGTAGTGGTTTGCCGAGGGCAAGATCATCACGTCACGCTCGAAGTTGAACTTCTGCGCTGCATCAAATGCAATTTTGAGGTATCCGGGCTTGAAGGTGCCCAACCAGCGCTTATCTTGGTGGTCGGCTTCGGGGAAGAGCATCAGCGTCTCACCGTCGCAGAGTGCCTGACCTGCATTGTCTAACATCTCCTTGTTCTTGAGCACGGCACGCAGACCTTCGTGGCTCATACGATATGCGGGCAGCAGTCCGATTGCGCGGAGGAATTTGCCGGCTATGGGGTTATTGAATACGTTGGCGCGAGCGATGAAGTTCATTCGGCGATCGGTGATATTGAGCGCCACGCTCAAGGGGTCATTAAGGCAGTTTTGGTGATTGGATACGACTACCAGGGGCGTTCCGTTTACCGGTACATTCTCGATGCCTACCATGTGCTCTTTGCGGAAATACAACCATGAATTTACGAATTGCAAGTAGACGCGAAAAGCTTTTAAAAGGAAGTTATGTTCTCTTGGTTTTAAAACTCTCTTCATATCGTTTAAGTTTGTGTTTCGGACGCAAGTATAATGAAAAAATATCACAAACAGTCTAATCTATAAGCAATTTAGGTATTTGTACTTAATGTGCAGAAAATGGCAAAAAAGTGATTTGAAAAAATAGATTTTCTTAATTCTGAATTATTTTGTATCTTTGTCCGATTAGAAAATAATAATATAAAATATATACTATGGCAGACGAAAAGATTATATTTTCGATGGTTGGTGTGTCCAAGACATTTACTAACCAGAAGAAAGTGCTTAACAACATCTATCTCTCGTTCTTTTACGGAGCAAAAATCGGTATTATCGGTCTTAACGGTTCGGGTAAATCGACCCTGATGAAGATTATCGCAGGTATCGATAAGAACTTCCAGGGAGAGGTCGTATTCTCGCCCGGCTATACCGTGGGATATCTCGAACAGGAGCCGCAACTCGATGATTCGAAGAGTGTTAAGGAAATTGTCGAGGAGGGATGTGCCGCTACGGTAGCCCTGCTTAAAGAGTACGAGGATATCAATATGAAGCTCTGCGAGCCGATGGATGATGATGAGATGGCGCGCCTGATCGAGCGTCAGGGTGAGCTCTACGAGCAGATTGACCACGTAAACGGTTGGGAGCTTGACAGCGTCTTGGAACGCGCGATGGATGCGTTGCGTTGTCCCGATCCCGACCAGAGTGTGAAGGTGCTCTCTGGTGGTGAGCGTCGTCGTGTGGCACTTTGCCGTCTGTTGTTGCAGCAGCCCGATGTGCTGTTGCTTGATGAGCCTACCAACCACCTTGACGCAGAGTCTATCGACTGGTTGGAGCAGCACTTGCAGCAATATAAGGGTACGGTTATCGCTGTAACCCACGACCGTTACTTCCTCGATAATGTAGCAGGCTGGATTTTGGAGCTCGACCGTGGTGAGGGTATTCCCTGGAAGGGTAACTACTCAGGCTGGCTCGACCAGAAGACCAAGCGTATGGCTATGGAGGAGAAGCAGGAGTCAAAGCGTCGCAAGACTTTGGAGCGCGAGTTGGAGTGGGTCAATATGAATCCGTCAGGTCGTCGCGCCAAGAGCAAGGCTCGTCTGTCGGCATACGATAAGATGCTTAACGAAGATACGAAGGAGAGAGAAGAAAAGCTCGAAATCTTCATCCCGAACGGTCCTCGCTTGGGTGATGTGGTTATCGAGGCTAATGGCGTATCGAAGGCCTTTGGCGACCGCGTACTTTATGAGGGTCTCGACTTCAAGTTGCCGCCCGCAGGTATCGTGGGTGTGATTGGCCCGAACGGTACGGGTAAGACT
Organism: Alistipes sp.; assembly: GCA_045644925.1. Lineage (GTDB taxonomy): Bacteria > Bacteroidota > Bacteroidia > Bacteroidales > Rikenellaceae > Alistipes. Next base: position 110,735 of record JAZRHV010000006.1, read on the forward strand.
ACCCTCTTCCGTATGATTATGGGCTTGGAGAAGCCTACGAGCGGTACATTTACCGTGGGTCAGACCGTGAAGCTCGCCTATGTAGATCAGCAGCACGCATCTATCGACCCCGAAAAGACCGTTTACGAGGTTATTTCGCAGAATTCGGATCTTATCACGCTCGGAAATCGTCAGGTGCCCTCGCGAGCTTATGTTGCGCGATTCAATTTCAGTGGTGCTGACCAGGAGAAGAAGTGTGGTGTGTTGTCGGGTGGTGAGCGCAACCGCTTGCACCTTGCCCTCGCACTCAAAGAGGAGGGTAATGTCCTGCTGCTCGATGAGCCGACCAACGATATCGACGTAAATACACTCCGTGCATTGGAGGAGGGTCTCGAACACTTCGCAGGTTGTGCTGTGATTATCTCGCACGACCGCTGGTTCCTCGACCGTGTGGCTACCCATATTCTCTCGTTCGAGGGCGACTCGAAGGTTGTCTTCTACGAGGGCTCGTACTCGGAGTATGAGGAGTGGAAGAAGTTGCAGGGATTCGATATGACCCCCAAGCGTGTAAAATACCGTAAACTGACAGAGTAATTCAAAATTATTTACTTTGACGCTATAAAACACAAAGCATAAATACCTTTAATTGTCAATTCTCAATTCTCAATTATTACACGCCGTAGGCACCTAAATTTTGAATTTTGAATTCTTAATTTTGAATTAATTAAATACAACATTTAATTATATGGCACAAAAACCATCAGTTCCAAAAGGTACGCGCGACTTCTCGCCGGTCGAGATGAGTCGCCGCCAATATATTTTCGATACCGTGAAGAGCGTATTCCGCACTTACGGATTCGCTCCGCTCGAAACTCCTGCAATGGAGAACCTTTCTACCCTGCTGGGTAAATATGGCGATGAGGGCGATAAGCTCCTCTTTAAGATTCTTAATTCGGGCGATTATGCAGCCAACCTCTCGGAGGAGGAGCTGCACAACGCATCAAAGATTTGCGAGAAGGGTCTGCGTTATGACCTGACTGTTCCCTTTGCGCGCTATGTCGTGCAGCACCAGAACGAGATTTCGTTCCCCTTCAAGCGTTTCCAGATTCAGCCCGTATGGCGCGCTGACCGTCCGCAGAAGGGTCGCTACCGCGAATTCTATCAGTGTGATGTCGATGTTATCGGCTCGCGCTCGCTCCTGAACGAGGTCGAGTTGGTGCAGATTGTCGATAAGGTCTTCGCGAAGCTCGGCATTCGTACTGTGTTGAAGATGAACAACCGCAAGATTCTTTACGGTATTGCTGAATCAATCGGCCACGCCGACAAGATGATGGATATCACCGTTGCAATCGACAAACTCGAAAAGATTGGTTTGGATAACGTGAAGGCCGAGTTGCTCGAACGAGGTCTGGATGAGGTGGCTGTTGCTCAGCTTCAACCGATACTCGAACTTTCAGGCGATAACTCGCAGAAACTCGATAAGTTGGCCGAGGTTATCGGCTCGTCGGAGACCGGCTTGAAGGGTATCGAGGAGATGCGTACAATCTTCGGCTATATCGAGGCTTTGGGCGTGGCTCTGCCCGTTGAGTTGGATCTCTCGTTGGCACGAGGTTTGAACTACTATACCGGTGCAATCTTCGAGGTTAAGGCTCTCGACTACGCTATCGGCTCGATTTGCGGTGGTGGTCGCTACGATAACCTTACCGGCATTTTCGGACTCCCCGACGTGTCGGGTGTGGGTATCTCGTTCGGTGCAGACCGCATCTACGACGTGATGACAGGCCTTGAACTCTTCCCTGAGGAGGTGGACTGCTCGACAAAGGTGCTCTTTGCGAACCTCGGAGCAGCCGAGGAGTTGCAGTCGTTGCGAATCATCGCAGAGTTGCGCTCGAAGGGCGTGGCTGCCGAGATTTATCCCGAATCGGCAAAGATGAAGAAACAAATGGAGTATGCTAACCGTCGCACGATTCCTTTCGTAGTGATTATCGGCTCGCAGGAGCTGGAGCAGGGTGTGGCTACGGTGAAGGATATGCGTTCGGGCGAGCAGCAGCAGGTAACCTTTGCAGGGGTCGCTGCTTACGTTGCAGAGCGTTAATCGCAGAGCGTTTTTAGACTATTTGCTAAAATAGATTTGATTGGATTGTTGAAATATACGATGCGAAGAGTGATGTTGGCGCTGGTGGTAACACTTGCGCCTACATTCGCTTTGGCGCAGGGGCGTGTAAAGAACGAGGACTTGCAACAACTCTCGAAGTTTAATAAGTTCTTTGGCCTTGTGGCCGGCTCGTATGTCGATGAGGTCGATATGCAGCCGCTCGTCGAAAAGGCGATAGAGAGTATGCTGACCGAACTCGATCCCCACTCATCGTATATTTCGGCCAAGGATATGCAGCGTGTGCAGGAACAGCTTGATGGCGAGTTTAGCGGTATCGGCGTCGAGTTTAATGTATTGCGTGATACGGTATTGGTGGTCAATACGATAACCGGTGCGCCGGCCGAGAGTGTCGGTGTGCGTCCGGGTGATAGAATCGTGACCATTGATGGCGAAAATGCTGTCGGAATGAAACGCGCGGATGTGCCTGCGCGCCTGCGAGGCAAGATGGGTACGAAGGTGCGTATCGGTGTTGTTCGTCACGGTACAGAGGGCGTTTGGGAATTCGAGATTACACGCAATAAGATTCCGGTCAATACGGTCGATGCAGCATACGAGATTGCCAAGCATATCGGCTATGTGAAGATTAACCGCTTTGGTCGAACTACTGTGGATGAATTTCAGCGAGCGACATCATCACTCGGCCGTTTGGAGGGCTTGATTCTCGACCTGCGCGGAAATGGTGGAGGACTGCTCGACCAGGCAATAGGCCTTGCGAGCCACTTCCTGCCCGAAGGTGCAGAGATTGTATCGACTGAGGGCTATTCGGTACCACAGCAAATATATCGCGCGCGTAAGGGTGGATACTTCGCCAAAACAGCCGTCGTGGTGCTTGTGGATGAATCTTCGGCCTCGGCCAGCGAGATTGTTGCCGGAGCTTTGCAGGATTGGGACCGCGGAGTGGTTGTCGGCCGTCCGAGCTTCGGTAAAGGTTTGGTACAGCGTCAGGTGGTGCTCAATGACGGCTCGGCTGTGCGTCTGACCATTGCACGATACCACACCCCGACGGGTAGAGTTATCCAGCGACCCTATGAGAATGGTAAGCGCGAGGAGTACTACAAGGCGCAGCGGGAGCGTTTGGTGGCAAGCGGAAAGGCGGCCGATACGGTTGGCCTCGCAGAGTTGCCGACATATAAGACCTTGCGTAATGGTCGCACGGTGCGTGGTGGCGGTGGAATTACGCCTGACGTGGTTATCGAGCCCGATACGATGGAATTTACGTCTTATCTTGTCAAGGTAACGAGCAAGGGAGTGGTTGCGGAGTATCTCTATAACTATCTCGACTCGAATCGTGCCCACCTACTGGCGGAATACCCCACTTTGGATAAGTTTAAGGATGGATTTGTTGTGGCGGATGCGGTCCTTGCCGAGATTACGGCCAAGGCATCGGCCCAGGGTGTCGAGATGGTCGAGGAGGAGTTCTTGCGCTCGAAATCGTTTATGGCGCGTCAATTCAAGGCACTTGTTGCTCGTAATCTCTATTCGGATTCGGCATACTACGAAATTATCAATTCCGAGGGCGATTCTGTTCTGAATGAGGGAGTTCGGATTGTGACAAATTGGAATAGCGTGGCTAAACCAATTTTGGGTTATAGGTAGTCGGGGAAAAATCAATCATTTTTTTGTCAAAAAACAACATTCTTTTGTGTTTGTAAGGGTTTTTTGTATATCTTTGTTATCCGAAACCCCTAAAAACTTATTTATGTATTCTAAAAAAGGGTCGCAAAACGACCGTGTTGAAGAGTTTGGTGAATATATCCTTTCGAGAACTGTAAAGTCCGTACATCGTACATATTTTTTGGATGTTCGCGCCACCAAGGGAGAGGACCTCTTCGTAACTATTACCGAGAGCCGTAAACGTCAAAATCCCGACGGTACACAATATTATGACCGCCACAAGATTGTCCTCTATAAGGAGGATATTCGTCGCTTCTGCGAGGAGTTTGGCGCGATTGAAAACTTCTTGCAGGAGAATCGTCCCAAGTATTTCGAGTCGGAGCCTAAGCAGGAGATCGAGAATCTGTATAATGGCGAGGAACAGCCGGTTGCTGAGGAGCAACCCGTAACTATCGAGTCCGATTTGACTTTCGAGGATTTGTAGCCCGATATAAAACTCAATGATTAAATCTCTCTGACCACAAAGTCGGAGAGATTTTTTTTGTGAAATTTTGCGAAAAAATATTTTGTGTCACAAGTTGTCACTACACCCCTCTACCTTTGCAGCAACAAACCCCTCAAATATGTTTAACTAATTAAAATTTTGTTGCTATGAATGAGCAGATTTTGCAGCCGAAGTCGGTTGTGTTTACGGAACAGAGGGTTTTTACTCTCGGAGATGAAAGATTTAAGCAGTCGTTGCCCATTATCGAGAGAGATTACTCGAAGGTTGGTAAGGATTGTAGTGTGACGCCCGTAGAGGATTGGGTGCCGGAGGGCGAAGGTGCCAATAGCGTGAAGAAAGAGATGGAGCTATTCTTCAAAAATGCCTACCGACTCTTCGAGAAGCGTGATGTAATCTTGGCGGATAGTCGTTTGAGCAAAGCGCAGTTGCCATTTAGCCGAGCTTTCGAGGGGACACCCTCGCTGGGCGATTATCTGGTGTGGTGGAAGAGTTATCGCTGCTCGCAAATCGAGGACGAAAATGGCGAACACTACTTTATATATAACTACTTCTTCAAATCTTCGAATTGCCACTATGTCGATCGTGAGGGTCGTACTTTCCGTGTCGCGCTCGATACTTCGGGGGCTCTGCCTGCATCCTTTGCCGAGGCTCGCAGCCAACTGAAATCGTGCAGTATCTATACGGGCGAGCGAGATATATGTACTCTCGCGCAGGTAATCGAGATTTTGGACATTATTTAAGTTGGTATGTGGTTAATTGCGTTGTTGGGCGTCTGTATCGCATCGTTCTGCGGGTTAGTCGAAGCGATTTTTTGTCTTTATCATTGCGCTAATAGCGCTGTTTAAGGGTGAAGATAACGAATAAAGGTGTTGTAAAGTGTGAAAGTTGTGGATTTGTTCACTATCTTTGTGCAAAGCAAAGATGGTGAACAATGAAACACTACGGATTGATAGGTCGTCCGCTCGGACACTCGGCATCGGCTCGATACTTTACCGCAAAGTTCGAGCGTGAGGCTATTGATGCGGAATATACCCTCTATGAACTCCCAGAGATTGGTGCGGTAACTACCCTGCTGCCTGCTGATATTGAGGGATTTAACGTGACGATACCTTACAAGCGAGAGATTATGCCCCTGCTCGACGAAATCTCGCCTGAGGCACAGGCTGTGGGTGCAGTGAACTGTGTGAAATGCAGCGGTGGCCGTAAGGTGGGTTACAATACGGATGTTATCGGCATTCGCCACTCGCTCGATAAGCTGCTCGGTAGCGAGGAGTGCGTGAAGGCTCTGGTGCTCGGCACGGGCGGTGCATCGCAGGCCGTGCAGTATGTGCTGGCAGAGCGTGGTATCGAGTATCTCATCGTTTCGCGCGACCGAGTGCGTGGAAATCTCGCCTATGAGGATTTAACCCCCGAAATTGTAGCCGAATATCGACTTATCATCAACGCAACGCCTGTGGGAATGTACCCCCACGTCGAGGAGGCTCCCGCGCTACCCTACGATGCGCTGACGGAACGAAATTATCTCTTCGATACAATATATAATCCTGAGCGTACGGAGTTCCTCGCGCGTGGCGAACGTGCAGGTGCTCATACGATTAACGGCGTAGTGATGTTCGAGGCGCAAGCCGAAGCGTCGTGGGAGATTTGGAATTAACCAATCCCGATTAAAAAGCACTCCTTATACAGCGATTAACGCTGTATAAGGAGTGCTTTTGCTTGGTCTAAATCCTCTTCGCAGACCATCAGTCGGCACGGTACTGCGGGCGGATAGAGCGTGGACATAAACTCGTTTTCGATTTCGGCATAGATGCCTGCGCTTGAAAGGAGTGACTTTGTGAGTTCTGCCTCCATTGGCGAGTTATACTCGGCCAAAACAACTAAAATTCTATTCTCCATAACAGACGAGTTTTTGGTTTCCATAAAGTTACGAATAAAATTCGTAATGCGCGAAAATTTTGTTGAAAAAAATACAATATTCTTGCCTCGAAAATAAATATAATATGAGTATATTTGTACGGATTAACTAAAACTGTGACACCAATGATTGATTTTGTACATCTTCACGTCCATTCGCAATATTCAATTCTCGATGGCCAGGCGAGTATTTCACGCCTTGTAGATAAGTCTATGGCCGACGGAATGCAGGGAATTGCGCTCACGGACCACGGCAATATGTTTGGTGTCAAGGAGTTTTGGAACTATGTCGGTAAGAAGAATAAGGAGCGTAAAGGCAAGTTGAAGGATGCCAAGGCTCTCGTCGAGCGACTCGAAAACGGAACGGCATCTCCCGAAGAGCAGGGCGATGACCCCGTTGCGGCCCTCGCAAAGGCGAAGGCCGACCTGGAAGCTCTGCCCAAAAAGGAGTTTAAGGGAATCATCGGTTGTGAGGTCTATGTGGCTCGTCGCGGAATGACACGCAAGGAGGGCAAAGAGGATCAGAGCGGTTACCACCTAATCCTGCTGGCAAAAAACCTGACGGGTTACAAAAATCTCATCAAGATCGTGTCGAAGGCGTGGACCGACGGTTTCTATATGCGTCCGCGTACTGACCACTCGGAGCTGGAAAAGTATCACGAGGGACTTATCTGCTGCTCGGCCTGCCTGGGTGGCGAGATTCCGAAATTGATTACCTCTGACCGCTTGGAGGATGCCGAGAAGGCCATTCTGTGGCATAAAAACCTCTTTGGCGACGACTATTATCTCGAATTGCAGATTCACAAGGCGACAGTCGAGCGTGCAAATCACGAGGCCTACGAAATGCAGGTCAAGGTCAATCAGCATATTGTCGAACTTGCGCGCAAGCACAACGTGAAGCTTATCTGCTCGAACGACGTACACTTTATCGACGAGGAGGATGCCGAGGCTCACGACCGACTGATATGTCTGAATACGGGCCGAGATCTCGACGACCCGAAACGAATGCTCTACTCGAAGCAGGAGTGGTTGAAGACTCAGGCCGAGATGAATGAACTCTTTGCAGATTATCCCGATGCGCTGGCCAATACGATTGAGGTGTGCGATAAGGTTGAGAACTACTCTATCGACCACGCTCCGATTATGCCGATGTTCGACATTCCGGCAGATTTCGGTACCGAGGAGGAGTATCGTACTCGTTTTAGCGAGAAGGACCTCTTTGATGAGTTTACCTGCGACGAGAATGGCAATGTCGTGATGTCGGAGGAAGATGCAAAGAAAAAAATCGAAAAGTTGGGCGGATATGACCGCCTCTACCGAATAAAGCTCGAAGCTGACTACCTCGGTAAACTTGCAATGGATGGCGCAGCCAAACGCTATCCTATGCCATTGTCGGACGAGGTTGCCGAGCGTATGAAGTTCGAGTTGCACATTATGAAGACGATGGGTTTCCCCGGATACTTCCTTATCGTGCAGGACTTTATCGCTGCGGCTCGTAACGAACTCGATGTATGGGTGGGTCCCGGCCGTGGTTCGGCTGCGGGATCTGCTGTGGCATACTGTCTGGGTATTACGCAGGTCGATCCTATCAAGTATGACCTGCTGTTCGAGCGTTTTCTCAATCCCGACCGTATATCGCTGCCTGATATCGATATCGACTTCGATGATGAGGGTCGTGGTCGTGTCTTGAATTGGGTGACAAATAAGTACGGTAAGGAGAAGGTGGCGCATATCATTACCTATGGTACGATGGCTACCAAGATGGCGTTGAAGGATGTCGCGCGTGTGCAGAAGTTGCCGCTTGCCGAGTCTGACCGTCTGTGTAAGTTGATTCCTGCGCGTATTCCCGACCCGAAGGATAAGGAGAAGCAGCTCAAAATCAACCTCAAAAACTCTATTGCTGCGGTACAGGAGTTGAAGGATGCCGAGAGTTCGGAGGATCCGATTATGCGCGACACGATAAAGTATGCCCTCAAACTCGAAGGCAACGTGCGCGGAACGGGTGTTCACGCCTGCGGTACGATTATCTGTCGTGATGATATTACCGATTGGGTGCCGGTATCGACAGCTGATGATAAGGAGACGGGCGAGAAGATGCTCGTGACGCAATATGAGGGTTCGGTAATCGAGGACACGGGTCTGATTAAGATGGACTTCCTCGGCTTGAAGAACCTTACGATTATGAAGGATGCGGTCGAGAATATTCGTCGTATCAAGGGCGTGGAGGTAGATATCGACAATATTCCGATTGATGACTTAGCAACCTATAAGCTTTATAGCGAGGGTCGTACCGTCGGCACGTTCCAGTTCGAGTCGCAGGGAATGCAAAAGTACTTGCGCGAGTTGAAACCGTCGGTATTCGAGGACCTTATCGCGATGAATGCCCTCTATCGTCCGGGCCCGATGGACTATATCCCCGACTTTATCGATCGTAAGCATGGCCGTAAACCTATCGAGTACGATATCCCGATTATGGAGAAGTACTTGAAGGATACCTACGGTATTACGGTCTATCAGGAGCAGGTCATGCTTCTCTCGCGTCTGCTTGGTGGCTTTACGCGAGGCGAGTCCGATACTCTGCGTAAGGCTATGGGTAAGAAGATTAAGTCTAAGCTGGACGAGCTGAAACCGAAATTTATCAATGGCGGTCAGGCCAACGGACACAACCCGGATGTACTCGAAAAGATTTGGAAGGATTGGGAGAAGTTCGCATCATATGCCTTCAACAAATCGCACGCGACCTGCTATTCGTGGGTAGCCTACCAGACCGCATACCTCAAAGCCAACTTCCCCTCGGAGTATATGGCGGCATTGCTCAGTAGCAATATCAACGATATCACGACGCTCACGGACTATATGAGCGAGTGTAAGTCGATGGGTATAAAGGTACTCAACCCTGATGTGAACGAGTCTATGCAGCGATTCTCTTCGAATGAGGCGGGCGATATCCGCTTCGGATTGGCTGCTATCAAGGGTGTTGGCGAGGCTGCTGCGCTGTCGATTATCGAAGACCGAGAGAAGAATGGTCGCTATAAGGATATCTACGACTTTGTCGAGCGTGTGAACTACTCGGTGGTAAACCGCAAGTGTATGGAGAGTATGGCCTATGCGGGTGGATTTGATTCGCTTTGCGACTTCTCGCGTAGCAAGTTCTTTGCTGAGGATGCATCGGGTACGACCTTCCTCGAATCGTTGATGCGCTATGGCCAGCGATTCAAGGCCGAGAAACAGAATGCCCAGCAGAGCCTTTTTGGTGGCGATTCGGGTATGGTGGATTTGCAGCGTCCTGCACCTCCGGTTTGCGAGGATTGGAATCTGCTCGAAGGTCTTAAAAAGGAGAAGGAGGTTATCGGTCTTTATCTCTCGTCGCATCCGCTCGATGATTATCGCATAATTATTGATAATATCTGCAATGCCGAGTTGCCGGAGTTGGATAACCTTGCAGCTCTCGAAGGCCGAGATATCGTTGTAGCGGGTATCGTGACAGGTATAGATATGCGAATGACAAAGGACGGACGCCCCTGGGGTCGTGTGAAGTTGGAGGGTTATGCAGGCAGCCACGAGTTTACCCTATTCTCGAAGGATTTTGAGAAGTTCCGCCAGCACCTCTACCCCGACTACTACCTTTGTGTTCGCGGAAAGGTGCAGAAACGACCTTACCCCAAAGACTCTACCGAGTTGGAGTATCGCATTACCTCGATGACCCCGCTGGGCGAGATGCGCGATGCCGTCAAGGAGGTCGTTGTTGTCTTGCCGTTGAGCGATATACGCACAGAGTTGATTGAGGAGTTGGTTGCTGCGGTCAAAAAGTCAAAGGGCGATGCGTTGTTGCGCTTTACGGTCGTAGATGAGATGGAGGGTGTAACTCTGCGCCACTTCTCGCGCAAGTACCGAGTGAGTGTTACAAATGAACTGATAGATTGCTTGAAACGTAATCAATTGAAATACACAATATCACAATAATTAATTAAACTAAAATTTTACAACTATGGCATTACAAATTACAAATGAGAACTATTCTGAGGTTCTCGCATCGGGTCAGCCGGTGGTTATTGATTTCTGGGCAGAGTGGTGTGGCCCCTGCCGTATGGTAGCTCCTATCGTCGAGGAGTTGGCTGCTGAGTACGAGGGCAAAGTCGTTATCGGCAAGTGCGATGTTGATGACAACGACGATATAGTAGCTGAGTACAAGGTGCGCAACATCCCGACCATCGTATTTATCAAGGGCGGTGAGGTCGTAGATAAGCACGTAGGCGCAATCAGCAAGGATGCGTTGAAGGCAAAGGTAGACGCCCTTTTGTAAAAGTCTTTTGTAAAAGTCTGGTTGGATATTTTGGCATCTGCCTTGTTCGAAAAATCCTCACATACGTAGGTATGCTCCGGTTTTTCGCTCTGCGAGCAGCTTCAAAATATCTCAACCATACATTTACAACTATAAATTCTGATTGACTATTTCGGCATCTGCCTTACCTGAGAGAAACTAAGGAGAGGCAGATGTCTTTCTATTAAAATACTGCTTAATAGACTGATGAAGAAAAATTTATCGGCATTGCTACTGCTGTTTGTGGCGACCGTTATACTCTCGGCTGTGCAGAAACCACTCTTTATGTTGTGGTATGATGTGCCATTTGCCGAGTGGGTAGGTGTAGTATGGCACGGCTTGATGCTTGATATGACTATGGCAGGTTATGTCTGTGCGGTGCCGGCATTGATAATGCTCCTTGCGATAGCACTACCCTTCCGATTCTGGCGTGTGGTGATGCAGGTTTGGCTCTATATCGCATCGGCATTTATGGCAGTATCGTTTGCTGTCAATCTGGGGCTATACGAGTTTTGGGGATTCCCGCTCGATGCCTCGATATTGCAATATTTGGCAACACCCAAGGAGGCTGCTGCAAGTGTTACGTTAAAGCAGTTTATAGTGCAATTCGTGGTTGCTATTCTCTATTTTGCTGCTTTGGCATATACCTATCGCAAAATTTTGCGACTGCTCGATACGACCAATGTGGGCTCGAAATGGTGGAGAGCTCTTTGGGCGGTTGTTGTATTGCTGCTGATGGGTGTCGATTTTTTAGCTATTCGCGGAGGTGTGACTACGGCTGTGGCTAATGTTTCGAAGGTCTATTTTAGTGATAAGGCAATACTCAACCACGCAGCTGTGCAGCCGACATTCTCGTTCCTCTCGTCGATTGGCGATGATGTGGAAGTCGAGCGTTACAGCTACTTTGATGCGCAGGAGTGTGAGCAAAATCTGGCTGCACTTGGCGCAGGAACTTGCACCGAGTCGTTGCTGACCACTACCCGACCCAACATCGTGCTGATTCTTGCCGAGAGTTTTGGCCGTACGACATTTGACGAGGAGGTTGATGGGCAGAGTGTTGCGCCCAACCTGCAACGATTGAAGAACGAGGGCATCTGGTTTGAGAATATTTATGCCTCATCGTTCCGTACCGACCGTGGTGTATTGGCTACGTTGAGTGGCTTCTGCGCTCAGCCGACGATGTCGCTGATGAAGTATCCGGCGAAGGCTGCGGCATTACCCTCGATAGCATCTTCGTTGCGAGAGGTCGGATATTCAACTTCGTATATTCACGGTGGCGACCTGAACTTTACGGATATGTCGTCGTATCTCTACGGTACGGGATTCGAAAAGCTCGTTGCACTCAAAGATTTGTCATTCGATGCGCCAACTTCAAAGTGGGGATATGCCGATGATGTGCTGTCGGATTACTTCGTGGACCACGTGGCTGCACTTAATAGTGCTGATAAGCCCTACTTTGCCGTATGGCAGACCTTGTCGAGCCACGAGCCGTTTGATGTTCCTGTGGATAGCTTCGAGGATAGAATGCTCTGCTCGATGTACTTTGCTGATAGCTGCATAGGCTCGGTTGTCGAGCGACTGCGCGAGTTGGATGAGTGGAAGAATACGTTGGTGATAATCATTGCCGACCACGCCTATAAATACCCCTATAATATCGGTGCAAATGCTGCCAAGCGACACCATATCCCGATGTTGTGGCTCGGTGGTGCAGTTCGAGAGCCGAAGGTCGTCGAGAATTTCTGCTCACAGAGCGATTTGGCTGCGACGCTGCTTGCGCAGTTGGGATGTGATGCCTCTCGCTTTGTGTTGAGCCGCAATATCTTTGCGCCAAAGAGCGAGGAGTTCGGATACTACACCTTCAATAACGGCTTTGGCGTTGTGCAGGCCGATGGCGCGACCGTCTATGATTGTACCTCTAATCGTGTAATCACGGATGATGCCTCGCCCGAACGCGAGCATATCGGCAAGACGATGTTGCAATCGACCTACCAACTAATCGAGAAGTTGTAATATAACTCTACGAAAAATAGGTGTCAGACTTTCGGGGTCTGACACCTATTTGCTTTGGTTGTATTGGATGACTATCTCTTCTCGCTCTCGATAAGTGAAATCGAACGCTGGATAAAGTCCGTGAGGTTCTTGCCTTTGAGCAGGCCGTTAGAGAGCAGTGCAAGGTCGATAATCTGGCGTACCAGAGCATTCTCGCGGCCAATCTCTTTGAGTCGCTCGTTACGCTCGTCGCGCAGCATCACGACCTTCTTCGAGAGCTCCTCGTGCATTGTCTTCTCCTCGTCGGTGAGCTCCTCCTCTTTCTTACCCTTGATAACCTCCTCGAAGCGACCCTCCTCGGCTACGGCAGCATCAATCTTCTTGGTGATGCTTTTCAGTTTATCTCCGTAGGCGTGCTCGACGCTGCCCAGAATGTCGATAACGATCGGGTGGTTACCATTGACTGCGATTGTGAAGTTGTCGGGCATCTGACCATAGAATTGGCTCATTCCGCCACCGCTCATCTGCGACATCTCTTTCATTCGACGCATAAACTCGTTCTGCGTGATGACAATCGGAGCATCCGTGGGCGACATCGCCTCGAACGAGATGTTGTAGGTAATCTTCTCATCCTGGGGCATCTGGCTCTCGAATACGGGACGCATCAACTCCTGCTGAGCCTCGCTGAGCGACATCTTCATCGCCTCCTCCTTGCGGATGAGTTTCTCGATAACATCGCTATCGACACGCACAAAGCGGGTCTGCTGATTCTTTGACTCGTACCAATTAATATAGTGGTTATCGAGCTGGCCATCCATAATCAGAACGTCGTAGCCCTTGCTCTTAGCAACTTCGAGGAACGAGTGCTTCGATACGGGATCATCGACATAAAGGAAGATAAGATTGCCGTCCTTGTCTGTCTGATTTGCCGATACGAGGTCGGTGTACTCCTTGGCTGTGAAGTACTTGCCATCGACACTCTTCCAGAGCATAAACTCCTGTGCCTTCTCGGCAAACTTCTCATCGGTGAGCAGACCGTATTGAATAAAGACCTTCAAGTTATCCCACTTCTCCTCATATTCGGGGCGAAGTGTCGTGAAGAGCTCGTTCAGACGGTCAGCAACCTTGCGAGTGATGTAGCTCGAAATCTTCTTGACATTCGAGTCGCTCTGCAAGTAGCTACGCGAGACGTTGAGAGGAATATCGGGCGAGTCGATTACACCGTGCAGCAGCGTGAGATACTCCGGCACGATACCCTCGACCTGGTCGGTAACATAGACCTGGTTTGAGTAGAGCTGAATCTTGTTCTTCTGAATCTCGAAGTTGTTGTGAATACGCGGGAAGTAGAGAATACCTGTCAGGTTGAACGGATAGTCGATGTTCAGGTGGATGTAGAACAACGGGTCGTCGCCCAGCGGGTACAACTCGCGGTAGAACTCCTTGTACTGCTCCTCCGAGATGTCGTTCGGTTTGCGTGTCCAGAGTGGGTTGGTGTCGTTGATGACATTATCCTTCTCGGTATCGACATACTTGCCGTCCTTCCACTCCTTGACCTTGCCAAAGACAATCTCGACGGGGAGGAATCGGCAATACTTTTTGAGCAGCTCCTCGACTTTCGTAGCCTCAGCATACTCCAAGCAATCCTCGGCGATGTGGAGGACGATTGTTGTTCCGCGGTCGCGGCTCTCGTCTAACTCCTCCATCTCAAATTCGGGCGAGCCGTTGCAGCTCCAATGCACAGCCTTTGCGCCCTCTTTCCACGATTGGGTAAAAATCTCAACCTTGTCGGCAACCATAAACGACGAGTAAAATCCCAAGCCGAAGTGGCCGATAATGGTTTGATTCTTATACTTGTCGAGGAACTCCTCGGCACTCGAAAATGCAATCTGGTTGATATACTTATCGACCTCCTCGGCAGTCATACCGATACCGCGGTCGGTAATTGTGAGCGTCTTGGCATCCTTGTCGGCAGCGACGTGGATTGCCAAATTGCCAAGCTCGCCCTTCATTACGCCCGACGACGAGAGTGTTTTGAGCTTCTGTGTTGCATCAACTGCATTCGATACCAACTCACGAAGGAAAATTTCGTGGTCCGAGTAGAGGAACTTTTTGATTACGGGGAAGATGTTTTCGGTCGTTACCCCGATTTTTCCGTTTGTCATATATTTCGTTTTTAATTGTTTGTTTGCGTTTTGTGAGTGATACGGCAAAGTGTGTGCCACGGCTCTGTAACTGACTTTTTTCTGACAATCTGTCAGTCATAAACAAAAAATCGGACAACTAATTATCCGATTTTAAGCCATTTTTGACAAGCATCTCGACAAACCATTGCGGAGCGCGACAGGGTCGCATTGTTGTCTTGTTGAGAAATCCGAGCGTCGTCGAGCCGGTGTTGAGCAGCTCGCCCTTCGAATTGTAGATTTCGTAATTGGCTACGAATCGAGCCATCGGGATATCCTTGATGATGATGCGGACGGTCAGCAGGTCATCGTAACGAGCCGGACGCTTGTAGTCGGACTCGACGTGCAAAATCGGCATCAGCACTCCGCTTGCCTCCATATCGGCATACGAAACTCCGAGATGACGCATAAATGCCGAGCGAGCCTCCTCGTAATATTTGATGTAGTTTGAGTGGTGGACAATCCCCATCTGGTCGGTATCAACGTACCAGACCCTTATCTCGGTGTCGAAAGTAATCATAACTAAAACTCTATTATCAGCGGCTCGGCCGTATGTGTAATGCCTGTAAGTCGCAACGAGCCGTCGCTGTCGATTATTAATTCATTCTCGGAACTGTTTGCGCGGACGGGATATATGCCGACCGGAGGTAGCTGCTTATATTCTCCTTCTTGGTGAGTAATCGTGCCGTCGATGTTGGCTGTTCCTATCATTATATATGGGTGTCCGAGCAGACGTGCCGCTTGGACCATATCTCCGCGTTCGATAACCCCACGAATCACGGTCGAGCTAACCTTGTCGCTCTCGACGCGGTGTTGATCAATCCTTACGACCTGCAATCCTGCGCTATTTTCTGTAAGGAAGTCGAAGTCGCCGGCCTTGTTGTGCCCGAAGTGGTGGTTATAGCCAACAACGAGAAATCTTATGCCGGCCTTTACGACCAACATCTCGTGCAGAAAATCCGCAGGCGAGAGTTGGCTGAACTCGCGAGTAAAGGGGATGATTATCACATTGTCGATGCCCTCGGCTTCGAGCAGGTGTAGTTTTTCGTCGGTAGATGAGAGCAGTTGCAAACCATCGGCCTTGCCGAGTGTGATGCGTGGATGTGGCTCAAATGTGAGAACTATGCTCTCGCCACCCTGCTCGGAGGCTATCGAGCGTACGCGGTCGAGCAGTACACGGTGTCCGCAGTGTACGCCATCGAACGAACCGATAGTCGCTACACCGCAACGAAACTGCGGAAGATTGTCGAAACCGCGGAAAACTCTCATTTCGGATTAGTTGTTGCTATTCTCCTCGTTCTCCTTAACGAAGTAGGCCACCTTTTCGAGAATGGTTGTAATATCGTAGTTTTCGACCACGATGCCCTGTGGGAAGTTGAGTGATGCCGACGTGAAGTTCAGCACACCCTTTATGCCGGCATTGATAATCGGTACGACGAGTTGCGTAGCTACCTTCGAGGGCGATGATACGACGATAATGCTGATGTCGTCATTGGCTACAACCTCCTCCAATTCGTCGAGGTGATAGCAGGGAATATCGTCGATTGTGGTGCCGACCTTCGCGGGGTCGATGTCAAATGCCGCAGTGATGCGAAGTTTAAGGCCCTTGCCGTTGAAATATTTTGTGATGGCTTGGCCCAGGTGGCCCATACCGATAATGCCAATCTTCATCGGTTCCTCGCTGTCGAGGATTCCGTTGATAAACTCGATTAGCACCTTAACGTCGTAGCCTTTCTTAGTGTCGCTCGAAAAGCCGATGAGCATTAGGTCGCGACGTACCTGGACAGCTGTGATGCCGTGCATACCAGCCAAGATGTGCGAAAAGATGTGGGTGATGCCCTGACGATGACAATTCAAGAGTGTGCGACGATATTCGCTAAGTCGCTCGATGGTCTTTTCGGGTATGTTGTTTCTCAGTGTTGCCATAAATCTATGCTACTCGGTAGTTGTCGTGTAGTTACGATGATAATTGATGCGAATCCACTCGCTGTTGGCTTTGACGGCATTGGTTGTGCCCTCAGGAGTTTCGCCCTGCATCTTGAAGGTGTAGGGCGTAGTCAGCGGAGTGTAGCTCTTTTCGGTCAAGGCCTGCTTGATATCCTCGCTGAATGCCCCGTTGCCAAAGATTACAGCCGTATCGTAACCTCGGTAGGCGAAGAGCGACGGCATCGAACCGAACTCGTTGATAAACTTGCTGTCGAACTCATAAATTTGCTCGTTGTCGCGACGTGTATGGTACGACGAGAGCATAACTACATTGTCTTGGAAGAATATCGAGCGGTCGATGTTATTATAACGATTCCACTTCGGATTGCCAAGCACCTTGAACGGAGCGACGTTGCGAGTACGCGCTGTGAGCGAAATGTTTGCCGAGGCAATGGCTGTCAATATGCGGTCTACCTCGGTCTCGTTATTTGCCAAAATGACAAGCGTATTACTACCCTCTTGTTTGAGCAGGGGCGACATATCGCTTGGGCTGATAGGCTCATCGGGCACCTCGACACCCTTTTCACGCAACTTCTGACGCTCCTTCTCGCGAGCCTCGATAACCGATGGGTGCTCATACTCGTATTTGTGAGTGGTATAGGTGCGGCCTTTGAGCTGTTCGAGAATCTCACGCTCGTATTCGGTATCTACATTCTCGCTGTAAATAAGCGTTACGTTCTTATCCTCGGCAAAGAGGTCGCGGACCTTGTCGTACTTGTGTCGGGGTGACGGAGCCATCTGGAACAGCTTGGGGCTGGTCTGCGAGTTGAGTACCGATAGCGGAGAGATTACCGGCAGTGAGGGTTTGCCCTCGGCATAAGCCACTACCGATGCAATCTGCGGCTCATAGACGGGGCCTACAATCATATCGGGCTGATTCAATGCAAACTCGTTCTCGACAATAGCTGCTGCTCCTTCGGGCGTTACATCCGTGTCGTAGAGAGTGAGTTCGACCTGATGCCCATTGCCCTTTACCTGCTCCAAACCGAGCAGAAATCCGCGGTAGAAATCTGTAAAGTTGTTGTTGGGGATACCATTGCGCGTCATCGGCAACATAAGTGCGATTTTCAGAGTGTCGGTTGCTGACCTCTGCGTGAATAGACTTGCCGTATTATTCGGCTGTCCACTCTCGGTTGCACCCTCGTTGGGTCGAGCAACGGTAGAGGTCGCTCCCGAAGTGGCATCCACAGCGAATACTGCGTCAGAGGCAACCACCTCGTTTTTGGCCGGAACTTTAATCATCGCACCTGCCTTCAATCCTTCCGAAAGTTCGTTGAGCGAGCGCAATGTCTGCTCGTCAATACCAAAACGCTTGCAGAGCGAGTAGAGCGTGTCGCCGCCCTGCACAATGTAGTACGAATAGCCGTCGGTTGTTACCGAGTTTAGATTATCCTTATAGGCTTCCCACTCGTTCTGGACCTGCTTCTCGGCTACTCGACCTATCTCCGAACGCCTGATATAGAGGTTTGTGCCGATGCTGATATGCGTCGGGTCAATCTCGGTATTGTCTGCCAAGATAGTCTCAATAGATACGCCATAACGCTTCGAAATCGAGTACAGCGTCTCGCCTGCGGCTACGGTGTGGTACTCAAAATCCTTCTTTTTGTGCCTCTTCTCGACCACAGTCTGGGCTTGCATCATCGGGATTTTGACTGTCTGATCGAGCTTCAATCCATCGGCTGCCGACGGATTATGTTTTGTGATGTTCTCAATCTCGACTCCGTATATTTTCGATAACGAGTAGAGCGTATCGCCCGCCTTAACGGTGTGGACGTAGAATTTCGCACCATTGACATAAACTATCGTGTGCGAACGTCCTGTATCGGCAGCCATAGCTCCGTATAGCGAGCCAATCGTGAGCCCGAAGCAAAGAAAGGCTGTGTAGAACCTCTTCATCTTATTCTTGTTTACAATTCCAAAGAGGGAGCGCATACTACCCTCCCTCCGTTGTTTTACTCTATGTTGCAGATGCTACTTGCCACTCTTGGCACGGCAACGAATCTCGGTAAATACCTTCTTGGTGTATGCCGGGAAGTCGCCATTCATCAGCCAGGTATAGTAGCTCGGATCATTTGCAAAGACCCCTGCAACCGTCTGTCCCTTATATTTTCCGAATGCAAAAATCTCCTCGCCCTTGTCGTTGTAGCCGATGCGACCTGCATAGTCGGCTGTCTCGCCTCTCGACGCGAACTTGGCTAAGGCCTCGATGTCGTTTTCGAGAATCTCGTAACGGTCGAGTTGAGCCTTCAAGACCTCGTAGGTTGCCAGCGTATCGGCCTCGGCCGAGTGTGCCTCTGTGAGATCCTTGTTGCAGTAGAACTTGTATGCCGCAACGAGAGTGCGCTCCTCCATCTTATGAAAGATGTTCTGCACATCGACAAACTTGCGATTCTTAAAATCAACATCCACGCCAACTCTCAAAAACTCCTCGACAAGCATCGGTAGGTCGAATCGGTTGGAGTTGAAACCGCCAAAGTCGCATCCCTCCATAAATTGGTAAAGCGACTTGGCAATCTGTCGGAATGTCGGACAATCCTTTACATCCTCGTCCGTAATATGATGAATCTCCGTTGCCTCGGCAGGAATATGCATTTCGGGATTAATCCTGCGGGTTTTGATAATCTCCTCGCCATCGGGCATAACCTTGACCATCGAAATCTCGACAATGCGGTCTTTCGATGTATCAACACCCGTGGTTTCGAGGTCGAAGAATATAATCGGACGTTTGAGGTTTAACTTCATCTGTGGTTATCCCTATGCGTTAATCATCATCGGCATCAAGAGCATCAGCGTTGCGCTGCTCTGCTTGTCGTCGTAAACGGGCTTGAATACGCCTGCACGGGTTGCATCAGCCAACTCGATAACTACGGTCGGAGTCTCGATGTTCGAGAGAATCTCGACAAGGAAGGTCGATTTGAAACCGATAGACATCGGCTGACCCTCGTAGCTGCACGAGAGAGTCTCGTTTGCCGATACCGAGAAGTCGATATCCTGAGCTGTGAGGTTTACCTGATTGTTGGCGATATCCATACGGATAAGGTTTGTTGTCGGGTTCGAGCAGACTGCTACGCGACGGATGCCATTGACCAACTCTACGCGGTCGATAAGAACCTTATTAGCGTTGTTTGCGGGAATTACAGCGTTGTAGTTCGGGTAGTTACCCTCGATAAGACGGCAAACCAAAGTGTGGCTCTTGAGTTTGAAGACTACGTTCTTTGCGTCGAAGCTTACCTTGATATCGTCGTCCTCTTTGAGCAGGACGTTCTTCAAGAGGTTTGCGGGCTTCTTGGGCAGGATAAATGCCGACTGAACGCCGCACTGATTCTCGGTCGAATATTTTACCAACTTGTGAGCATCGGTTGCAACGAAAGTTACACCCTCGGTGTCGAGGTTGATATATACACCATTCATCACGGGACGCAACTCGTCGTCAGCCGTAGCGAAGATAGTCTTGTTGATACCATTTACCAAAGTATCTACTTCGAGAGTTACCTCGATGCGCTCCTCTGCAAGTGTGGGTACTGCGGGATAGCTCACGGGGCTTGCGCCCGGAATCGAGAGTGAACCGCTCTTCCAGTTGATCTTAATCTCCCAAGTCTGGTCATTAACCTCGATAGTCAGAGGAATCTCCGAGAACTCTTTGAGCGAATCGAGCAACAACTTTGCAGGTGCGGCAATCTGACCCTCGCTCTCGACGTTCTCAACTTTGAGTGAGCCGACGAATGTGGTTTCGAGGTCCGAAGTCGTAACCTTCAACTCGCCATCCTTCAACTCCATAAGGAAGTAGTCGAGAATGGGCAGTGTGTTTTTATTGCTGATAACCTTTCCGGTTGTCGAGAGCAACGAGAATAGTGCTGAACTTGATACTGTGAATTTCATAGGTTTTTCTTTTATTTTGTTATGTTTATATTATTGTCTATTAAAGGGTTGCTAACTTTTCGAGAGCCTCTTCAATCATCTGACGCACGAATGGCTTGTAGTCGGTGCAAGCATCTTTGGCAATACGCTGTGCGATAATGGTACAAATGGTAGCGGCCTTATGTCCCATCAATGCTGCCAAGCCTGCTAATGCCGAGGACTCCATCTCGAAGTTGGTGATTCGGCGTTCGCCAAAGCGGAATGCCTCAATCTTCTCGTTCAGATGTAAATCTTGCGGTTGCAAGCGTACCCAACGGCCTTGCGGGGCATAGAAACCGGGCGCAGCGATGGTAATACCCTCGCGAGTGATATCCTTAAACAGCTCGAATAACGACTTGTCGGCATCAATGAAGTATGGTGCCGTAAGTTGCGGATTCCAACCGGTATGCTCAACAAAAGCCTTCTCGATAGCCAAATCGCAAACGTCGTTGCGACCGGCATAGTAGTTCAACAAACCGTCAAAACCTACCGAAGTGCGCGAGAAAACACGCTCGCCAACCTTGATATCCTCCTGCAATGCGCCCGAAGTTCCAAGGCGAAGAAGTGTGAGCTGCTTGAACTCGTCCTTGACCTGGCGGGTAGCAAAATCTATGTTTGCCAAGGCATCCAATTCGGTTACGACAATGTCGATATTATCTGTTCCGATACCCGTCGAAAGAGCTGTCATACGACGTCCTTTGTAGGTTCCGGTTACGGTCTTGAACTCTCGGCTCTCGACCTCACACTCTCTTTCGTCGAAATAAGACGCAATCATATCTACGCGAGCCGGATCGCCCACAAGCATAATGATATCCGCAATCTGCTCCGGCAATAAATGAAGGTGGAAAATGGTACCGTCATCGTTGAGTATCAACTCCGAAGCTGGGATTATTCTTGAATTTTTCATACTTAACTATTTTATAATTGGCATAAAAGTAATATATTTACATCGAATTTCAAAGAAATTGAGCGATTTTTATTTAATATAGGTACAAATTAACAAATATTAACCAAAAACAATAATCTTACCAATGACACTTATTAAATCAATTTCGGGTATCCGAGGCACTATCGGAGGCGCTCAGGGTGATAATCTGACCCCTATCGACATCGTGAAGTTTACCACCGCTTATGCGCGTTTTATGAGCGAAAAGAATAACGGAAAATCTATCACGATTGTTGTGGGTCGCGATGCTCGAATTTCGGGCGAGATGGTTAATGATATTATCGAGGGAACACTGCTCGGATGTGGTGTGAATGTGATTAATGTCGGCCTCTGTACTACTCCCGGAACCGAGATGGCCGTAATCGGTCATAAGGCTGACGGTGGTATCATTATCACAGCGTCGCACAACCCTAAACAGTGGAATGCCTTGAAGCTTCTGAATGAGCGTGGCGAGTTCCTGAATGATGCCGAGGGTAAGCGTGTTCTGGCCCTTGCCGATGATGTGAATTTCGAGTATCCGAAGATTGATGAAATCGGAAAAGTTCTATTGCGCGAAGATTTTAATAATCAGCATATCAAGAGTGTGTTATCTCTACCTTTGGTTGATGTGGAAGCTGTCCGCGCTAAGGGCTTTAAGGTTGTGGTCGATGCTGTCAATTCTGTGGGTGGTGTAGTTATTCCGCAGCTGCTCCGCGAGCTGGGCTGTGAGGTTGTGGAAATCAACTGCGAGCCGACCGGACATTTTGCTCACAATCCCGAGCCGCTGCCCGAAAATCTTACCGAAATTTCGGCTGCCGTGGTACGCGAAAAGGCTGATTTGGGTGTCGTTGTAGATCCCGATGTCGATCGTCTTTGTTTTGTGAACGAGGACGGCACGATGTTTGGCGAGGAGTATACGCTTGTAGCTATTGCTGACTATATCCTTTCGCAGGGCGTTGGTAACACTGCCTCAAACCTCTCATCGTCGCGCGCTTTGCGTGATGTGACCGAGAAGCACGGTGGCGTTTATGCGGCATCGGCTGTTGGCGAGGTTAATGTAGTAGCAAAGATGAAGGAAATCGGTGCCGTAATCGGTGGCGAGGGCAATGGAGGAGTTATCTATCCCGAATTGCACTACGGTCGTGATGCACTTGTCGGTGTAGGTCTTTTCCTGACGTGGTTGGCGCAGAAAAATATGCCGATGACAGCACTCCGTGCGACCTATCCTTCGTACTACGCATCGAAGAACAAAATAGAGCTTACACCGGCTATTGATGTAGATAAAGTTCTGCTTGAAATGAAGGAGCGTTATGCCAATGAGAATGTGAACGATATCGACGGTGTGAAAATCGACTTTGCAGAGAATTGGGTACACCTCCGCAAGTCGAATACCGAGCCTATTATTCGCGTCTATACCGAGGCGAAATCGGCAGATGAGGCGGATGCTTTGGCGCAGAAATTTATTGCTGAAATCAAGTCTGTTTGCAACCTTTAATTACGTGATATTTTAATATAAATATGAAGAATACATTAGCTTATATCGAGACTAACAAGGAGCGTTTTGTCGAGGAGTTATTCGACCTGCTCCGTATACCCTCAATCAGTGCACAGCCCTCACTCCATAAGGAGGATATGGTGCGTTGTGCCGAGTGGTTGGCTGCATCGCTTGTGAAGGCAGGTGCTGACACTGCACAGGTTATGCCGACCAATGGCAACCCCGTAGTTTATGCCGAGAAAATCATTAATCCCGAAGCGCGTACGGTGCTGGTATATGGCCACTACGACGTTATGCCCGTAGACCCGCGTGAGGAGTGGAAAACCGAGCCTTTTGAGCCTGTGATTAAGGACGGTCGAATCTGGGGTCGTGGCGCGGATGATGATAAGGGTCAGCTCTTTATGCACGCCAAGGCTTTTGAGGCGATGTGTGCAACCGACTCACTCCCCTGCAACGTGAAATTTATGCTCGAAGGCGAGGAGGAGATTGGCTCGGCTAATCTCTATGACTTCTGCCGCGAGAATAAGGAGTTGCTTGCTGCGGATATTATTCTTGTGTCGGATACCTCGATGATTTCGATGGATACACCTTCGATTACCTGCGGTTTGCGCGGTTTGACTTATATGGAGGTTGAAGTAACCGGTCCTAACAAGGACCTTCATTCGGGTCTTTTTGGTGGCGCAGTTGCCAATCCCGCAAATGTGCTTACACGTCTTGTCTCTTCGCTCGTTGATGAGAAGGGTCGCGTGACCATTCCGGGATTCTATGACGATGTTCGTGAGCTTACTCCCGCTGAGCGTGAGGCGTTCAATCAGGCACCGTTTAATATGGATGACTACAAGCGTGCGCTCGATATCGACGAGGTCGAGGGCGAAGAGGGCTACACGACAATCGAACGTACGGGCGTGCGTCCGTCGCTCGACGTGAATGGCATCTGGGGCGGTTATACAGGCGAGGGAACCAAGACCGTTATCCCCTCGAAGGCATCGGCTAAGATTTCGATGCGACTTGTGCCGAATCAGGACTTTAACAAGATTGGCGAACTCTTTAAGGCTCATTTTGAGGCGATTGCACCCAAGAGCGTGAAGGTTGATGTCCGTTTCTTGCACGGTGGCGCACCCTATGTCGCACCGACAGATATGGCTGCATATAAGGCTGCCGAGAAGGCTATCGTCGATACCTTTGGCAAGAAACCGCTACCCTTCTATTCGGGCGGCTCAATTCCGATTATCAGCGGTTTCGAGCAAATTCTCGGCATCAAGTCGTTGCTTATCGGCTTCGGCTTGGCAGAGGATGCTATCCACTCGCCCAACGAGAGTTTCGGACTTAACCAATTCTATAAGGGAATAGAGACCATACCTCTCTTCTATAAATATTTTGCAGAGGAGGCGTAATAACTCTTCGCCTATTGAAAATTACTATCAGTAAACGAGAAAAGTATGAAGAAATTTTTTGCTACGGCTCTGGTCGTGATGTTCGCCTTTGTGGCAATGGCACAGAGCAGCGATGCCGAGCGATTTGCGATGGCTCCTAAGAAGAACTTAAATCTGCCCAAGGGTGCCACGGGATATGTTGTCGAGCGAGTTAATCTCTTCGATTCTCCGCAGACAATCTCGGTAATTACCTATTCGCCCAAGCGTTTTAAGTCGCTGATTGTATTGCCCGAATCTCTCACCCGCTTATCGAATAGCGCAAAAGCTGTCGAAGCTGATTTTGCAGTTAATGCCGGATATTGGGATGTGAGAATAGATCTTCCGTCAACCTTTCTGAAAATTGATGGCAAACAGATTGCGCAGACGGCCGATTTCGAGAAGGATCGTGTGGATGGTGTTGTCTGCATCGCTAAAAGTCGAGTTGTTATAGATTCATGCAAGTCGGGTGACGAGGATTGCTACGCAGCCAAGTATGATAATATTCTGGCGTCGGGACCTATGTTGATTGATGAGGGCAAGAGTGTCGATCACGAGGGCTATATGAAGAGTATGGTTGATAATTCAAATGGTAAAGATATTGGTGCGTATTACACCTATATTCGTCGTCATCCCCGCACGGCAATAGGTACCGACAAAAAGGGTAATGTTGTGTTGATTGTAGTTGATGGTCGTTCGGAGGGTAATGCAGAGGGCGTGACCATTGCTGAATTGACCAAAATCTGTGAGTGGCTCGGTCTGAGCGACGCTGTCAATCTCGATGGAGGAGCATCCTCGACTATGTGGAGCGCAGCAGAGGGCGTGATTAACCATCCTGCTCGCAACAAGAAGTTCGACCACGTGGGCGAACGTAAAGTTTCGAGTATTTTAGCGGTTAAACGTAAGTAATAAGAGAGATGAAGAGATTTGTCTGGCTTGTGTTATTTGCTATTGTTACGTCGACAGGATTTGCACAAAGTGCAGATTCTGTTGCGTTTATGACGGCTAACCGTAAGGCGTATAAACTCAGAAAGGCCGAGGGCTATACTATCTCTACGACGCTATTCAACTCTGCGCAAACCATCTCGGTAATTAAATTTTCGCCCAAGCATTTTAGGCTGAAAGTCGTACAACCTGGCGGTGTTGCGACTGTGAGTGAGATGGGAAAAAATACCCGCTCTCAATTTGCTATCAATGCCTGTTTTTGGGCGATGAGAAAGGGTGTTCCGTTGGCGTTCGTAAAGAGTGATGGAGTGGTACTATCGAAGGCTCATTCGTCGATGTATCCACGAGTGAATGGTCTGGTTATGATGTATGATGATCATCTCGAAATAGTTCGCTCATACGATATGCCCGATTACCCCGATTATACCGGTATGTGTGATAATATTTGTTCGGTTGGGCCGGTGCTGATAGATGACGGAGAGCGAGTTTCGTATAAGCACTTTTTCGACTCGACAAAGCCTGTGTTTAAGCGTCAAGTCCCCTTCTTTACTCGTCGCCATCCTCGCAGTGCCATTGGCTGTGATGCCGAGGGTAATGTATATATGGTGGTGGTGGATGGTCGTGCTAAGGGTTATGCTGATGGTGTGTCGATAGCTCAACTTACCGATATATGCTCGTGGCTGGGCTTGGTCGATGCGATAAATCTCGATGGCGGAGGCTCTTCGACCTTATGGTGCCGAAAGCATGGAGTGATTAACCACCCCTCCGGTAATAAGATATTCGACCACGAGGGCGAACGTAGAGTGTCGAGCTCTATTGTTGTCCAGCGCAGGAGGAGATAGTGAATTGATCCTTATTTGTTATGCTGCTTAATAAAATGGGCTGTCTCAACGAGAGTTGGACAGCCCATCTGCTTATTGTGTGGAGCGATTATCCTACCACGCGAAGAGCGGACGGTTCTCCATCATAGCATTCACCTCCTTGCGAACTGCTGCGATGTTCTCCTCGTTTTCGGGATCGTGCAGTACGCGATCGATAAGTGCCACAACAGCCTCCATATCGCTCTCCTTCAAACCACGGGTGGTGATTGCAGGTGTGCCGAAACGCAAGCCAGATGTCTGGAACGGCGAGCGCGAGTCGAACGGTACCATATTCTTATTGGTGATGATGTCGGCTGCTACGAGGCAACGCTCAGCGAGCTTACCTGTGAGTTCGGGGAACTTGGTGCGAAGGTCAACCAGGATGAGGTGGTTGTCTGTGCCACCAGAAACAATCTTGTAGCCGCGCTTAACAAATGCCTCTGCCATAGCCTTGGCATTCTTCTGTACCTGCGACTGGTACTCCTTGTAGCTGGGGGCGAGAGCCTCGCCAAAGGCAACTGCCTTAGCTGCGATAACGTGTTCGAGCGGACCGCCCTGGATGCCGGGGAATACAGCCGAGTCGAGAATCTGCGACATCATCTTTACAACACCCTTCGGAGTGGTCAGGCCCCAAGGATTTTCGAAGTCTTTACCCATCAAGATAATACCTCCACGAGGACCGCGCAGAGTCTTGTGAGTTGTCGAAGTTACGATGTGAGCATACTTCACGGGGTTATCGAGCAAGCCTGCTGCGATAAGACCTGCGGTGTGAGCCATATCTACGAGCAACAATGCGCCAACCTTCTCTGCAATCTCGCGCATACGCTTGTAGTCCCACTCACGCGAGTAAGCCGAAGCACCACCCACGATAAGCTTGGGCTGGCACTCGATAGCCTTCTGCTCCATAGCGTCGTAATCAACCATACCTGTTTCGGGGTTGAGCTGGTAGCCGACAGCATTGAAGAACTTACCCGACATATTTACCGGCGAGCCGTGCGAGAGGTGACCACCGTGCGAGAGGTCAAGGCCCATAAATGTATCTCCGGGTTTGAGTACTGCGAAGAATACAGCCATATTAGCCTGTGCGCCTGAGTGAGGCTGCACATTGGCGTACTCTGCGCCATATAGTTCGCACAGACGCTCGCGAGCCAACGATTCAACTTTGTCCACAACCTCGCAACCACCATAGTAACGAGCTCCGGGATATCCCTCTGCGTACTTGTTGGTCAATACCGAACCCATAGCCTGCATAACCTGCTCGCTTACGAAGTTCTCGGATGCGATGAGCTCGATGCCGCGAGTTTGACGGCCACGCTCCTCGTTGATAAGTTCAAAAATTTTGGTATCTTTTTCCATCTTATATATAATTTGTGATTTTTGCCAAAAACTGAACAAAAGTACAATAATGTTACGAGATTTTGCTACCTTTGGGCGATATTTATTCACAATTTAGAAACAAAAAGATAAATTTATTAGTAATATGTTGAAAATAAAGAGCTTGGCGTTTGCTCTATTTCTGCTTTGCCTGACAAGTTGTACTGCCGATTTCAATGAGGCGGTGAAGGTGGACGAGAAAGTGCTATCCGAAATGTTCGCCTCTGAGGGTGTTGTAGAGAATGTTATGATAGTTAAATTCTCGCGTGAGGTAGCCGACGAGCTGTCGATTGTCGAGACACGTACAGGTGGACTTTCGACCGGTAATATGACCTTGGATGATATCTGCCGCGAGTACGATGTTGTGTCTATCGAGAGAGTTTTTCCGATGGACCGTTTTGCCGAGCGCAAGAGAGCTATGGGCCTGGACCAATGGTACACCGTGCGTGTTTCGGGTCATCGCAAGGCCGAGGAGACGGCTATCTCGCTGAATCGAATGGAGGGCGTTCTGTCGGTTGCTCCGGACATTCGACCCAAGCGTGTGGGAGCCGGAGAGGCCAGGTATCTGACAAATGAAGAATTGACTCGTCTCTCTACGCGTAGCGTTGCGCCCAATGCGCCACTCTTTAACGACCCGCTTCTGCCCGAACAGTGGATGTTGAAGAACATCGGTCCGGCTTCGGAACATTATGGCCACTGTAACTGGGTTGCAGGTGCAGATATCAATGTCGAGGAGGCTTGGAGAAAGTGTGGCGGACATAATAGCGTAATCGTGGCGGTGGTCGATGGCGGTATTGACTACAATCACCCCGACCTTGCAAGAAATATGTGGGACGGCATCGGCTATAACTTCGTCGAGAATAACAGTAATGTCTCGGCCGAGGAGCACGGAACGCACGTTGCGGGTACTATTGCTGCTGTGAGCAACAACGGTATTGGCGTTGCAGGCGTTGCAGGTGGTCTGGGATATGGCGATGGCGTGAAGCTTATATCGTGTCAGATTTTTTCTAATAACGACCTGTATTATGCCTCGGAGGCCGATACAGCCAAGGCTATTATCTATGGTGCCGACAATGGCGCGGTTATTAGCCAGAATAGTTGGGGATATAGTTCATCTGTTGCCAATTCCGAGAGCGCGTTTGCGGCCTATTTCGGTGTAATCAAGAGTGCTATCGACTATTTTGTGGAGTATGCCGGTCTTGATGAGGATGGTAATCAGGTCGGCCCGATGGCAGGTGGTGTTGTGATCTTTGCCGCAGGAAACGACGGCAAGGATCAAAAGGAGTATCCCGGAGCATATTCAAAGTGCCTGAGCGTGGCTGCAATGTCCGGAAACTTTAAGGCTACGTGGTATACGACCTACTCTACGGTTGTCGATTTGTTGGCTCCGGGCGGTGATTACCACTACGATATCGGATATAATGACTACCCTGCGCATAATTTGAGTACGCTTCCCACTTATGTCAATAATGGCGATACCTACAAGGATGAATATGGCAAAACCCATACTGTTGATTATGTCCGCACAACAGGTTATGGATATATGGTTGGTACCTCGATGGCGTGTCCTCACGTTTCGGGTGCTGCGGCACTGATTGTGTCGTATTGTGGTGGTCAGGGATTTACCAATGAGCAACTTACAGAGATACTGCTCAACTCGGCACGAGATGTCGATAGCTATCAGAGTGCAAAATATGTGGGTAAGATCGGTAAGCTCGTTGATGTGTCGGCAGCTTTCGAACTTGGCGGTCAGGGACCTCTCTACGACTCGAAGAAATATCCTGTAATTACGCTCGTTAGTGGTGCTAAGAGTATGCACCTACTGCCTAACGAGAAGGCAACACTCGTCTATGAACTCTCCTACTGCGACAACGTCGAGGTTAGCGACCCGAATGTTGAGATTTCGCGAGTGGATAACCAGCTCACCTTAACTATCGATGCATCGAAGTACTCATTGGGAACCCATAGCGTCGAGGTTAGAGGTTTGAATGTCGATGGCGAGAGCACGGCAGTCGTAACCTTTACGATTGAAGAGATTGTAATCTCGTGCTTCCCTAATCCGTTCGATGAAGAGCTTAATGTCCGTCTTGGCGAAATCAAGGGCGAGAAGCGCGGATGCTTGGGCCATATTAAGATGACCAACTCTCTCGGTATCGAGGTGTTTGACCTTGATGTTATTTTTAGCGAGAAGAGGAATCTTGTCCTCAAATTGGATACCGAAGATGTCAATCCCGGACGATATACAATGTCGATTGATGTGAACTACAACGACGAGGTTTACTCATTTACCCGAACAGTGATTAAACGCTAATCAAGAAGAAATATAATATTATGAAAAAGATATTTTTAACACTCGTTATCTCAATCGTTGCTTTAAGTGCGTCGGCACAAGATTTTGCCGTTATCAACCCCGATGCCCGCACTGCGGCAATGGGTGATGCGACGGTTGCCGTGTCGGCTGATGCTTATTCGGTCTATAACAACGCTGCGGCTCCGCTCTTTGACTACCAGAACGCGCAGGTGGGATTCTCCTATGCTCCTTGGCAGTCGAGTGTACAGAAAGGTTCGGACTTGATGTCGGTAGCGGGATATATAAAGCTCGGCCAGCGTCACTCAATCTCGATTGGCGGCCGTATGTTCCGCGAGCCGAAACTTGTCGGAGATGACACCTTCTACCCGACCGACCACTTCGGAAATCCTATCAAACTCGAATATACACGACCCAATGGAAAGTCGCTCGATTTGGCTTATGGTGTGAAGGTTTGCGAGAAAGTCGCATTGTCGCTTACGGCTCGTTATCTGCACTACGCTAACGGTTTGGGCGATAAATATTCGGCTGTGAATTTCGACTTGGCTCTCTATTCGCAGTTACCGTTGGCATTTCGTGATGGTGCTACCGTGAATATCGGTGCTCAGGTGTCGAATGGCGGCTTCTCGATAAGTGATGACGGATTTACCCAGCCTTTGACCGCGAAGGCCGGTGCATCATTCTTTGTTCCTTTTGGCGATGCGCACTCGTTGCTCAGTACGGTCGATTTAGGCTACCGTTTTGCTCCTGTCGGAATGAAGAGCCTGCTGGCGAATGTCGGCTTGGAGTATTCGCTGATGCAGCTCTTGAAGTTCCGTGCTGGTTACGCACACAACATCTACGACTATGCTACCGTAGGTCTTGGTCTGCGATTTGTTCACATTCAGATTGATGCCTCGTATTGGGCCGCAGGTCGAAATTGCCCCTGGCGCAACACCTTCCGCGTAGGTGTCGGCTTGGAGTTTTAGTAGAACGGATAATGCTATGAAACAGAAGATACTCTTCGTTTGTTTGGGAAATATCTGTCGCTCTCCGGCAGCAGATGGAATTATGCACTATCTGGTGGCTCAGGCAGGTGCCGAGGAGAGAATTTTTATCGATTCTGCCGGTACTTATGCCGGGCATACGGGCGAGCTACCCGACCCGCGTATGCGAGCAGCAGCTTCGCGCAGAGGCTACAATCTCACGCACCGTGCTCGCAAGATTCGTGAGACGGATTTTTATGATTTTGACCGTATTGTCGTGATGGATGACTATAACTACGAGAATGTTCATCGTCTGGCTCCGTCGTGTGAATATGCGAATAAAATCTACCGTATGAGCGACTTCTTTACGACCTTTGCCGAGCGTTGGTCGCACGTGCCCGACCCTTATTACGAGGGTGCTGAGGGCTTTGAGTTGGTGCTCGATATGCTCGAAGAGGGCTGTCGTAATCTGCTCGCGGAGCTCGAATAATCAAGAATCTTTGTCGCGACGCTCCGTGTGTTGATTTTCGGAACAATCTTTGCGAATCGTTATCGAACGAAATTAAGATTGTTCTGATTATGGTACGCAGAAGTATAACCTCCGTGATGTCGCAGCAGCGACGGAAGGATATCTCGCTACTCTACTTGCGATTGTTTATTGGTGGTGTGGTTTTGTTGCATAATATCGGCAAGTTGCAGACCTACAACGAAATAATCAATGGCTACCCTGCTCTGCTTTTCGACAGTCCGACCTTGACTTTTGCAGTCTTCTCGATTATTGAGGTGGCCTTTGCAATGATGATAATGTGCGGTCTGTGGGTGCGGTTTGCGTCGTTCCTGATGGCGTTGGGTATGTTCTTGTCGATATTTGTTGTTGTGCCGACGGCGGGAATGACTGCCGGAACGCTCCAATTTATCTATATGGGCATCTATATCTTCTTTGTGATTGCGGGCGGAGGACGGTATGCTATGGATTCGCTGCTGTGGCAACGCAAGGTGTCCGAATAACGAGAATGGCGTATTGGTAGGACTATTTGCAAATATTGGTAAAATTTTCATACCTTTGCCGCGATTTTGCGATAATTAATATAAATATTAAACTTTACAAAGAAATGAGAAAATTGATTCTTCTTTTGGTGTGTACTATTGTGGTAGGCCTATCGACTGCAGATGCAAAGGAGCCTAAAACAGAGCAGGTTATGGGAACTCTTCCTTATTCTGTCGAGAATACCGAGCTCTGCGATATGAAGGGAAATCCGGTGACTCTGCCGAAATGGGGCGAGAAGAACCTTCTGATTTTCTTCGTCGATCCTGACAGCTATCTGGCCGGAAATAAGAACAAGAAGTTCGCAGACGAGATGCAGGCTAATCAGCGTGCAGCGGGTGATAATATCTATGGATTCGGTATTGTTAATACGTCTGCAACGGCTTTGTTTCCGAATCTTATCCGTGCAATCGTTCATAAGCGCGTGGTGAAGGATGCGGGTGCTGAGGCGTTTGACGATAGATTTGGCGTGCTTGCAAAGAGCTGGGGTCTTGGCGATTGCAACAATAAGTTCGCTATTATGATTGTCAGCAAAGAGGGCGAGTTGGTCTATTGCCACAAGGAGGAGTTCACCGAGGAGGATAAAGAGCACTTCTATAAGTTCGTAGAGGCCTATAAATAGTTGTCGAGTTGCTTCGCAATGTTGCCATATTGCTGATGTTGCTCTGCTTCTGCCCGATTGTGGGTATGGCGCAGACACAGGAGTATGTGAGCAAGGGCGACACCATTAAATACACTTATACACCATTGACGCGCTCCTCTGCTTCGGCCGAGGGTGCGTCTTCTGTTTCGGTAGATACGGTTGCACATAAGCGTAGCAAGTTCGCACAGCGTATCGTGAACTTTGCAACCAAGTCGGCTATCGACAGGACATTCGAGAAACCTATCGACTTTTCGATAATCCCTGCACCCTCCTATTCGAGCAAGACGAGTCTTTCGTTGTGTCTGGTGGCCGCAGGACGCTACCGTGTCAATCGTCGCGATTCGATAACCTCGCCGTCGAACGTGACAATCTTCGGTATGGTATCGGTTATCGGATACTATAATGTTGGCGTTCTGGGTAATACATTCTTTCGTCACGATCGCCATCGTTTGGATTACGATATCGGTTTTAGGTCTATGCCTACCGACTTTTGGGGCTTAGGCTATCGTGCTGCAACCGAAAATGCGGGTAGCAGCTATGTCGGCAAGAATGCCTATATCAAAGCAAAATATCTCTATGAAATATTCCGACACACCTACGTCGGAACAAACCTCAATTTTGAATACACAAGGGCAAAAAAGGTCTTAAAGCCTGAATATTTGGACTCTCAGCGTCAGGAGTATCTGGCCCTTGGTTTAGGAGCGATCGTCGAGTACGATTCGCGTGACGTGATAACTAACCCGACTCAGGGAGTATATGTCGGGGCAAATTACCTCATTCGACCCAAGGCCTTCGGAGATGTTGGCCATACACTTTGGAGGGTCGAGGTCACAGCCAATTACTATCAGCGATTGTGGCGTGATGCGGTACTTGCCTTCGACTTGCACGGGGAATTTAATTCTCGGCACACTCCTTGGACGATGTACGCCTTGCTCGGCAGTAATTACCGTATGCGTGGTTACTACGAGGGGCGATTCAGCGACCTCAATATGATTACCTTCCAGGCGGAGTTGCGACAGCGTGTGTGGCAGCGTTTGGGTGTGGTCGTATGGGGCGGAGCGGGAAATGTATTCCATTCGTTCGACACCTTTGCGTGGCGACAGACACTGCCTAATTATGGCATAGGTCTGCGCTGGGAGCTGACGAAGGGAATCAACGCTCGCATTGACTATGGCTTTGGCAGCGTGGTCAATGGTCGCCTGATTAACGGGTTAGTTATGTCTATCAATGAAGCGTTTTAATCACTCTTTCAGACGCAGACGACCACTGCGACCCGATCGCAGGGCGTTGATGTTACTCTTGTGGTTGATGGTGGCTCTGATGCTGCCTAATCTGCTGCTGGCTTTTACCGAGAAGTATAACGGCTGGTCGGTGGCTGCGGGGATTACCCTGCCGCTCGGACTCTATCTGCTCTCGACACTTGTGACGCGACGGACGAGCATCATAACTCTTGTGCTGATGCCGATAGTCGTACTCTGTGTGGTGCAGGTGGTGGTGCTCTATCTCTATGGTAATTCGGTCATTGCCGTTGATATGTTTACCAATATTATGACGACCAATCCTGCCGAGAGCCGTGAATTGCTCGGAGGTTTGGTGCCTGTGATTTTGTTGGTGGTCGTTGTCTATGCCCCGCTTCTCTATGCGGCATTTCGCCAGTTGCGACGTGGCGAATATCTGCTTTCGGAGCGTGCACGTCGGGTTGCGGCCTTGGGTGGTGCGATGCTGACAATTATCGGAGTACAGTTGCTCTACCCTGCCGGAGAGGTTGCCGATCGTAATGTCGTGCGTTGCGAAATTTTCCCCGTGAATGCGCTTCATAATTTGCGTATTGCGGTCGGTAACAGGCGCGCTGTTCGCAACTATGAACGTACTTCGGCTGATTTTACTTATGATGCATCGAGGACAGAACAACTTCCTGTGCGCGAGGTGTATGCCTACGTTATTGGCGAATCTTCGCGGGCGTGTAATTGGAGACTTTACGGCTATGAACGTGCAACCAACCCTCGTTTGGCCGAGCGTGATGATATCTATCTGTTTCGTAATGTGATTACGCAGAGTAATACGACGCACAAGAGCGTGCCGTTGATGCTCTCGTCGGTCGATGCCGAGGAGTACAATCAACTCTTTTGTCGTAAAGGCATCGCTGCGCTCTTTGGCGAGGTGGGGTTTTATACGAGTTTTATCTCGGCACAATCCCGTCAGGGGGCTATGGTCGATAACTTTGCGCGAGAGAGCGATGAGATTCTCTATCTCGACGTTTCGGGCTATGACCTGCGGCTCTTGCAGCAGATGCGGCGCGTGGTCGAATCCTCCGACGAAGATATGCTCATTATTCTTCACTGTTACGGCTCGCATTATCGCTATAATCAACGCTATCCGCGAGAGTTTGCGGTGTTTCAGCCCGATGTGCGTGCTGAGGTTACTGCCGAGAATCGCGCTTCGCTGCTAAATTCCTACGATAATTCGATTCTCTATACCGACTACCTCCTCAACTCCGTTATCGAATATTTGGGCTCTTTGGACGCTTGTACGGCTATGCTCTACTGTTCGGATCACGGGGAGGGTATCTTTGATGACGAACGAGGCCTTTTCCTGCACTCTTCACCGACGTTGAGCTACTATCAACTCCATATTCCTGCGTTGGTGTGGTTTTCGGAACGATACTGTGCGGAGTATCCCGAAAAGGTTACTATGGCCGCCCGTCATCGTTGGTCGCCTGCATCGACAAGTGCTATGTTTCATACATTGGCCGATATTGCTTCGATTCGCAGCGATTATGTCGAACTCGATAAGTCGCTTGTGAGCGTGTGCTTCGACGAGGGGGCATCTCGGCTCTATCTGAATGATCGCAATGAGGCTGTGTTGCCCGATTGGCGTGTCGGCATCACAGACCTCGATCGTCGAGAGTTCTTGCTGCGCGGCATCGGGTTGTGACTGTGAGAGTTATACTTAATTATAAGGATATTGTAGCTATGATATGAAAAAATCCCACCACGACTCTGTCGTAGCGGGATTTTGCACACAAGAAAATAATCAAATTATTTCTTTGCCTCCTCAACCGAAACCTTGCGGAACTCCTTCAAGAGCTTGCAGAGTTCGAGAGCAGCCTTACGGGCGCGAGTGCCCGCAGCCTTGTTACCCTTCTCTACCTGAGCCGCAGCGTTTGCCTGGAATGCCTCAACTTGTGCATTGATCTGATCTACTAAATTTTTCATAATCTTAATGTTTAAAGGTTGTGTTACAACAACAAAGGTATAAAAAGATTGGTTTATTGCAAACTTTTTTCAATAAATTTCATCATAAGGCCCCAAAAATTTCAATTTCGAGCCCTTTTTAGGTTGTAAATGGGGTCTGACGGTATGTTTTTTGTCCTTGTGGTCCTCAAAAAAATGGATGAAAAGATGCGCGTGATACTATATATATGTAGCTTGCTGCTCGGCCTATCTCTCTATGCTTGTGGCAAATCCGCTGCGCCAAACTCCGAGCCTGCACCTCTGACGGTAGATGTTGTCGATGCTGCTGTCGAGATGATTCCCTGCCGTCGTTCGTTCGTCGGTCGTATTTCTGGTGGCTACGAGGCGGTAATCCAACCGCGAGTGAGTGGCTATCTGCTCTCGCGACACTTTGTGTCGGGCTCGCCTGTCAGGCGTGGAGATCTGCTCTTTGTGATTGATGATGCCCTGCTGCGTACTACGGCTCTCTCGGCGAAGGCTTCGCTCGAATCGGCTCGTGCACAGGCGGTAGAGGCGCAAAATAACTACGAGCGAGCCATCCCTCTTGCCGAGATTAATGCTATCAGCAAGTCGCAACTCGACCAATATACAGCGCAACATCGGGCGGCTAAGGCTAATGTGCGCAGTGCCGAGCAGAGCCTGCGTAATGCTACGCTTGAAGTCGGCTACTGCCGTATCTATGCCCCTATTGACGGTTTTGTCGAGAATCCTGCGGCACACGTCGGGGATTACGTGGGCGTAGGTACCGAGTTCTCGACCCTTACGAAGGTTGTGAATGTCGATACGGTCTCGGTGGATGTGACTATCCCGATGTCGCAATATCTGCGCTATGTCGGCTCGGATGTTCCGATTTATGACAATGAGGAGCTGCTATCCGAGGTGGTCTTGCGTCGTAGTGATGGCGAGATTTACCCTCTGAAAGGTTTTTACAACTATACCCGCACCGAGATTTCGGATGCTGCGGGGACTATTGCTATTGTGGTCGATTTCCCGAATCCGAAGTATCAGCTCAAAGCCGGCCAATATGCCCGTATCGAGGCCAATGTCGGACCGCTGCGTGAGCGTGTCGTGGTGCCGCAACAGTGCGTTGTTCAGACCCAGGGTCAAGCCTCGTTATGGGTTGTAAGACCCGACAGCGTTGCCGAGTATCGCAAGGTCGAACTTGGCGAAACTGCGGGTGCAATGTGGATTATCGACAAGGGTCTTTCGGCCGGTGAGCAGGTTGTGAGTAGCGGCCAGCAGAAGATTCGCAACGGTATGAAGGTTACACCGCGTAAATAGTGTGGACTATGGCTCGCTTTTTTATCGAACGCCCCGTATTTGCCATTGCTCTGGCGATTGCGATGCTCTTGTTGGGTATTATCTCGATAGGTTCGCTCTCGGTCGAGCAGTACCCCGATATTACGCCTCCGGTGGTGGAGGTGTCGGCTACCTATCCGGGTGCTGATGCCGAGACCGTGAATGATGCTGTGGCTACGCCCATTGCCCAGAGTGTTATGGGTGTGAGTGATATGCTCTATATGCAGACTACGTCGGCCAACGACGGAACGATGTCTATGCAGGTAACATTCGATATCGGCTCCGACCCCGATATGGATGCGATTTTTACGCAGAATAACGTGGCGACCTCGACCTCGCAACTCCCCGAAGCTGTGGTGCGTCAGGGTGTGACTACGCGCAAGACGATGACCGGATTTTTGATGGTCTATGCTCTGCATAGCGACGGACGCTATGACGACGAGTTTTTGTCGAACTATGCCTATATAAATATACAGAACGAGCTGCTAAAAATCGACGGCGTGGGCAAGGTGTCGATTATGGGTGCGGGCGAGTATGCTATGCGAGTATGGTTGCGTCCCGATGTGTTGCAATATTATAATCTTTCGGTTGCGGAGGTGTCGTCGTCTATCGCTGCGCAGTCGGGCATCTACCCTGCCGGCAAGTTTGGTGCAGAGCCTGCTCCCGAGGGTACGGCATTTACCTATACGGTACGTCT
The DNA here is from genome assembly GCA_045644925.1 of Alistipes sp. Lineage (GTDB taxonomy): Bacteria > Bacteroidota > Bacteroidia > Bacteroidales > Rikenellaceae > Alistipes. The sequence continues at coordinate 148,473 of JAZRHV010000006.1, forward strand.
TCCTGCCCAAATTTCGACTGCCGAGGAGTTTGGTGATATCATTATCAAGACTACCGAGAATGGCAGCGTAGTGCGTCTAAATGATGTTGCGGATGTCGAACTCGGCAGTCAGACCTATGGCTCGACCTCGTCGTTTGGTGGCGACCCGACGACTGTGATTGTGGTCTATCAGTCGCCCGGAAGTAACGCTGTCGAGGTGGGTAGTCGTGTTAAAGAGGTTGTGGGAGAGCTTGCGGAGAGGTTCCCCGATGGTGTCGAGGTTACGGCCATTGTCGATACTACGCGCAGTATTGACGCAGGTATCGAGGATATCTTCCGTACGCTGATAATAGCTCTCATTCTGGTCATTGCCATAATCTATCTCTTCTTGCAGGATTGGCGCTCGACTCTGATTCCGTTGGTGGCTATACCTGTCTCGTTGGTCGGTACGTTCGTCTTCTTTCCGCTGCTCGGATTCTCGATAAATATCATCTCGCTGCTCGGTATGGTCTTGGCTATCGGCTTGGTTGTCGATGATGCCATTGTCGTCGTCGAGGCTGTGCAGGTTAATCTCGAACGGGGTCTATCGCCACGCAAGGCTGCTATCGAGGCTATGCGTAATGTCGCCTCGCCTATCGTCGCAACTACGGTGGTGCTGTTGGCGGTCTTTGTGCCTGTGTCGTTTACGGGCGGTATTTCAGGCCTGCTGTTTCGACAATTCTCGATTACGATAGCCGTCTCGGTGGTCTTGTCGGCATTCAATGCGCTGACCCTTTCGCCTGCACTCTCTGCGCTGCTGCTCAAACGCAGAGTTCCGCCCACAAAGGGCTTCTTTGCGGCATTTAACCGCTGGTTTGACCGCAGTATGTCGCGCTACGGAGGTTTTACCGACCGATTTATGCGTCATTCGGCACGTACGGCACTCTTTGTGGCGGTGGTTATCGTGGCGATTGTACCGATATGGCGAGCCCTGCCGTCGGGATTTCTGCCCGAGGAGGACCAAGGTTATGTTATGGTCTTTGTAAATGCCCCAGAGGCTGCATCGTTGCAACGAACAGAGGCTCTGATGGCCGAGGTGGACGGTGTTGTAAGCCGTTTTGAGGGCGTAGAATCGACTGCGACGGTCGCGGGATTCAATATGCTTGCAGGTATCGCATCGTCGAATTGTGGCGTTATATTCGCCTCGTTGAAGGACTATTCCGAGCGTTCGCTCTCGGCTATGGAGATTGCCGACCGGCTGACGGGCGAACTCTACGAGGTGGTGGTCGGTGGCGAGTGTTTTGCCTTTATTCCGCCTGCGATTCCGGGCCTGGGTGTGATGTCGGGAATTACGCTCGAAGTGCAGGATCGTGAAGGTCGAGGTACGGCCTATCTTGCCGAGCAGAGCTATCGTCTGATGGATTCGCTGAAAGCTCTGCCCGAAATAACATCTGTGACTACGCAGTTCAATGCCGATGTGCCGCAGCGCAAAATCGAAATCGACCAACTTCAAGCTCTCGAATATGGGGTGTCGCTCGATGATTTTTACACCGAACTTTCGACGCTGCTCGGAGGCTCTTACATCAACAATTTCAATCGTTTCGGACGATTATATCAAACTTATCTTCAAGCAGCACCCGACTACCGCGCTGATGCTGCGTCGCTCGATTCGTACTTTGTCGAAAATAGTGCCGGCGAGAGTATCCCGATAGGTTCGTTTGTCGAGGTGGTCGATACGGTCGGCGTGGAGTATGTGTCGCAGTATAACCTCTATCGCTCTATTGAGTTAAACCTTACGCCTTCGCCCAAAACATCGACTACGGATGCGATGAATGCAATCTCGCAAACAGCCAAGCGAGTTTTGCCTGACGATATCTCGACAGCGTGGAGCGGTGTGTCGTATCAAGAGAGTAAGGCCTCGAAATCGGGCGTTGCGGTCTATGCTATTGCTCTGGCGTTTGTCTTTTTGGCGTTGGCTTCGCTCTATAACAGTTGGGGATTGCCTATGGCGGTGCTGCTGAGTGTGCCGATAGCCGTGCTGGGTGCTGTGGTGGCTGTCGGAGTGATGCACTTTGTGGATGCCAAGTATGTGAATGATATCTATATGCAGATCTCGCTGGTGATGCTTATCGGCCTGGCTGCGAAGAATGCTATCCTGGTTGTCGAGTATGCCGACCGTCTGTTTTTCGAGCAGGGTCTTTCGCTTGCGGAGTCGGCTATCGGGGCTGCGAAGATGCGTGTTCGACCGATTTTGATGACTGCCTTTGCTTTTGTTTTGGGTGTTATGCCGTTGGTCTTTGCCGACGGAGTATATGCCACGGCTCGCAATATTATGGGCGTAGCGTTGGTGGGTGGTATGACCTTGGCTACCCTGCTGGGTATATTTTTCTATCCGTCGCTCTACTATATGGTCGCACGTATCGGCGGTTTTGAACGTAAACGTGAAATAAAACGACAAGAAGATGAAACGGAGTTCAAAGAGTAGGCTGGCGATAGCGGCCGTAATGGTTGCAGTTACAGCCTGTGTGGTTGTGGCGTGTAACCCGCAACTTGTACGTCCGTCGGTGGCGGTTTCGAGCCGTTATATCTATGGCGAATATTTCTCGCAGGATACCCTCGATATCAGTGCCGAGTGGTGGCGTATATTCAATGACGAACGGCTCAATGCACTCGAAGCTCAGGCTTTGGTTGTGAATAACGACTTGTCGGTTGCACTCTCGCGAGTGGAGCAGGCTCGACTGCAACTGCTCACTACGCGGGCGGGATTTCTACCCTCGTTTGCTTTCGGGCTGTCGGTCAAAGGCGACTACGATAATGTCGATAAATACTCGGTCGAGTATGATATCGGGCCCTCGATGTCGTGGGAGATTGGTATGGCCGGACGGCTTAAACACTCGCTCGGAGCTGCACGTGCCGAGGTTTTGCAGAGCGTGTGGGCTTATCGTGGTGTTGTGCTGTCGCTCACGACGGAGCTTGCTACGGCCTATTTCACGTTGCTGCAATATGAACGCAACCTCGAAATTGCTCGCCAGACCTACCTCCTGCGTCGCGAATCGTTGGCTCTTGTCGATTCGATGTTCCGCTATGGAATGAGTGCAGGGCTCGATGTCGAGCAGGCAAAGAGTTTGCTCTACACGGCAGCTGCGGATATGGCGCAGTACGAACGTGCAATGAACCAGACGCGCTTGACGATAAATACTCTTATCGGTATTCCGCCCCACGAGGTCGATGAGACGGATATCGGACTCAACCTGCTGACCGACTTTATGCCTGTGGATGTGCCGATAGGTCTTCCCTCGGATCTGCTGCATCGTCGGCCGGACGTTATGGAGTCGTTCTATGCTTTGGTCGAGTGTGGCGAGAGAGTTGGCGTAGCTCGTGCAGAGCGTTTTCCGACCTTTTCGATGACGCTGTCGGGCGGTATAGCCTCCGAGAAGTTGAAGGGGTTGGTGTCGGGTATGCCCTTTGTCTGGGGAGCTTCGCGCTCGTTAGCGCAGCCTCTCTTTTCGTTTGGTCGGTTGAAGCGAAACGAGGAGTCTGCCCGCGAAGCGTATCATCAGAGTATCTCGACCTACCGCCAGACGATTATCGAGGCTCTGGCCGATGTCGAGCAAGCTCTGGTGGCAATCGAGACGGGAAATGCCCAGACCGAACGCTATGCCGAGCTGGTGCTGGCAAATACCGCTGTGGCCCGTATGACCAGGGCGTTGTACGATGGCGGACTATCCAACTACTTCGACCTGCTCGATGCCGAACGTACGCTCTACGACTCGCAAATGCAGCTTATCGACCTTGTGGCACAGCAATATATCAACTACGTGACGCTCTTCAAGGCTCTCGGAGGAGGGTTTTGATAAATTCAAAATTCAAAATTGTGGGTTAAAGATTAAGGGAGTTTAGGGAGTTTAGGGAATTTAAGGATTTTTTTTGCTATCAACTTTCACTCCTTTAACCGACGCTCGAAGCAATGGGGAGAGGCTGCTTGCAGACTATCCCTTGCAAGGAGGAGGAAAAGACCGCGCAGCGGGATTAATACCCATCTAACTCATCTAACTCATCTTACCCATCAAAAAAATAATTTTGAATTTTGAATTTTGAATTTTGAATTTCATTATCTTTGCAGAGCAAAGTAATGATTGGTTTATGCGTTTATCGGAGTTGAAGAGTGGCGAGTCGGGCGTGATTCTCAAAGTTAGAGGTCACGGAGGTTTTCGTCGCCGTATAATCGAGATGGGATTCGTGCGCGGTAAGCGTGTCGAGGTGGTCCTGAACGCTCCGCTGCGCGACCCTATCGAGTATAATATTATGGGCTATGCCATCTCGTTGCGTCGCAGTGAGGCTGCGATGGTCGAGGTTATCTCCGAGGAGGAGGCTCAGCAGCTGTCGCTCCAAGAGAACTTCGGCAGCACCGAGGCAGACCTTCTGGACGAGGCATATTCTCGCAAATCAAAGCATATAAGCATCGCGCTGATAGGTAATCCCAATAGCGGTAAAACGTCGATATTTAACGCTGTTTCGGGTAGCCACGAGCACGTCGGCAATTATAGTGGTGTGACCGTCGATGCCAAGCGCGGATACTGCACCTATCGTGGTTATAAGTTCGAAATCACCGACCTGCCGGGTACTTATGCCCTCTCGGCATATACGCCCGAAGAGCTCTATGTGCGCCACCATATCGAGGAGTACACCCCCGACGTTGTGGTCAATGCGGTGGTGTCGTCAAACCTCGAACGCAACCTATACCTGACTACCGAACTGATTGATATGAACCCGCGAATGGTCGTGGCTCTCAATATGTTCGATGAGCTGGAACATCGTGGCGCAAAGCTCGACTACGACAACCTCGGCCGAATGATGGGTGTGCCGATGGTGCCTGTCGTGGCTCGCACAGGACGCGGAATCGACGCTCTGCTCGATACGGTTATTGCTGTCTACGAGAACGAGGATGACCGAGTGCGCCATATCCATATCAACCAAGGCTCGGTAATCGAGGAGGCTCTCGGAGTGCTCAACGAGGAGCTGAACCGCCACCGCGACTGCCTGCCGAATGTCTATCCTCCGCGCTACCTGGCTATGAAGTTGCTTGAACGCGACAAAGATATCGAGAAGGTGCTGAGCGGCTATCCCGACTATCCTATGTGGTGTGAGATGCGCGACCGCGAGGCTAAGCGTGTCGAGGAGTTGTTGGGTGTGGACCTCGAAACGGCTTTCGCTGAACGTAAGTATGGCTTCGTGTCGGGTGCGCTCAAAGAGACCTACACCGCAGGCGAGAACGAGGATGCTGCCGTGGCAACAGCGATAGATACGATAGTTACGCATAAGGTCTGGGGCTACCCTATCTTCCTGCTGCTGATGTGGTTGATGTTCTACTGCACGTTCAGCCTCGGAGCCTATCCCCAGCAGTGGATTGAGAGTGCCGTCGAGTGGTTGAGCCGTATGGTTAGCGGCATTATGCCCGACGGAACGCTCAAAGACCTTGTGGTTGATGGAATCATCGGAGGTGTGGGCAGTGTGATTGTCTTCCTGCCCAATATTATGATTCTCTATCTCTTCATATCGTTTATGGAGGATTCGGGATATTTGGCTCGTGCAGCCTTTATTATGGATAAGGTGATGCACCGCATAGGTCTGCACGGAAAGTCGTTTATTCCGCTCGTTATGGGCTTTGGTTGCAACGTGCCTGCGATACACTCGTGCCGAACTATCGAGAGCCGCAGCAGTCGCCTGATAACCATACTTATAACACCGTTTATGTCGTGCAGCGCGCGATTGCCGATATATATAGTCTTTGCAGGCGTATTCTTCCCGAAGTGGGCAGGATTGGCCCTCTTTGGGCTCTATCTGGTCGGTATTCTTATGGCGATGCTGACGGCAAGGCTGATGCGTCGATTTATGTTCCGCAAGGACGAGACACCCTTTGTTATGGAGCTGCCGCCCTATCGTGTGCCGACCGTCAAAACAACCCTTATACATATGTGGGACAAGTGCGCCCAATATCTGCGTAAGATGGGTGGCTTGATTTTGGTCGCATCGACTATCATCTGGTTTTTGAGCTACTACCCCAAGAGTGATGCAAACGTGACCGAGGCTCAGCACTACGAGAACTCATACCTCGGCAAGGTCGGTAAGGCTTGTGAGCCTGTATTCGAGCCTCTGGGCTTTAATTGGAAGTCGAGCGTGGCTCTGCTTTCGGGTGTGGCAGCAAAGGAGATTGTCGTAAGTACGCTCGGAGTTCTCTACTCGGAGGGTGAGGATGTTGCGAGTGAGGATGGTGAGGCTACGCTGCGCTATCGACTTGCCGCGAGTGGCGATTTCGATGCAGCTTCGGCATTGGCTTTCCTGATGTTTATTCTAATCTATTTCCCCTGTATAGCGACCGTGGCAGCGATACGCGCAGAGTTGGGCTGGAAGTGGGCTTTGGGCTCGATTCTCTACTCGACGGGCGTGGCGTGGGTTGTGGCCTATGTTGTCTATAATCTCGTAAATCTCTTCGTATGACGTGGCAGGATTGGGTTGTGGCGGCTATCGGCTTAGCGATTGTTGTGGGTGGCGCAATCCGCATAGCCACCAATATAAAGAGGCGCAAAAGTCTCTTCGACCCCTGCGCCTCATGTTCCGAGAAGGGTTGCCCCTCGCGCGGTAAAAACCTATCAGAGTGCGAACATAATAAGTAGCTGGGCAGTCAGCACTCGCAAGAACATCGTTACGGGATAGACCGTAGCATAGCTCACTGCGGGCATATCGTTGCCTGCTGTGGTGTTCGCAAAGGCGAGAGCAATCGGGTCGGTCATACTACCCGAAAGCATACCCATAACCGTATAGAAATTCATCTTCAAGACTACGCGGGCGAAGATACCTACCAATAATATAGGTAGAATTGTGATAATCGCACCGTAGCCTACCCAAACATATCCTCCGTTAATAACAGTATCGACAAAGCCGTCGCCTGCACCCAAACCGACACACGCCAGGAAGAGCGAAATACCCACCTCGCGGAGCATAAGGTTAGCACTCATCGTCGTATAGGTAATAAGGTGCATATGCGTACCGAAACGTGCAATAAGCAATGCCACAATCAGCGGACCTCCTGCCAGACCGAGCTTTACGGGTTGGGGGATGCTGACAATCGGAATCGAGCCGAGAATTACACCCAAGGCGATACCGAGGAAGATTGTGATGATGTGGGGGTGGTTGAGCTTTTTGAGCGAGTTGCCGAGCAACGATGCTACCTGCTCTACGGCCTTTTCGGAGCCTACGACCATCACGCGGTCACCCACCTGTAACTCCATACCCTGATAGGGAATAAGGTCCACACCCGCACGGTTTACACGAGTGATGTTGATGCCATACTTGGTGCGCAGGCGCAGGTCGGCAAATCGCTTGCCGTTAATCTCGTTGCGTGTGATGACGATACGGCGCGATACGAGCTGGCTGTCAAATGCCTTCCACTCCTTCTCGTTCATCTCGATTTCGTGGCCGATGAAGGTGGTGATAGCCTCGCTATCCTCGGCTGCGCAGACAATCAGCAGACGGTCGCCAAGGGTTAGTATCGAATTTGCATCCGCAATGGTTATCGTGTTGTCCTTGTGGGCGATGCGCGAAACGACAAACTGACGGTTGATAAGCTCCTTGATGTGGCCAACGCTCTGTCCGTTCATCATCTCGTTAGTTACCTCGATAGATATCTTTGTGGCAAATTTATTCTCGTTCGAGAGAGCTTTCAGGCCCTCGTCCTCCTTCTTGAAGTCGATGCGCAATGCATAGCGTAGAACGATAAGGGCGATGATAACACCCACAACGCCAAGGGGATAGGTTACGGCATAAGCCATAGCGATATTAGGCTCCTCGATGCCTGTCGAGTCGGTATAAGCCTGCTGTGCCGCACCAAGTCCTGGGGTGTTGGTTACCGCACCCGACATCACACCAACCATTGTCGAGAGAGATTCGCCCGATGCGAGGTGGATTACGTAGGTGGTGATTGCACCGAGGACTACGACTAACGCAGCCAACGTGATGACTTTCACTCCACCCTGCTTGACCGATGCAAAGAACGAAGGTCCGACCTGCAAACCAATCGAGAAGACGAAGAGGATAAGTCCGAACTCTTTGATAAAGTGCAGCGATTCGGTGTTGATGGTCATCCCGAAGTGGCTCGCAGCGATGCCGACAAAGAGAATCCACGTTGCTCCGAGCGAGATGCCCTTGATTTTGATTTTGCTCAGTGCCGTACCTATCGTGATAACCAACGCCAAGGTCAGCACAGAATGAGCGATTCCGTTACCGAAAAATAGAGAATATAACCACTCCATAATATATAATATAACCTAATCGGGGGCAAAGATAGAAAAATTCAAAATTCAAAATTCAAAATTCAAAATTATTTTGTATCTTTGTTCGGTTAAACGACTACATTAAAACAAACAAAATAAAATGAGTAACGGAGTAAACATCGAACGCGCACACCGTATGGATGGTACGGGTGAGTACTATTTTTCGCGTCGTCTGCGCGAGATTGCCGAGATTGAAGCATCAACCGGCCGTCAGATTATCAAACTTGCTATGGGTAGCCCCGACCTGCCTCCCCACCCCTCGGTTGTGGAGCGTCTGTCGCAGGAGGCTCTCCGCCCCGATGTACACAAGTATATGTCGTTCAAGGGCGAGCCTGTGTTGCGTAAGGCTTTTGCCGATTGGTATGCTAAGTGGTATGGCGTAGAGGTTGATTACAACTCGGAGGTGTTGTCCCTCATCGGCTCGAAGGAGGGTATTATGCACATCTGTCAGACCTTTATCAACCCTGGCGACAAGGTGCTTGTTCCGAACCCAGGCTATGCTGCCTACAAGTCGGCAGTGAGTATGACCGGTGGCGTGATGCTCCCCTACTCGCTCAATAAGGATAACGACTTTACTCCCGACTTCGAGGCTATCGAGGCTGCGGGTGTCGAGGGCGTGAAGATTATGTTCGCCAACTTCCCCGGAATGCCTACGGGTCAGACTCCGACACGCGAGCTCTTCGAGAAGATTATCGCCTTCGGCCGCAAGCATAACATCCTGATTATCCACGACAACCCCTATTCGTTCATCCGTAATGCCGAGGCTCCGATGAGTATCCTCTCGGTGGAGGGCGCGAAGGATGTGGCTATGGAGATGAACTCGCTGTCGAAGGGCCACTCGATGGCTGGTTGGCGTGTGGGTGTCATCCTCGGTAAGAAGGAGTGGATTGACTCGATTTTGACCTTCAAGTCGAATATGGACTCTGGTATGTTCTACCCCATTCAGGCTGCTGCTGAGACCGCTTTGGCTCTTGGCGATGAGTGGTTCAAGGAGCTCAACGAGATCTACTACGAGCGCGAGAAACAGGGCTATGCTATCCTCGATGCACTCGGCTGTAAGTATCGCCCCAACCAGGCAGGTCTGTTCATCTGGGCAGAGATTCCTGAGGATTACGAGGGCGACTGCTACGACTTCTCGGACGAGGTTATGGAGAAGTGTGATGTATTCCTCACGCCTGGCGGTATCTTCGGTACTGAGGGTAAACGCTATGTCCGTATCACTCTCTGCTGCCCCGCAGAGCTGCTCGAAAAGGCTGCAAACAATATCAAGGCGAGATTTTAGTTAATCGCTGACAGATAGTAAGGAGAGTCGTTTTCGGCTCTCTTTTTTTTGTGATGGGTTGGAGGGGGTATTTAATGGTATTTAATGGCATACGCTCCCGTTGGTCGCTGAATGGCAACGAATGGCATTTAATGGCAAAAAACTTTCCTGCTATGTCATTCAGGGCTGAAAGCCCGCCTGCCATTCAGTGAGCCTTCAGGCGAACGCCTGCCATTCAGCAGTCGCAGACTGCGCTTGTCATTATCAATCGCACGGCACAACCTTCCCCGCTCCGCACAACCCGTTACACCGTTACACCGTTACAGTGGG
>JAZRHV010000007.1:0-119549 GCA_045644925.1 Alistipes sp.
TTTAGACTAATTATCGATTTTCCAAAAATTAATTCCTAACTTTGTTCCACATCTAATAAGTTATATAGCTATGATACCTAAATTTGACAACTTCTTCTTCCCTTGTCTCAAATGTTTAAGCGATGGCAAAATCTACACGCAAGAACTATTGCGTGCGTATGTCATCAACTATTTCAAATTGTCTGCAGAGGATGCCAAGGCGTTAATTAAAAGCGGGAAAAAGACAATGGTTTCCGATAGAGTGTCGTGGACGGTGTCATATTTTCTACAAGCAGGGCTTATCGATGCGCCCAAACGAGGCACATATGTTATCAATGATTTCGGTAAAAAGTTTTTATTGGAACATAAAGAGGGCTTTGACAAATCTGATTTACTGCAAATCCCTTCTTTTGCATCGTTTGCAATAAGAAGAACCGATAAGCCAACGACAAATGTAAAGCCTATAAATAATTCAAACAATCAAGTAGAAGAGAGTACTCCTACAGACTTGATTGATGATGCTTTTAGGCAAATAAATAGTGCTCTCGCACAAGATCTATTGACAAAGATATTGGAAATGTCTCCGTCGTTTTTCGAGAAGTTAGTAGTTGAGCTACTCGTAAAAATGGGATATGGTGGCAGTTTTGAGGATGCAGCCAGCGTAACCCAATATTCCCACGACGAGGGAATAGACGGTGTAATCAAGGAGGATAAATTAGGCCTTGATACTATTTATATCCAAGCAAAACGTTGGGATAAGGGCACAGTTGGGCGAAAAGAAATACAGGCTTTTGTTGGTGCAATAAATATGAAACATGCATCAAAAGGCGTATTCATCACGACATCAACTTTTACCGAAGAAGCGAAGAAGTGCGTCAAAGATGTACAATCTAAAATTGTCCTAATTGATGGTGAGCAATTGTGTAAATATATGATTGAATACAACCTTGGAGTATCAACTCGACAAGTATATGAAATCAAGCAAATTGATACCGATTATTTTGAGGAGTAGAACATTCGATTAATTTATATTTATTTATATTATGGCGGAGGCAGATACTAAACACCTAAAACTACCTCAAATGCCCCAAGGGGAATATTATGAGGATTTCATTGCTGCATTGTTATGCGTTGGAGGTTTTTACATAGAGAAAAGAATCGAAATGTCGGAACCTATAAATATCTTGGAATTAGACGTGGTGTCAACTAAATTATCTGCAGACTGTATTAACAAAACATTAATTGAGATTAAATCTGGTCAATGGGGAATGCCGGATGTGTTTAAGGTGCGAGGATGGTTGGATTTCTTAAAATACAATAATGCTTCATTTATAAGCCTTAATGCTAGCAGAGAGCAATTTGAGCAACGTCAACAGATTGCGGAAGAGCTACAAATAAAACTTCTTAATATTGATATTGACGCCGATGGAAAGATTGATGCTCAATCCTTCAAAGAAGCTTATGGTATATCAATTGATAAAGATGAAATATTCGATTGTGCCGTAGCATGCCTCAGATACTCTTTATGTTTGGAGCGCACATTGATAGATAAGTATTTAAAACCATTAACTAAAAGTCCTGATCATTCCCATACGTGTTCTCATATTAGAGATTTTATCAAAATAGTTACTCAACACAGCTTTTTCTTGGGGAATACTAATCAAAGAATTCAAGAAGTATTTGAGTCCCATATAAAATATAAAAATATCACTGCTCGAATTGACAAAATGATAAGAGAAGGAGGAAATTTTGAAGAAATAGCTGCTTCTGCAATTTCTCCTGATACATTCCGAAAATTTTTTTACGAAATCAATGGAGGCCAAAAACATTATCTTCATGTTGCCCTATATTCTGAATTAATCTGTAGATTAACCATTTTTAAACAATGTATAGAAGTGATGATTGATGCAGAGCACGAGTCAACACTTATAAAAAATGCGATGAAAAGTGCCTTGGCATCTAATCTTAGGAATGCTATGACCACTCTTAAGGAACATACTTACTTTTATCTATATCCTCATTTTGGGCAGATATTTATTTTTCTTTTTGGTGGATTTATTCTTACTGATAAAAAAGAAGATGAGTATATGCTACTATCAAAATTTACTGGAATTCCCACCAGTGAGATTGAGAATGCACTGCAAGCATTTGATATATTATTCCCATTAGATAGAGGTGGGTGGCTAATTCCAAAGCCTAATACTACTATAACAATTTTGCAATTTATGCCTTTGCCATTTTGTGGTATAGGCACAAATTTCCGACGAATGGTTTATGGTAAAGCTAGTGCTGCTACATATGAAAATCTCGAAAAGCAACTGACTGGTAAATTTACTTTTACAGATTTAATAAAATATAATAATTTGACAATTGAGTATTTGTCAATGGATACTAAACTGCGTAATTAAGTTGGTTGCTTTAATGCTGTAATATCTGTGATTCTGAATTTGTATGCTATGAGGAATAATAGATGCAGAAAGTATCTATCGCTGACAACCAACGCCTTCAGAATAGAAAGTATAATTCTCTTCGCCCTGTTATTGCGGCTCGTTGCAACTCATTGCACCTCATTGCACTCCATTGCAAACTTGGCGAGATATTTTTGTTGAAGACATTAAAGTATAGAAAAATCCCGAAAGTCGAGTCTAACTTTCGGGATTTATTCGTCTATTTTTGTAGAAAATTCTGTTGCTATTTGTAGGCGTTAGCGTTTGTTAGTGTGCATTAGAGGGCGTTAGTTACTTACCTATGCAGAACTTTGAGAAGATGTTTGTGAGGATGTCTTGGGAGGTGACTTCGCCGGTGATTTCGCCGAGGTGGTGAAGGATTTCGCGGAGTTCCTCGCTCAGCAGTTCGCCTGAAAGGCCATCGTTGAGAGCCTGACGAGCCTGGCGCAAGGCTTGCGCTGCGCGTTCGAGAGCCTCGTAGTGGCGGCCATTCGAAACCACCGTCTCGCCCGCATAGACACGCTCGGCATCAATCGTCGCACGTAGCTGGTGGCGAAGTTCATCAACACCCTCGCCGCTCTTTGCCGATATATATAAGGTATCCTCAGGCATTGCGCTACGGCAAGCTGCCACATCCGCGCACGCATCAATCTTATTTACCACGCGAATCAACATCTGGTCATCACGCAGTGAAAGGCTCTCGACACCTTCCGTGCGATCAGCATCCACCATCTGCACGACAATCTGAGCCTGCTCCAAAGCGCGGTGCGTGCGATCGATACCCATCTGTTCGAGTTTGTCGTCGGTATTGCGCAAACCCGCCGTGTCGATAAATCTAAATACCACTCCGTCGATATTACACATCGCCTCAACCGTATCGCGCGTGGTACCTGCGATATCCGAAGTCATCGCTCGCTCCTCGCCCACAAGTCGGTTGAGCAGTGTACTCTTACCCACATTAGGCTCGCCCACGATAACCGTAGCGACACCCTCCTTAATGGCATTTCCGAGACGGAACGAGTCACACAGACGTTCAATCTCGGCCGCGGCATCGTCGAGCATAGCTGCAAGATTGGAGCGATCGGCAAACTCGACTTCCTCCTCTGCGAAATCCAACTCCAACTCGACGAGCGAAGCTACATTGAGCAGTTTTGTGCGCAGTTCGGCCAGCGATGCGGAGTATCCGCCACGCATCTGTGTTGATGCTAACGAGTGTGAAGCGCGTGACGATGAGGCTATCATATCGGCCACCGCCTCGGCCTGCGAGAGATCCATCTTACCGGCCAGAAAAGCCCTCACTGAGAACTCTCCGGGCTGTGCCATACGCGCACCGTGGCGCACGAGCAGGGCAAGTACCTCGCTGACGATATATTGCGAGCCGTGGAGCGAGATTTCGACTCCGTCCTCGCCCGTATATGAGTGTGGGGCGCGGAAGACCGTTACCAGAACATCATCCAGCACTCGCTCTCCATCGACGATATCTCCATAATGCACCGTGTAGGGCTTAGCCTCGGCAAGCGCGGTGCGACCCCTGAAAACCTTGTCGCAACACTCCACCGAACCCTCACCGCTTACGCGAATAACGGCGATAGCTCCACCCGTAGCGGTCGCGGGAGCAACAATTATATCGTGTTCATCGAAGCACATAATCTTATCCTTTTAGTTACAATCCTCGCTCGATGCGCAGTTTCTGACCGATACGCAGCGAGTGGGCACTACGCAGATTGTTCCAACGCATCAGATTCTTGACCGACACTCTATATCGGCTTGCGATGCCACTCAACGTATCCCCCTTTTTGACCGTATAGATAAATCCGGGACGTTCGAGCTTCTTCTTGTCGATATTCGCGGGGTTGATATACTCTTTGAGATAGGTCGAATCCTTGCTGAAAATCTCCTGCTCGCGCTCGATATACTGGCTCACAAACTGCGTGGGCAGTGTCAAAGCATACGATTTATTGGTTGCGGGGATAATATCGAGTTTATACTGCGGATTGAGCCTGCGCAGCAACTCGATAGGCACATCGAGTGTCGATGATATCTGTTCGAGGTGCATAATGCGACGCACGGTAATCGTATCGGTAGCGATAGGCCGTGGCGAGGGCTCGTACTCGACGTTATGCTTTTTGTGGTAAGCAAAGGCGTAAGATGCTCCGATAAATGCCGGTACATAGCCACGTGTTTCGGGCGGCAGGAACCAATATATATCCCAGAAGGTCTTGCAGTCGGCACCCGCACGTGCCAATGCCTTGTTTACGTTACCCGGACCGCAGTTGTAGGCTGCGATTGCGAGCGTCCAATCGTTGTAGATATTGTAGAGGTCGCGCATATATTTGCAGGCCGCACGTGTCGAGAGCAGCGCATCACGACGCTCATCAACCAACGAATTGACCTCCAAGCCGTAGCTTTTTCCCGTATAGGGCATAAACTGCCACAGGCCAGCAGCACCGCGAGGCGACACTGCTGTCACAGCCAATGCCGACTCGATAATTGGCATCGCACGCAACTCGACGGGCAGACCCGCGCGCAACAACTCCTCCTCGATGATGGGGAAATAGTAGTGCGATAGCGACATAATACGATTTATCGTTCCGTAGCGAGTATCGGTATAGCGGTTGATATAGCTCTTGACAATCGAATTATATGGCAGCTGAATGGGCGAAGCCATAGCTCGCAGTCGCGATTCGTAGACCGAATCGGGCAACGAAGTGTGAGAAGTTGTAACCAACGAATCGAGAGCGATATAATCGGCAAAATATTTCTCAAAGGCGAGAGCATTCTGCGTCTCGTTCCAGCTCGCCACGAGAGAGTCCATTCGCGCAGGGGTCAGCGTCAGATTGAGATAGGGATTGTAGGGTCGTTCCTCGACCTTCGGAGCTACAACACTATCAATAGGCTCAGCCTTCGGGGGCTCGACCTCGACGACCGGAGCGACCTTCACACTATCGACCGTGCGCAGCGTATCCACCGCCATTGGTTTGATAACCTGCTCTTTTGCGACCTTTTTTCGGCGTTGGAACAGTTGTTTGAAACGGATTTGATTCTCCGCACCCTCGGCACACATCACAGATGCGAGCGAGAGCACGAGGAGCATGTAAAATCTCTTCATCGTGTCGTATTAAAATTTGAAACTCATATTCATTCCGAATGCCGCAGCATTGGAACCAACAGTCGGTGCGTAGCCAAAGTCGAACATCGGCGAAACGCTCATCGAGAGGTCATCTGAGATATCGTAATCGCGCAAATGAGCATCGACGTGTGCATCGATAGCCTGCAAGATATACATACCAGCCGTAAGGATTATACAGAGGTCGCGGTTACGACGATAGCTGTCACGCAAGTTTTTGAGGAATGTCGCCGAGTATCGTCCGTTAAACTCGTCAGTCGAACCCGACGGATAATTTCCGGGATTCTTGTCATAATCCGCACGAAGTCTATACGCCTTTTTGAAGCGTTGGAATCCACGGTTATTCCAGTCGATACAGTATATTGTTGTAGCAAATCCTCCCACCACGATAGGCACACGCCAATAACTCTTATTGTAAATCTGACCCGCACCCGGACATATCAAAGCCAATGTTGTTGCTCGCGATACGCTCGAAACCTCGTTGGTTTTGTAATTCAAAGCGGCATCGCCGATAAAGTAGAGATACGAAACAATCGTCGCTCCGATAAAGACCTGACGAAGCGTATTATGACGTATCATATCGGCTTGCAGACGGTCGAGTTCGGGCGTTCGCGACAAGCTCTTATTGGTAATCTCATCAAACTGACGTTTCAGCGGCTGGTAACGGCTATTTTCGTATAGACACAAGCCCAAGCTCGCACCCACCGTCGAGTAGAGAATCGGTAATTTCCAATACTGCTTATTGTAAATCTGGCCGAATCCTGGCAGCACCGCAGAGGCAGCACACACCTTTGTCAGCGACATCGAGTCGGTAAGTATCGGCTTGATTTTAAGCTTTTTCTTTTTGAGCGAATCGGCTGCAAGCGAGTCGGCAGTTCCCTTTTTCAACGAGTCGATCGACAGAGAATCTTGCTGCAACGAATCGGGGCCAATCAGCCCGAATCTCAATCGGAGCGAATCGGGCATATTGCGACGCAACGATTCGATTACGGCCACACGACGACGTAGCGAATCGGGCACACCCGCCTTTGCAAGCGAATCCATAACCACCGAATCGAGCTTCACCTCCTCGATTGCAAGGCTATCGACAAAGGCAGCCAATGCGACTGAGTCCACACCTCGCAACGCAGTCTGAGAGAGCGAGTCGCGACGCAGCGTGTCGGGCTTCTGCATCAATCCGCCTTTGATGATTTGACGCGGGCCACGATAACGCTGCTGCGCAGCAACCTCACCGCACACCAACGCCATCAACGACGCAACAAGTACTATTTTAATCCATTTAGCCACCTGCTACTACCCTATTTAAGCCTTCTTGAACTTCTCGATAAACTTCTCGATATCCTTATCGTCGCTAAACTCGATAACAATCTTGCCACCGCCATTCTTGCCGCGCTTGATGCTGATGTCCTGCGAGAAGAACTTTTCGAGCTGCTCCACAAGGCGCAGATATGCCTCCGGATACTCCTCGTCATCGGTAGCAAAAGCTCTCTTCGTACCACCCTCGGCAAGCGAGCGTACCAAAGCTTCAATCTGGCGTACCGACAAATCTTTCTTCACGCACTTACGCAACAGTGAGGTCTGCTTCTTGCCCTCGGCACCGGCAATAGCCTTCGCGTGACCCATCGAAATTACACCCTCTTTGAGAGCCAACTGCACCTCATCGGGCAACTTCAACAGACGCATATAGTTCGAAATCGTCGAACGCTTCATTCCGACCTTCTCGGCAAGTGCATCCTGCGTAAGTCCACACTCCTCGACCAGACGCTGCAAGCTCAGAGCAATCTCGATAGCATTCAAATCCTGACGCTGAACATTCTCGACCAATGCCATTGCGTGCAAGTTCGTATCGTCCACATCACGGATGTATGCAGGCAAAACCTCAACACCGGCCAACTGAGATGCTCGCCAACGGCGCTCACCACTGATAATGATATAGCGACCCTCCTCGGTCGGTTTAACCGTTACAGGCTGAATTACGCCGAGAGTACGAATCGAATCTGCCAACTCCGCCAACGCCTCCTCGTCGAACTCTCGACGGGGCTGTGTCGGGTTGGGAATAATATCCTTTACGGCAATCTCTGCCATCTGCGACATCGGCTTCGCCTTAACCACCGGAGCCTCTCCTCCGAAGATTGCATCCAAGCCACGTCCTAAACCTTTCTGCTTCATATTGTACTATTTATTTGTTTTCTTTTTATTTCTCTTCAAGAACTCTTTGGCCAGCGTGAGGTAATTGACCGCACCCGTTGCTGACGCATCGTAGAGCATAATCGGCTTACCGTGCGAAGGAGCCTCTCCCAAACGGATGTTACGCTGGATTACCGTATCGAACGCAAGCGGTCCGAAATGCTCGCGCACCTCGTTTGCCACCTGATTATTCAGACGGTTGCGCATATACATCGTCATCACAAATCCCTCGATTTCGAGTGCGGGATTCAGTCCGCCCTTAATCTTACGAATTGTATTAAGCAGTTTGCTCAAACCTTCGAGCGCGAGATACTCACACTGCACCGGAATCAACACCGAATCAGCAGCGGTCAAGATATTCACGGTCGTATAACCCAACGAAGGCGAGCAGTCGATAAAGATATAGTCAAAATTATCGCGCACCTCGTCGATGATACCTTTAATAACGTGGTGAGCATTCTCCATAGCCGGCAGCTCGGTATCGGCAGCCACCAGGTCGATGCTCGACGGCAACACCCAGAGATTCTTCACATCGGGGCTCTTGACAATCACCTCCGAGGCCTTCTTCTCTCCCGTGATACATTCGTATATACCTTCGAGATTGATGTCGAATCCCAGACCCGAAGTTGCATTTGCCTGCGGGTCGGCATCGAGCAACAACACCTTCTTGCCGAGCAGAGCGATTGATGCCGAGAGGTTTATCGCGGTCGTGGTCTTTCCCACACCACCTTTTTGATTGGCCAGAGCCACTACTTTTGCCATAGTTTTAACCGTTTTTACAATTCATTAAGGGGACAAATTTAATAAAATTAAATTGAATTTCGCAATTCTCGGCAAAAATGACTATATTTGACCTCCGAAAATAGTAAAAACGACAGTCCGATATGGAGCAAAAAAGATATCCGGGAGCACTCGGTGCATTCCCAAATTTATTCGATTTTCTGGTTATGATTTTCTGGGTTTTTATCGCCCAAATCGCGGCCGTTTTTTTGTGCAGCTTGTGCGGCTTGGAGCTGCCCGATCTGACATTAATCGAGAGCAGTGACGACCAGATTTCGCTATGGACACAACTCTCGATGGCTCAATCACTTGCAATCATATACCCTATCGCAATGACACTCTCGATTGCAGGCATTCTCGTCTATCGAAAATTGCGTGGCGGAATCTCGAAAATCGCCTCGTTTTCGAGGGCCGGATTCGAACCTTCGCGACTGCTCGGATTATTCGTTTTGATGGTCGCAATACAGATAGTCATTGAGCCCCTCACCGAGTTAATGCCCGACTCACCCCAGGTGATTGGACGAGGCTTCTTCACGGTACTCATTTCGGCCGTTTTTGCTCCGATTTTCGAGGAGATTCTCTGCCGAGGAATTATTTTGGAATCTTTCCGCGCAAAGTATGGAGTTTGGTCGGGTCTGATATTCTCGTCACTCTTCTTCGGCATCATCCACGGCAATATTACCGCCGCATTCGGAGCCTCGATTCTCGGTCTGATTCTCGGCTACGCCTATATTCGTTCAAATTCGATATTTGCAGTCATTATTCTTCACTCGCTGAACAACGGACTTGCTCTCGCATTGATGGCTTTCGGCCTTGGCAACAGCTCATTCCGCGATGTCATCCCCACCACACAGCTCTATTGGATAGTCTGGGCGGTGGCATTTTTGACAACCGCAATCGGCTTGACAATAATGATTCGCAACCTTGTTTTAGCCCGCCGCGAAGAAAAATCCACCCAAGAATAGCAATATTATTGCTTTGCAATACGTTTGTTTCGGGTAAATTTCATATCTTTGTCGGTTGATATGCGTGTTTTTTCGAAAATAACAGTCTTTGCGACCATAGCATTGCTCGTGTCGTGTCAGGAGTTGCCCAACTATTTCGTGGACGACAACACTATTGCGCGCGTGGGTCGCCGAGAGTTGAGAATCTCTGATTTAGAGAAGGTTGTACCTCAATCGTTGTCAGGTGCCGACAGCGCAAACTTCGTGGGCGCATACGTCGATCGTTGGATTGTCAAGCAGCTCAAACTCGAAGAGTCAGAGCTCATCTTCTCATCTTCGACCAGCGACATCGAGCAGAAGGTCGAGGAGTATCGTCAATCGCTCCTGATTCGCAAAATCGAGCAATACTACATCGATAACGAACCACGCACGATGATTACCGATGCCGATATCGAGGAGTATTACAACAGTCATAAGTCGGAATTCCGACTCGACAGACCGATAGTCAAAGGTCGTGTGGTCGCATTCGACGAGAAGTACCGCCAGCGCGAAAAGCTCTACGATATGATGCGTTCGCCCAAGGCCGAGCGACAAAAGGACTTTAACGACGTCTGCGTCAAGAACGGCTTTGCGCTCAAAGAGTTTACCGAGTGGAGCGAGTGGAGCGACTTCTTGTTGGCTCTGCCTACGCTACGTTCGCGCAACTACGATTCGTTATTGGCCAAGCGTGGCGATGTTCAGAAGATGAATATGGATGGTACGACCTACTATTTCCAGATTACGGAGGTGCTGCGCAAGGGCGATATTACCCCCTTTGAACTTGCTCGCGAAACCATAATCCGCATATTGAAGACCCTGCGCCAGAGCGAGGCAATTAAGAGCCGCGAAGAGATTATCAAGCAGCAGGCTCTCGATAACGGACACGCACGAATCTATAAAAATACCGAGAATTAAACACAACAGATAGTTATGACAAGACGAATAACAGCCATTTTAGTTATTGCAACCACGTTAGCCATTGGCGTTGCCGCACAGAAGAGAGCGGTAATGCTCGATAAGGTCGTTGCCGTGGTCGGAGGCTCGTCAATTTTCCACTCCGAGGTTGTGCAGACCTCCGAGGAATTGACCCAACGCCGTCGCGCAATGGGATACACATCCGACCGCGACCCCTTTGCCGAGGCTCTCGAAGCGCTGTTACTGCAAAAGATGCTCTACAACCAAGCTCTTATCGACTCGGTGGAGGTCAATACCAGCGATCTTTCGGGTCGTGTCGAGGAGCAGGTAAATCGTATGGTTGCCGATGCGGGCTCGATTCCCGAACTCGAAAAGAAGCACCATATGCAGATATTCCACATCCGCGAGATGTTGCATCGTCGCCTCGAAGAGCAGAGCTATGCTTCGACTATGCAGAACGAGGTTACGAGCAAAGTAACCGTCACTCCCGGAGAGGTCGAGCGTTACTACAAGCGCATCGACAAGGATAGCTTGCCTATCATCGCCAAGCAGTATGTCTATGCACAAATCACAAAGTTCCCCAAGTCGATAGTCGAGGCCAAGCAACGTACTCGCGAGCGTCTGCTCGAAATGCGCGAGCGCATCATCACGGGCAAGACCAAATTCTCGACTATGGCTCGTATGTACTCGGTCGATGGTTCGGCAATTCAGGGTGGTGAGATGGAGCCTACGGCATTGGCAGGTTTTGTTCAGCCCTTTGCAGATGCACTGCGCGAGCTGAAACCCGGACAGGTTTCGGAGGTTGTCGAGACCGAGTTCGGATTCCACCTCATTCAGCTTATCGACAGCAAGGGCGAGCTCTACCACTGCCGCCATATCCTTTTACGTCCGACTTACACCACCGATGAGCTTATCGCCCCGATGCAGGAACTCGACAGCATTGCCGACCTTATTCGCAAGGACTCTATCACCTTCGAGGCCGCAGCAGCCAAGTTCTCGGACGATGTTCACTCGAAGCAGAATGGTGGTATCGTCACCAACCACGACCTGTTGGAGCACTACAATGCCTTCGACGCGAAACTCACGGCCACACGCTTCCTTGAAGAGGACTTTGGTATGGGTCGC
The DNA here is from genome assembly GCA_045644925.1 of Alistipes sp. Taxonomy (GTDB): domain Bacteria; phylum Bacteroidota; class Bacteroidia; order Bacteroidales; family Rikenellaceae; genus Alistipes. The sequence continues at coordinate 11,544 of JAZRHV010000007.1, forward strand.
GGCAAGAGTATCGAGGATTACAATGCTATCCGCAAATTGCAGGTTGGCGAGATTTCGCCTGCATTCCAGAGCCAGGACCTTGTAGGTAACAACCTGAGCAAGATTGTCAAGTTGGTCGAGATTATCCCGCCGCATACCGCATCGCTCAAAGATGACTATCTGCGATTGGAGGCTATGGCTCTTGCCGACAAGCAGAGCCGAGTATTCGACGAGTGGGTTAATAAGAAGATTGAGAAGATGTATGTTTACATCGACCCCGACTACCGCAAGCTCGATTTGGTAAACAAAAATTGGATTAAATAAACTCTCGTTTTAGTTCGTGCGCACAAAGGTAATCTCCATACTCATTATTCTATTTGTCGTTGCAGGTTTTGCATCGGCATACGATCATCGTATGCAGCTCGACCAGCAACCTCTCGGCACCACGAGCGAGGGCGGCAAGAGCGACGACCAGATTGTCGATTTGAAGGCTGACGTGGTCTACCCCATAACTATCTATGGCGACTCGACGGTCTATTGTCTTGTTGGCAATTTCGTTGCACACCACAACGGAGCCGTTATCGTCTGCGATAGTGCCGTACGCTATAACGATAAGCGCATCGAGTGTTTCGGCAATGTCCTTATCAATCAGGGCACGACCTATATTTACGGCGACCGCGCAGAGTATAATGGAGAGTTTAACGAGGCTGAGGTCCATTCCGAATTGGTCAAGGTTATTGACGAGGATGTAACGCTCTACACCTACAAGTTCAAGTTCAACACGCTCGACAATATCGGCATATTCGCTGATGGTGGCGTGGTTACCAAAGAGGATAATATGCTCGAATCGGAGCGTGGATACTTCTTTGCCGACAAAGACGAAATCGTCTGCGTCGAAAATGTCCAGATGACCAACAAAGAGTATCAGATGACCGGCGACTCGGTAATTTACAATCTCGACAACGACCGTGCGCAGTTCTTTACCAACACAAACATCTGGAACGACAAGGGCGAATATCTCTATGCTGACCGCGGCTCCTATGAGAAGGAGAGCGAGAAGTACTCTATCACACGAAGTGGCTATATCCTGACCGAGAACGATGAGATTTGGAGCGACAGCCTCGACTACTATCGCGAGCGTGGCTATGGTCTGTTGCGTCGTAATATTCAGCTCGACGACCAACAACAGAAGATGCTCGCCTTTGGCGATTGGGGAGAGTATTGGAAGGAGCCGGGTAATATCCTGCTCACGCTCGACCCCTCTACTATCAGCTACAATCTCGAACAGGGCGATTCGGTCTTTATGCGTGCAGATACGCTGCGCCTTTACTCTCGCTCGACGCAGGGCGACAAGTTGGAGGCCGAGCGCAAGATTGCCGAGGAGAAGGCTGCCGCAGAACAGAGCCGCATAGCCGACAGTATCAAGCAAGCAGAGGCTGCGCAGGCTGACCTTGCAGCCAAGGCCGAAAAGATGAAGGCCGCAGCCGAGGAGAAAGAGCGCAAAGAGAAGGACAAAGAGAAACATAAGGATAAGCACAATCGTCGCAATAACGAGGATAAGGGAGCTGCACATACCGAGGCAAAGGAGCCCTCGGCACGTCAAAATATCAACCCACTTGCCTCGGCATCGGGACGCGATTCGCTTGCTACGAACAAAGATGCAACTGCGACAAAGAGTACGCAACCGACAAACTCTCCCACAAACGACACTCTCGCAAATCAGGCTGCGCCCGAAGTCAAGGTTATGACTGCGGCCGACTCGTTGGCAGCACGTCTTGACACTCTTCCTAAGGCTGAGCGTAAGGCTCTGCTCAAAGAGATTGCCCGTAAGGAGCGTGATGCAGTTCGTGCCGAGAAGGCTCGTATAAATGACTCTATCAAGAAGGTTGAGCTCAAACTCAAAAAGGAGAAACTCGACTCGATTGGCGAACTCCGCCAGCAGAAGCGAAACGCCATTCTCGACCGCTTGCAGGCCCGCGAAGATACGCTGAGAGCTCGCGCCAAGGCCCGCGAAGAGGCTCGCAAGTTGAAGATGCTTGCTCGCCTGACGCGCAAGGGCATCAAGTTGGAGTGGGCAGATTCGACAACTCGCGCCAGGGCCGACTCGACACTCTCGGCTGACGGTCTGTTCTACGATTCGGTTATGACGCGCATCTTCGACTCACTCTTTGCCAAGCCGGCAGATTCGTTGGGTGTGGACTCGACCAAGATTGACACTGCAATTATCGACACCCAATATCGTCTGGTTTTGGGCTACCGCAACGTCCGCATCTTCCGCAAGGATTTCCAGGGAGTTTGCGACTCGTTGTCGGCATCATCGCTCGACTCGGTTATACATATGTACATCGCACCGATTCTTTGGCACGAACAGAATCAGGTAACATCCGAGGTTGTAGATATGTACACCGCAAACCAGCAAATTACCCGCGCAGAATTCACGGGCAAGCCGATGATGGTATCGAAAATCGACACACTACACTACAACCAGGTGGCCGGCAAGACGATGATTTCGTACTTCCGTGACAACAACATCTACCGCAACGATGTCGATGGTAACGCCCAGACAATCTACTATATGCAGGAGACCGGCTCGCCAGATGTTCAGGGATTGATGTATATCGAGAGTGCCGATATGAGTTTCTTTATCGAGAATCGCACCGTGTCGGGTATTACCTACCGCGGTAATCCGACCTACACCATCTACCCGATGGACAAGATTCCCGAAACTCAGCCGCTCTTCTTGCAGGGATTTGCTTGGCACGCAGATAAGCGACCTACACAGGATTCGATTTTCACTCGCGTACTACGCACCTCGCAACGCAGCGCGAAGGAGGCTCTGCCGCGTCCTAAATTCCCGATTTCGAAGCGCATTAACGACTACCGCGAGCGACTTGTCAAGCGCAACGAATGGCGCGATCGTAACGACATTCTTACTCAGGATGTTATCGAGTGGCTCGAAGAGCAGACTGATTGGAAGGCGCAGAGCGAGAAGGCTCATCGCCAACGCAAGGAGTTCGGCAAGTAAAATCCGACCTCGCCACAGATAAAACAGGCTGTTTTACCCAAAATGCAGGCTATTCGGCAAATCACCGAAAAGTCTGCATTTTTTAGCAGGTGGGTTTTCATGGGGAAAAATGGGGTGTTCGTTGAATATATTTTATATATTGTATAAGGAGAGTTACTTTTGCCGTTGTTGAGCAAATAGTATGAAGAAAAAGATATTTTTACTCCTGACAATTTGTGTGGCATCGCTCGCTTCGTGTGGCAAACACGAGGAGCATCCCCGCACCGAAAATAAGAGAATCGACGTAACTCTCGGATTGCCGTTGAACGTCGAATCGGACATTGAAACAAATAGCGCATCGAGAACTGCCGTAGCTGATGACGGCTCGGTAACGTGGATTACAGGCGATAAGATTGCTCTCTGGGCCAAGAACTCAGCGGGCAGTTACGCATTAAATGGAGATATACTCTCGATGTTACATTACAGCTCCACCAAGAATATCGCCTACTTCTCGGCAAACCTGCCTGCAATGGACGAGGGCGAATACACTTACTACGCATCGTCACCTGCACCTACCTCGGTAAACGGCGTGAAGGTTACCTACAACATTCCGGCCGTGCAGGACGGTTCGAATAAGATGACTGATATTTTGGTTGCAACTCCACTAACGGCATCGCAGCTCGTCGATGGCGAGAACAATCTCGACCTACTCTTCTCGCACATTCTCCACGCTGTAAAGATTACCATTCCCGAAAACGGCAACCTCTTGGACAAACCTATCACGGCATTCAAGATGAAGTTCCCGGCAAACGTGGCCGGAGATTTGACTTTCGACGTTTCGCGTCCGCGCATCTCTCCGTCGCTGAGCAACTACACCAATACCATTATGTTCGAGTTCGATGAGCCTAAGCAGGCCGGAGATTCGTTCTGGGCGGTGCTCTATCCGGCATATCTCTATGGCGATGTCGAATACGTTGCATACTCGGACGGCTACGAGTCGAAGCCCAACAGTTTCAGCATCAACAAGCAGCTCACAGCCGGCCACGTAACCCCGATGGAGCTGACTATTCCGAAGCTCAACCTCGAAACAACCATCCGCTTCACGTTGGGCGATAACTTCCTCGGCGAGGATATCAATAAGTTCACTATCAAGGATTCAAACGGAAACACGCTCTTTACCCACGAGCGCAACAACGACAACCAATACGACACCGTCTATGATGGAGAGTGGAACGTACCCTCATATTCGGGTAAGACGTTAATTGCCGAGTTCGATTCGGATAATGCAATCGTCTCGACCTCATTCCAGATGCCGGCACTCACGCCCTACATCACAAACGTAGTCCCCGCACTGACAGTCCCCTACCTCTTCTACGAAGATTTTTCGGGCATAACATCATCCGGAAGTTTCTCGGAGACCAACCGTTCGACCAATCCCGGAGGTAAGATGCTCGATAGCTATGGTCTTCCCGGTTGGAGTATTGCTCGCGGAAGTATCTCGGCAGGATTGTGTGTACGAGTAAATTGTAGTTTCGAAACAGGTTTGAGCCAATCGAAGCAGTATAAGGGCCAGATTGACACCCCCGCACTGACCAACATCAAATCGGGCAGAAACATCACAATCAAGGTTGTTTTCAATGCCGACACCAGCGCAGACTCGACAGCCTGCTACGTCGGCAACATCACTACGACCGGCGCTGTCAACGGAGGTACGGGCATCAGCAACGGAACATCGCTCACTCTGACCGCGAAGCCTATATCCTATTCGGATTATTTCACCGAGCGCACGGTCAATGTACCCAACACCTCGCGTTCGAGCCGTATTGCATTCGAGTCGGTATCACAACGTAGTGCCGATATGCTCGAATTTTTGAAATACTACGACCACTATATTTACATCGACAATATTAGAATATCAATAGCAAAATAATGAAACGTCTACTAAAATCGTTCGGACTCGCAATTACCGTTATGGCGGCAGTTGCCTGCACCGACAAGGTTAAGAACGAAACCGGTTACGGAGAGATTCTCGTCAGTGCGAACTCTTCGTCGAAAGTTTCGCTCAAAAGTGTCAGAACAAATGACACCTACACTCTCGATGGGCTCACATTGCCCACCAGCGAGCAGTTCTCGCTCGAAATCGTATCGTCGGCAGACGGCTCGACCCAGAGTTGGCCGACAATTACCGACTTTGGCTCGGAGAAGCGTTATTTCGCCGAAGGTGGCTACACGCTGAAAGTCGCATACGGCGACCCGATGCTCGAAGGATACGACATCACTCCCGGATTTGCAGGCGAGCTGCCGATTACGGTTGTGGCTCGCAAGGCCACAACAGCCGTAGTTCCGGCATACATCGCACAGGCTGTGGTTGCTGTCGAGTGCACCGAGAAGTTTAACTCGTATTTCACATCGGCCGAGTTCGCAATCTCGACCCTCGCAGGTGGAGAGTTCGACGTGACGTTGCCGATGACACAGACGCTCTTTATCCGTCCGCAGCAGTTCTCGATTGCCTGCACAGCCGTAAAGCAGACAGGCGAAGAGATTACTCTGCCGTTGCAGATTTTCACTGAGGTAAATCCGCAGACACGCTACACCGTCAAGTTCGACGTTGAGCAGGCCGGTGGTGCAACTATCGAGATTTCGCTTAACGACACGCTCGTAGGCGAGATTACCATCGAAAACGAGCTCAATGACGACGCTCTGCCCGACGCATAGACCATTCAGATTGATAACAGATAAAAAACAGATAAAACTATGAAGAGATTCATCAAGATTGCAATGACGCTCATCTGCGCATCGTTCCTGGCGACGGCTTGCGTGGATGACGATATTCGCTATGGCTCGGAGGCGGACGAGAAGGTCGAGAATGTCGGCTATCTCTCGTTGTCGGGCTTGAATGTATCGGTTTTGAGCGACACCGAGATTATCGCAGGATTAAAGTCGGCAGGAGTAACTCGCACCGACATCAACATCGGCGATTTCAATATCGAGATTATCAATAGCGCAGGCGAGAAGCTTCACAGCTTCAAGTACGCAGAGTGCCCCACCGAGCCGATTTCGCTCGACGTGGGTAACTATACGCTGAATGTCTATTCGGGCGAGGTCCCCGATATGGCTTGGGAGAGTCCGACCTACGGTGCAACCAAAGAGTTCCAGATTAAGCGTCTGCAAGAGACAGCCATCGGTAAGATTGTCTGCAAGCTCGCAAGCATCAAGGTTTCGGTCGAGTTCACTGATGACGTTGCCGAGATTTTGGCTGACGACACCAACGTAAACATCGCTCTCGGCAGCAACAGCGCAAACTTCTCGTTCAGCGAGAATCGTGCGGCATATTTCAAGGCACTCGACGTGGTCAATACACTCGATTTGGCCATCACAGGAAGTTTCCGCGAGGTAAACGAAGGCCAAAGTCCAAAGTTCGAGATGAACTCGAAGATTAACAACGTGAAGGCTGGCCAATGGCGCAAGATTGCAATCATCATCGAGCACGCAAGCGATGGTAACATTGACGTTCGTGTCAAGATTGAGAATTGGCTCTTTGACGAGACCATTACAGTCGAGACTTCGTCGCTTCTGATGGAGCGCGTAATCGTCGATGACGAGGATATCAAGAACGCTCCGCAGGTTATATGGGTGGATAACGATATCGACCAACCGCTCACGCTCACCGACTCGATGTTCGACGAGTATGGTGACTGCACTACTCCCGTCCGCATCAACATCTCGGCAGTAAACCTCATTGCAGGTCTGAAAGTAGACATTTCATCGACCAATGCCGACTTTATGAATGCTCTCTCAGCTTCGGGTTTTGCAACATCGATTGATATGTGCAACCCCGGTGCAGCAGCAGCTCTGCTCGGAGCTCTCGGCTACCCCACCGGAGCCAATATTCTCGGCAAGGAGAGCGTAACCTTCAATATGCAGTCACAGATGAAGCAGTTGAACGCATTTGGTGGCACTCACACCTTCCAGATTACAGCTACTGACGAGAGTGGTCTTTCGACTACCAAAGCACTCAACATCAAGGCCGGAGCCGGTGGCCCGACCATCGAATGGGTAGGCTACGATATCGACACTCGTTATGAGATTAGCGACGAGCTGACCGCAACAATCGAGGTTGCGAGCGAGTCGGGCATCGTTGGTTTCACCGTCGAGATTATCTCGGACGTTCTCTCGGCATCTGCACTCCAAGGTGTAGGTCTGGATTCGTTCCTCGACCTGGTAAATCCTGCTAATGAGTCGATGAACGAATCTCTCACAAACCTCGGATTCCCCACACGCGAGAAGGTTGTAAATCAGACGCACATTTCGTTCTCGATTACACAGTTCCTCAGCTTGTTGGATATCACGGGTAATGGTAACCACAACTTCGTAATGACCGTAACCGATGCCGAGGGTGGTACTACCGTAAAGACACTTATGTTATCGGATGCTGACTAATCAAGAGTGGAGATTACAATGATGAAAAGAATATTAACATATATAGGTATAATGCTCATCGCTCTGTCGTGTGCCAAAAACAACGACTTCGAGCCGGGTATCTTGTCTACTGACAGCGGCGAGGTACGATTGAGCATCGCGGCACCGAAAGATATGACCATTGGCGAGTACAATCCGATGGATACTTTCGCAGTCAGAGTCTATAAGTACACCGACACCACCAACGACGAGGGCGAGGCTGTCCGCATCAAGGAGTTGATTCGCCTCTACAAGTCGGTGGATGCCGTTCCGTCACAGCTCGCGCTCTTGGCAGGCGACTACGCTATCCGCGTAGATATCGGTTCGAAGGCCGAGGCTTCGTTCACCGAGCGTTCTTATCGCGGCGAGGCCGATTTCACTATCGAGCCAGGAATCATCACCCCCGTAAAGGTAGATTGCAAGCTGCGCAACAGCATCGTTCAGGTCATCTTCGACAGCACTATCGCCGAGAAGTTCGACACCTCAGCTTGGGCAGATGTCTGCATTGGCGAGGAGTATGATGCCACAGGTGTCAAGGCGGGCAAGGTTTCGTACCTGCGTTTCGAGGATAGCGGTATCGGTTATTTCCTGATGCCCGAAGAGGCAACCTCGCTCAACTGGTTCTTCCACGGTGAGAGCACCTTGGAGGAGGTTGGCACTGTCGAGAAGAGTGGCCTTATCGCGAATGTCGCTGCTGCGACCAAATATACGCTGACCTTCAAATATTCGAAGGATATGGGTGGCTCGCTCTCGTTCGACATTGATGTCGATACTACCGAGGAGATTTTCAACGACAAGATTGCGTTCAGCCCCGACCCGACCGTCAAGGGCGCAGGTTTCGACCCCTCACAGGTGCAGTATGTGCTGACCAACGACTATACGTTCAACATCGCGGCTCTGGCCAACATCAACTTGATGACCGTAACCGTAGATGGTGTGACATACGATCTGCTGAACGGTGCAAATGAGGGCATCAGCGTTACGCAGACTGACGCAAAGCACTATGACGTATCATTCTCGAACGACTTCTTCGCTCCGATGTTTGGCGGAAATCACGAGTTCTTGTTCAAGGTAGCAGACCAGGACGGAGGCGCAGCAAATATCCCCACAATGTTCTGCACTCAGGGAGTTGCTCCTATCGGCAACAATTACGACCTCTGGTTCAACACCGCCGACTTCACGGGTATCGCATTCGATCCCGCAGCTACAAGCGTTGTTGTCAAGTATCGCATCGCAGGTGGCACTTGGAGCGAACTCTCGGCCACAGCGACCTCGACGGCAAACACCTACGCTGCACAAGCCAATGACTTCTCGGCAGGTAAGCAGTATGAGTATGCACTCTTCGTAAACGGAGCGCAGGTGGGTGGCGTATTGAGCGTAAATACTCCTGCCGGCGCGCAAATTCCAGAGTGTGACATGGAGAATTGGACCAACAAGGACGGCAAAATTTGGTGTCCGACATCTTCGCTTCTCAATGCTACGTGGGACACAGGTAACCACGCAACCGCAGGTCTTGGTGCAGGTACGCTCACCTATCCGTCGGACGATGTTCGCCCCGGATCGAAGGGTACAAAGAGTGCCTATATGAAGTCGATGAAGGCTGCTATTGCCGGCATCGGTAAATTCGCGGCAGGTAACCTCTTTGTCGGTAAGTTCGTACAGATTCAAGGTACGGGCGGTATCGTCGATTTCGGTAAGCCGTTTAACTACACAGCACGTCCTAAGGCCGTAAAGTTCTGGATGAAGAACAACTGTGGTGTAATTGACCTGGAGGATCAACTCAAACTTAAGGGAGAGATTGACCTTACAAAGATCTTCATCTGCTTGTGTGATCGCACTGAGCCTTATCGCGTGAACACCAACGAGAAGGAGACTCTCTTTGACCCTGCCACAGCTGCGGGTGTCATAGCTGCGGGTATCTATGAGAGCAAGACCTCTGTGCCCGAATGGACCGAGATTACCATTCCTATCGAATACAAAGATAACAACAACAAGCCCAACTTCTTGGTCTTCACGTTCACTTGCAGTGGCTATGGCGACTACTTTACGGGTAGTACCAATAGTTATATGTATGTGGATGATATCGAACTTGTTTACTAATGCAGACACGTAAATTCATATTAACTCTGCTAACGACGCTGGTTGCGTTACCCCTCTTTGCCCACACGAGCGAAGAGGTGGTAATCGCCACTGATTCTCTCGCAGTAGTTCAATCGTCCGAGTGTCAGATGCTCACTCCTAATGAGCAACGCCGACAGCGAGGTATCTCGTCGTTGGCTACCGAGATTGTCCCCAAAGGACAGTGGATATTCGGAGGAGCTGTTTCATACTCGACCCAGTCGAACAATAACTACAACTTCCTGATTATCGAGGATATTCAGGCTAACGGATATACGGTCAAGGTCAGCCCGCTGGTTGCCTACTCTCCCAAAGAGAATATGGCCGTAGGTCTTCGTTTTGCGTATGGACGTTCGCTCTTCTCGGTGGACAACGCATCTATCTCGGTAGCAGGCGCGGGTCTGGATATCGACTATTTCCACGCGCTGAAACACTCGTACGAGGCTGTGGCGTTGTGGCGACAGTATATTCCGCTCGGCCATAGCAAGCGTTTCGCGCTCTTTACCGAGATGCAGTTCTGCCTTGGCGGCTCACAAGCCAAATTTGCCGAGGGCTCGCCCATCCGAGGCACCTACCAACGCGGATATAACGTATCTGTCGGAGTAAATCCCGGTATTGTGGCATTTGCAACCAACAACATCGCATTAGAGCTTAATGTCGGTGTCCTCGGTCTGAACTATTCGCACGTGCGCCAGGTCCACAACCAGGTGGCGACGAGCGAGCGTTCGGGCGGATCGATAAATTTCAAAGTCAATATCCTGGCTATCGGCTTGGGAGTAGGTTTTTACTTATAATACGTGATGAATATGAAAAGATTGATAGCAACACTTGCAATGATATTCGTCGCGTTTAGCTCCTATGCCGAGCAGCAGAGCGACAATGTAACAACATCGCAGAGCTCAACAACAACACTGCAACAGGACACTACGAAGGTCAAGAGCGTTGTCACAAACCGTTTCTTGCCGACCTCCAAGCGTATTGACCGCGAAATCAGCAAGGGCATATATGCCTACAAGGGCGAGATTATGCTCGGAATGACCGTATCGTATGGCAACCTTTCGAGCGACAATACCGATTACTATCTGATTCTCGACCAGCTCCGTCTTGCCGGCAGCATTATCCAGATTGACCCCTACGTCGGTTATTTCGTAGCAAACAACCACGTCATCGGTGCCAGATTCGGCTACACCAACATTCAGGGTTCGCTCGGCAATGCAAGCCTTAACCTTGGCGAGGCCCTCGATCTCGGCGATCTCTCGTTCGGAGGCATCGGCTTGCAGAGCAACAACTACTCGTTCGGTGTATTCCACCGCTCGTATGTACCGATTGACAAGAAGGGTCGTTTCGGAGTGTTCAGCGAATTGGAACTTGCTGTGCAGACCGGCAACCAGACCATCACAATAACCAAAGAGAGCAAAGAGAACTCCGACGGCACCATCACCGAAGGCAGTGTATCGAAGAGCTACTCCGACACCTTCCGCGCAAAGCTCAATTTCAGCCCGGGATTGGCGGTTTACGTCTTCCCGAATGTCTGTGCAACGGTTTCGGTTGGCCTGGGAGGCTTGCAGTACAACTCTATCAAGCAACGTAACGCTGCGGGCGACGTGACGGGCTCGCGCTGGAATTCGAATATGCGTTTCCGCGTGAATGTGGCCGACATACGTATCGGTGTAAACGTCCATTTGTGGAACAATAAAAAACCGTAACAGATGAGAATCAACAAGATATATTCGTCAATCATCGCCTCGTTTGCGATTCTCCTCGCAACGGGATGTATCCATAACGACATCCCCTATCCCGTGGTCAAGTTGGCTATCGAAAGTATAGAGGTCGAGGGTACTTCGGCACCCTGCACCATTGATGCCGTCACTCGCACGGTAACGATTCCGCTGCTCGAAACCACCGATATCCGCAATGTCGAGATTACCTCGATATCCTACACCGAGAAGGCCCGCACCTCGGAGAATCTGGTCGGAACATTCGACCTGCGCACCCCGAAGTACGTAACTCTCTCGCTCTATCAGGATTACGAGTGGACAATCATCGCAGAGCAGAATATCGAGCGTACATTCAACATCCGTGGCCAAATGGGCTCTACGGAGTGGGATTTGGACAACCTTATCGCCACAGCCTACATCCGCAACGACTTTGACCTCTCGAATGTCGAGGTTACGGCTCTAAAACTCGGACCTGCGGGCATAACCACTATGTCGCCCTCGGTCGAGGAGTTACGCAACTTTAACACAGTTCGTTTTGTCGATGTAACCTACCACAACCGCAGTGAGCATTGGAGCCTCTACGTAATTCCCAAGGAGTTACAGGTCGAGATCACAAGCCTCTGCGCCGGAGCGAAGGTTGCGTGGGTCAAGATTGCAGGTATCGCCGATACGAATATGGGTCTGCGCTACCGCTGCAAGGGCGATAGCGAGTGGGTAACGATGCCCCAGCAATGGCAGAAGGTCGATGGAGGTAATGTTTCGGCCATACTTCGCGGCCTTACACCCAAGACCACCTACGAGGTTGTAGCCTACGCTGACGAGAACAATTCGGACGTAATGGAGTTCACGACGAGCGACATCTACACACTCCCGAATGGCGATATGGAGGGTTGGAGCCACAAGGACAACTCTATCTGGTGCCCAACATCGAGCCTGCTCGATGCTACGTGGGACACCGGAAACCACGCAACAGCGAGCATCGGAGCGGGTAACCTCACAAATCCCTCGGATGACGTACGTCCCGGCTCTACCGGTTCGCAGAGCGCGTATCTGGCCTCAATGAAGGCTTCGGTTATGGGCGTGGGTAAGTTCGCTGCCGGCAATCTCTTTGTCGGAAAATTCGTCTCGATTGACGGTATGGGCGGCATTGTCGATTTCGGCAAACCGATGGATACTTCGGCTCGTCCGACAGGTGTGAGATTCTGGATGAAGAATAACTGCGGCACAATAAACGAGGGCTCCTACACCACAGGTATTGATCTCACGAAGATTTTTGCCTGCGTATGCGACCGCACCGAGCCCTACCAGGTTAATACCAACCACGAGGAGACGCTCTTCAACCCCAAGACCGCACCCGGCGTTTTGGGTTACGCTCTCTACGAGAGCAGCACCTCGGTTTCTGAATGGACCGAGATTACGCTGCCGATTGAGTATAAGGAGTTCGACACCGACCCCAACTTCTTCGTCTTCACATTCACTTGTAGCGGCTATGGCGACTACTTCACCGGTAGTACGCAGAGTTGGATGTATATCGACGATGTCGAGATTCTCTATGACCTCGATGACGAGGGCAACTGCAAGTAGCAAGGTCCAAGCATAATTAAGGGAAACAACCTGCTGTTCGGCAGGTTGTTTTTTTTGAGATAGGTATTAAGAAGCCCCATCTAACCCATCTAACCCATCTAACCCATCTAACCCAGATAGGCCCTCTGCGAACTCCGTTACGCGATATTTCTGCGAAACATCGCGTTTCGTCGGTGGCGACTCGGACCAACGCAAGGCGATATATGCAATAGCATAACAAAAAAAACGAAAGAGACGTTTGTAAGTGAACTTACACGTCTCTTTCGTCTTTTTGTCCGTTCTTCGAACGTCGCCTTGCGTTGATCGCTCGTCTGCGGACTCCGTTGGGCTACCAGGATTCGAACCTAGAATGACAGGACCAGAATCTGTAGTGTTACCATTACACCATAGCCCAATTGCTGTTTGCGAGTGCAAAAGTATACTTTTTTTTTATTTCAGCAAAGAAAATCTCAAAAAAAATTATAATTTTGTTAGAAATTTGACGTTTGTGACATCAAGCAAGATTATTAACACTATTGAATAAAACTATTAAACTCTATGAAAAACATTAAGTTCCGCCTAACTGTGATGAATTTCTTGCAGTACGCTGTATGGGGTTCGTGGCTGATTTCGTTGGGCACCTACCTGGGCAAGAGCCTCCACTTCGAGGGTGGCCAGATTGGTAGCTTCTATGCGACTATGGGTATCGCATCACTCTTTATGCCCGCCGTTATGGGCGTTATTGCCGACCGTTGGGTGCAGGCTCAGCGTCTGTTGGGTATCTCGCACATCGTAGCGGCACTGCTGATGATCGTAGCTTCGCAGCAGACAAACTACGAAACGCTCTACCCGCTCGTACTATTGAGTGTAATGTTCTATATGCCGACCATCGCGTTGAGTAATACGGTGGCATACAACGCTCTCAACAAGGCAAATCTCGACACCGTTAAGGCATTCCCGCCTATCCGCGTATGGGGTACCATAGGTTTTATCTGCGCAATGTGGGCAGTAGACCTGACCGGTTGGAAAGATTCGGCCTTTCAGTTAAATTTCTCGGCTATCCTTGGCCTCATTTTGGGTATCTACTCGATGACGCTGCCCTCGTGCGAGGTCAATCGTAGCGTAAAGACAAGCTCGTGGATTGATACTCTCGGCTTGCGTGCATTCACTCTGTTCAAGGAGAAGAAGATGGCTATTTTCTTCCTCTTCTCGATGATGCTCGGTATGTCGTTGCAGATTACCAATGCCTTCGCTGATGGCTATATCGTAAGCTTTGGCGACGTTGCAACCTATGGCGAGCAGTATCTCAACACCTTCGGTGTCAAGCACTCGACTATTCTGATTTCGTTGTCGCAAATCTCCGAGACATTGTGCATCCTGCTCATCCCCTTCTGCTTAAAGCGATTCGGTATCAAGAACGTAATGCTTATTTCGATGTTTGCGTGGGTTCTGCGCTTCGGTCTGCTCGGAGCAGGAAATCCCGGAGCCGGAGTTTGGATGTTTATCTTGTCGATGATTGTCTACGGTGTAGCATTCGACTTCTTTAACATCTCTGGTTCGCTCTACGTAGATAAGGAGACCGCTCCCGAAATTCGCGCGAGCGCACAGGGTGTATTTATGATTATGACCAACGGTTTCGGAGCCTTCATCGGTTCGTACATCGCAGGTTGGGTTGTTGATGCCTACGGCTGGCCCAATTCGTGGTACATCTTTGCAGGCTATGCATTAGTTGTGGCTGTGGTCTTTGCACTTGTCTTCAAGTACAAGCACAACCCTGCGGAGGTAGCTGACGTTAAGCACTAAAAGTCAGTTTTCACAAAATAGAGGCTGCCGAAATCTGTTCGGTAGCCTCTATTTTCGTTGTTTAGACCAATATTATTTAATAATCCTCTGGATTGAATTTGCTCGTTGCATTGCCGAGTTCAGCCCCTCGACATCGTCCGTTTCAATCATCTTGCGCAGGATCTGCAACTGATGAATATGCTCACGCAGCACATCCAGCACATTGTACTTATTTTTCAGGAATATCGGGGTCCAGGTCGATGCCGACGACTTCGCCAGACGCACCGTACTCTCGAAACCACCACCCGCAAGGTCGAAGATATGCTTCTCCTCGCGCTCCTTCTCCAATACGGTCAGGGCCAACGCGAACGAGGTAATATGCGAGATATGCGACACGTAAGCAGCGTGGAGGTCATGCTCCTCGCCACTACACATTGCAATTCGGTGCATACCGATTTTATCGTAGATATCCTCGACAACAGCCAACGCATCCTCGGCCGAACGCTCACGTTCGAGAACTACGGCCGTACGACCTGCAAAGGCATCTTCACGAGCAGCCTCAGGGCCGCTATACTCGGTACCCCACATCGGGTGAGTTGCAACGAAACGGCTACGACGCGGATGCTGTGAAATGGCATCGCACAACTCCTCCTTAATCGAGCCCATATCCATCACAACCTGCTTATCGTTCACTCGATTGAGCACCTTCACAGCCAACAGCGGCAGCGTATCAACAGGCACCGCAAGGACTATAAGGTCTGCCTCGGCAATACCCTCCTCCAATGAAACAATCTTATCGACAAGTCCGAGTTGCAGAGCCTTCTCGGCATTGCGAGGCGTCTGCTCGACACCAATAATCTGTTCGGCAATACCGTGCTTGCGCAGGACGAGCGCAAACGAGCCACCGATAAGGCCGACACCGACAATCAATACTTTCATAATACTCTATTCGTTAATCACCTTAACCTGAACGTGTACCGACTCCTCGTGGATAGCTCGCAACACAGTCTTCACAAATTCAGGATTAAGACCAATCTCCTCAGCCAATGCACCACGCTCATTAATAATCTCGTCGTAACGCTGTGTCTGCAAGACAGGCATATTATGTTCCTTCTTATATTGGCCAATCTCGTGCGACACGCGCATACGCTTCGAGAGCAACGAGAGAAGCTCGTTATCGAGTTTGTCAATCTCACGACGCAACTCGGCAAGGCTCTCGGTAGTCTTGGTCGTATCACGAACAACAAGATGTTCAAGAATTACGGCCAATGCGTCGGGAGTTACCTGCTGATTCTTGTCGCTCCACGCGCAGTCGGGGCAGTTGTGAGCCTCAATCATCAGACCGTCGAAGCCCATATCCATAGCCTCCTGCGAAAGCGGAGCTATCAGTTCGCGACGACCGCCCATATGGCTCGGATCACAGAAGATAGGCAATTCGGGCAGGCGACGACGCAACTCGATGGGTATGTGCCACTGCGGAGCATTGCGATAAACCGACTTGTCGTACTCGCTAAATCCGCGATGAATAGCACCAAGACGGGTAATACCGGCATTATTCAGACGCTCCAACGCTCCAATCCATAATTCGAGGTCGGGGTTTACGGGGTTCTTGACCAACACAGGCACATCGTGGCCCTTCAACGCATCGGCAATCTCCTGCACCGCAAATGGATTTGCAGAGGTACGTGCACCAATCCAAAGGATGTCGATACCCGCAGCCAAAGCAGCCTTCACGTGCTTCTCGGTAGCTACCTCGACAGCTGTCAGCATACCGAGCTCGCTCTTCACACGTTTGAGCCATTCGAGGCACGGCTCACCGCCACCCTCGAAACCGCCCGGTTTGGTACGGGGTTTCCATACGCCTGCGCGGAAAATCTTGACACCATTAGCCGCCAGACCTCTGGCCGTCTCCATAACCTGCTCTTCGGTCTCGGCACTGCACGGACCTGATATAATTATCGGGCGTTTGGGCTCTACACCCTCGAATGAAAGTTTATCTATTTTCATATTTATTATTTGTTTCGATATTTAACCATTATATCCATCGAGAAGTCCTCGTTGGCAATTCGCTTCAAAGCCTCACGCATACGCTCCTGCGTTGCACAAAGCGAGATGCGGATATATCTATTGCCGTTGCTACCAAAGACAACTCCCGGAGTTACGAATATACCCAACTCATAGAGTAACGCATCAGCTACCTGCACACCGCTCTCCAAAGATTCGGGAATCTTGCCCCACAAGAACAGGCCCACCTGATTTGGGTCGTACGTACAGCCAATAGCGGTCATAATCTGCTCAGCAATCTTACGTCGCTCGGCATACTCGGCATTAAGCTCGGTATACCACTCGTCATCACAACCCAAAGCCTCAACCGCAGCCAACTGCACCGGGCGGAACATTCCCGAGTCGATATTGGATTTCACGCGCAGAATCCACTCGATGAACTGCTTATTCGATGCGAGCATACCGACACGCCAGCCCGCCATATTATGACTCTTGCTGAGCGAGTTCATCTCGATACATACATCCTTTGCGCCCTCAATCGAGAGAAGGCTCTCGGGCTCTTCGTTCAGAATAAAGCTATAAGGATTATCGTTGCAGATAACGATGCCGTGGCGACGGCCGAAATCGACCAATCGCTGCATCGTCTCCTTTGTTGCACGTGCTCCGGTGGGCATATTCGGATAATTGACCCACATCAGCTTGATGCGCTCCAAAGGCAATCGCTCCAACGCCTCGAAATCGGGCTGCCAGCCATTCTCCTCGCAAAGGTCATAGGTAAAAATCTCGGCCTCGGCCAGGTTGCTCACCGATGTATAGGTCGGATATCCGGGATTGGGTACCAACACACCATCGCCCTTATTCACAAAAGCGAGTGTCGTATGCAGGATGCCCTCCTTCGAGCCTATCAGGGGTTGAATCTCGGTTGCAGGGTCAAGCTGCACACCATAGCTGCGCTCGTACCACGCTGCAAAAGAAGCACGCAGTTCGGGTATGCCGACGTAGGGCTGATAAGAGTGGGTATCGGCGCGATGGCTCTCCTCGCACAAACGCTCGACAACCTTCGCGTGAGGCGGACGGTCAGGGCCTCCGATACCGAGGCTGATAATATCCATTCCCTGCGCTCTAAGAGCAGCCACCTCACGCAGTTTCTTCGAGAAGAAGTACTCCGTGACATTCTGCACACGCTCGGCAGGGAGTATCTCTTTACATTTTGAACTCAGCATACTCTCCAAGTGTTTTAAGGTCGCTCACAAGAGGCAGAATAGCCGCCACCGCTTGTTTATAACGCACCAAATCATCAAAAGTTAAATCTATATAGAAGCGGTACTCCCACTCACAGCCAATAATCGGGAGCGACTGAATCTTCGTAAGGTTGATGTCGTAAAACGAGAGGATTGTCAGCACCTTCGACAGCGAGCCGCGGGCGTGTTGCAGGCTGAACGCAAGCGACGCCTTATCGGGATGCTCGGGCTGCATCGACTGCTGTGTATCGGGGTGTGCCACCACCAAGAATCGGGTATAATTATGTTTGTTGGTCTCGATTCCCTCCTCCAAAATCTCCATACCATAAAGTTTGGCTGCCCACGCACTACAAATCGCTGCGTGTCCGCGCAGACCACGCTCTGCAATCTCGCGAGCACTGCCCGCAGTATCATCGCGCTCGACAACCTTGAACGAGGGATGACGTTTCAAAAAATCGCCACACTGCATCAGCGCAATCGGGTGAGAATGCACCTCGTGAATCGTTTCCATAGTATCGCCCGGCAAGGCACACAGCACGTGCGAAATGCGCAACTTATACTCTCCCACAACCGCAAGGTTACTCTGGCGCAGCAGCTCGTGGTTCTGTAAAAGACTACCTGCGATGGTATTCTCGATAGCCACGATGCCGCAGAGCGAATCATCAGCCATAACTCGGTCGAAGAGCTCGTCGAACGTATCACACGATACCGACTGCACCTCGTCACCCTCGAAGTAACCTCGTGCGGCCACCTCGTGGAAACAACCCTCAACTCCCTGTATCGCTACTCTCAACATAAAATCCGTATTCAATAAAATCCCTCAATAAAAAATCCCGCTCTTTAACGAACGGGACCATACATCTTTGCTGTTATCTGTTACACACCTTACACATACAATCCCTATTACTCTCGTCCAAAAAAGTAATAATAAAAAAAGTATGCAGATGCAAAATTAGTCATAGTAAGTATCGTTTAACGTACGTTGCTTAGTGCAAATTTAGTAAAATATTTCAATAATGCAAAAATTTATCTCGAAAATACTTTCGCTCGCTGTGAAAAATATTCAAGTGAACTTGATATTTCTCGCTCGCTTATTCGTATCTTTGCCAATATGAAACGAACATTTACACATTTAAGCATAATCCTGCTGTCGGTTATAGCCACAACTACGGTGATGTGCGGTTGCGGAAACACTAATAGCAAGGCTGAGGATAACAGCAAAGAGCCTATCTTCGTAACTATCGGTCCGCTGCGCCAGATTGTCAGCGGCATCGTTGGCGACGATTTCGATATCGAAGTACTTGTACCCGCGGGAGCTTCTCCCGAATCATTCGAGCCTACACCTCGACAATTCATCTCGCTCAACAAGGCCAAGGCCGTATTTGCCGTAGGTCTTATCGACTTCGAGCGCAACCTAACATCCAAAATTAAGGAGCAGTCTAAGGTTGCAGACCTCTCTCGCGGCATAGAACTTATTGCAGGCAGCTGTTCGCACAATCATCACGGGCACCACTGCCACCACGGCATCGACCCCCACATCTGGACATCGCCCACAGCATTGAAGATTATGGCACAAAATGCCTACAACACAATCGCCGCTATCTACCCCGACTCAACGAAGTACAAGAGCAACTACGACCTGCTCGCAGCGCGTCTTGATTCGCTCGATTGCTCCGTACGCGCGATGTGTGATCGTGCGCGTGTGCGCAGATTCATTATTTATCACCCTGCACTCACCTATCTCGCTCGCGATTATGGTTTGGAGCAGATTTCGATTGAGCACGAGGGTAAAGAGCCGAGCGCAAAGCGTCTTGCAAGCATCATCGGCAACGCCCGCACGAACGGCACAACACGCATATTCTACCAAGCGACCTATCCTCGCTCGACGGTCGAAGTTGTGGCCGAGGATATTGGAGCCGAGCCTATCGAGATTGACCCTCTGCGCGAAGATATCTTCGACAACATCCGCGAGATAACACGTCTGATTACCGAATAACACCCTACGAATATGGCACTTGTAACTCTGCGCGACGTAACAGTTCGCTACGACGATTTCACGGCCCTCGAAGGGGTTAATCTCGAAATCTTAGAGGATGATTTTCTCGGCATCATAGGCCCTAACGGTGGCGGTAAGACCACACTCGTAAAGGCCATTGTCGGTGCGCTACCCCACCTCGGGACCATCGACCTCGACCACTCGCTCTTTCGTGGAGCGACACGCCTTATCGGCTATATGCCCCAGCAGACATCGTTCGACACCTCGTTTCCGATTTCGGTCATCGAGCTCGTAATGTCGGGATTACAGTCCGAACGCGGTTTTCGCTCGCGTTACGGAGCCGACGACCGTCGTCGCGCTCTTGACCTGCTCGAAATGGCCGGCATCAGCGACTTGGCCGAAAGGCAGATTGGCGAGATTTCGGGCGGACAGCTCCAACGCGCGCTGCTGTGTCGTGCCATAATCATCGAGCCAAAGTTGCTCATCTTGGACGAACCGGCAAACTTTGTCGATAACCGTTTCGAGAACGAGCTCTACACGATGTTGCGCAAACTGAACGAGCGTATGGCTATTGTTATGGTTTCGCACGACATCGGTACCATTACAAGCGTCGTAAAGAGCATCGTCTGTGTCAATCGCACCGTGCATCGCCACAACTCGAACATCATCACCGAGGAGCAACTCGAAAACTACAACTGTCCGTTGCAGATAATCTCACACGGCAAGGTCCCTCACACGGTACTTTGCGAGCACAAACACTAAAAACCACGTTGCGAGAGTAGGATTTTTGGGAAATACTTACTAATTTTGCTACGCAAGCGATATTACATTCGACGAGATAACCGCAAATATTAACACAAACAGATATATGGAAAGACTATCCTTCAACGAACTGATGCAACAAGCTCCCAAGGAGCAGATCGAAGCGTGGTATAACTGCGCATCACGCCTTGACGAGGAGTACACCGCAGCGCACAAAGAGGAGTTGCGTGCCCAGAAGAAGCTCATCTGCTTCGATCTCGACGGCACACTCTCGAACCACCGTTCGCCAATTCCTCCGGCAAACCGAGCTACACTCCAAAAGATATGCGACAAGTATCAGACAGCAATGGTAGGTGCAGGAAACGCCCCGCGCATCTATGGTCAGATGGAGCAGTTCCCGATAGATATTATCGGCAACTACGGTATGCAGATAGCAGAGGTAGCAGATGGAGAACTCAAAATTGTCAAGGAGCTTTACAGCGAAATCGACAAGAATTTCTTTACCGAGCAGTGCGACTACTTGCGCAAGAAGTATGGATACACCGAATTCGCAGGCGATTCTGTCGAGTTCCACGCCTCGGGAATGGCAACCTTTGCCCTTCTCGGCACAAAGGCTGATCGCGATGATAAGATAGCCTTCGACCCCGACCGCTCAAAGCGCAGAGTGATGTACGAGGAGGTGTGCGACATATTCAAGGAGTACACCGTCTATATCGGTGGCTCGTCATCGTTCGACATTGCAGGCAAGCGTTTCAATAAGTACGATGCTGTACTCGACTACGCACACGAAAAGGGCTTAACCAAGGAGCAGATTCTCTTCGTGGGCGACGATATGGGCGATGGCGGTGGCGACAGCCATATCCGTCTGGGCGGAATCGACTATATCCACGTTCTCGACTACACCCGCCTGCCCGAAATGTTGGCATTTCTTGTAGAGGAGTAACACCGAGAATATAGACCCAAGAGGGGCGTGTCATTTTTTTTGACACGCCCTTTGTTATGGAAGTTGTATTATTGCTTGTATATTAGAAATTTATTACTTAAATTTGTAGAGAGTTTTATCTTACACAGATTGCAACCAATAAATTCAGATTATAGACCTATGAAAACAAAACCAAAAATTTGCACTGCAAAGTGCGAATATCTGCGTCCAAAGGTGGATTTTGCAGATATTGTCGTTGAACGAGGTTTTGCCGTTTCCGGCGAAATCGAAGAGGTCGGCAAGGACGACGAAGTTGAATTTTAACCCTTAAAACGAGATGAAGATTATGAAAAAGATTTTTTGCTATGTAGCATCTTTGCTCGTTGCTACGGGTGCTATGATTGGTTGTACAGAGGATATCACAACCGACAACCTCCTCTCAAACGAGGATGCGAACAAGGTAGAGTTTATCGAGGTTACTGCCGACATCGAGGTTTCTGATGACATCGAAAACGAGGAGTCGCGTACCACGCTAATCGACGGCGGCAACGGCGGTAAAGTTATGTGGAGCGAGGGTGACAGCATCGGCGCAATTAACCCGGACGATTTGACCGTTACCGAGTGCCCTATAACTTCGATTAACGGAACGTCTGCAACCTTCTCGGTACCGGCAGGCACCAAGTATGCGATATACCCTTACACCGCTGATTTCAGATACACATCAGCCAACAGTTTTGGTCATCGATTGACAAAGGAGATCACTCTCGACGGCACGAAGAAGGTATTTAACGACAACGTGGATGTTATGATTGCGCCACTCACAGATGGCAACCTTTCGTTCAAGCACCTTTGCGGTTATATCGAGGTCAAGTTGAAGGGTACAGGTACGGTTAAGCATATCGCTTTGCGTAGCAATACTCGTAAATGGGATGCTCTTTCGGGTCTTGCATACATCCCTTTGAACGCTCCGAAACTTGGTTTTTCTACGGGTTACAAAGTTGCTTTTAACTGGATTTACGCAACCTGCAACAATGTTCAGTTGAGCACCAGCGAGGCAACATCGTTCTACTTTGTTGTTCCTCCCCGCACTTACGAGGATTTGAGCATCTGCGTTCAGACCGATAAGGGCTCGTATGCAATCACATCAAACAATGCGATAACTGTCAATCGTGCGAAGATTCGCCCGATTTCGGCAATCAATATCGACAACTTGAAACCTGCAACCGCCACCGATTTGAGCGCAAATGGTTTGGCTAACTGCTATATCGTCACTCCAAGTGCGGATGCGAAGTATTACTCGTTCCCTGCACAGAAACTCAACGAGGTTGAGAAACTCGCAAAAGCAAAGTATGCTCACGTTTTGTGGAGTGACCACGCAAAAATCATCACCAACGTAAACTATGACGCAGCAACCGGCACTGTTTCGTTCAAGTATGCAGGCGATAACAAAGAGGGTAATGTAATGGTTTCGGTATTTGATGCTAACCACAATTCGCTTTGGACTTGGCATATCTGGTGTACCGACCAGCCCAAGGTTGTAAAAGTTAAGAACGCCAATACCCCCAAAGATAAGTATCACGGCATAATGGACCGTAACCTCGGTGCGACCTACGCTCCGACGACAACCACCGATGCTGCAAATATCTCGGCAGCGAATGCAACCGCATCACTGGGTCTCTACTATCAGTATGGCCGTCCGATTCCCTTCCCCGGACCGACAAGCATTACCAACACCGCAGCAGAGTCCTCAAACGATGCAAATGGCGTAGCAAACGCATTTGGCGCAAAGACACAGTGCGATGTGATGTATGGCTTCAAAGATAATTTGCAGAGCTTCATACACACAAATGCCAGCAATTCATTCAGTACAATGATGGCCTGTCCGAACATCTTCGGTGTAGCCTATTTTACTGATAAATCTGGTAAAAATTACTCATCGACTGCGACTTCGTACTACACATTCTGTACTGAGTTCCCAAATCCCGGTACTCAAAGTTTATCTGCTTGGCACACCGAGAATGCGGACAAAATCAGATTAAAGGGTAACACAGACCCCTGTCCTCCGGGATATTGCATTGATGAGTTTGACACCTTCAAGTCGGCTTTATACAACACTTCTCACAACCGTGTAAGCCAGAAAGAGAATGCATCAAAAACTTATGGCTTCTATTACCAGTGTCCGACTACCGAGGAGGTAGTGTGGTTCCCTGCTAATGGATTCCGTACACAGTTTGGAATATATAGTTCGGTTGGAAGTATGCCCAATCTGTGGTCTAAGAGAGACAACGCTTCTTACAATTACCTGTATGCTATTCGTTGGTACACTGCTACGAATACGGATGCACAAACACCAATGACTACAGGAGGTGTCAATACTCTTGCTTGGGGCTTCAATGTTCGTTGTCGCGTTCAGGACCGCACGGATTTGCAGAGTAGCACCCCCGCGCAGGAGGAGAAGCCCAAACTCTCCATCCTCTTCGTTGGTAACTCGCTGACCCAGGACGGTATCGCCTACTTGCCCTATATGTTGAAGAACTACTATCCGGAGGTGACATTCAATATCTATATGTGGTACAGAGGCGGTAATACATTGGCACAACAGTACACCAACTTCACCACTCCTGGTAACGTAGCAGACATATTCTCGGTTGCCGAGAATAGCGAGAAGTGGACCAACTATAACCAGTCAATGACTATGGCAAACGTGCTGTCTCACTTCAAATTTGACATCGTTTGTATGCAGGAGTACTTCAACTACAAGGAGTCTTATACCGACTGCACGGATTGGAACAATTGCAAAAACTACATCTCGACCTACTACAAGGGCGGCAACGAGCTCAAATTTATGAGTTTGCTCCACGCTCCATTGAGAAAAGAGGGTTATGATCCAGATGAGGTGTACGAGAAAACCAAAGCCGGCAATGCTCTGATTCTCCAAGAGACAGTTTCCGAGGACCTTATACCTTTCGGTATCGCTGTACAGAAGGCATTAAAGAATGACAAGTTGAATACTCTTGGCGATTTGGGTCAATTGACCCCCGACGGAACTCACACACAGGAGGGATTGCCCTGCTTGTTGCAGACCTATGTGGCGTTGGAGTGGATCTTTGACAAGTTTAACATTAACAAAACTGTCAAAGGAAACACATTGCGTATGACGACCGACATCTATAACAAGATTGCCGTACCCGGAGCAAATCTTGGTAATGGTGTCGTAACGGGTACCGAGGAGCAATATTCGCTTGCACAGGATATTGCTATCGAGGCATACCAGGAGGGTAAGGAGTTTTTGGAGAGTAACAATCGCTAAACGGGTAGGATTTTCGCACCTAAGGACAACTATTTTAGAAATCTCTCGGTAAGAATTGCTAATTATTTACGCTTTTTACGAAAAAAGATGCCCCAAAAGTTTGATTGTATGAAAGATTTATTATCTTTGTGACAAGAAAAAACTCAAAAACAGATATTTTTTATGGCAAATTTAAGAGATTTCAAGAAGGAAGTTGACTATCGTCTCGAAGAGTTCGTTTTCGATTGCGATATGGCTATCTATTTCCAGCCGACAAAAGAGGAGGCTATTTTCGCCCTGATGCAGAAGGGTGTCGAGTTGCGCAACGAGTTGTACGCAAAGGCAAACAATCCTGCCGAGCCGCACAACAAGAGCCTTGTTCGCAAGCACTTCGCTGCACTTCGCGAGGAGATGATCGCTTCGTTCAACAAGTTGTTCGAGGAGTTGAGCGCAAACAACGCTTAATCCGCACATAGCGTAGCACAAAGGGATGCCGTTTGGCATCCCTTTTTTTGTTTCATATAACAAGATGTTATACCTTCTTACTCCCAATCAACAGACGGGCCATCCATCTCGATAATCACGCCGTTGCGCTTATCCTCGATAATCAGGTACTCGACCGTGCGCTCGACCGTCACAGGCTTGTTTTGAGCAACACTCTGCGGAGTTGATGCGGTGGTCTGCACCGTTGCAGGGGCAGGTGTTGCCGCAGGAGCAGGAGCAGGCTTCTGAATCATCACACGCTGCTCGACAATCGTCGAAGTGCAATATACGAACTCGACCTTTGCACAGCGGAATTGCGGCAGCACCGAGCCTTTGAGATAAGCCCATACCGACGACAATTTCATCAGATGCGCCTCTTTCACGGCCTCGGTATGGTTACCCGTGATGATTTTGGCAGCGGCATCGAGGTCGGCAACCGATGATTTTTCGAGCAGAGGCCAGCAATCCTTCCACGTAGCCACAGCCGAAGAGCTATCAATAGCCATACTCTTCATTGCCGGGCACTGCGACATCAGATATGACGCCAATGTTGTTGCGCGCGCCTTTGCGAGTTTCTGGTTTGCTGCCTCCGAGCCGTCGGGAGATGCCCAGCCGCTAATCTTTATCGACTTGATACGCACCAGGGTATCGCCCATAACCTTTACGCCAAAATCATTGAGAGCCTTGACCACGGCAGCATTGTTCGAGAAGCCTGTCTGCATCTGCGAGGAGCTAATCGGGAAGTGAAAGGTAAAGTCCGCCGCCTGAGGATTTTGGCCTTTGACGAGGTATTGACGTATCTCGTAGTTGCCGTCGATGCGTTTCGAGAGCAGCACCGAATCGGGGCAAGATTTAGTTTTGCAGGCGGTGTTCTGCGCCACGGCACCTGAGCCGCAGCATAACGCCAGAATAAGAGCCGAAGTGTAGAGAGTTGTTTTCACGCTAAAACTTTTTTAGTTAAACTTTTCACTCGGCTATCTTCAACAACCGCGCCAAGAAGAAGAGAGGGCGATTCAGAATTCAAAATTCAAAATTCAAAATTCAAAATTAATTTTACTTCATATATACGAAAATCCCGACCCCGCAGCATACTAAACGTATGTGAGGAGGTCGGGATTGAGTATAACGCAAAAATTACCTTTCTCTGCGCCTTATAGGTTACATTCGCTCAGGAACATCTATACCCAGCAACTTCATCGACGAACGGATAACCTTCGCCACACTCGCAGCCAGACGGATACGCATAGCACGTACAGCCTCGTTCTCCTCGCGCAGAATCGAGTTATCGTGATAGTAGCCGTTAAACTGCTTTGCGAGCTCGTAGGTGTAGCTTGCAATCATCGAAGGAGCAAAAGCCTCGCCTGCCGCAGCTACCACATTCGGATAGTCGCAGAGAGTCTTAATCAACTCAACCTCGACGGGCAGAAGCGTCGAGCAAGCAGCCGTAGTGTCGATACCACCCTCCTCGGCCTTGCGCAGAATCGAGCAGATACGTGCGTGGGTGTACTGAATGAAGGGACCTGTATTTCCGTTGAAATCGATAGACTCGCGCGGGTCGAAGAGCATAGTCTTCTTGGGATCGACCTTCAAGATAAAGTATTTGAGCGCACCCAGACCAACCATAGTCGATACAGCATTAGCCTCCTCCTCGGTGCAACCGTCGAGCTTACCGAGCTCGTCCGACATCTCGCGAGCGGTCGAAACCATATCAGCAATGAGGTCATCGGCATCAACGACCGTACCCTCACGCGACTTCATCTTACCCTCAGGCAACTCAACCATACCGTACGAGAGGTGGAAAATCTCGTCGCTCCAATCGTAGCCCAACTTTTTGAGGATAAGTTTCAGCACCTGGAAGTGGTAGTTCTGTTCGTTACCTACGACGTAGATAATACCGTCCAGATTGTTATCCTCGAAACGGCGGAATGCAGTACCGAGGTCCTGGGTCATATATACCGATGTACCGTCGCCACGCAGCAGCAACTTCTGATCGAGGCCGTCCTCTGCCAGATCAATCCACACCGAGTTATCCTCTTTGCGGAAGAAGATACCCTTTGCCAGACCCTCCTCAACGATGCTCTTACCCAACAGGTAGGTCTGCGACTCGTAGTACACCTTGTCGAAATCAACGCCCAGCGCCTTGTAGGTCACGTCAAATCCGTCGTAAACCCAGCCGTTCATCTTCTCCCAAAGGCCATATACCTCTTCGTCCTTAGCCTCCCACTTGCGGAGCATCTCCTGTGCTTCGAGCATAATCGGAGCCGACTTCTTGGCCTCGTCCTCGCTCATACCCTGCGCCACGAGCTCCTTGATTTGAGCCTTGTAGTGCTTATCGAACTCGACGTAGTATTTACCCACAAGGTGGTCGCCCTTCATACCCGATGTTTCGGGAGTTTCGCCACCGCCATAGAGTTTCCACGCCAACATCGACTTACAGATATGGATACCGCGGTCGTTCACAAGGTTTACCTTGATTACGTTATTGCCGTTAGCCTTCAAAATCTGCGCCACCGAGTATCCGAGCAGGTTGTTGCGGATATGACCCAAGTGAAGGGGTTTGTTGGTATTGGGCGACGAGTACTCAATCATAATGGTCTTGCCCGTAGGCTCGCCCTCGCCAAAGTTCTCGCTTGCGCAAATCTCACAGAAACGCTCCGACCAGAACGAGGGGTCGAGCGAGATATTAAGGAATCCCTTGATTACGTTGAAACCACACACCTCCTTGCAGTTGGCAACCATATACTCGCCAATCTCGTTGGCCGTAGCCTCAGGCGATTTGCGGCTGCGTTTGAGCAGGGGGAATGTTACGAGAGTATAGTCACCCTCGAACTCCTTGCGGGTCTTCTGGATTTGCAGTTGCTCGCCTTCAAGCGCACCATAGAGCGCCTCAACCGAGCTTTTCACTGCCTCATAGAGAAAATTTTCGATATTCATTGTTTTGAATTTAGTCTATATTCACTTTCAACCGACAAAGGTAATAAATAATTCACAATTAATTGCAAAAAGCGACCGCAATCAGCGGTCGCAAACTACCCTGTCGCTATGCAGGCTCTACTCCATCGGCTGGATATACTTTTTGTAGTCTTTCCAGTACTTCGCCTTCTTGTATAATTTTAGCGATACGGCCGGAACGTAGATTGTACAACCAAGGGGCTTATCACTTCTGCGATCCCAATAACTGAACATATCATCTCCACCAACCGGAGGTATAGGATTTTTACAATATACACTCTTCAATGATTTACATCCCCAGAATGCAGACGACTCAATTTCGGTAACGAGCATAGGAATTGTTACGGTTGTGATATTGCAATAAGCGAAAGCGAGTTTGCCAATCGAAGTGACACTATCGGGTATTGTAAGCTCCGTTAGATTTCGACACTCCCACCCGAAAGCAGATTTCTCGACTCTCGTAACACCTTCGGGAATCGAGAACGAGGTCAGTCCCGCAGGAGCTACTTTATAGAGCACTCCATCGACCACAAAGCCACGTCCGTCGGCCGTTGAATGTGGTCCTCCGAACTCTCGGAGCGCCTTACAATCAGCGAAGAGCGCCTTCAAGTCCCACGATTTTGCACTACTCGGCAAGGTCACGCTCTCCAAAGCATCACAACCTACGAACAAATCTTTTCCGACAGAGGTTACACTTTCGGGGATATAGACACTTTTCAGTGCCGAACAACCTTGAAACGCTTTATCTCCGATTCTCTTAACTCCATACGGAATGGTTATGCTCTCCATTTTGCAATGGATAAACGCAGACGGTCCAATCTCGGTAATACTTGCAGGGAGTGTAATACTTGTTATATCTCTTACTATGCCGCCAAACTTTGTTGGCTCGGAATCAAACAACATTATACCCTTACCATTTTTGACCGTATGAGAGACCATCTTTGCACCATACATTGCGAGAGAGATATTCTCGGACGGCACATCAAGTTTCTTGCGCTTACTATCGCTTTCAGAGGTTGTGTATCGGATACTAAGCCTTGCATTTCGCGCCTCGATCATAAGTTTCAACTGCGGATCTGCCGTAAATTTCGACACGGCACGAACACTGTGTTTACGGCTTTTCCCCGTTCCTGGCCGGAAAACTTTATACGAAGGCACTTGCTGATTCTTATAATAAAACTCAACACCCATAGCAAAGCGTTCTCTACCGTGCGTATAACCATCTGCCTCCGTTGATGATAAATATCCACGTTCCTTAACATTCGCGCCATTTTCGGTCAATGTTTTAAGAACGGCATTTGTGACACAGAGTTTAAGCTCCTCGATAGCAGGAAGATACCACCCCTCTCCGAGTTGCTCACACCAAGCAAATGCAGGATAGTTCTTCTGCCAATTAGGGCGTTTCTTAACCTTCGCCAAATTATTGGCACCATTATTTGTATCGACAGCACCGAGCACTCGTCTATACTCATTCGCGTCCATAGCATACTCAAGTCCCGAAGCACTATTAATACTTACAATCTTGCCCGACATTCCGTCTGCTGCCACCTCGATAACCACGCCCTTCTTGCCGTTTTCATAGAATAAATCGCCCACCGTATAAGGTCCGCAGGTTTGGTCCATTGCATCCATAGGCACACTTGCAGAGCCACTCGACGGTTGCGTAACCTTAGTCAGCGGCACATCGACAGTCGAGGCTTTACCCTCGGCGATAGTTAGCATCTGTGTTTTCGGCTCATATCCCTGGCGACGCAGTTCGAGGGTATAGTTACCGACAAGCAACTCCGTCATCAGCGGAGTTTGGCCTATCTTCTTGCTGTCAAGATAGATATCGGCCATTGCCGGCACCGAGGTTATCGTCACCGAACCCTTGATAGGTGTCGGAGCATCGAGCGTATAGCTCTGCTCCGCAGGGTCAGAGGTTATAACCTGTGGCAAAACCGTGGTGCGATGCCCCGCCTTGCGAGCCTCGAAGATATATGAGCCCGACAGCAACACGCCCTTCCAAGGCGAAGGTCCCTTGCGCTCGTTATTGACCCATATCTCCGCATTTCCGCCCGCAGTAATTGTCACCTGCGCAGCATCTGCCGTAAGTCGCACCGGGAATTGCACCTTCGCGCCTGCAACGGTAAACGAGCCCTTCTTTTCGAGGTATCCCTTTGCAATTACACGATAGTTATACGTTCCATTGTGCAATAACGCCTGCACGTAACCCTCCTGCGTCGCTTGGGGCTCGTTGTCGATAAAGACCATAGCGTGTTTGGGTTCGACCTCGATAAGCACAAATTGCGGAAGGGTCTCGGCCGTATCGACATTGCAACGGAAATAGACATTATCGCGGTAGACCAAAATCTTCTGCTCGGCACGACGACCTGCGTGTTCGATGCGCAGTGTGTGCTCTTCGGGCGTAATATCGTGGGCAATGCAGATACACTCATCATTGGTCTTGCCGCAGAAACGGTCGTCGATAAAGACATCGGCATCCTTCATATTCGACGCCACGGTAATCGTATAGAGCTGGTTGAGCTGCGCTTCGAGGCGATATTCGGTATTTCCCTTCAAATTTAGCGACACGTCGTTCGAGTCGCCATACTTCTCGTGGTGGAGGTAGAAGCGTGTCGGCTCCTTGGCCGTTAGCTCGAAAATCAGGCCCGTACCCTCGTAAGCAACGATTCGCTTGGTCAGCTGGACTGTTCCACCGATAGGAATTATCTGTATCTGCTCGATATCCTCGGTAGTCATTCTATTGACGTGCATCTTGATACGTGCACAAGGACGCCTCGAGCGGTCGAGGGCTATCGTATCAACCGCCACACCCGTCAATGCGTCGGTCTGCACGGGCTTAAAGCTCGCCGGATCAATGCTTATCAATCGTTTGGCCTCTTGCGCTGCAACCGTCAGCGACAGCACTGCAACCACAAGAGTCAATATCAGGCGCTTCATCAGAATATCTAAATTTAGGGTGTTACTATCAACTTTCGGATGTCAAAGGTAACATTTTTTTGAATAATTAAGTAGCAATTCAATAATATTTGAATGGATTATATTTTTTAATAACCACAAAAAAAAGCGACCGTCCGAAAGCGGTCGCAAAGGTCTAAATCATTCGGGCAACGCCCTTACAAAAGCCTAAATTCAAAAAGCGGACACGGCACGCACATAGTAATTGTTGAGCTTAAGGTTGTAGAAGGTGAGTCCGTCATTCATATAGACAAACCACGCACAAAACTCATCCGACGAAGATTGATAGTCATACTCTGTCGACGACCAATACCAAGTAGAATTTATTTTTTCACCTTTGATTGCCAAAGTTTGATTAACTGCATCGTAAACAGCCGAATTCAGTGTAAACAACTCCAATTCCTCGATTGCCGGCAGATACCAACCCTCGCCCAAATCGGCACACCACTTAAAGGCGGGATATTTCGACTGCCAATCGGAAATCTGCTTAACAACAGCCATATTATTGGCACCATTATTCTCATCATCTGCGCCAATCAAGCGCCCCCACTCCGCAGAATCTGACGACCACATAAGTCTGCTTGACGACTCCGTTAGACTTACAATCTTGCCGTGCTTACCTGTTTTATCTACCCAGAAAACAACGCCCTCTTTTTTGCCGTCATTGTAGTAACTACCAACTCTATACTTTTTAACGTAATCGTCAAAGTTTTCAACGAGTTCGCCGCAGCCGACAAATGCAAGCAGCGAAAGCGTTAGTATGGCGTTAAAAAATCTTTTCATTCTCTAATCTCTATATATAAAATGGGTTATATGCCACAAAATTATAAATATTCCTTGAAATATTCGTACCTTTGTCCAAAATTAAAGAATATGAAGATTGCCGATATAGAACTTGGACACGAGCCGCTGTTTCTCGCACCGATGGAGGATGTTACCGACCCTTCGTTTCGATATATGTGCAAGAAGTTCGGTGCCGATGTGGTCTACACCGAGTTTATCTCCTCTGACGGATTGATTCGCGATGCGTGGAAGTCGCGAGCAAAACTCAACATTGACGAGGCCGAACGCCCTGTGGGCATCCAGATTTACGGCCACCTTATCGAGCCGATGGTCGAGGCTGCACGCATAGCCGAGAGTGCAAATCCCGACATTATCGACATCAATTTCGGCTGCCCGATGAAGAAGATTGCAGGCCGTGGTGCCGGTTCGGGAATGATGCGCGACGTACCCCTAATGGTCGAGATGACGCGCCAGATTGTCAATGCCGTGAAGAAGCCCGTGACCGTAAAGACCCGCCTCGGCTGGGACGAGGAGTCGAAGAATATCGAGGAGATTGCCCTCCGCTTGCAGGATGTCGGCATCTCGGCACTCACAATCCACGGCCGTACTCGCGCCCAACTCTATCGTGGCGAGGCCGATTGGACACTTATCGGCAAGGTCAAGAACAATCCCAACATCCATATCCCGATTATCGGAAATGGCGATGTTGATTCGGGAGCGAAGGCTCGCGAGATGTTCGACCGCTATGGCGTGGATGGTGTGATGATAGGTCGTGCTACCTACGGCCGACCCTGGATTTTCCGCGAAATAAAGCACTATCTCCGTACGGGCGAGATTATGCCGCAACCGTCAGTTTTAGAGCGTGTTGCTATTGCCAAAGAACATCTGGCAAAGTCTATCGAGATAAAGGGCGAAAAGGTCGGCATTCTCGAGATGCGTCGCCACCTCTCGAACTACTTCAAGGGGCTGCCCAACTTCAAGGATACACGTTTTAAGTTGGTCACGCTGAACGACCCCGCGGAGCTCGTGGAGGTCATCGACTCGATAGCCGACCGCTGGGGCGACTTCGACACCTCCGCACAGGTTCCACCCCCACTCTCTCACGACATTTAACCGATTACAAAACTAACAAACCATAAGATGAAACGCTTTCTACTATCGGTCGTCGCTCTCGTCGTAGCATCGATTGCATTGGCGCAGTCGCCCGAAGCTGTTCGCGAGCAGATTCGCCAATATCCCAACCTCTCGCTTATCACTCACGCGAGATATCCATCGTATCTGGTTGGCGATATAGCCAAGGCACCCAAGGGCTTTACACCCTTCTACTTCTCGTTGGCAGGCCGTCACGGCTCACGCTATCAGACCGAACCGAATGATGCCCGCAAGATTCAGGCGGTCTTTGCCAAGGCCGACAGCCTCGGCATCCTTACCGACCTCGGCAAGCGTCTGTATAAGCAGCTGACACTCATCAAGGAGGTCCAGTTCAACCACGATGGCGAGCTCACGCCATTGGGTTATAAGCAGTGGCTCGGCATCGCCCACCGCGCTTATGAGCGTTTCACGCCCGTATTCAGCGACGGCAGCATCCGCTCAACATCGAGCTATGTTTTGCGTTGCGTCTTCTCGATGACAGCCTTCAACCAAGGTATCAAGGAGTGTAACCCTAAAATTGAGATTGACCAGAGTTCGCAGTATATCGAACGTCCGTTAGTTCTCCCGATGACACATGGCGACAAGCTCCCAAAGGAGCTCGCGAAGATTCAGAGAACCGAGACCAGAGAGTTACGCCACCAGAAGCGCAACGAGTGGCACAAGACCTGCGACACCTCGAACTTCATCTCGAAGATTACCACCGACAGCGTTCGCCTGATGAATGAGTGTCGTGGCAAGGAGGGCTGGCGCGTACTGCGCTATGCAGCTGATGTTCTAGGTTTTGCCGAGAATTACGATGCCGGTAACCAAGAGCTCTTCCTCGAACTATTCACGCCCGAGGATCTGTACAATTTCACGTTTACCATTCGTTCGCGTGGCTTCTCAATACTGTTGCACGTGGCCACGAAGTCACCGAGGCAGCAACTTATAGCGTCCACACAATGATTGACGATATCCTCAGCAAGGCCGAGGCCGCTATCGAGGGCAAGAACCCTCACCGCGCAGACCTTCGATTCTCGCACGATACACACATCGCTCCGCTAACCTCGGCTTTGGGATTCGTGGGCTATACATCCTATCACAGCGAAGACGTGGAGACAACAGCCACATCTGCTTTCCTCTCGCGCATATCCCCGATGGCTGCGAATGTGCAGATTGTCCTCTACCGCGATTCGAAGGGCAAGGTTTATGCTCGCGCCCTGCTCAACGAGCAGGATATGACACTCCCGATCAAGTGCAAGACCGCTCCGTTCTACCCCTGGGAGCAGTTCCGCGCCCACATCGAGAAAAATATGCAACTCCTCGCCACCTCTCGCCAAAACTTCGTTGAGAAACATAAGTAGGATTCATGCAAAAAACCACTAATTAGTTCTCGAACATATTTAACGCGCTTACACAAAATAACCGAGCGGACAATCCGCTCGGTTATTTTCATTTTAGCTTTACACTTATTATTGTCTAGTATTGTTTTTCAATACCGGCGCAAAGATAGTGGAATACTTATGCCTCACTATCTACAATACCATGCTTAGCTTTGTAATTATCTAATGTCTTGTTAGACTTTAGTTTTTCTATCTCATCAGCAACCTCTTTAGGAACACAAATTTTTCCGATTGGATTAAAGATGGTTGGCAACATTTTCCAATATACCATTCCAAGGGGTATACCAATTAGAGAAACGAAACAAGCCAGCATTTGTACGCACGAGGCAGCTGCCAGAATCAATCCAAAAGGAATACATAAAATTTTATTAACAGTACCCAATACAGAAAGCAGTACACCTTCCTTCTCAAGGTTTTGATTAAATAGTGCTAAATCTTTGCGTGATACCAGCTCGCAACTGAATGGAGACATCAGAAACTTCGCTATCTGAAAATAGCTAATACCGAGAGGTATAAAAATAATTGTGCAGCACACAAATACACCAGCAACTGCGTATGAGAGCGCTGATACGAATCCCAAAAATGGGAAATGCCACAAAGCGTTAAGACAACCTTTGTTCTTCATAATAAATAAGTTTTAAGTTTGCTCGCCAACTCCGAACGCGCGGTTTATAAAATAAGAAAGTGTGGAGTTGATTAGTTTATCTGACTCTTGGCTCTGGAATGCCATCACAACAAATAAACATACCCCACACTCGTATCTATCTACAAGAATGGGGCTAACCACCCCCTGTTGAAGAATCAATACGGAGTGACGAGTGTGTTGCTTTCCTTGTTGTGATTGAAATTTTCCAGATTTCGAGTCAAGGACAAAAGCTAATACACTTTCATCAATATATGTCTGCCGAGCGGAACAAGCCCCTCGACATTACAAAGTTAGAAATAAATTTTGAATTGTGAATTTTGAATTATGAATTATTTTGTACTTTTGTCGGTTGAAACGACAAAAGGATAAAATATGGCAGGTTCGAACTTTGTAGATTACGTTAAGATTTTTGCGCGCTCAGGTCACGGCGGCGCCGGCTCGGCACACTTCCGCCGCGAGAAATTCGTTGCCTTCGGTGGTCCCGATGGTGGCGATGGCGGCAAGGGCGGCAGCATCATTCTGCAAGGCGAGAGCCAATACTGGACCCTTATCCACCTCAAATACCAGCGTCACCAATTTGCCGAGGATGGCGAGTGTGGCTCTGGCGCACGTTCTTCGGGTAAGGATGCCAAGGATATCGTTATCCCCGTACCCCTCGGAACGGTTGCCAAGCAGGTATTTACCGACGAGGAGACGGGCGAGACCTACACCGAGGTTGTTGGCGAGGTTACCTCTCAGGGCGAGCAGCTCGTCCTCTTGAAGGGTGGTCGCGGAGGTCTGGGCAACTGGCACTTCAAGACCGCCACAAATCAGGCTCCGCGCTATGCACAGCCGGGCGAGGAGGGTGCCGAGGGTACATTCATCCTCGAAT
Source organism: Alistipes sp. (assembly GCA_045644925.1). GTDB lineage: Bacteria > Bacteroidota > Bacteroidia > Bacteroidales > Rikenellaceae > Alistipes. The sequence goes on from JAZRHV010000007.1 coordinate 47,610, forward strand.
TGAAGGTCTTGGCAGACGTGGGTCTTGTGGGCTTCCCCAATGCCGGCAAGAGTACCCTGCTGTCGGTCGTTTCGGCTGCGAAGCCCAAGATTGCCAACTACGCCTTTACTACTTTGGAGCCTAACCTCGGCATTGTCGAGGCTCGCGACCATAAGTCGTTCGTTATGGCGGATATCCCCGGAATTATCGAGGGTGCGCACGAGGGCAAGGGCATCGGTACACGCTTCCTGCGCCACATCGAGCGAAATTCGGTGCTGTTGTTTATGATTCCTGCCGATAGCGATGATATTCAGAAGGATTACGACATTCTGCTGGGCGAGCTCACGCAGTACAACCCCGAACTCTTGGATAAGCAGCGACTGCTGGCTATTACCAAGTGCGATATGATTGACGAGGAGTTGGAGGAGCAGATGCGCCCTCTGCTGCCGAAGGATGTTCCCGCGATATTTATCTCCTCGGTCAGCGGCTACCACATTACCGAGCTGAAAGATATGCTCTGGAAAGCCCTGCACGAGTAGTTTTAGCAAAGACAGCAACATAAAAGGAGTGTCGAATCGTTGTGGTTCGACACTCCTTATTTTAGTATATCCCGTGGTTAAAAGTAGACCTCGTGGTTAGCGATGCGGAGGAAGAATCGGTCGCCAGAGTAATCAACGATACCGCAGAGTGAGCCGACTCCTGCGGGGATTCTCTCGCCGGCATATTCACAGTAGGGCGACACCCTAACAATCAGCGTATTGCCAGCCTTATCTATTATATGGCGGTCGGTTTCACATAGTTCATTATCCACAAGTTCGCACCAAGTCCGTCCCACCTCATCATCAGCAAAGCGAACACCCTCGAACAGCAGATAGTCCGAAACGTGCTCCACGCCCAGGTCTGCAATCGCAACTCTGCGAGGCACGACCGACGACACGTCGCCATCCAATCGCAGCAGGTATTTCGACACATCGTGCTCGGCAATACGGTCGGTGGTAAATTCGCCCGTAGGTTGCGCACCAAGCACCACCTTACCGCCTACCCTACCAACTGCAAGGCCATTACAAGTAATTGCCACATTGGAATAGAGCGGAAAGTCTGCGCAAAGCCGTTCCTTATCTATCGACACCTCCACGCCACCACTCGCATCGACCAAGACAATCGTCTTAAAGAACTCGCCAAAGAGGTCGTTAGCCACAACCGTACCCTTAATCGAGATATCTGCGGAGATATTGGTCGAAAGCCCCTTACAGCGGCTTTTGAGATAGGCAATCGACACAAGACCGCTCTCGGAGTCATCATCAGGCAGCTCCGAAAATTCGGGTCGCGTAGCCGAGGTACAAGCCACGGCCGCCCACAAGCTACAAAGCAGCACTATCCACCGCCACACAATCATCTTTGCTCCTCATTTTCAGGATAAAGCACTCGCCCGACACGCCACCGACCTCACCATATTGGAGTATACCTGTAATATCACACATCACGGTCGGCACCTCATCGGTGGCGAAATTCGCATAGTCGCTCGTATAGGTATAGATGCGATTTCCCTCGGCATCCACAAAGGCTCGATATCCCGACCAGGTAGCAGGCTCGGTTTCGGGAATTTCGGGAGTTTCGGGAGTTTCAGGAGTTTCGGGAGTTTCGGGCAGATAGCGCAGCCCCTCGATGCGCACCAACATTCCGCAGAGCGACTCGTCGAGGCCCTCAAAATTGAGCGTACGAGCCGACACCTCGGCAACATCGCCACGGCGCACCACGTGCCTATCCATAACCGCGCGAGAGTAGAAGTAATCGACAGCATAGCTACTATACGATGCCGGCATCAAGCCAATCTGCAACACTCCACGCTCGACCCCAACGGCACACCCATCGAGCGACACGCTAACATAGCAGCCGAGCGGATATGTATTGTGCAGGTCACGCATACCAGCCATAATCTCGGCAGCTCGCTCTCCGTCCGTAATTGTAAATGTCTGGTAGAAATTGCCAGCGACGTCACTCGACGTTACATAACCGCCAACAACATACTCTTCGTCGATAGTCAGAGTCTTACCGCGCCACAAATCACGCAGCTCGGCAATAGACATATTGGGATTCAAGTCCAAATCCGCATCATCGGGCAACTTCGTAGAATTGTAACAGCCGTACAAAAGTACGGCTGCACAAACAATCAGTATATATCTCTCGACACCACGCATTACTCAATACGCGAATCTTTCAGACCAAGGAAGTAGAGAATGCCATCCAGGCCGATAGTCGAGATTGACTGCTCAGCAGTAGCCTTAACCTTCGGCTTCGCGTGGAAGGCGATACCCAGACCTGCGAGGTTAAGCATCGGCAGGTCATTAGCACCATCACCCACAGCCACCGACTGTGCAATGTCGATATTCTCGAATTGGCACAACAGGCGCAAAAGTTCAGCCTTACGACGGCCATCGACAACCTCGCCAACATAGCGACCCGTCAGCTTGCCATCCTCGACTTCGAGTTCGTTGGCATAGACGTAATCGAAACCGAAACGCTGCTTCAAGTAGTTACCAAAATAGGTAAAACCACCCGACAAGATAGCTGTCTTATAACCCACACGTTTGAGGATTGTCATCAGACGCTCCAAGCCCTCGGTGATAGGCAGATTGCGAGCGATATCCTCCATAACCGAGACATCCAGACCTTTGAGCAGAGCTACGCGCTCGGTGAAGCTCTCGCAGAAATCAATCTCGCCACGCATAGCGCGTTCGGTAATCTCGGCAACCTTCTCGCCCACACCGGCACGCTTCGCAAGCTCGTCGATAACCTCGGTCTCGATAAGCGTCGAGTCCATATCGAAGCATATCAGACGGCGCGAACGACGATAGATATCATCCTTCTGCAACGAGATATCGAGCGGAGAGTTCGACAAATTCATCAGCTTCTTTTGGAGCAAGCCACGATCTTCGAGATTTCCACGCACCGAAAGTTCGATACACGACTTCTGCGCACGGTCATCCTCGTTGAGAGGCACACGACCCGTAAGGCGACGAATGGAGTCGATATTCAGACCCTCCTCGTAGATCGATCTCGTCACATCTGCAATATGCTTTGCCGTAACCTTACGGCCGAGCAACGTCACGATATAGCGATTGCGACCCTGACGCTTGACCCACGCATCGTAATCCTCCTCCGAAACGGGTGTAAATCGAATCATCACACCCAACTCCGAAGCCTTGAAGAGCAGGTCCTTCATAATGAAGCCCGACTTATCGGCTGTGGTCTTAATCAGGATACCCATCGTCAGCGACGAGTGAATATTCGCCTGACCGATATCGAGAATAAAGGCATCATAACCAGCCAGAATACTCGTCAGCGACGAGGTCAAACCGGGTTTATCCTCTCCTGAGATGTTAATCTGAATAATCTCTACCTTGTTCTCCATAATTGGAACTATTTTTTGTTTTTCTCTGCCTCAATCAGTTTGTTGAACTTCTCGTAGCCGTCAGCCGGAGCCTTCCACATCAGCGCAATGGCAACTGCGCCAAGAGCTCCGAAGATAATCGACAACTCGAAGACTGCATCCCAACCATACTTATCGGCCAGGTAACCAAAGACGATACCCGAAACTGCGGTACTTGCGTAGCCGAAGATTCCGATAATACCGTTACCCGTACCAGCTGCGTGCTTGGTAGCCTGCTGCGATGCGCAAGTACCATAGAGAGCCTGCGGACCATAGATAAAGAATGCCGACAGCACGAGGAATACGAGCGACCAATTTGCCGACTCTACCTTCCAGAATAAAAGGAACGAAATTGTTGCGAACGCCGTACAGAAGAAGCAGGTGCGGTGAGCCTTATTCTTGAAGAACTTATCGGTAATCCAGCCCGCTGCGAGCATACCGAGGATACCGCCAATCAACTCTGACGATGCCACAATGTTAGCCGCTGTCGAGATATCCATACCCTTCTCCTGGGTCAGGAACGACGAGCCCCAATCGAGAATCATAAAGCGGATAACATAGATACAGAAGTTCGAAGTCGCGATAATCCAGATATAGGGATTCGCAAAGACCATCTTATTAACAACCTTCTTGAAGATTGCACTGTCGATCTTAGTCTCGGCTTCGGGCTGACCCTCAACCTTCTCGCCATTCTCAAGTTTATCAAGCTCCTCAACCTGAGGCAGACCCACATCCGCAGGGCTATCCTTCAAGCCGAAGTAGAGCAGGGGCGCACCAATAAGCGAAATTGCTGCGGGAACTGCAAAGCAGAGATTCCAAGCCGAATAACCGAACTTCTGAAGCATAACGCCACACAGCCAAACCACAACACCTGCACCAATCGAGTGCGAAGCGTTCCAGATAGACTGCTTGGTAGCCAACTCCGAGGGGCGAACCCAATTCGCCAGCAGGCTGACGCACGGGGGTACTCCCATACCCTGAATATATCCGTTCACAACCCACAACGAGCCGATGAGATAGACAAGCAAAAGTGTAGCCTTACCCTCGCCATCGAGCAGATTCATCACGCCATTCATCTTCGGGCTGAAACAGATTGCGAAATTGATTGCAGCAGACAAAACCAAACCCAGCGACATAATATTCTTCTTGCTGAAACGGTCCACCAGGACTCCGTTCACGAAGCGCGAGAATCCATAGAGGATTCCGTTAAAAGTCAAGAAGATACCAAGCTGCGACTTAGTAATGCCCAACTCCTGTTCAAGGGCGGGAATAGCGATACTGAAGTTCTTGCGAACGAAGTAGTAGAGAGCGTAGCCAACCATCAGCACGAGGATTGTCTTCCACTCCCAACGATGATATTTCTTTGTAAGTTCGGTATTCATTTTATTGGTCAGGTTATTTGATTAAGGTTATTAGTTATGGTTATTTCGTATTATCGAAAGTAAACTCCTCCCAGGGAAGCTGAGCATCCTTACCATTGTCGAGAACGTCGTTAGCGTGTACCATCAACGGGAAGTCTGCCAGGTCGAGCATACCGAGTTCTGCCTTGCGATAGATAGCCTTCGCAACGCGACGAGCCACAACGAGCGATTCGAGCGTCACACCCGAAAGAATCTCCATAGCCTCCTCGTAGCTCTTACCCTCACCGAGCAAGATACCGATTTTACGAGTACGACCGCCATAAACTGTTACGTAGAGGTCACCGATACCGATGTAGGTGCTATCCTCGCTTGCGCCCTGCATCTTCAACAGACGGCTCATCTCCTTGGTTGCCTGATAGAAGGCACCTGCCTGCGAGTTGTAGTGCAGACCTGCGTTCTCGCCATTCTCGCGATTAACCAAACCGATGGTCATCGCTACACCGAGAGCGTATGCATTCTTCAACGCTACGGCACTCTCCAAACCAATCACGTCATTCGTGAGCGAGATATGGTAGTACGAAGTAGACATTGTCTCCTTCATCATCTTCAACACAGCTGTATCCTTACCACAGAATGCGACCTCGGTCTGGTCGTGGTAAACCAACTCGTACGAAGTACAGGGGCCACCGATAGCGCACACCTCACGCTCGATACCCTTCTTCAAAAGCTCGGTCTGCCAATATGCGGGGTACGAAATCAAAGTTCCGTCGGGCATATTGATAAGACCCTTGGTTACCGACAGCACCGGCATCTTCGGGTCGAGGTGAGCAAGAACCTCATTAAGGAACCAATCTACACCGAACGACGATACACCACCGATTACGAAGTCTGCACCCTCGACTGCCGACTGCCACTCCTCGAACTGGTAGTACTTAACACCTTTGGGGAAAGCGATGTCGAATTTGGGATGCTTATTCGAGCGACGACACTCGTCGATAATCTCGCGGTCGAGCGGAGTACCAACCAAACGAACCTCGTGTCCGTTCTCAAATGCAGGGTATGCGAGAGCCGAGCCCATCATACCAGAACCGATAATTGTAACTGTCTTTTTCATTTTTTTGCTTTATATTTTTATTAAGACTACAAATATAACCATTTTTAATTATTTTTTCATTACTTTTACCTCCGAATTGATACAAAAAGAGAAAATAAGGGATTTATCCCGACAAAAGATAACACCGAAAGTAGTGAGTGTATGAAAAAGTTAATTTTTATCCTCGTGGCGTTGTTCGCCTTTGCCGGTTGCGAGCTCGACCCCAACCCCAACTTTTACCAGAAGCCGAAAATCGAAAACATCTCGATTTCGCCTGAGTTGGGAAGCATCACAAAGGACAACAACGTAACCGTATCGGCTAAGATAACCAATACCTATGGTATGGGTTATGTCTGCGTGAAGTATTGGGTCTGCACCCCTAAGTGGAGCGCGGACGAGATGCCTGTGTTGAATATCGACGCCAACACTCTCTACCAATGGGTTGAGCCTCAGGAGGAGGGTGCCGAGGGTAAATGGGAGAAGGTCCCATCAACAACATTCAAACATACCTACCTCTACACCTGCAAGAGTGAGGGTTGCGACTTCGAGGATTCGCTCAAACCGAGCGCGTGTCCAAATTGTTCGGGTAGCGATTTCGCATCGGTTAATGTAACCTGCCCGGCAAACAAACCTATCGAATTTGTCACAAAGATTCCGAAGCAGAGCAAGGGCAAGTTTGTCCTCTTCCACATCTATTGCGTGGACGACTACGGACTCTACAACCAGTCGGAAAACTTCACGTACACGGTACAATAGCGGCAATCGTCTTCGCCGTTACAAATATTATTTGTATTTTTGCTCCGCAATAAGACAACAAACATAAAACAAGATAAGGCATTATGGAATTACAGGAGATTTTGGCAATTTCGGGACAGCCCGGACTCTACAAATACGTTGCACAGTCGACCAACGGCATCATCGTCGAGGCTCTCGCTGACGGCAAGCGTATGAACGCATCGGCAACTTCGCGCGTGAGCGCATTGACCGAGATTTCGATGTACACCGAGGGTGAGGATATCGCTTTGGCGCAGGTGTTCACCAACATCTACAACTACACCGGTGGTAAAGAGGCAATCTCGCATAAGGAGTCGCCCGAAAAATTGAAGGCTTACTTCGCTGAGGTATTGCCCGAATATGACCGCGAGCGCGTACACGTTTCGGACATCAAGAAGGTGTTCGCTTGGTACAATGCTCTGCTTGCAGCAGGCTTCACCGAGTTCAAGCTCCCCGAAGAGTAGAATCAATTCAAAATTCAAAATTGAGAATTGAGGATTGAGGATTTAGAATTCAAGACAGACTCTCTTCAAAAAAAACTGCCGGGTTTCGGCAGTTTTTTTTGTTTCTAATCGCTTAAAATCGGTAGGAGACCGAGAGATAATAAGTTCGCGGATAGGCGTAGGTATATTTTGTCGGGAAGGGCTCGTAGAGATAATCTCCGGCTATGCTTTTGCGATAGATACGCAGTGATTCACGACCCGAATAGACCATATTTTCGTTGCCGAGCAGATTCTTCACCGACAAGCTCACAATCAGGCGAGTATAACCATCTGCCCGCTTACCGCGCAGGCGAAAACTCTTCCACGCAGCCATATCGACACTCAGCGCATCGGGCAGTCGTTCCTGCTCAGTAAAGCGTCTAAACATCTCCTCCGACACCGACCCTTGGCGCGATACTCGGTCAGTGCGACGCATCGGCTCGGCCTCGACATAACGCAGGCCTGCATAGTTTGCCGTAAGTCGTGCACCCCAACCTTGATTGGTATAGCAAACATCGCCTGAAAGAGCCACCTGCGGAGCATTTCCCGTCCGCGCACCACCCATACGCGCTACTGCGCGATCACACAGCAAAGTGTTATCGCTATCGGCATAGAGCGACACCAACGCATCCTTCGCATAGCCGTAATACCCTGCCACCGCAGCCAATGATGACGACCAATGGCGTGCAAAGCGAGCCGTAGCAACAAGTTCGACACCTGCTCTCAACTGCGAAATATCCGACACAACCATATCCGAATAGGTCGAGGCCAAATCATCGTAGTAGTGCGCCACCCTTACCCCGCCTTCGGAGCGAGCAGCGAACAGCACAGCCTCTAACTCAAAGATCTTCGAGCGCCAACGATAACACACCTCAGCCGATATCTCGTCCGATGCTCGAGGGTTATCTATTACGCGATTATTGTAACGGCTTTGCAGATACAAATCCTCGCCATCGGGCGCAACACTGCGCACACCTGCCGAGAGGTTTATTTGATGTTTGGGCGAGATTGCATAGCCGACATTTGCTCTAACCACATAGGGCGTAAAGTTCACTGTGCGTGACCGTCCGAACGACCCGGAGCCGGCAAAGAGTTCCTTCTCGTAATATCCCAGACGGTGGACGCGCGCATCCCCGACCGAAGCCCCGAAATCTACGACCCAGCGGTCTGCTCGCCACTCCAAGCCGGCATTAAGACTCACGGTCGAGCGCACCAACGCATAGTCATAACCATAGCGGTCGCCCTCGACGATACGGCGATTGGGATTGCGCATATCGTTTTGGAGCATATTGCTATACGAGCGGTCATCGACCAGAAAGTAGTCGATATCGGTCACATAATCACTACCGAGCAGGTCGTTCATCTGCTTATAGTTACGGCTACGCTCGTTGCTGTACGACACGCCATATCTCACCGTTACGGCTCTGCCCACACGGCTCTTACCCATAGCTCGCAGGTGTATATCAGTTACTCGCTCGACCCTATCCTCGACGGCATATACTGCATGACCACCTCCTATACGGTTAATTTCGCAGAGTCCATCCCAATCTATCTGCGTATATCGAGGGTCTCGGTTGCGCCACACATCGGCAACCTCATCAGCCACCTCGGTCGAGGCGTAGTAGCTCGGCATATAGCGATAGTTGTCGGGCATTGGTGTCTGGGCATCAAACCACGTCAGCGCACTATAACTACGCACACCGACCTCGGCACCGAGCGAGAAGGTAAGTTCGGTGTGCTCGCCCAGGCGCACATCGTATGCAGCCACCACAGCCGGCAACATCGTGCGTCGCACATTCGCATTACGCATCTTACCCGACTGCAAGCCCCACGAAGGGTTGTAGTAGTTATTATCCGTCAGCGCAAAGGCCTCCTGCGAGGATGCCGAACGCAGACCTCGCTCCGAAGGAGCAAAGAGAGCCGTCAATGCCAACTTATGACGACCACCCCACCGTTTGGCAACCGAAAAGCCCAAATCGAGAGCATTAGAATAGACACCTTCGATGTGCAAATCGCGGCCCGTACGCCCCGACAGAGTTGCTGCGAGCGTCCACCCACGACCCAAACTCTCGTTCACGGCCGCTCTTACACCACCATTATATCCGCGTGTAGCGAAATTCAAACCCACCGAGCGCACTCCATACGGCTCAGCAAAGTCGGTGCGAAAAAGTGTTATACCTCCACGGTCGCAGTCGCCCAAAATTGCAGAGTTAGGGATACTCGTATATATTTTGCGTACCAAGCCAAGGCGCGACAGCATCGACTGCGCACTCGACTGCAACGGCACTCCGTCGAGTGTCAAACTATGCTCGCGATAGGCCACGCCTCGCCTTGCGAAGGCGACAAACGAGAGATCATACTCCGCAGCCACACCAAAAATATCGCCGTCAATCGGCTGCGGACGATAAAAAAATCGACGAGTCCGCCTCGATCATCGGGCGGAACTCGTCGGTAAAATATTTCGATACGTGATACTCTTCTTCGGGAGTCTGCGCTGCTGCCACCAGACCGCACACCACAGCCCAAAGCGTGAGGATTTCCCTTCGCGCCAAGCCGAGCAATCTATGCGGCAGGCGGCACATATCCGCAACTACTCGATATGGACCAGAACATCCACGAGCAAGTCCCAGAACTTGCGTACCGTAGAGATTTCAAGGCGTTCGTCGGGCGAGTGAACACCGCGCAGGGTCGGACCGAATGAAACCATCTCCAATTCGGGATACTTTTCGAGAAAAAGGCCACACTCCAAGCCTGCGTGAATAGCTCGCACCTTCGGCTCGGTGCCAAACAGACGCTTATAGCTCTCGACAGTCACCGCCAACAGATTCGAATCGGGATCGGGAGCCCAGCCGGGATATCCGTCCGAATGAGCCACATCAGCACCTGCCAACGCAAATACCGACTCCACGGTCTGCATAGCATAGGTCTTGGCACTCTCGACAGACGAACGCTGCGACGAAGTGACAACAATCGAGTTTTCGCCCTCGAACTTAACCGAAGCCAGGTTTGTCGAGGTCTCAACCAATCCGGGGACAGCAAACGACATCGCCAAAACGCCATTAGGTACACCCACCAAGGCATTGATCAGCGCACTCTGCGCAACCTCGTCAAGCACGGTCGGCACCTCAGGCATCTCGTTGAGCGTAATCTTGAAGTTCGGCTCGGTAAATTGGAACTCACACTTCACATCCTCGGCGAACATACGATAACGCTTCACGAACTCCTCCTTCAAGCGTACCGGTACACCAAATACGGCATAAGCCTCGCGCGGAATTGCATTGCGCAGATTGCCACCGCAGAAGTAGCTCAGACGCATCTCGTAACTCTGCATAGCATCCCACAACAGACGAGCCACAATCTTATTCGAGTTAGCGCGACCCTTGTCGATATCGTCGCCCGAATGGCCACCAAGCAGGTCCGACACATCCACGCGATACCACGCATAGTTCTTCGGAGCCTCCTCCATAGTATAGTGGAACGTCGCCACCGTGTCGATACCGCCGGCACAGCCGATAAAGATTTCGCCCTCATCCTCCGAGTCGAGGTTGATAAGATATTTACCCTTCAACATACCCTCGCCAAGTTCAAAGGCTCCCGTCAAACCCGTCTCCTCATCGACGGTAAAGAGAGCCTCGATAGCTCCGTGCTGCAAACTATCGTCGAGCAACACTGCCAAAGCTGCTGCCATACCGATACCGCAGTCGGCACCGAGCGTCGTTCCCTCGGCCTTAACCCATTCGCCGTCAATCTTCGTGCGGATAGCGTCATTCTCGAAGTCGAACTCCACATCCGAGTTCTTCTCGCAGACCATATCCATATGCGACTGCAAAACCACCGCAGGGCGACCCTCGAATCCGGGGGTTGCCGCCTTATAAATCACCACGTTACCAATCTCGTCCTTGCGATACTCAAAGCCGTATTTCTCGGCAAAGTTTACAAGAAATTCGATAATCTTTCCCTCCTTCTTCGAAGGACGCGGCACGCGCGTAATATCATCAAATTGCTCCCAAACCAACTTGGGGTCGAGTTCTCTGATTGTCATAGATATTGTGTATTAAGATTTACAATTTATAGACCAAAGCCACAGCCGTAGCCGACACGCCCTTCTCCTCGCCCTCGAAACCGAGACGCTCGGTGGTCGTCGCCTTTACCGACACCTGCTCGACAGCAATACCCATCGACTCGGCAAGACGCTCGCGCATCAGGTCGATATGTGGGCGTAACTTGGGTCGTTGCATCGCCACCGTACAATCGACATTGCCGACCTCGTAGCCCGCCTCGCGCACCAAAGCAACCACCTTGCCAAGCAGAATTCGCGAATCGATACCCTTAAACTCGGCCGAGGTATCAGGAAAGTGCTTGCCGATATCGCCCAATGCCAAAGCTCCGAGCAGCGCATCGCAGAGCGCGTGAATCAACACATCGCCGTCCGAATGGGCAATACACCCCTTCTCGTGCGGAATCTCAACCCCGCCAATAACCAATCGCAGCCCCTCGCCAAGTGCGTGGACATCGTAACCGTGACCTATTCTGAAATTTTTCATAAGTACAAAGATAGGGAAATAATTAAGAATTGAGGCGTCTGCGACGCTTTTTTATTAGAGAGATTAGGGAATTTAAGGAGTTTAGAGTGTTTAAGGAGTGTTTGCTGTCAACTTTAACGCCTTTAACCCCCATCTACCCCATCCACCAAAACCCCTCCCCTATGGCAGGGGAGGTGGTCGAAGACCGGAGGGGTCGGAAAAACCCGAGGCTTTTTTAATTGATAATGGCATGCGCACCTGCGGTGCTGAATGGCAACGAACCGACGCCAAGCCGAGGGCAGAGAGTACTTGTACTCTATGCCGAGGTGCGAAGGAGGAAGACCATCGGTCAATGGCATGCGCTCGTAAACTCGCTGAATGGCATTTAATAACAAAAAGCCGACTTGCTATTAAGCAGTCGCAAGACTGCGCTGCCATTCAATGCCATTAAGAGCTGAAAGCCCGAATGCCATTCAATGCCATCTATTTTGGTTGGAAAAGTTAATGGCCAATAGCTAACAGCTAATGGCCAAAACTTAAAAGATATAGGAACTATAAATATTCCAGCGACTTGCTACTTTGTAAGTATACTATCTTTTTGTTCGCAAGCGGTTGGCCTCTGCTTCTGCCTCGGTCAGACCAAGTGACGCTGCCTTTTCGTAGAGCAGAATAGCCATTTTCTTATCACTTTCAAGATATACTTCACTAAGACCTGTTTCGTAAAAAAATGCAAGTCGCAGATAGGCGAGAGCCTCTCCGGCTTCTGCACCCTTATTGTAGCACAAAAATGCATTTGCCTGATTAAAAGAGACCTCTTTCCCGTTGAGATATTGATCTCCTAATGCAGTATAAGTGTCCGACGGGGCTATGATTTGAAGATTGCGCCAATCGCGAATATTGGTCTCAATACATTTTTTTATCTTCTCTTCATTTTTCTGGGCGGTCAGTAGAGCCTTCTCCTCGGCCTTGTCTTTCGCCTCTGCCTTTGCCTCTGCCTCTGCCTTCTCCTTTGCCAAACGCTCCGCTTCAGCTCTCTTTGCTGCTTCTATACGAGCCTTCTCTTCGGCTTTTGCTTGTGCTCTTGCTTCCGCCTCGGCTTTCGCATCTGCCTCCGCTTTTGCTTTTGCCTCTGCCTTCTCCTTTGCCAAACGCTCCACTTCGGCTCTCTTTGCTGCATCCATACGGGCCAGCTCCTCAGCATTTGCCTTGGCTCTTGCTTCTGCTTGCGCCCTTGCCTGCGCCTCCGCCTTGGCGTTTGCTATTGCCTCCATGCGAGCCCTCTCCTCTGCCGCAATTCGAGCTTTGTTCTCGATATACTGTCTATCAATCTTTAAGCGAAAGATAAGCATAGAGCCATCAACCTCGGCTTTTGCACTTAGATATCCCTCGCTAAATGCCTCTACATATTGACAATAGGGAGAGACTCTCAACTCAAACAATCCTCCCTGTATCGAGGTTGTTGACACCTCTTCTCCGAGCGCCTTAACAGTTGCTCCAACCAAAGGCATTCCGTCCGCATCACGCACAAAACCCTTGACAACACGAGTGTTGGTTTGAGCAACACCGATAAAGGCAAATAGCGTGAAGAGCACTATTGCTGACAACTTTCTCATACAATCACTATGTTTTACTATTTACCAAGCTTAATCTTGCCAAGCAGAGGATTTGTACCCTTGCTTTTTGCTGCATTTGCCTTCGACACCTCACGGAGATAGTCATCGCCCGGCGAGCGGAAGTTGACATACTTCGCAGGATAACCCGTAACGGTAATAGACTCGATTTGACCCTCAGGAGTATATTTAATCTGCTTTTCGAGACCTACCAACACATCTGCATTACCATTAGCCAAAAGTGCTTCATGCACTGCCGAATCAATAACATTATCTGCACCGGCATTAACAACCGTCTTACTCGGAATATAGAAGAACGAAATCTTTGTGGGCGCAACATCAAGGTCTGCGAATACTGCTGCAACCGGCTCTAAAACATTTACTGTCTTGTGAGTTGCCGTGTTTGTAAGTTTTGCCAACGGAGTACAACCAACTGCAAGCGTTGTAGACAAAACCGAAAGAACAAATAGTTTTTTCATAATAAAAGTTTTGGGTATCCCCGACCTCCAAAGGATAGTTATAAAAATAAGAAAGTGTAAGGTTGATTAGTTTATTCTTATAGAGGTTCTGGAATACCTTTGCACAAATAAACAACACCTCACACCCGTATTGGTGTGAGGTAGAATACCACGAGTGTTATACCAATACAAGGCTACGAGTGTGATTGCTCTCCCTGTGCAATGAAATTTTCCAGATTTCTATAAGGGGCGTAAAGCTAATACACTTTCATCAATATATGTCTGCAATCCGAGGACTGCGCTACAAAGTTAAAAAACTTTTCAGAAACGAACAACTATTTACAATTAAATCATACTCAACAAGTTGTATAAATCATTCGAATTTTCAAGAGTTTGGCACGAAAATTACACCCCTCGCCACAAAATAGGCTTCATAATGGAAAAGTTACAAAACATCAAAAAGATTCTCGAAAAGCGACGTTCGGTCTACACCCTATCGTCCAACTCTACGCTCAAAGATTCGCGGCTTGTAGAGCTGCTACACGACGTTGTAAAGTACGTACCCTCGGCTTTTGACTCGCGCTCGACACGGCTCGTACTACTCACAGGCAAGGCACACAAACGTCTTTGGGGTATAGTCAAGGAGTCGCTATGCGAGATAGTCCCGCCCGAAGTATTCGTCCGCTCCGAACAGAAAATCGACAACTCCTTCGCATCGGGATATGGCACCGTACTATTCTTCGAGGATTGGGCCGTAGTGAGTGAGATGCAGAGCCTCTATCCGCTCTACCGCGACAACTTCCCGACGTGGGCCGAGCAAACATCGGCGATGCATCAGTTTGCCGTCTGGTGTGCGCTGGCCGAGGTCGGAATGGGCGCGTCGTTACAGCACTACAATCCTTTAATAGATACGCGCGTGCGCGAGGCGTGGAATCTACCCCACAGTTGGCGACTCGTAGCACAGATGCCCTTTGGAATCTCCACCGCTCCGATAGGCGACAAGCGTTTCGAGAACGTCGAGGAGCAGTTACGGATATTTTCGGAGTAGCAAAACAAAAGATTGCGCGATTTTCGGGTCGCGCAATCTCTTGTTCCACAGCGAAGGATTGAGTCTACTGTAACTTATAGTCAATCGTTACACTCTCGCCCTTGCGATTGGTGTAGGTGATTTTATAATCGCCTCTAAATCCTCTAAACGATATATTTCGCTCCGCATCCACCTTTGTCAAGAGGCGTGTGCGCCACTCGTTATTGATAAGGTCATCGAGGACCTCATACGAAGGCTTGCGCTTCATATCCATATCGAAGAGTCCCGAGTACGAAGGTTCACCGGCAACTGCTCCGCCATCAACCATATTCCACCAAGTGATACCCGCTACGCGAGGGTGGCAGAACCATATACGGTAGAGGTTGCGTGTAAGCTCCTTCTGGATTGCACGACCCTCATCGCTATCGTCGGTTGCGCTGATTGTAACCTCACTGACAAATATCGGGCGCTCTGCCTCCGAGAGGATGTTGAGTCGCAACCATATCTCTTCGGGATTCAGCGTAGTCGGCTCACCTGCTGCAATAGTAGAGGCGAGTTTCGGGCGCAGAATATGCATCTGGATACCCATATAATCTACCCTCGCACCTCTATCTACCAAATCGCGCACAATCTCAACATAACGTCTAATTCGCTGAGTATCCCACCTCATATCACACTCGTTGGAGTTGAATGTAACCGACTTTGGAAAATACTTCATAGCCCAGTTCCACGACTTGTAGGTATAGTCATCGGGCATAATTCCACGATTGGCCTGATTAAGACACTCGTTCACCACATCCCAATTATGAATACGGCCTTTATATCTCTTTGCCAACTCCTTGATATGCGCCTCGAACTCCTGCTCCATAACCTTGCGGTCATCGCTCATCCAGGTAGGGTGTCCCCAGCTACGGATACCGTAAATCATAGCGTGACCCTTCATATGAATACCCTTCTGCTCGCAGAAATCGACAATAGGGTCGGTTGCCGGACGGCGGTACTCGTAAGGGCTATCTGCCGCATAGCGAGGCTGTCCCTTCACAGGCTCAAGAGTCTTCCAATAGAAGGGAAGTGTTGCCGAGTTAAAGAGTTCGCCAAAAGTAACCTCATAGGCACGGTTCTTCTCAGGCGAGTCGAGTTGCCCATAGAGGAAGATATTGCTACCGAAGATAAACTCGTGCGATGTCTGCTCAACCTTAACCTCCGTACCGACAGCAGCATCCTTGAGTCGAATTACAGCATCAGCCTTACGATTGCGCTCAATTTCACGGTCAATACTCATCTGCACACTATCGCCCCAGATTGCTCGATACTTCTCGCTAACGCCTTGTGCCGAGGCAGACACCGCCATCAACGAAGCACAAATCACCAGAAGTTTTTTCATATTTTTCAGGTTTTAAGTTTTATGATACAAATATATATATAAAAGCCGAGCCTGCAAATTTGCAGACTCGGTCTTTCGAATATATTTCAGTTCTACTACGAGCCAAAATTACGGCACACGCTACGCTTTCGTGCCGTGACTTTGGCGGGCGCTCGGCATAAGAAAAAGTGAAAAGTTTTTTTTTCGAAAAACCTAAATAAAAAAGAGAGAGGTATTTTCGTGTAAACACGACCACCTCTCTCTTTTTCATTTACACCCTACGGGTGCATCACTTTTTCTCTGCTCTCACTACGAACCAAAGTTGTCATAGAGGATATTCTCCGGCGGAACGCCAAGGCTGTCGAGCATATTCACAACAGCACCAATCATCATCGGGGGTCCACACATCAGGTAGATGCAATCCTCGGGAGCCTCGTGATTTTTGAGGTAGTTCTCGTAGAGTACGTTGTGAACGAAACCAGCGGTGTATGCTACGCCTGCTGCGTCTGCCTCCGGATCGGGACGGTCGAGTGCCAAGTTCATCTTGAAGTTGGGGAACTCCTCCTCAATCTGGTGGAACTCATCCATATAAGGAGCCTCCTTCAATGCACGAGCACCATACCAGAACGATACGGGACGCTTGGTCTTCTCGGTCTTGAAGAGGTGCATCAAGTGGCTACGCATAGGAGCCATACCTGCACCACCACCGATGAAGATCAACTCCTGAGTATCGGGCAGATTCTCATCGAGGAAGAACTCTCCGTAAGGACCAGAAATGGTCACCTTGTCACCCGGCTTACGCGAGAACACGTACGACGAGCAGATACCCGGATTAACCTTCATAAAGCCACCATTCACGCGGTCAAACGGAGGAGTAGCGATACGAATGTTCAACATAATGATATTACCCTCGGCAGGGTGGTTAGCCATCGAGTAAGCACGGAATGTAGGTTCGGGGTTCTTGGTAACCAAATCCCACATCTTGAACTTATCCCAATCCTCGCGGAACTTCTCGTCGATATCCATATCCGAGAACTTAATCTCGTCGTACTGCGGGATATCAATCTGAATATAACCACCGCTACGGAAGTTCAGTGTCTCGCCCTCAGGGAGCTTAACGACGAACTCTTTGAGGAAGGTTGAGATATTGCGGTTCGAGATAACCTCACACTCCCACTTCTTCACGCCCAGAACGCTCTCAGGAACGCGAATCTTCATATCCTCCTTAACCTTCACCTGGCAACCCAGACGCCAATGATCCTTAGCCATCTTACGGTTGATGAAGCCGGTCTCGGTGGGCAGAATTTCGCCACCGCCCTCCATAACCTGGCACTTACACATACCACACGAGCCACCGCCACCACAAGCCGACGGAAGGAATACCTGGTGGTTAGCAAGTGTCGAGAGAAGGGTCGAGCCGCTCTCGGCCTCGATAACACGCTCGCCGTCGTTGATGTCGATAGTAACATTACCCGACGAGGTGAGCTTTGCCTTTGCAAAGAGAAGCAGCGCAACCAAAAGCAGCGTCACTACCAGAAAGGCAACTATTGCAACTACAATTGTCATTACATCCATTTCTTTTCTCTTATTAAAGGTTTACAACTGAATACCTGAGAATATCATAAAGGCGATACCCATCAGACCTGTGATAATAAATGCGATACCGGGGCCCTTCAACGCAGCAGGAACGTGCGAGTAGGTGATACGCTCGCGGATAGCAGCCATCATAACGATAGCAATCCACCAACCAATACCCGAACCCAGACCGTAAACTACCGACTGACCGAAGTTGTTAATCTCGCCTGCACCTACCATCTGCTGCATAAAGAGCGAACCACCCATAATGGCGCAGTTTACAGCGATAAGCGGCAGGAAGATACCCAACTGGTTGTAGAGCGTGGGCGAGAACTTCTCGACTACCATCTCGACCAACTGCACGAATGCAGCGATAACGGCGATGAAGACGATAAACGAGAGGAAGCTCAAATCTACACCCTCAACCAATGCACCGGGAGCCAGCACATACTTATTAAGAAGATAGTTCAAGGGCACGGTCATAGTCTGTACGAATGTAACCGCAAGACCCAGACCCAAAGCTGTCTTTACGCTCTTCGATACGGCAATGTACGAACACATTCCGAAGAAGAATGCGAAGACCATATTGTCGATAAAAATCGAACTGATAAACAAATTCAAAGTTTCCATACACTACCCTCCTATTTTTCCTGTAAATCCTTATTGAACGAGCGGTGTGCCCAGATGATGCAACCAACCAGAATCAGTGCCATCGGCGGGAAGAGCATAATACCACAATTCGAGTAGAAACCACCCTCAGCGATATACCACGACTCAGGGATTACGCGGAAGCCGAGAAGGCAACCCGATCCGAACAACTCGCGGAAGAAGGCGATGATAACCAGAATAAGTGCATAACCCAAACCGTTACCGATACCGTCGAGGAACGATGCCCAGGGTTTGTTACCGAGTGCAAATGCCTCAACACGACCCATCACGATACAGTTGGTAATAATCAGACCTACGTAGACCGACAGCTGCTTCGACACGTCGTAAACAAATGCCTTCAACACCTGGTCTACCAAGATAACCAATGCTGCGATAACCACCAACTGAACGATGATGCGGATACGCGCAGGAACACCGTTACGCAACAGCGACATCACAAGGTTAGAGAACGCAGTTACAGCCATTACCGACAAGCCCATAACGATAGCAGGTTTGAGCTGTACGGTAACCGCCAAAGCCGAACAGATACCCAGAATCTGTACGATGACAGGGTTATTGCCGCTAAGCGGACCTGTCAAATATTTCAAACTCTTACTGCTCATTGTTTTCGTTGTTTAATTCGTTAGACTCTGCCTCCTCGGTTGCAGCAGCTGCCTGAGCAGCACGTACTGCGTTGAAGTAAGGCTTGTAATAGTTCAGTGAGTTGAGAATCATTGCCGACACACCGTCCGAAGTCTTTGTACCACCGGTAATAGCATCTACCTCGTGGGGATTCGACTTATCTGCACCACCCTTCTTCAAGGTGATACCAACGAGCTCCTCGCCCTCATAGACGCTCTTGCCAACGTACTGAGCCTGGTGCTTTGCAGTAGTAATCTCTGCACCCAAACCCGGAGTCTCGCCAGAGTGGTCGAGAACGATACCCTTCACGGTATTCATATCGGTATCGAGTGCAACATAACCCCAGATCGGACCCCAAAGACCTGCACCGTAGAGAGGTACAACCACTCCGTTAGCAGCCTTAAATGCGGGGTACTTGCCCTGCTCGAATGCGCCCTTCAAATCCTTCATCACGTCGAACACCTCAGCGGCATTGTTAGTGAGCACGTTACCCTCAGCGTCGAAAACGACTGCCTCGGTAATGATGCTGTCATAAGGAGTAACCTCAGGATTCTCGCCCAGAGCCTTAACAATCTGATCTTTCTTCTCGTTGAGCATATTCTCGTACTGGCGACCCTGCAACGAAAGCGAAGCCACCGACAGAAGAACTGCAACGACAACCACCATTACTACCGAATAGGTAATAATGTAGACGTTACTGTTTGTATTAAATTTTGCCATAATTGCTATTCCTCCTTATTTTACGAGTTTTACACGATTTTTTCTGCGGCGGATGTTAGCCTCAACCACAAAGTAATCAACCAGCGGAGCCAACGCATTCATAAAGAGAATCGAGAGCATCATACCTTCGGGATATGCAGGGTTAATCTCGCGAATCATAATCGCGATAGCACCTGTCATAAAGCCTACGATATACTTACCGGTCGAAGTCTGTGCCGAAGTAACGGGGTCGGTAGCCATAAAGACTGCACCGAACGCGAAACCACCAACCAGCAGGTGCATATAGGGAGCAACATCCTGTGCACCGATAGCACCTACGCCACAAAGGTCGCAGAGGTATGCCATCGCAGCACCACCCACGAATACCGACACCATAGTCTTCCACGATGCGATACCCGTAAAGAGCAGGAGTGCGCCACCGAGCAGGATTGCCAAGGTCGAAGTCTCACCGAACGAGCCGGGGATGAAACCGAGGAACGCATCCAGAGCAGACCACTCCATCTGGCCCTTGGTTGCCAACTGCTCCAAAGCCGTAGCACCCGAAACACCATCAACCTGAGCACCCATCATTGTCCAATCCGAGTACCATACCTTCTCACCCGACATCTGGGGAGTGTAAGCGAAGAAGACAAATGCACGAGCCAAGATTGCGGGGTTAAATACGTTCATACCTGTACCACCGAATACCTCCTTACCGAAGATTACGGCAAATGCAGTACCCAGAGCAACCATCCACAGCGGAGTGCTGACGGGCATAATGAGCGGAATGATAAGACCCGATACGAGGAAACCCTCGTTGATAGCGTGACCGCGCAACTGAGCTGCTGCGAACTCGATACCCAGACCTACGATGTAGGTAGTAGCAATCATCGGGAGGATACGCACCAAACCATAGAAGAATGCGGTCCAACCCTCCAAGCCTACCTGGCTACCGGTGTTGTAGCAACCGAACAAGAGTGCCGGAAGCAACGCCATAACAACCACAATCATCGTGCGCTTCATATCGATACAGTCGCGAACGTGCGCACCACTCTGTGTGGTCTTATTGGGAACGAACAAGAATGTCTCGAAACCATCGAAAGTCGATTCGAGGAACGAGAGCTTACCGCCCTTCGAGAAGGTCGGCTTCAATTTATCAACAATATTACGAAGTGCCTTCATTACTCGCCCTCCTTAATCATTAAGTTAATACCCTGACGGATAATCTGCTGCATATCGGTCTTCGAAGGATCGACAAACTCGCAAAGTGCGAAGTCCTCCTCAACAACCTCGTAGATACCCAGATTCTCCATCTTATCGATATCGCCGGCAAGAATAGCCTTCAACAGGTGCATCGGGTAGATATCCATCGGCAGGTACTTCTCGTAAAGACCTGTTACGACGAATGCGCGCTCCTCACCATTGAGGTTGGTATCGAGGTTGTACTCCTTCTTGGGGCAGAGCCACGAGAAATAAGCACGCGATACCGAGAACTTGCTGAAACGAGGCATAATCCAACCGAGCATCTCGTAGTGGTTACCCTCCGGGATAACCGAGAGCATATTGGCGTAGAAGTTGATATATCCATTCAACTCGCTCTTGACACCGGTAAGAACATTACCCGAAATCACGCGAGCCGACTGGCCCTCGCCCTGCGGTTGGAGATTATCCTTCAAAATCGAAGCGATAGGTGCACCGCTGATGATGCGAACATACTGCGGACGTACAACCTCCGAGCCGGTAACTGCGATAGTCTTCGACATATCAACCTTACCCTCCGAGAAGAGGCGACCAATGATAGCCACATCCTGGATGTTTACAGTCCACACGCGCTCGCCCTTGTTAATCGGGTCGATGTGGTGAATCTGTACACCCACGTTACCTGCGGGATGCTTACCCTCGAACGAGTGCAACTCCACACCTTTCAGGTAAGTCCAATCGCCCTCTGCTTTCGCGTTGGTCGAGAGGTGAACCTTACCCTCGGTAAGTTTTCCGAGAACCTCAAAACCCTTTTGGAGGTTCTGCTTCTCGCCTGCGAGAACATAGTTGTAGTCGGGTGCGAGCGGTGCGCTATCGAACGCCGACACAAAGATTGATTTGGGCATATCCGACGGATTTGCAATAACACCGTACGGACGCTGAATAATCATCGGCCACAAGCCCGATTTGAGCAGCAGCTCCACAACCTCTTCACGGCTCGCCGTCGAGAGTTCGGGGACAGCAAACTCCTCGTAAGACTGCTTGGCATCGGCAGCGATAGTCACGTTGAGAATCTTACGTTTCTCACCACGATTCACAGCCGAAACGGTACCGCTAACGGGCGAAGCAAACAAAATACGCTCGTCGTTCTTGCTGAAGAACAACGGCGTACCAGCCTTCACCACGTCGCCAACCTTAACCAACATCTTGGGAGTAACGCCCTCGAAATCCAGCGGGGAAACGGCATACTCCGAAGCTACCGGTGCCTGCACCGACATCTTCTCGGCCTTACCCTGAAGATTCACGTCTAAACCCTTACGTAGTTTAATGATTTTCGACATTGTTTGAATGTTTTTAATTGAGTAATAATAAGTTATGATTTGTGTTAAAAAATTTCCTTAAAATCACGCGCAAATATACGATTTATTCCACGGAAAATGGCATTATCGAGCTCTTTTTTCGCATCAAAAAGCAAAATAATTGTAAATTTGTAGCCGAAAGTTTGTTTATGAGCGTTTTTGTAGACATCCACACCCACCATCCGACAGGCTTGGCAATCGAGCCGGTCGCAGTCGGCATACACCCGTGGGATGCATCTTCGCGTAGCGTTTCCGAGATTGAGCCCCTGATTGCAGGTGCAGATTTTGTAGGCGAAATAGGGTTAGATACTCTCTGCGAGGTCGATTTCGAGCAACAGCTATCGGTCTTTCGCGAGCAACTCGCCCTTGCCGAGCTGTTCGACAAGCCTGTGATTATCCACTGTGTTCGCACCTTCGAACAGGTGATGAACGAGTTAAAAAAGCACTCGCTGCGAGCAGTCATTTTTCACGGTTTTATCGGCTCGCCCCAGCAGGCAAAACAAGCCATTGAGCGTGGCTATTTTCTCTCGTTTGGCGAGCGCACATTCCGCTCCCCGAAGGCCATCGAATCACTCCGAATCACGCCCCTCGACCGTCTGTTTTTGGAGAGCGACGAGAGTCCTGTTTCCATCCAAGAAATATACACTCAAATAGCTAATATCCTGAATATTACAATAGAGCATCTCTCTAAAGTCACAACGAGAAATTTCAACAATATATTCAAAGGTAATTAAGGGTATTAAGGGCATTAAGGGCATTAAGGGCGTTAATGATTATTAAAAAAATTTGACGTTGTACAACTTATTTTGTATATTTGTAACATTAACGCATAAATATGAACGAAGAGATCATAAAACGCAAAGGAAACTATCGTGACCTGCTCTGCTATCGCAAAGCTGAAACGATTTATGATTTAACATATTTCTTCGCCAACAAATTCCTAAAAACATCCGATAGAACTATAGACCAAATGATACAAGCAGCGCGCTCAGGCAAACAGAATATCATTGAAGGGTACGCTGCATCTGCCACATCCATAGAGAGCGAGCTGCGTCTATTAAACGTCGCCAAAAGCAGCCTCAAAGAGCTTCTTGCGGACTATGAGGACTACTTACGCACTCGAGGATTAAATCAGTGGTGCGACAAGTCGGTCGAGTTTACAACAGTCAAACAACTCGGCAAAGAACATAATAATTCGGATTATTGGTCTCAGATTATTCAAACTCGCAGCGATGAAACCATTGCGAATATTGCAATAATCTTAATACATCAAGCAGATTTTCTACTATACAAATTCATGACAGTAATCTCTGAGCGTTTTGCCGAAGAGGGTGGTTTTCGCGAGAAACTATCACGGATTCGCACCCAAGTAAAACACTCATCAAAACCTTAACGCCCTTAACAACCTTTAACGCCTTTATTATTAGACTATGACCCCTTGGCTCGAACGAACCGAACTGCTTTTAGGCAGTGAAAAATGCGATATTTTGCGAGGTGCGAAGGTACTCGTCGTAGGCCTTGGCGGTGTGGGTGCTTATGCTGCCGAGATGATTGCGCGAGCAGGCGTCGGAGAGATGGTCATCGCTGATGCCGACGTAGTTGGCGAGAGCAACATAAACCGCCAGCTCATAGCCCTCCACTCGACCGTCGGCCGACCCAAAGCCGAGCTTGTAGCCGAGCGTCTGCGTGACATTAATCCCGAAATAAAACTCACGGTAGTAAATCGTTATATCAAGGATGACGAGACCTATACTCTACTCGACTCTGCCGAGTTCGACTATGTTGTCGATGCCATCGACACCCTCTCTCCGAAGCTCGCCCTCATCAAGGGAGCGCTCGACCGTAACATCCCGATAGTCAGCTCGATGGGTGCTGGCGCAAAGACCGACCCGACAAAGATGGAGATTTGCGACATCTCGAAAACGCACCACTGTCCGTTAGCTCATATGTTGCGTAAACGCCTCCACAAAATAGGCATACGCAAAGGATTCAAGGCGGTATTTTCGCCCGAACCCATACGCGAGGGTGCGATGATTCTCTGCGAGGAGCAGAACAAAAAGTCGAATGTCGGAACAATCTCCTACATCCCCGCCCTCTTCGGCATAGGATGTGCCTCGGTAGTTATCCGCGGATTAATCGGAGAGTTAGATTAAGTAATTAAAACACAACAAGATATGAAACCTAATATCGTTTTTCTCGACGCATACTCAATCTGTGGCCGCGATCTCTCGGAGATAGCCACTTTGGGTAATTTCACAGCCTACGAATCGACCGAGCCCGACGAGGTATTGGAGCGTTGCATTGATGCAGATATCATCATCGCCAACAAGACCCTTCTCGATGCCGAGAAGTTGCGTGCACTACCCCGTTTGAAGCTTATCTGCGTAGCAGCAACGGGTATGAATAACGTCGATCTCGACGTAGCAGCCGAGCTCGGCATCCCCGTACGCAATGCTGTGGGCTACTCGACACACTCCGTATCGGAGACTACGATATGTTCGGCTCTCGCCCTGCTGCGCGAGGTAGTCTATTACGACCATTACTTCAAGTGTGGCGACTACGCGGCATCGCCCCGAATGTTCAACTTCGACCGCCCCACCGGCCAGATTCACGGCAAGAATTGGGGCATCATCGGCCTTGGCAACATCGGCCGTGAGGTAGCACGTCTGGCCACAGCCTTCGGCAGCAACGTCCGCTACGCATCAACATCAGGTACCTCTCGTCCCGAAGAGTATGAGCAAATGTCGCTCGACGAACTGCTCGCGTGGGCTGACGTAGTGTCGATACACTGCCCGCTGAACGAGCGCACACGCAACCTAATAGGCTCGGCAGAACTCGCCAAAATGAAGCCCACAGCCGTAATTATCAACGTAGCACGTGGCGGCATAATCGACGAAGCTGCACTTGCCGAGGCCCTCGACAATGGCGTGATTCGCGGAGCAGCCCTCGACGTATTTTCGAGCGAACCCCTCGATGCAACATCGCCCCTCTACCGTCTACGCGACCCCTACCGCCTACTCGCATCACCCCACAACGCTTGGTCCACCGTAGAGGCCATAGACCGCCTTATCGCGTGCGTGCGCGATAATATTAAGGAGTACTTTTAGCCATTCGGAATATTGCCTCGTTGAAAAAAAGCTATTGGCTAATAGCAAAAGTGGGTGTCCAGAAATTTGGACACCCACTTTTACAAGAATCTATATCCGGCTTAGAACTCCACCAGCGCCTCGCCATTCATCTCGGCAGGCTGAGGAAGACCCATAAGCTTCAATACCGTAGGTGCTACGTCTGCGAGGATACCCGGCTTAACCGACTTCACACGATCCGAAACAACCACGATGGGCACCGGATTGAGCGAGTGAGCAGTATTTGGCGAGCCGTCCTCATTAACTGCGTTATCTGCGTTACCGTGGTCAGCGATAACAACAACCTCGTAGCCATTCTTCTTTGCCGACTCAACAACCTTAGCCACGCACTCATCAACTGACTTAACAGCCTTAACGATTGCGTCATAGATACCGGTGTGACCAACCATATCACCATTAGCGAAGTTCAAACAGATAAAGTCGTACTTCTGCTCATCGAGTGCACCAACCAACTTATCGGCAACCTCGTAAGCACTCATTTCGGGTTGGAGGTCGTAAGTTGCAACCTTGGGCGAAGCAACGAGGATACGATCCTCACCCTCGAACTTCTCCTCACGGCCACCATTCAGGAAGAATGTAACGTGAGCGTACTTCTCGGTCTCGGCAATACGCAACTGCTGCAAGCCGAGTGATGAAACATACTCACCGATAGTATTATTTACGTTCTCCTTATCGAAGAGGATGTGCAGGCCCTTGAAGTTTGCATCATAAGGAGTCATACAGCAGTAGTAGAGCGGCAGAGTGTGCATACCCTCAGCAGGCATATCCTCCTGAGTCAATGCAACAGTAATCTCGCGAGCGCGGTCGTTACGATAGTTAAAGAAGATAACCATATCGTTAGCCTTAATCTGGCCCTCGGGGTTACCATTCTCATCCACGCGAACGATAGGCTTCACGAACTCGTCGGTCACACCCTCATCGTACGACTTCTGCATAGCTGCAACCATATCGGTAGTGTGCTCGCCCACGCCGTTCACGAGCAGATCATAACCAACCTTCACACGCTCCCAACGCTTATCGCGGTCCATAGCGTAGTAGCGGCCAACGATTGAAGCAATCTTGCCGGTAGAGTGAGCCATATGAGCCTCCAAAGCCTCGATAAAGCCCTTACCGCTCTTCGGGTCGGTATCGCGACCGTCCATAAAGCAGTGAACGTATGTATTCTCGATGCCGTAGTGCTTCGAGATGTCGCAGAGCTTGTAGAGGTGCTCAATCGACGAGTGTACGCCACCGTCCGAAACAAGACCCATAAAGTGTACGTTCACACCGTTAGACTTCGCATACTCGAAAGCTGCGACAACCTCAGGATTCTGCAAAATCGAGTTATCAGCGCAAGCGCGGTTAATCTTCACAAGGTCCTGGTAAACCACACGACCTGCTCCGATATTGAGGTGACCTACCTCCGAGTTACCCATCTGTCCGTTGGGCAGACCTACGTTCTCACCGTCGGTGCGGAGGTACGAGTGGGGGTACTTCTCGGTCATTTCCGAGATATACTCGGGATGTACGGTGTAGATTACGTCCGAAGCGGTGTGATTACCCTCGCCCCAGCCGTCAAGAATCATCAATAATACTTTCTTTGCCATATTCAATAATACCTTCTGTGTCATTTTATCGTTTATTTAAGTTTCTCCTCGATCAGAGCCACCGCCTTGTCGATTGCAGCCTGGATACCCTCGACATTCTTACCACCTGCCGTAGCAAAGAATGCCTGACCACCACCGCCACCGTTAATTTCCTTAGCAGCCTCGCGGACAATCGCACCTGCATTTACGCCCGCAGCAACCACATCATCGCCGAGCATAATCGTAAGTGTCGGCTTCTCGCCATATACCGAGCCGAGTACGAATACCAGTTTCGACGAACGAGCGCGCATTGCATAAGCCAGATCCTTCACGAACTCGCCCGACTTGTTGGTCTGGTGCGATACCCATACTGCACCGTCGTGCTCCTCGGCCTTGCCGATAAGTGCATCTGCCAATGCAACCACCTGTTCCTTGCGCACCTGCTCAATCTCCTGCGACATAGCCTCGTTGCTCTCGACGAGTTTCTTGATTGCCGCCATAATCTGGGTATTGTTGAGTGTCTCGCCAATCTTCTGAATCATATCCTCGGCAGTGTACATCAAATCCTCTGCCGCGCTACCTGTAACAGCCTCGATACGGCGCACACCTGCCGAGATTGCGCTCTCGTTCACGATGCGGAACATACCGATATTACCCGTAGCCGAAGTGTGGGTACCACCACACAGCTCAACCGACGTACCGAACTTAATCATACGTACCTTGTCGCCATACTTCTCGCCAAAGAGCATCATTGCACCTGCTGCCTCGGCCTCCTCCTTCGTAGCCTCGCGGTTCTCTTCGAGGGGGTGGTTCGAACGAATCGACACGTTCACCAGACGCTCAACCTCGCGAAGCTCCTCGCGGGTAACCTTCTGGAAGTGCGAGAAGTCGAAACGCAGGTAGCCCGGAGTTACGAGCGAGCCCTTCTGCTCGACGTGTGTACCGAGAACGGTACGCAAAGCCTCGTGCATAAGGTGGGTTGCGGTATGGTTGTTAGCAGCAGACTGACGCTGCTCTGCGTTCACAACAGCCGTAAACTCTGCCTCAGGATTTTCGGGAAGAGTATTCGTAATGTGGATAATCAGACCGTTCTCCTTCTCGGTAGCGACGATATCCAGACGCTCGTTTGCGCTTGCAATGTAACCCGTATCGCCAATCTGACCACCCGAGTTGCCATAGAACGGGGTCTGGTCGAATACGAGCTGGTAGGTAGTCTTATTCTTCGAAGTTACACGACGGTAGCGAGCAATCTTCACGGGAGCAGTCAGCAGGTCGTAACCTACGAACTCGCTCTGCTTGATGGGGAAGAGCTCTACCCAATCGTCGGTATCGACTGCCGAAGCGTTACGCGAACGCTCCTTCTGCGCCTGCAACTCCTTGTTGAACTCATCGAGATCGACACCCACGCCCTGCTCCTTAGCGATAAGCTCGGTAAGGTCGATGGGGAATCCGTAAGTATCGTAGAGAAGGAAGGCATCCTTACCCGAAATCTCGCTCTTGCCGGCCTTCTTGGTCTGGGCGATAACGCCATCCAAGAGGTTGATACCCGTAGCCAAAGTGCGAAGGAACGAGCTCTCCTCCTCCTCGATAACGCGCTCGATGAGTGTCTGCTGCGCCTTCAACTCAGGGAACTGAGCACCCATCTGCTCGACGAGTACAGCCACCAACTTGCAGATAAACGGCTCATTAAAGCCAAGGTAAGTATATCCGTAACGTACCGCACGACGCAAGATTCGACGGATTACGTAACCGGCCTTCACGTTCGACGGCAACTGACCGTCAGCAATCGAAAATGCGATTGCGCGGAGGTGATCGGCGATAACACGCATAGCCACGTCGGTCTTCTCGTCTGCGCCATACACCTTACCCGACATTGCCGAGATGCGCTGTATTGTGGGCTGGAAGACATCGGTATCGTAGTTCGACTTCTTGCCCTGCATAATCATACACAGACGCTCGAAGCCCATACCTGTATCGACATTGTTCGCAGGCAGCGGTTCGAGTGAGCCGTTAGCCTTGCGGTTGAACTGCATAAACACGAGGTTCCAAATCTCGATAACCTGCGGGTGGCCCATATTTACCATATCGCGACCTGCAACCTTTGCAATCTCCTCCTCGTCACGAAGGTCGAAGTGAATCTCGCTACAAGGACCGCAAGGACCTGTCTCGCCCATCTCCCAGAAGTTATCGTGCTTGTTACCGCGGATGATATGATCTTCGGGCAGGTACTGCTTCCAATAGTCGTAAGCCTCCTGATCGAAGGGTACACCGTCCGACTCGCTACCCTCGAATACGGTAGCGTACATACGCTCCTTCGGCAAGTGGTAAACCTCGGTCAGCAACTCCCAAGCCCAAGAGATAGCCTCCTGCTTGAAATAGTCGCCATACGACCAGTTACCGAGCATCTCGAACATCGTGTGGTGGTAAGTATCGTGACCAACCTCTTCGAGGTCGTTATGCTTACCCGATACACGCAGACACTTCTGAGTATCTGCCACGCGAGGATATTTACGAGGAGCATTGCCCAAGAAGATATCCTTAAATTGGTTCATTCCGGCATTGGTAAACATCAATGTCGGGTCGTTCTTCACGACCATCGGAGCCGAGGGAACAATAACGTGTCCTTTACTCTCGAAGAAGTCGAGAAAAGCCTGTCTGATTTTGTTTGATTCCATATATACTTTTGATACTGATTATTTCGTTCTCAAATCGATTTGCAAAGATACATATTTTCGCTAAATTTGCATCATCAAACCGAGTTAATTTGACCAAAATGGAGCAAAAAGAGAGGATAGACCAAACAAAGGCCGCCACAATCGAGAGTGATGCGGTCACTATCCGCTTGCGCACCTACACTTTTCTGCGCAAAATCCTTATAGGATTTATCCTCATTTCGCTCATCAATTTTTTCTTCTCGCAGTTCTTCCACACGCCCAAGAGTTATGCTATTCTGCGCGAGAATCGCGAGATCGTCCTCAAATACGAACTACTCAACGACAAGATTCGTGTGGCGCAGCGTCGTCTTGACGAGATTCGCCACCGCGACAACCACGTTTACCGAGCGTTATTCTCGTCCGACACACTAAATATTGCAGCCGAGCCATATCCCGCATCAAAATATGCTCATCTCGGCGGAGATGAATACACGACATTGATGACCTCGACCTGGCAGGCGATGGATGCGTTGGCACAGCAGATTTATCTCGAATCGGTATCACTCGACGAGTTGCAAATCTTGGCCAAAAACAAAGAAAATCTCTCGTCAGCAATCCCTGCAATCTGGCCCATTGACCGCTTGCAGCTCAAAGCTTTATACTCGTTCGGTATGAGAATACACCCCATCTACAAGCGTCGTAAATTCCACAAAGGAGTCGATATGTCGTGCGATAAGGGTGTACCGGTGTACGCTTCGGGCGATGCTATTGTCGAGCATACCGAGATTGGCCGTCGTCGAGTAGGTTATGGCAAGCAGGTAGTTCTCAACCACGAGTTCGGATATAAGACTCGCTATGCCCACCTCAACGAGATACTCGTCAAAGAGGGCGAAAAGGTCAAGCGCGGACAGCTTATCGGAACTGTCGGCAACACGGGAGGAAGTACCGGCCCGCACCTCCATTACGAGGTTATCTATATGGGCAAGCAGGTAAATCCCGTAAACTACTTTAACAAGAATATGACACGAGATGAGTATCGTCGCCTGATGGACGAGATGAAAGATACCGACCTCGAAACCGAATAACGCTATGGCAACTATCGAAGAGAAGAAAGAGCAACTGCTGCGCCATCGAGCAAGACGACAACGTGCAATCCGCATATTGTCGCAGGGACTTGTGTGGCTGGGTGTGGCGGTCATCTACTACATCGGTTTCTCGATATTCTTCGACACGCCTGCCGAGTATCAGCTCAAACACTCAACCGACGCTTTGCGTCAAGAGTACGAGCAGCTGTCAGCACGTTACGATTCGCTCGAAATGGTCCTCGACAACGTCGCAGACCGCGACCGTAACGTCTTCAATATCCTCTTCGAATCTACCCCGTACGAGTTGGGCGCAGGATTCGAGCAGGAACAGCTCGCACTCCAAGAGAAGATGCTCTCGAAGAGCAATCGCCGTATGAGCCGCATCCTCGATTCGGGAATCGATGCCACAGAGCTCAAACTCTCGCAGCTCGAAGGCTCGTTCACACGCTTGCAAGACAACATCAACACCGTAGGCAAGGGGATAAACAACATACCCTCGATTCAGCCCGTAATCAATAAGCACCTGACGCTACTCACGGCCGGATATGGAACATTGATGCACCCCTTCTACCGCACATTGCAATCACATCAGGGCGTTGATTACACCATCCCCGAAGGCTCGCGCGTCTTTGCATCGGCGGATGGTATCGTCCATAGCGTTTCGGGTAGAAATTCGACCTATGGACAAAGCATCGTCATCGACCACCACAACGGCTATCAGACCCAATACAGCCACCTCTCGGAGGCAAAGGTCCGCAAAGGTCAGCGCGTTCGTCGAGGCGACATCATCGCTTTGTCGGGCAATTCGGGACTTTCGCTCGCTCCGCACCTCCACTACGAGATTCGCTACAACGGAATGAGAGTCGATCCGATACACTACTTCTTTATGGAGCTTTCGCCCGCAGAGTATCAGCGCATAATACGCATATCGCAGTCAGGTATGCAATCGTTCGACTAACAAGAATAGAGAAAAATATGCAGATAAAACTCCTTCTACTCGATTTCGACGGCACTCTTGCCGACACTCGTCGAGCCAACACGTTGGCATATATTGACGCTCTGGCCGAGGAGGGTTACGAACTCTCGGAGGATATCTATATGCAAAAGTATTTCGGTATGCGCTGTGCGGAATTTTTGCGCGATATAGGCTATACCCGCGAGGAGGATATCGACCGCATCCGTCGCCGCAAAATCGAGATATACCCCAACTACTTCAACACCGTAAGGCTCAACAAGCCTCTTTTGGAGTTCGCAAAAGATTTTCGCGCCCAGGGTGGCAAGGTATGGATTGTCTCGACCGGTCACCACGACAACGTCACCAACGCAATGCACTACTTCGGCATCGAGAATGAATTTGACGGCATACTCACAAGCGAGGATGTCGAGCACACAAAGCCGGCACCCGATTGTTTCCTTAAAGCTATGGAGATTGAGGGAGTAACCCCTGCCGAAACCCTTATCTTCGAGGATTCGGAGATCGGCCTCGAAGCGGCACGTCGCAGTGGCGCAGGATACTTCAAGATAACGCTCTAACTCGCTAAATCACAACGCCTACTCTTCGAGTTCGTGGGGCAGGAACTTATACTTTTCGACTGCGAGTTGTTTAGGCTGGCAGAAGAATGTTATCTCGGCCGTTGTGCAGAGCTCGTCATCGCATTTCAGCACGACATCCATAAAGACAAAGTTGCGTTTGACCTCACGCACACTCGCACGGACCTCTATGCGATGCTCCTCACCGACAGCCACAGCCTTACGATATTTGAGGTTAAATGATGTTGTCACGCCCGATGTTTGGAACTTGCGCGAAATAAGCCAACCCGCAGTCTCGTCAATCAAGGTTGCCTGAATACCTCCGTGGAGTGTTTCGGGCCAACTCTGGAAATTCTTGTCCGGAGTCCAGAAGCAGACTATATCGTCGCCATCCTCATAGAACTCCATATGCAGACCATAGGGGTTATGGGGCGCACAGGCAAAGCAGTTGTACTCCTCGGCACTAAGACCCAGGTATGGATTTTTAATCTTTTTCATAGTTTTGCGTTTTCTGAGAGCCAAAGATAAGAAAAATTAAATAGCATTGGATTTTTAATAGCTTTATTTAACAACCACCCATCTAACCCATCTAACCTACAAAAAAAACTCCGACCCCGTGGCATACCAAGCGTATGCGAGGAAGTCAGAGTTTAATACAACGCAGAAATTACCTTTTTAGGCAACTTATTGCAAGGCTTCGGAGATATTAATGATATAATCACCCATACGCTCAATCTCGACAATCGTGTCGATGTAGTAAACGCTGCTGTGATAATTCGAATCGCCACCCTCGATGCGGTGAATCTCCTCCTCGCGAAGCATTGTGCGGTGGTCGTTGATAGCAATCTCGCAATCAACAGCCGCCTTGATATGCTCGGCCTTGACCTCCTCGCGTGAGAGGTTTTCGATCATCACAGCGTAGGCATTATCGACCAATGTGAGCATCGAGTCAATCTTGGCAATCTGCTCTGCCGAGAAAGCCTTGCCGTGGTTATTGCGACGGGTAAGAATGCGGCTGATAGCCTCGCCCGAATCGCCAAGACTTTCAAGCTCGCCGATAATCTTATACATAGCCTTACTCTGCTTGCGGGTATGCTCACTGATACTCTCCTGCGGCATCGCGTTAAGGAATGCTGCAATCTCGTAGTCGATGCGGTCGGCAATCTCCTCGTACTTAACCAGCTTCTGGCGGTAGAGTTCGAAGTCGGCCTCCTTCTCGGCACGAACAGCCTCGCGGATGTAGCCAAGGCCATTGCGTGAGATCTGCGCGAAGTGGATAACCTCATTCTTAGCCTGACCGATCGAGATCTCGGCAGTCGAGAGATGGCCGGCACTGATATACTTAAGCTTAACCAGGTCATCCTCAGTCTTGGGCTTATCCTTGATAACGGTTGTCACGATGCGGGCAATCTGCGGGATAAACCAAATCAAGATACAAGTGTTGAAGGTGTTGAAGAGAGTGTGGAACATCGAAAGACCATAGAGAGCCGAAGTTGATTCGGGCGATGCGGGGTCAATCACGCCACTATATATCATCTCTGCAGGATTGGGAAGTCCCCAGCTCGAAACAATCATACCGATAAGCGCAGTAAAGGGCTTGAAGAGTGCCAATGCCCAGATTACGCCGAAGACGTTAAATAGAGTATGGGCCAATGCGGCACGTTTTGCATTCGGTTTGGCAACTGATGCTGCGATATTGGCAGTAATGGTTGTACCGATATTCTCACCGAGAACCATCGCTGCGGCCATATGGAACGGAATCCAGCCCATACTCATCATAATCAGTGTCAGAGCCATAGTTGCACTCGACGACTGCAACACGAGGGTCATAACCGTACCAAAGACAAGGAATATAAGCACCGAGCCAAAGCCGTGCTGTGTCCAGCCCTTGATGAATTCGAGTACTTCGGGTGTCTTCTGCAAATCGGGCACCGACTCCTTCATCAGCGACAGACCAAGGAAGAGCAGCGAAAAACCGATAATAAGTTCACTGATATTGCGACGACGCTCGCTCTTGGCGATGCTCAGGATAAAGCCGAGAGCCATCAAAGGCACAGCCAAAATCGAGATATCAGCCTTGAAGCCGAGCAACGAAATCATCCACGCTGTGACAGTTGTACCGATATTGGCACCCATAATCACTCCGATAGCCTGATTTAGCGCGAGCAAGCCTGCATTCACAAAGCCTACAACCATAACGGTCGTAGCACTCGACGATTGGATAATCGAGGTAATTGTAAGACCCGTAGCGACACTCTTGAAGCGATTGGAGGTCATTGCAGCCAGGAAGTGACGCATACGGTCACCGGCAACCTTTTGAAGTCCGGAACTCATCAGGTTCATTCCGTAGAGGAACATACCGAGCGCACCGATAAGTGTAAAGATTTGTAGTACCATAATTTATTTAATTGGTTTGAGTTCTGTTTTCGCCAACAAATTTAGTTACAAAAGAGCGTCATTATCCGCCCTCAACAGCGAATTAACAATTATTTAAGAATTTCGTAACGATTTGGTAACACACCCCAAGTCTAATTTCGAGCGGCATTAACAACATACTCCACATACCCCACCTCGGTCGAATCCTTCACGAGCACACGCTTCTCGGCATCAAGCAGATAGAGCGCAGGAATAGCCTTCAAATCATAGAGATTCTTGTTGCGGATAACGGTACCCTTATCATAGGAGTTTATCCAATTCGCGGGTATATGCTCGCGGTAGGCGTGCCACTCGTCGAGTTGCTCGTCGGGATAGAGAGCCAACACCTTCATTTCACCGCTATCAATCATCTTCATAAGCATTGGCGAAGCACATATCGCATCGCGGATGCTCTTACACATCGTGCAACCCGGATTGTTAAAGAAGATAAGCGTGTACTTCGCCTTGATACCATAGAGCGTTCCCGTACGTCCCGTTCCCGTTGTATAGCGGAAGTCGTTGGCCGGTCGGCCTATGCGATTCTGCAACGCGAGGTCGAGGTTATACTGCGGCGAGAGCTTTTCGTACTTATCGAGCCACTCACTCGACACCTGCGCCTGCAACACAGGGATATATAGTTCGTCGCTGCGGAGTGGCGAGTTCGGGTCGTAGAGCACCTTCTCGGCCAACATCGAGAAGTAACGCAACGAGTGAGAGTGCTTGGCAGCCTTAGCCATAAATTTCTCGACGTACGTACCGTCGTTAGGGTCCATATAGTTACCCACCCAAGCCATAAACGCCTGCACCATCTGCATCGTATCAATCTCGGCAAAGAATGTCGAATCGGCAAGATTAACCTTATCCCAATAGTGTTCGCACATATATACTCTGCGAGCTTCGGGCGAAGTTATAGCAGACGGAACGATAGCCGGCACGAAAACTCGCTGAGTTGTCACCTTCGTTTCAGGCTTCGGAGAACGTCCTCCGCAACCTATTGCAGCCACTGCCATCAGCAGCGCAAATGTCGTATAGATAATTCGTTTCATATCTGCAAATATAACAATTTCAAACGCAACATCCAACACTTTTATCCATTTTGCACGGTAGTTGTACCAGCAGAAGCAAATTGCAAACCAACAAAATCTAAATTTAAGAGTTATGGACGCAAAAAAAAGTACAGGATTCAGGCTGAGTGTAATGACACTCGCCATAATGAATGTCACTGCCGTAGTAAGTCTACGCGGCCTTCCTTCCGAGGCGGTTTATGGCCTATCATCGGCATTTTACTATCTCTTTGCCGCTATCGTCTTTTTGATTCCGACGGCACTCGTAGCTGCCGAACTTGCAGCAATGTTCTCGGATAAGCAGGGCGGTGTTTTCCGTTGGGTAGGCGAAGCTTTCGGTGCCCGCACGGGATTTTTGGCAATCTGGTTACAGTGGATTGAATCGACTATCTGGTACCCGACAGTCCTCACGTTCGGTGCAGTCTCTATCGCCTTTATCGGTATGGACCAGACGCACGATATGACCCTCGCATCGAACAAGATTTTTACGCTGGTCGTGGTCTTGGCAATCTATTGGATAGCGACATTCATCTCGCTGCGCGGTCTTGGCTGGGTCGGCAAAATCAGTAAATGGGGAGGTATGATCGGTACGATTATTCCCGCAGGTCTGCTTATCATCCTCGGAATCATCTATCTCGCCACAGGTGGCCACAACAATATGGATATGTCAGGCAGCTTCTTCCCCGACCTCTCGAAGTTGGACAATCTGGTTCTCGCCAGCGGCATCTTCCTCTTCTATGCAGGTATGGAGATGATGGGTATCCACGTTATGGAGGTCGATAACCCCAAGCGCAACTATCCGAAGGCTATCATCATCGGCTCGCTCATCACGGTCTGTATCTTCGTTCTCGGCACCTTCTCGCTCGGATTTATCATCCCTGCCAAAGAGATTAACCTCACGCAGTCACTGCTCATCGGTTTCGACAACTATTTCCGCCACTTCCACATCTCGTGGGCAGGCCCGATTATCGCTATTGCGCTGATGTTCGGTGTCTTGGCGGGTGTACTGACCTGGGTTGCAGGTCCCTCGAAGGGTATCTTTGCCGTCGGCAAGGCCGGCTATCTGCCACCCTTCTTCCAGAAGTCTAACCGCAACGGTGTGCAGCGCAACATTCTGCTTATCCAGGGCGCGGTGGTTACGCTATTGAGTCTTCTCTTCGTGGTTATGCCCTCGGTGCAGTCGTTCTACCAGATTCTCTCACAGCTCACAGTGTTGTTATACCTTATTATGTATATGTTGATGTTTGCGGCAGCTATCGCACTGCGTTACAAGATGCGCAACACCGACCGTCCGTTCCGCCTTGGCAAGGGTAACGGCTTGATGTGGTTGCTCGGCGGCTTGGGATTCTGTGGCTCACTCCTGGCATTCGTATTGAGCTTTATCCCTCCCGGACAAATTGCCGTAGGTAGCAAGAGTGTCTGGTTTGCCGTTCTGATTATCGGCTGCCTGGTTGTCGTGATTCTACCTTTTATTATATACGCGATGCGCAAGCCCTCGTGGCAGGATGCTACTGCAGCGGCCGAGTTCGCTCCTTTCCATTGGGAGAGTAACGCACAAGCAACAGCAGGCAAGGATACCACAGCCACCATATCAGCAAAGAGTAACACCCAAAAGAGTAGTTAAAGTATGACACACACAATAAGTAAAGAGAATCTCCAAGCTATCTTGGAGCAGGCACACAAGCGTTTCAATTCGGAGAATAGCGGCAAGAATGCCGACTATATCCCCTACTTGGCATCGGTCCCCTCATCACTCTTCGGCATTGCAGCCACGCTACCCGATGGCACAACCATCACTATTGGCGACTGCGACTACGCCTTCGGCATCGAGTCGGTATCGAAGGTCCCGACAGCTCTGCTCGCGATGAATCAGCACTCGGCAGAGGTCGTCCTCGACAAGATTGGAGCCGACGCTACGGGTCTGCCTTTCAACTCGATTATGGCCATACTGCTCGAAAGCGACCACCCCTCAACACCGTTAGTCAATGCCGGTGCGATAGCTGCCTGCTCGATGATTCTGCCGACAGGCAATGCCGAGGGCAAGTGGAACGCCATACACAACTTTATCGAAGAGCTTTGCGGCTCACCCGTGGAGGTTATCGACGAGCTCTACCGCTCGGAGAGCGACACTAACTACAACAACCGCGCGATTGCGTGGTTGCTCAAAAACTACAATCGCATCTACGATTGTCCTAAGCTCTCGCTCGACCTCTACACGCGACAGTGTTCGATAGGCATCACTGCCCGACAGCTTGCCGTAATGGCTGCAACCATAGCATTCAGCGGAGTAAATCCCACGACACGTCGCAAGGTCTTCGAGCCGAAGCTGACACCGCGCATTACGTCGATGATGGCGACCGTCGGATTCTATGAACATACTGGCGACTGGCTCTTTATGACGGGTCTGCCGGCAAAGAGTGGTGTCGGAGGCGGTATTATGGCTGTCGTGCCGGGAGTTATCGGCATCGCGGCATTCGCACCTCCACTCGATGAGTCGGGCAACTCGGTAAAGGCTCAAAAGGCATTAGGCTACATAGCCGAGAATCTGCACCTCAACATCTTTGATATCAAGTGTAACAAGGAGGCTCAATAGCAACACTACAAAACAAAAAGCCCACAAGAGTTTCCGCTCTTGTGGGCTTTTGTTTGTTGTCGAAAAATTAGTTCTGTGCAGGAGTCTGCTCTGCGGGAAGCTCCAACTGAGGAACAGCCTCGCCCTCAACGGTAGTCTTCTCGATAAGAGCCTCAGCATCCTTCGAAATCGAAGTTGTGTTGCTCTCGGCAACCTTCTCACGGTCCATAGCAACAGTTGCAAGCAAGCTCAAAGCGAGGATTGCAGCAGCCATTACCCAAGTGAACTTCTCCAAAAAGTCGGTAGTCTGACGAACACCGATAACCTGATTCGATGCGCCAAAGTTAGCAGCCATACCGCTCTTGGGGCTCTGCACCAAAACTGCAAGGATAAGCAGAACGCTCGCAATCAAAACCAATACAATACAAAAAGTGTATAACATATCTCCTAAAATTTTAATTATTGTTTCTCAATTTGTTCAATAAGTTCGGCAAAGTAAATACTTTTTTTCGGATTTAACAAACTTAATTTGCGATAGATTGTAATTGCCTCCGATTTTAGCCCCTGCGCGAGGTAAACTTCGGCCAATTCTTCACTCACAATATCGTCTTCGTCATCCAATTCCGCCTCGGTACGAATATCGTTATCCGAAGGGCTCTCGTCACTCTCGTCGGCCACGATACGGTAGCTGTCGAGTTTGAGGAATTTATCAATCAAATCCGGCTCCGACTCGAACGCGCGCATCTTCTCGGCATCAACCTCACGCAACAGCGGCATCGAAATCATACGCTCGGACGACAGTAACATCAACAGCGCATCGTTCTCTCCGCTATGGCAGGCACGAGCTACCCTCGCAGCCGTAAACCAACCGTAACGCGACACCACCTCATCGAGAATTTCCGACGAGATATCGCCCTTGCAGCCCGAAGCTATGTATTGACAAAATTGCTCCATACTACCAATTACCCGCAGCTGCCTGGAAAATATCATTAACCAACTGCTCGACAATCTGGGTAATAAGTTCACCCTCGACCTCGGTCAGAAGTTTTGTTGCGTCGTAGTCGGCATAAGCCGAGAATGTACGGTTGTTGAACGATGCCTTCTCGTCCACAACATTCGTAAAGCGCACTCGGAGAGTGATTGTCAATCGGTTTTGTAGAGCATAGTCATTGCTCGACACCGAAGCCGTAGCCGAGGTATAGCCCACAATCTCGCCCTCGAAAGCAAAGTCACCACCTTCGGGCACCTGTGTCAGGCGTGTCGAACGCGAAAACTTATCGACCAGAGCCTCCGTCAGCGTCGAACTCAACATCGGAGTAACCATCGCCGCATTATTCGGGAAATAGGCAACACTAAATGTCTTGGCATCGGGCGGAATCGATGCTCCCGACAGCGAATATTTTACCGTACAGCCACAAGCCACAACCGCAGCCAGCAGCGTATATATCAACTTCTTAATCATAGCTTCTCGACATTTTCGACACGACCACGCAGATAGGCCGTCATCTCTTTATACTCGCGTTCGCTCATCGGATAGACCGCACGCAACTTTTTATTGTTCTCGATAACCACGCATCCGCAATCCTTCAAGTAGCAGACACGCTCAATATCTCCGTATTTCCACCACGACAGTCCCGAAGGGAAGATTATAGCCTTGGGCATCATCACAACACGGTATCGGTCACGCGAACGCTGGTCGTAAAGCATAGCTACTCCGAGCAGCAGAAAGAGTGAGCCAAAGAACCAATTACCGGCCACTACCTGGAAGATACCGCAGGCTGCATAGCAGATGCAGAGCGGAATAAGGAATGTACGCTTCGTGCTGACGTGCTCGTTCGACTTACGAGCCAACGCAAGCCAACTGCCGCTGTGGATACCGCGCTTCATAGCTATCAGATACCACACATAGGGCACCATAAAGAGTGCGACAACCACAACACCCATAATCTCGAAGAGTCCCATAATCCTTTCCGTTTAGACTTTTTATCTTTTCGTCTCGGCGCTATTCAATGCCGAGTTCTTTAATT
Organism: Alistipes sp.; assembly: GCA_045644925.1. GTDB lineage: Bacteria > Bacteroidota > Bacteroidia > Bacteroidales > Rikenellaceae > Alistipes. The sequence continues at coordinate 87,890 of JAZRHV010000007.1, forward strand.
TTACGATACAGCGTTCGCTCCGACATAAACAGTTCGGCAGCAGCCTCCTTACGGCGGCCATTATGACGACGTAGAGCCCTTACAATCTGCTCGCGCTGGGCATCGGCCTTTGTCAATTCGCGCGGCTCGTCGATAACCTCCTCGCTCTCGGCATAATCCTCGACCAGAGTTTGGCCCTTGCCTGGCAACAAACCGATAACCTCTTTGCGCTCCATAGGCTGTGTGCCCATCGAGCCCATACGCATCTCCAACATCATACGCTTCAAGTCGTTGATATCGTTGCGCATATCGAAAAGCACCTTGTAGAGCAGCTCGCGCTCGGTACTCATATCGTCCATCTGGGCCGAGCCCATAACACTCGGAGCCGATGTCGTACGTTGCTCGGTCAGATACTTCGCCAAGATCGGAGCTGTAATCGTACGCGACTCCTCGATAGCCGAAATCTGCTCGGCAACATTCTTCAACTGACGCACATTACCTCGCCAGCCGTACGATTCGAGCATTGCACGAGCATCCGAATCGAGGGCAATGGCCGGCATACGATACTGCACAGCCACATCCGACGCAAACTTACGGAAGAGAAGATAGATATCCTCGGGGCGTTCGCGCAGAGCCGGCACAGCGATAGGTACCGTATTAAGTCGGTAGTAGAGGTCCTCGCGGAATCGACCCGCTGCAATCGACTGCATAAGGTTATTATTGGTTGCAGCCACCACGCGGACATTGGTCTTTTGAACCTTTGCCGAGCCGACACGGATAAACTCTCCGGTCTGCAATACTCGCAACAAACGTACCTGTGTCGAGAGGGGCAGCTCGCCCACCTCGTCCAAGAAGATTGTTCCGCCATCAGCCTCCTCGAAATAGCCCTTGCGAGCCTCCGTAGCACCCGTAAACGACCCCTTCTCGTGGCCAAAAAGTTCGGAATCGATAGTTCCTTCGGGGATAGCACCGCAGTTTACTGCGATATATTTGTTGTGCTTACGGGCCGAGTGAGCGTGGATAATCTGCGGAAAGAACTCCTTACCGACACCGCTCTCTCCCGTAACAAGCACCGACAGGTCAGTCGGAGCTACGCGCAATGCAACTTCGAGAGCGCGGTCAAGCAACTCCGAATTGCCGATAATGCCGAAGCGTTGTTTTATGGATAGTAACTCTGCCATCTACACATTCATTTTGAAAATCTTACCTTTTCGAAGAGTTGGGCGCATAATCTTCGGCCTCCATACCCATCGTTGCGTCGATATCCGACTCAACATTCTCGATTTCGGGGAAGGGCATCATCTCGGCCTCGTCCTTGTTGCACAAAACGCCATAGAGAATCGCGCATACAGCTATCACCGCCACAACAACCGCCACAATCATAAAAACATCCGGCTTGCGCTTTGCGGGGTATCTGTTCGACGGCTTGGGCTTCGGTTCCTCGACCTCGTTAGGTTCTGTGGCAGCCACATTCGACTCGTTCACGGGCGAAGCGACAGGCGCAGGTTGTAACTTTGACATCGGGCGCATCGAAGGTTGCTGCAACTGAGTTCTGAAACTCATAAAGACAATCTTACCACCCTCGTTACGGCTCAGCGTTCCCAGATTCCCGATTTTGTAGGGCATATGGCGGTCGATGGTATGGCGAACTTCGAAGACAAAGCGGTCAATAACGCCCGCAGCCTCGATATCGCCGACACCGTGGCCCTTGATAAGTCCGCGCAGAACTCCGTCGTCGCTACGCAGCAACTCCGAAAAGACAATGGTCTGATTATCGTCTTTGACGATGAACGCACCGAGCTTCGGAATTACCAGGCGACGGTTCTCTTGCAGGTATTTGATTATAATCGTGTTTATCATATCTTCTAAAAATCCCACAAAAATAGAGTTTTTCGAAGAAAAAAACAAGATTATGCGTAATATTTCAACAAATCGTTGTCTATGTCGAAAATATTTACTTGCTTTGCAATCTGAAAGTTTGAATAAAGTAACTCGATTACTTTGGCAAAAAATTTTCAATGTAACTCGACCGGATTGAAATTTTCAAAACAAAGCAAAGATGAAGAACAAGTACATCGACCTGATTGAGCAGACATTCGATTTTCCACAAGACGAGTTTACCGTCGTGGACAACGAGCTCTATTTCCACGAAATCCCCTTGATGGAGATTATCAAACAGTACGGAACTCCGCTCAAAATTACCTATCTGCCGAAGATATCTCAGCAGATTAACCGTGCCAAGCGTATGTTCAACGTGGCGATGGCAAAGACCGACTACAAGGGCTCGTACAACTATTGCTACTGCACCAAGTCGAGTCACTTCTCGTTTGTTTTGGAGGAGGCTTTGAAGAATGATATCCACCTCGAAACCTCGTCGGCATACGATATTCACATCATTAACTCGCTCTATGACAGCGGTATAATCGACAAGGACCGTTACATCATCTGCAATGGTTTCAAGCGTCCGCAGTATGTCGAGAACATTGCTCAACTCGTAAACGACGGTTTCCAGAATACAATCCCCGTCATCGACAACAAAGAGGAGTTGGGCCTCTTCGAAGATGTATTCACCAAGAAATGCAAGGTCGGCATCCGTATTGCTTGCGAGGAGGAGCCGAAGTTCGATTTCTATACTTCGCGCCTCGGAATTCGTTACAATGAGATTATAGATTTCTACAAAGCAAAGATTCAGAAGAGCAAGAAATTCCAGCTCAAAATGCTCCACTTCTTCATCAATACCGGAGTAAAGGACACGTCTTACTATTGGAACGAGTTGGCAAAGTGCGTCAATATTTACTGCCAATTAAAGACCATTTGTCCTGAGTTGGATAGTTTGAACATCGGTGGCGGATTCCCGATCAAGACCTCGCTCGACTTTGACTACGACTACGAATATTTGGCCGAGGAGATTATCGCTCAGATTAAGAATATCTGTGCATCGAATGGTGTCGAGGAGCCCAATATCTTCACAGAGTTCGGCTCGTTCACCGTTGGCGAGAGTGGCGCAACGCTCTACTCAATCGTAAACCAGAAGCAGCAGAACGACCGCGAGTTCTGGTATATGATCGACAGCTCGTTTATGACCACACTGCCCGACACGTGGGGCATCAACCAGCGATATATTATGCTGCCTATCAACAACTGGGACAAGGAGTACCAGCGCGTCTTCCTCGGAGGTCTGACTTGCGACAGCGAGGATTTCTACAACTCGGAGGCACACACCAACGCCATCTTCCTCCCGAAGCTCGAAGCGGGCGATACGCAGTATATCGGATTCTTCCACACAGGCGCATATCAGGAGTCGTTGGGTGGCTTTGGCGGTATCCAGCACTGCTTGATACCCTCGCCCAAACATATCATCATCGACCGCGACAATAATAACGAGTACTACACTCGTCTCTTCGCCAAGGAGCAGTCTTACCGCTCGATGCTTAGAATCCTGGGATACTAAAACACATATATTTATATAAGGAGCCGCTCGAATGCGGCTCTTTTTTTTTGCATCACGCGCTCGATTTCGAGAAAAATCACTATCTTTGTGAAAACATAAGGGGTGCTGAATGGGCGCAATGCAGAGTGGCAACACAATGCAAGGCAAAGATTCGGCTGAGATTATACCCATAGAACCGAAACGGGTAATGCCGGAACGGGAGAGTGTAATTTACATACGCCCCTTTTCAAACTATTGTTTAACTTAAACTCAAATGGTTATGAAAAGGTTTTTTCTTTTTACCACGGTGGCATTATGCGCTGCCAACTTCGCGGCTTTGGCCTCGACAGACAACTCATCCAAACAACTCACTACCCAATCGGACTCTCTATCGCTCTATGAGATTCAGCGCGTAGAGGTCACTGCCACACGCGCCAAGCGCGACACTCCAATTGTCTTCACAGAACTCTCTCGCGAGCAGATTGAGCAGCGAAACTATGGCGAGGATATTCCCTCGTTGCTTGCCAATATGCCGTCGGTCGTAATCTCCTCCGAGAGCGGCACGGGCATAGGTGCCACCTCGTTCCGTGTTCGCGGAAGCGACCCCACGCGAATAAACGTAACGCTCAACGGTGTACCGATGAACGATGCAGAGACACACTCGGTCTATTGGTACGACACACCCAATCTCGCCTCATCCATCGGGTCGATACAGCTCCAACGAGGAGTCGGCACCTCGACCGCAGGCACAGGAGCGTTCGGTGCATCACTCAATATGACCTCGGCCCCCTTCGCATCCGAGTTTTCGGGCTCGGCATCGCTCTCGTACGGCTCGTTCAACACCGCCAAGCAGGAGATTGCTCTCGCGTCGGGTCTGCTCGGAGGTCATTGGGCTATTGAGGGCAGACTCTCGCACGTTTCGAGTGACGGCTACGTCGAGCGAGCATCGAGCAACCTTTCGTCCTATATGGTCCAGGCGGGCTACTACAACGGCAACACTATGCTCAAACTACTCTCATTCGGAGGCGTAGCAAAGGTCTATCTCACCTACACAGGACTTACCACAGAGCAGATGGCCGAGAACCGTCGTTACAATCCCGAAGGCGAGATTTGGGGCTACAAGCCTCTGGCTGACGGCACGATGGAGTATGCCGTGGTGGGATTTTACGACGACCACACCGATAACTACACCCAGATAAACAACCAGCTTGTCGCAAGCCATATATTTAATGACAAGTGGCGCATCAACGCCACAGCCCACTACACCTACGGCAACGGCTACTACCTCAACTACAAAAACGACCAAAAGCTCGCCAAGTACGGCATCGCACCGATAGATATTGCAGGATCACAAGTTGCGCGCACCAACCTGCTACGCAAGAAGATGATGGGCAACAATTTCGGTGGCATCGTAGCCTCGGCAACATACACAGCCGAAAGGCTCACGCTCACCACGGGGCTCTCGGCCTCGCTCTATGACGGTGTTCACTATGGCGAGATTTCGGAGTTGCAGCTCGCGCCCGACTTCCCCACAACGGAGTATTACCGTAACTACACCTCAAAGTGGGACGCTTCGTGCTTCGCCAAGGTCGATTGGCAGGCTGCAAAGGGGCTGAATCTCTATGCCGACTTGCAGTACCGCCACATTACACATATCATTTCGGGCGTGAACGACAATTTCGACGACACTACGGGTGCGATGCAGCAACTCGATATCAATCGTCACTACAACTTTTTCAACCCGAAATTGGGTCTGCACTACACCTTCTGTCGCGACCACTCACTCTACGCTTCGGCGGCCATAGGTCAGAAGGAGCCTACGCGCAACAACTTTACGGACATACGCGAAGGCGAATACCCCACTGCCGAGAAGATGCTCGACATCGAGTGGGGATATGGCTACAACACCTCGATTGTAAACCTCTCGCTCAACTTCTACTATATGCTCTACCGCGACCAGCTTGTGCAGACAGGCGAACTCTCGGATACGGGCGAGTTGCTCTCGCGCAACGTCGATAATTCGTTCCGCAGAGGCATCGAGCTATCTGTCTCGGCAAATGCTACAAAATGGCTCTCGTTGGGCGGAAACGCAACTCTGAGCCAGAACTTCATCGAAGATTACGTCGATTATATCGACGGTGTGGCCTTCTCGCGCGGACGCACAACCATAGCCTACTCGCCCGCAATCACGGCCGGCACATTCATCGACCTCCACACTCACGGATTCGCTGCAAGGCTCTCGACACGCTACGTCAGCAAGCAATATCTCACCAATGGCGAGTACGAAGATTTGACCCTACCCCGCTACTGCGTCAGCGACCTCGACCTCTCGTACACATTCAGCACCAAGCAGACAAAACGCATCTGCTTGGGAGTAAAGATTGGCAATATCTTCAATGCCCGATACTGCGCGAGTGGTTATGGTGGCTCGTGGCTCGAAGGCTCGACGCTTGCCGACCGCAAGTCGTGGGCCTGCTACTTCCCGCAAGCGACAATCTCGGCATTGGGAAAAGCGACGGTCTATTTCTAAAGGGAGATTAAGGAATTTAGGGAAATTAGGGAGATTAGGGAATATCACCTAAGCAATCTCCTTAAATTCCTTAAATTCCTTAAATTCCTTAAATTCCTATTTACCCAGAATAAATATCGCCGGTCGCTTATTGATATCAGGCATCGACGCCTTGCGCCACTCGGCTATGGGGCGTGTGATAATCAGCTCGGTCGGAGCGGTAATATCGACAGCTATGGTCATCAGCGTTGTCGGAGCACAGGTTTTGAGCATTTGCTCATAAAGTTTCGCATTGCGATAGGGAGCCTCAATGAATAGCTGCGATTGATTCTCGGCCAGAGCGCGAGCCTCGTAACGCTTGATTGCACGCGAGCGGTCGGGCTCCTTGACGGGCAGGTAGCCATTGAAGGCAAACGACTGACCGTTAAGTCCCGATGCCATAACCGAAAGGATTATCGACGAAGGGCCAACGAGCGGCACCACGCGAATACCGCGACGGTGACACTGTGCCACAACCAATGCGCCCGGATCGGCCACAGCGGGCACTCCCGCCTCGGAGATAACACCTGCCGAACGACCTTCGAGCAGCGGACGCACCAACTCCTCGACCTCGCGCGGAGAGGTCACGTGCTCGTTAAGCTCGCAGAAAGTCAGTTCATCTATCGGTCGTGCAATCTTCGCCTTCGAGAGAAAACGACGAGCCGAGCGAGTATTCTCGACTATAAAGTAGTCGAGAGTGTCGATAATCTGCTTATTGTGTTCGGGCAGAACGTCCGAGATGGCCGTATCGTCCGAAATCGGGCAAGGTATAAGGTAGAGAGTTCCGTACATTACTCTTTGACATAAATTCGTTTCACACGTGCCGATACCGACGTCAGCACCTCGTAAGGAATAGTTCCGAGCAGGGCGGCCATATCTTCGGCCGTATTGCCCTCGACAGCCGAGAATACCGCAACCTCATCACCCTCGGCAACCGCAGGCACATCGGTAACGTCAATCATACAGCTATCCATACAAACACGGCCCACAATCGGAGCCTTTACACCACCAACCAGCACCGACCACGCTCCACATCCGAGGTGTCGGTCAAGACCATCAGCATAACCCACAGGGATTGTCGCCACAATGCTATCACGCTCCAAACGCTCGGCACGGCCATAGCCTATACCCTCACCTGCTGCGTGTCGCTTAATCTGTACGATGCGGGTTTTCAGTGTCGAAGTGGGTTGCAGATTCTCGTTATGCTCGTATCCGAAACCATAAAGTCCCAGGCCCAAGCGACACATATCGAACTGTGCTTCGGGGAAACGGGCAATAGCTGCCGAGTTGGCCGTATGGCGCACCACATTATATGGCAGAGCCTCGGCAATGCGGCGGCTCATCGTATCGAAACGCTCAATCTGCAAGCGAGTAAAGTCATCCTGCGAGGGGTCATCCGCACAGCTCAAATGAGCAAAAATCGTCGCTACACGCACCTCCGAAGAGTAGCGGTCGAGGCACGACACAAGCTCATCAATCTGCTCCGCATCGAATCCGAGACGATGCATACCCGTATCGAGTTTGATATGTATCGGGAAGTTGCGTTCGCCATATCGACGCACCGCGCCGACAAAAGCGTCAAGCGAGCGGAAGCCGTAAATCTCAGGTTCCAAGCGGTGCAACACCATCTGATCGAAGCTATCTTCGTCAGCATTGAGCACCACGATAGGCATCGTTATACCCTTCTCGCGCAACAGCACACCCTCGTCAGCAAAAGCCACAGCGAGATAATCGACTCCCTGATGTTGCAACATCTGCGCCACCTCGGCATCGCCCGCGCCATAGCTCGACGCCTTGACCATAGCTGTCAGACGAGTCGTAGGCGAAAGATGCGAGCGGAAGTAGTTAAGGTTATGAATCATCGCATCGAGATTAACCTCCAAGACCGTCGTATGGCTCTTACGCTCCAAGGCGTGGCTAATCTTCTCGAAACGGCTTGCGCGATTACCCTTCAAGAGCAACGCAACACCCGCAAAATCGCCTCCGTTCATACGGTGCAGCAGTTCGTCCGTCGAGGCGTAAAACTCCGACGCGAGGTCCGAAAACGCTACCTTCGAAGCAGTAATTCTATCGCCCACACCGATAATCTTCTCAACTCCGCTATCAGCCACAAGCGTAGCCACACGGCCATAGAGTTCCGTATCGTTCATTCCGCTCTGCAAGATATCCGAAAGAATCAACACCTTCGGGCGACCAGCCGCCACACTATGCAGATAATCGAGGGCAATAGCTAACGAGTTGATATCCGAATTATAGGCATCATTCACCAAAATCGAGTCGTTGATACCCTCCTTAACCTCCAAGCGCATAGCCACCGGCTGCAAACGCTCGAAATCGGGAGCTCCATATCCCACAACCCCGAAGAGGGCCGCCACCAACTGTGCATTACGCTGCGAGGCCTCATCCGCAAAGTCGGCACCCTTAGCCTCCGCGGCATCAATCTTCGTAATATTCAATCCTGCAACCGCACGAGCCACATCCTCGTACGCGCTATGATATATAATGGTATCGGCATTGGTTGCCAACAACAACTTCTCTGCGACCTTCTGCTCGACCGACTCGAAACCCTCCTGATGAGCATCACCAAGCGAGGTAAATAACACAATCTCGGGGCGTATCATTCGTTCCAGACGTTCCATCTCGCCACACTGCGAGATACCCGCCTCGATAAGCACCAAATCCTCGTCGCCCTCGGCCATAAGTAGCGAGAGAGCCACACCCAACTGCGAGTTGTAACTACGAGGCGAACGGAACAACTTTACCTCGGCAGGAGCGCACTGCGAAATCCACTCCTTGACTATCGTCTTGCCGTTCGAGCCGGTAATACCTACCACACGGCCCGTAAAAGTGTCACGATAGGCCGCTGCCAGGCGTTGCAGCGCAGCCACCGAATTTTCGACAACGACACATCCCGCACCGACACCGCACTCACACTCCTGCTCACACATAAAGGCACGAACACCACGTTCGTACATCTCAGCAACAAAGGTGTGCGAGTCGTGATTCGCACCACGCATCGCAACAAACATAACCTCCTTGCCGAAGGCGCAGTTACGGCTATCGGTCTCGACACCGCGAATCTCGCAGTCCTCGCCCAAAAGTCGTCCTCCGCATATTTTTGCAATCTCCGATAATCTGTACTTCATATCGCGTAGATTATTTGAATGTTATCACCGTTATACCGGCACCGCCCATATCCTCGTGTTCGTCACGCACCGACCCGATATGCGGTATCGTGCGCAGGTAGGCACGAATCTCCTCTTTGAGTGCGCCCGTACCCTTTCCGTGCAGCACCGTAACCGTATCGACACCTACCATCAGGGCATCATCGACTAAGTCCTGCACCTTTTCGAGAGCCTCGACCACACGCATACCTCGCACATCGACCGTGCGCGAGAAGTTGAGCCTGCGCTCCGAAATCTCGGTAGCAATCACCGTACGCGGAGCCACGGGACGTGTAGCTTCGCGGTACTCGCTATTCGACACCACCACAAGACGCTCCTTATCGACCGTCGTAAGTATATGACCAAAGGCCACCTGAGCCTTCTTGCCCTTCATCGACTGCACCACGCCGACCATATCCTGACCCTCGATGCGCACCTTCGAGCCAACCTCGACCACCTTCGGTTTCGGTGCTTCGAGCAGAGCCTGCTCCTTCTCGGCAGCAGCTCCACTCTTGCGCTCGGCACGACGGGCACGTCTGCGCTCCAAACGCTCCATCTCGCGAGCAACCTTCTCGTCGCGCTCAGCATCCGTAGCGTCACTCTCGACAGCCTCGCGGAACTCCTGCAACTCCTGACGCGCCAGACGAGTCAAATCACGTTCTGCCTGCGATTCGCGGATAGTCTTAATCGTATTCTCGATTTGGCGATTGGCCTCCTTTACGAGTTCCTTCGCCTCCTGCTTCGCCTTACCCAAAATCTCATTACGTTCGCTACGGATGCGCTCCAACTGCTCCTTATAGCGTTGTTCGAGCTCATCGACCTTCTTATCGGCAATACGGATACGGTCGCGTTTCTGCTCCCAATATCGCTTATCGCGGGCAATCTCGCGCAACTGTTTCTCGATGTTGATATGGTCCGAGCCGACCTTCTCGCTTGCTGAGCGGATAATCTGCTCAGGAAGACCAATCTTGCGGGCAATCTCGATGGCGAACGAGCTGCCGGGCTTGCCCGTTTCGAGGCGGAACAGCGGACGGATATTCTGCACATCGAACATCATCGCGCCATTGGCGATACCCTCGGTATTGGCTGCATAATACTTGATATTGGAGTAGTGGGTCGTGATAACGCCATAGCACTTACGCTCGACCAGACGCTCCAATATAGCCTCGGCAATAGCTCCACCAATCACGGGCTCGGTACCCGAACCAAACTCATCGATAAGCACCATTGCCCTCTCGGATGCTCCTGCGAGCATCTCCTTCATATTGGTAAGGTGTGACGAGTAGGTCGAAAGGTCGTTATCAATCGACTGTTCGTCGCCTATATCTATATATATGCGTTCAAATATCGGGAACTCCGAGTTCTCGGCCACCGGCACCAAGTATCCACATTGGAACATATACTGCACCAATCCGGCCGTCTTCAAACATACCGACTTACCTCCGGCATTAGGGCCCGAAATTACCATAATGCGCTTGCTGCTATCAAGCTCCATATCGAGCGGAACAATCGCCCTACCCTGCGCCTTCAACGTCTGCGCCAACAGGGCGTGGCGTGCCGTACGCAGCAGCAATCGACCTTCGGTCGAGATAATCGGCTTGACGGCTCCGTTATCGGCGGCCCAGCGAGCCTTTGCTCGCAGCATATCGACAGTTGCCAGGTACTCCTCGGCCGAAGCTATGGCCTCGACATCAGGACGCAACATATCGGTAAAGCGGCTCAGGATGCGCACAATCTCGCGACGCTCCGAATACTCCAACTCTTTGAGTTCGTTATTGAGTTCGACAACCTCCACGGGCTCGATATAGAAGGTCTTACCCGTAGCCGACTCGTCGTGGATGAATCCCTGCAATTTACGCTTATTTCCCGCAGCCACGGGAATCACAGCTCTACCCTCGCGAATCGAAATCATCGCATCGGCATCAACAATGCCGGCACTCTTCGCTGCGTTGAGCACCTGATGCAGGCGTTTCGACACCTGACCCTCTCGCGCACGAATCTCGCGACGAATCTCGTTCAGTTCGGGCGATGCGTTATCACGCACCTGACCAAAATTATCGACAATACGGTCGGCCTCGGCCACGATATGCACAAACGAGGCAACACCCTCGCTCAAAGCTCGCACCGAAGGGTATGCCGCAGCCTCGCGGCTCAGCACAAAGGCCGACACCTCGCCGGCCGAGCGCAGCGCACGTGTCAGTGTTACCACCTCTGCCGTATCGAGGAATGTTCCCTCAATCTCTATTTTGCGGACAATCTCGGCTATATCCGAGAACTCCTCGCGCGGAAATTCCTGCTCCATCGAGAGCAGTCGGCAGACCTCGTCTGCAAGCGACAGACGACGCTCAATTTCGCGCTTCGAAGTCGAAAACACCTCTCCCGAAAGGATATCCTGCGCACGACGCATTGAGCAGAGTCCGAGAATCTGCTCACGCACACGGTCGAAGCCTACGCTCGACTCGAAATTGGCAGGATAGACCATACTTTCGGAGTGGTTTATCTACGAATTAAACTTACCAAAAAACGCCCTACTCGGCCTTTGCAGCAGCCTCGACTGCCTTCTTGCGGTCACGCTCATCAGCCTTCGCGCCACGGCCAAACATCGAGAAATGGACATATCGCTTGGGATAAGCCTGCAAGTCGGCCAACAAGGTCGAAAGATTTGCACTTGCAGCGGTAAGATTATCATACAAAGCCTTATCAGTCATCAACTTACCGACAGTACCATCGCCACTGTTAAGCTTTGTGAGTGTTGCATCGAGTTTCGTAAGAGTCTGCTGCAACGAGTTAGCGATATCGGTAGCAGCAAACTGATTGGTCAAGGCCGTTACGTTCATCATTACCGAGTCTATACGCTCGCTATTGCGACCCAGAGCGTCGGCAAATGCAGTGAGGTTATCGACCACTGCAAGCAAATCCTGTTTCTTGCCGGTCAGCACATCATCCATCGAGCCGGTCATCGAGTCGAGATTATTCATCACACCCTTGAAACTCTTGCGGTTGTCGTCCAACATTCCGTTCACGCTATCAAGCGTTACGGTGAGCGAGCCCAGAGTTTCACCAATCTTCTTGGTCAGGCTCTCCAACTCGGCAGTTGCGATATCCATTACACCCTTGTCGTATGCAGCTGTGATGTGGTCGCCACTTTTGAGATACTCGGCAGCCGAGCCATACTCGATAGCGATAGCCTTACCTCCCATCAATCCGTCGCTAAAAAGTTTAGCCTTCGAATCCACAGGCAGATTATACTTATTGCTAACCTCGATAGTCAGCTCTACTCCATTAAACTTTGTCGGGTCGAGGCTGATATTGGTTACCGAGCCCACCTTCACACCGAGAATCTTCACGGGCGAAGCCTGCTCGATACCTGCCACATCGTCATAATTGATATAGTAGGTCTTCGTGCGGCTAAACACATCCAGACCACTCAAAAAGCGGATACCGGCCCAAGTACCAAGCAGTACCAACACTGCAAAAATTCCAATTTTAATTTCCTTTTTCATATCGTTCTCCTTTCGTTATTTTCAGATTATTATTTACTACTTTCTAACTACATTTTCACCCTCGACTTCGATTACGAACGCACCCTTAAACTCGGCTTGCAACGACATAGCAGCCTTTTGGGCCGAATCGCGGTCGGTATATCTGCCAACGCAGTATTTATACTTGTACGAGCCTGCTCCCTCTGCGATATATTGGCGAACCTTACCCTGCTGCTTGCCGAAACGGGCATCATTCACCGACAGCGGCGTTGTGCTTGCCATAACCTGCACCACAAAGGCTCTACCGCTCGGCTTCGCGGTCTGCTGCGCAGGTTTAGATGTGGGCTGCTGCGCAGGTTTTGTCGCTACAACACTCTGCTTGGCCGCCACAGGAGCGGGGGTTGCAGCCGCCTTAATCTTCTCGGTATCGACGGTCTTGACTACCGCAGACTCTTTGGGTTTTACCACCGGAACATTTGCATTACGCTCGGCAGGTTTCTCCTCGGTCTTTGTCGCAGGGGCCGTCTTTACCTTCGGCTCAATCTTCTCTTTTTGGGGCTGCGGAACAGCACTCTTTGCCGCATCGACAGCCTGCTGTGACGGATTTTTGACCGTCGGCTCCTGCTTGGCAGGTTCCTCAACCAACAGCGATTTACGCACAAAGTCCGAATACTCCTTCACTGCATTATAGAGATTCTCGGCAATCTCGGCCTGACCCTTCTCCGAGGACATATACTTCAACTCGTCGGGGTTAGACATAAAGCCAATCTCGGTCAGTACACTCGGCATATCGGTCGCATAGAGTACCTTCAACGGCTGGCGCTTGATACCGCGAGCCACACGACCCGACTTGGCATAGTTCTTCTGAATCAGACGAGCCATCATCTCGCTGTACTCGCCATAGGTAAATTGCAGATTCTGGATATATGCACGCACCACCGCAGCGGTCTTCTCGTTCGACATATCGATAAACTCATCCTTGTTGTTAGCAAAGAGAACGCTCTCGTTCACACGCTGTTCGAGCGGGCTCTCACCCATAATCAACGTCTCCACACCTCGCGCACTCGTCGAGCGGGCAGCGTTAGCGTGAATCGATATAAATATATCGCCTCCGGCCTTATTGGCTATCTCGGCACGAGCCTGCAAATCTTTATTCAGATCTGCCGAGAACTGCATATCGGTTTTGCGCGTATAGACAACCTTCACGTCAGGCATACGACTCTCGATAAGTTCGCCCAATTTGAGGGCCACCTTCAAGTTGAGATACTTCTCTGTCACACCGCGATAGGTCGCGCCCGGATACTTCGGTCCTCCGTGACCCGCATCAATAACCACCACCCTCACTCCTTGGGCAATATTCTCGGCTGCCGAGTCGTTTGCCGCCAAGAGTGCAAATGCAAAAAGCAGGGAAATAACAATCCTACGCATATAAAGTTCGATTAAAGTAGTGTCTATATCCAAAATTTTACGTATCTTTGTCGGATTAAAAATGCGTACGTACGCGCATACAGCGCTACTTTTGGCGTTTTTGCCGACTTGTCGGCAAAGGTAATGAAAAATATTGGATTTTTGAAACAGATTAAGGTAAAATATCTCATTTCTGCCGCCATTTTGGTAATTGCAGCGCAGATGGTCTTCGGTGCAGCCTTCAACGAGGCTCGCTCGTTCGCATCCCAGCTCATAGCCGAAAAGAGCGACAGCGCAGCAAAAGCCACCATAGCAGCGGCACCCTCGTCAGTTGCGCAGACAGCACGCCAGCGCAGACGAGGCGCAACGGCACGTCCCTCATTGACCACACGTCCCGACTCGATGCGGGCATTGCCATCAGATTCGTTGCGACCGCTGGGTAAAGACTCGCTCGGAGCAGCCACGACCGACTCGCTCGCCAAGCCCCTGAACGACAGCGTTAAGCGCGACACAACGAAAAAGAAGGGCGGATTCCTCGAAGATATCATCACCGGAAAGAACACCGACTCGTTGGTCTACGACGTAAAGAATAACTTGGTTTACATCTACAACCAGGGCGACATCACATACCAGAATATGAATCTCAAAGCGGACTTTATGCGCGTCAATATGGAGAACAAAGAGATTTATGCCTACGGTAAGCCCGACTCGGTAGATGGTAAGCTCTCGAAGACCCACCCCGTCTTCACCGAGGGTCAGACCTCGTACACGATGGATACCATCACCTACAATATCAACTCGAAGAAGGCGAAGATTAAGGGCGTTGCAACCCAGGAGGGTGACGGCTGGCTCGTTGGTGGAAGTATCAAGAAGATGGCCGACAACACCATCAACATCCAGCACGGTAAGTACACCACCTGTGACCATACCGACCACCCGCACTTCTATCTTGCGATGACCAAGGCGAAGATTATCCCCGGCAAGAAGATTATCACGGGTCCGGCCTATCTGGTTATGGAGGATGTACCTATCTACTTCCTCGGTATTCCCGAAGGTTTCTTCCCGATCAATATGGGTCCGAAGTCGGGTCTTTTGATGCCCTCGTTCGGTGAGGATTCAAAGGGTTTCTTTATCCGCGACCTCGGTTACTACTTCAAGCTTGGTGACCACGCCGATCTCGCCCTGCGCGGAGGTATCTACACACTCGGTTCGTGGGAGCTCTCGGCTGCATCGCGATATATCAAGCGTTACAAGTACAGCGGTAATATCTCGGCAAACTACTCGAACATCAAGTTTGGCGAAAAGGGCGAGCCTGATTACATCAAGCAGAACAACGTCCGCATCCAATGGACCCATACACAAGACCCGAAGGCTAATCCGGGCTCGACATTCTCGGCATCGGTAAACTTCGCGACAAGTGGTTACAACCGCTACTCGGCAACATCGCTGAACGACATCTTATCTACACAGACCAACTCTACGATTTCGTACTCGAAGAGCTGGGCAGGTAAGCCGATATCGCTCTCGATGAATATGGCCGTATCACAGAACTCGCAGACCAAGGCTATCCAGGTAACGCTGCCGACGATTGCATTCAACGTCTCGCGTATCTACCCCTTCAAGCGTAAGGAGGCTGTCGGCAAGCAGCGTTGGTACGAGAAGATTTCGATGAGCTACTCGGCAAAGATGACCAACACGGTATCGACCACCGAGCAGGAGATATTCTCGGTCGAGACCCTCAAAAAGATGAAGAACGGTATCGAGCACAGCCTCCCCGTTTCGGCATCGTTCAACCTATTTAACTACATCAACGTATCGCCCTCGTTCAACTACACAGAGCGTTGGTACTTCAAGAAGGTTGAGCAGCAGTGGAATCCCGAAACAAACAAGGTTGAATATCTCGATCCGCAGTATGGTTTCTATCGTCTTTACAACTACAACGCTTCGGTATCGGCCAACACGACCATTTATGGTATGTGGCAGATGAAGAGCAAGACCAGCAAGTTGCAGGCCGTGCGTCACACCATCGCTCCGCAGTTCGGTTTCTCGTATGCGCCCGATTTCAGCAAGCAGAAGTACGGCTTCTACCAGACAGTTCAGACCGACTCGCTCGGCCGTCACAAGATATATTCGCCCTACTCGGATAACGCCTATGGCGTACCCGGTTCGGGACAATCTATGGCCCTGAACTTCTCGTTGGCACAGACTCTCGAAATGAAGGTACTCAGCAAGCGAGATTCGACAGGAGTGAAGAAGGTAAAACTTATCGATATGTTGCAAATCAGTGGCTCGTACAACTTCCTGGCCGACTCGATGCGACTCTCGAATATCCCCATCTCGTTCCGTACCACAATCTTCGGTTCGAACTTCGGATTGAACCTCAACGCTACGCTCGACCCCTACGAGGTAACGCCCGACGGCAAGCGTATCAATAAGTTGATGATTCGTCGAGGACGCTTGGGTCGTATCATCAACACGGGTTGGAGCTTCGGTTATACCTTCAAGTCGCGTCAGGACCGCACGCAGGCGGCTATCAACGATATCAACTCGATTCCGCCGGAGTATATCAATCCGTTCAGCGACCCCTATGGCACGCTCGACCCCGTCCTGCGAAGGCAATACATGGCACAGGCCTACTACGACTTCTCGATGCCGTGGAACCTCGGTTTCAACTATATGATCAGCTACTCGGCAAGTTACGTAAACAACGGAACAACGGGCGTCAAACACAACGTCACGCAGACCATCGGTTTCAACGCAAGTATCAACGTCACGCAGAAGACAGGTATAGCCATAACGGGAGGTTACGACATTATGAACAATAAGCTGACGACCTCCTCGATAAGCATCACGCGCGACCTGCACTGTTGGCAGATGTCATTCGTCTGGATTCCGTTCGGATTCCACAAGAGTTGGAGCTTCAACATCGGAGTTAAGGCTGCTTCGCTTGCCGACTTGAAGTACGACAAGAGCCAGACGATGTACGATAATATGTACTAATGGCACGTTCGGGCGGCTTGGTATATATTTTGCGCAATATAATAACAGATAACACAAAAACGATATATTTATGAAAAAGCAAAAAGTTTATAATCAGGATATTAATGGCGATGAGGGCTTTGTCGAGGGCGAGGGCTATCCCTCGTGCGAAGGCACACCTTGTGACAATGTGACAGAGGAGCGCGAAGGTGCAACTGACACGATGTCAGAGGAGGCAGATCAGGTTCAGGAGGAGGCTCCCGCCAACGATTTCGAAAAAGAGGCAGCCGAGTGGCGCGACAAGTGTATCAGATTGCAGGCTGAGTTCGACAACTTCCGCAAGCGCACCCTGCGCGAGAAGATGGACCTCGTCCAGAGCGGAGGTGCAGACGTTTTGAAGACGATGCTCTCGGTCTTGGATGATGTATATCGCGCAGTCGAGGCTTCGGAGAAGAGCGAGGATATCAACGCTCTGCGCGAAGGCGAGAAGTTGGTCGCTCAGAAGTTCGGAGATGCACTGCGTCAGAAGGGTGTAACCGAGATTGAGGCGCAGGACAAGGAGTTCGACGCAGACCTACACGAGGCCGTTGCACGTTTCGCAGCAGGCGAGGATAAGCGCGGCAAGGTTATCGACGTTGTTCAGCGTGGATATATGCTTGGCGAGAAGGTTTTGCGCTATGCTAAGGTTGTTGTTGGAGAGTAAGTTATGGCAGAGAAGAGAGACTACTACGAAGTGCTTGGCGTCGAGAAGAACGCCAACGCAGACGAGATAAAGAAGGCTTACCGCAAGGCAGCTATCAAGTTCCACCCCGACAAGAATCCGGGAGATAAGGAGGCCGAGGAGAAGTTCAAAGAGGCCGCAGAGGCTTATGACGTCCTCTCGAATCCCGACAAGCGTGCCCGCTACGACCAATTCGGTCACGCAGGTATGAACGGTGCTGCTGGTGGCGGTTTCGGAGGTGGCTTTGGAGGAGGATTCTCGATGGAGGATATCTTCTCGCAGTTTGGCGACATCTTCGGAGGTCACTTTGGCGGTGGCTTCGGAGGTTTCGGTGGCGGTCGCGGAGGTCAGCGAGTAAATCGCGGCAGCGATATCCGCGTGAAGGTCAAGCTCACGCTTGCCGAGATTGCCAACGGTACGACCAAGAAACTCAAAATCAACAAAAACATCGCTTGCGAGAAGTGTGGCGGTTCGGGCGCAGAGGGCTCGAACGGCTATTCGACCTGCTCGACTTGCGGTGGTTCGGGATATGTTACCCGCGTCGAAAACACCTTCTTCGGCCGTATGCAGACCCAGGGTGTCTGCCCCACTTGCGGTGGCGAGGGTAAGGTCATAACCACCCCCTGCTCGGAGTGTCACGGCGAGGGCACGATGCGTGGTAGCGAAGTTGTCGAGATTAAGATTCCGGCAGGCGTAGGCGAAGGTATGGCTCTCACCGTTTCGGGCAAGGGTAATGCCGCACGTCACGGAGGCGTAAACGGCGACCTGCTCGTTGTTATCGAAGAGGAGCGCGACCCGCAGCTCGTACGCGATGGCGATGATTTGATTCACAACCTCAACATCACCGTAACGACAGCTCTGCTCGGTGGCGAGGTCGAGGTGCCGACCATCGAGGGCAAGGCAAAGATTAAGATTGCCGCAGGCACACACGCCGGCAAGGTGTTGCGTCTGCGCGGCAAGGGTCTTCCGTCAGTGAATGGTTATGGCCGAGGCGATATTTTGGTCGTTGTTGATATCACAATCCCCTCGAAGTTGTCGAGCGAGGAGCGCAAGTTGGTCGAAAAGTTGGCTGACCAGCCCTCGTTCAAGCAGGCTGCAAAGGTCGAAGACCAGAACATCTTCGAGCGAATGAAGAATTTTTTTAGATAATTGATAAGGCTATGGGACTCTTCACGCCGGTCAAGAAACACCCCAATCGTTTCAACTACACGCCCCGCTACTACGACCCCGTAAAGGAGGCTCGCGAACAGCGCAGGCGCGAGTTGCGCGGTGAGCGTGGTGAGGATATCGACACTGCTGTATCGCAGGGCGAATACAAGCCCGGAGATTATCTGCGTCGTCGCAAGGCTATGCGTTTGGAGCGTAAGTCTGTCGAGAGTGCAGAGCGCGGAGGTAAGCGCAACCCGATAATGACATTGGCGTTGGTTGCGGTCTTTGTGTTGCTCTTGGCTTATCTGCTCGTACCGCGCATCGTTGCGCTGATAAACGGAGCGCAGGGTTCGCAAGCGACCACCGAGCAGAGTGGCGGCAATCCGAATGGCTCGACCACGGCCGAGGAGGCTGAATTTGACCCATACGCACCAATAGTTATCGTACCGAATGATTATCAAGAATAATTGATAATTGTAAAAGTGTCGCTGAGACTATATTAAAGCACCAGGGATAGTCTGCGAGGAGGAGAAAAAGACCGCACAGCGGAATTAATTTTGAATTTTGCATTTTGAATTATTTTTGAAGAGCAAAAATTTATGTCTGACAGAATAAAACTGCTACCCGAAATTGTAGCCAATCAGATTGCCGCAGGCGAGGTTGTCGAGGAGCCGTCATCGGTCGTTAAGGAGATGATGGAGAATGCTATCGACGCAGGCTCGACGTGCGTGAAGGTAAACTTCCGCAACGGAGGCTTGGAGTTGATACAGATTATCGACAACGGTTGCGGTATGTCGCCCGTGGATGCTCGTATGGCTTTCGATCGCCACGCCACGAGCAAGATTGCCACATTGGATGACATCTACAATCTGCGCACATTCGGTTTCCGAGGCGAGGCTCTCGCTTCGATTGCCGCTATCTCGCAGGTCGAGTTGCGCACACGCCAGCACGACGACGAGACCGGCACCGAGACGGTCATCAACGGAGGTGTATTCCAATCACAGCGTCCGATAATGACCGACGTGGGCTCGCAGTTCCTGGTCCGCAACCTCTTCTACAACGTACCTGCACGCCGCAAGTTTACGCAGGAACCCTCGAAGCACGCCCAGCGCATCAAGTCGGAGTTCCAGCGCGTTGCACTCTGCAACCCCGATGTCGAGTTCGAACTCTATGCCAACGACGCCCCGATTTACCGACTCGGCCGAGCATCTCTCGCAAACCGCATCGTGGACGTTATCGGCAAGAGCATCAAAAACAACCTGCTCGAAATTGATGCCGACACCTCGATTGTTCGTCTGAGAGGTTACATTGGTCGCCCGGCTGTTGCCAAGAAGCGCAACACCGAGCAGTTCCTCTTTGTCAATGGTCGTTTCTTCAAGTCGCAGTACCTGAACAAGGCTATCTTGAAGGCCTACGAAAAACTTATACCCGAAGGATGCTTCCCTTCGTTCTTTATATTTATCGAAATCGACCCCGACCGCGTGGACGTGAACGTATCGCCCCGCAAGACCGAGGTTAAGTTTGCCGATATGGAGAACGTATGGCAGATTCTCAATGCTGCCGTGCGCGAAACACTCGCAAAGACCGGAGCAGTACCCCTGCTCGACTTCGACGACGAGGCAGGCATCGAGATTCCGGTGTCGCAGCAGGGTGTAATCTATACCGAGCCGAAGGCTGCAAGCATCAGCGGTTACAATCCCTTCCGCGAGGGATACATTACCGACGAGGAGAGCCCTGCACCGCGAACAGCCCGCAGCAGCTCGGCCGACTACATCCCTTCGGGACTTGCCGGAGCACCGCACCGCAACGAGGAGTTCTATATCGAGAGTGACTTCGGCTACAAGCAGGAGTTCACACCCCGAATGAGCGACATATCGTCCGATTTCGACTTCATCCCTTCGACCGACTTTGGCTCGGTGGTTGTCGAGCAGGAGCTGATACCGCAGTCGAACATCTCGTTCGAGAGCGTTTGCTGCATCGGCAACCACTTAGCTACGGCTCTATATGGCGGTCGATTGATGGTCATCGACCTGCGTCGTGTGCAGGAGCAGCTCATCTTCGAGAGCTATCTGCAACGACTGCAAAACTGCTCGTCGGTGAGCCAGCAGCTACTCTTCCCGCAGTTGCTGACACTCTCGAACGATGACTACTCGTTACTCGAAGAGAACGAGGTCGAGTTTGCATCGTTGGGCTTCGATATCGACTTCAAGGGCGATGGCAATATCGAGGTCAAGGGCACACCTGCCGATATCAATGCCGATGAGGCCGATATGTTGATTTACGAATTGCTCAAACTCTTTGAGACACCCGAATCGGCTACCGAGCAACGCCGTCGCAACCTTGCAGCTACGATGGCTCGCAGTGCGGCACGTGGTATGGCTTCGAGGATTTCGACCGAGGAGGCTGCGGCCCTGCTCGAACGCCTGACCGAGAGCGGAAACATAAGTTTCACCCCCGCAGGCAAGGCCATAATGACCGAGATTTCGTTCGAAGAGCTGCGCAGCAAGTTGGGATAACAGATTAAAACCGAACAAGATGAATCCGTATTTCAGAACACCACCGATAGTTAAGAACCTTATTATCGTAAATATACTAATCTACCTCGCAACGACGCTGATTCCGTCATTCGAAGCGTTGGTAGCTCAATATTGCCAACTCTATTGGTTCAGCTCACCGTGGTTCCACTCGTGGCAGTACATTACCTATATGTTCCTACACGGAAGTTTCAGCCACCTCTTCTTCAATATGTTCGCACTCTGGATGTTTGGTCGAACGCTCGAAGATAGACTTGGCCCGCAGCGATTTATGATTTACTACATCGTCTGCGGAGTTGGCGCAGCACTTATCCAGATGTTGGTCGCTTGGCTCACAAAAGACTTCGGCATCACACTTATCGGAGCATCGGGTGCTGTGATGGGTCTGCTCCTCGCCTTTGGAGTGATGTATCCCAACGCACAAATTATGGTCTTCCCGCTCCCCTTCCCCATCAAGGCGAAGTGGTTTGTTATGGTCTATGCAGCCATCGAATTGCTCTTTGGTGCAACGGGCTACGACCTCGGTGTAGCACATTTCGCTCACGTCGGCGGAATGCTCTGGGGTTGGTTACTGCTAATCTATTGGAAGCGTCGCGGAAAGATTTGGTATTAGCCACTCAAAGGTCTATCAGAGAATTATGGCAGAGTATTACACCAACCAATTTGGCGGCAGCCGTAGAGAGAACTCTCGCAAAAAGAGCTCTATCTGGCTCACTATGCTCGATATCGTCATATCGATTATCTCAGTAGTGGTAGCAATAGCTCTGCTCGTGATATTCGTAGGTCGCTTCTTCGAGCCCGACAAGTTGTGGTACTTCTCGCTCGTCGGATTGGTTGCACCTATTGTATATCTGGTAGCCATAGCCGTAACGCTCTATTGGATTATCCGCTGGCAATGGAAGATGTTTTTCTTCACGGCAGTCTTTGTTGCATTGGGCTGGCCACACATATCGCTTTACTACAAGGTAAAGGTCGGCAAAACCTATGGCGAGCCTCGTTACGAACGCGGAAACACCAAGATTCTTTCGTATAATGTCCGATACCTGCGAGATGATGAGTGGTTAGCTCCGACAACCGACTCGATAGTCGATTTTATCCGTCGTGAGAACCCCGATATCATCTGCTTCCAGGAGTACCCTGTGAGGAGCGAAGAGAAGGACAAGTGTTTCGAGCTGCTGTCGAAGTACAACCGCACCGAGATTCGCTCGCTGACCGACGACGGCGTGATATGCTTCACGAAATACAAAATCATCCGTTCGGATTCGATAAGCGGATTTTGCGGCACAGGCAAAGGCCTCTGGACCGACTTAAAGATTCACAACGACACCGTGCGTCTGTTCAATATCCACCTGCAAACCACCTCGATAAAGCGGGCAGACCGCGACTATATCAACAACAAGCAGTTCCTGCAATCGGCCGACTCCTCACACGTGAGCAAGTTTGCAGATATGGCTCAACGACTCTATGAGAATAGCCATATGCGCTCGCATCAGGTCGATGCCATACGCCACAATATCGAGCATTGCCCCTATCCGGTAATCATCTGTGGAGACTTCAACGATGTCCCGATGTCGTACACCTATCGCACCATTGCCGGCAAGCTGACCGACACTTTCAGCGAGCAGGGCGAGGGTTACGCCCACACCTTCCGCGGATTTTTCGATCTGTTGCGCATTGACTACATTCTGGTCTCAAAGCAGTTCCGCACACTCTCGTACGAGGTCTTCCCGTTGGAGTATTCGGACCACTACCCCGTTATGGCAAGAGTTATACTTAGAAACGAATAACACCCCAAAACTATGATTCTCGACACACTGAAAAACAGAGAACTCTACTACCCTCTCTGCTCACGCTTGCGCACAGCTTTCGAGTGGCTCGATCGCACCGATGTTTCGGCTCTCGCTGTTGGCCGTCACGAAATCGACGGCAACGATATCTTTGTAAACGTCTCGGAGTTGGAGTTGCGTCCACGCTCGGCCGCAGCCCTCGAAGTTCATAACGAGTATATCGACATCCAGGTTGTCTTCGGTGGTCAGGAGGAGTTTGGTTGGAGCCCTCGTAGCGCAGTCCGCTCGCCACGTGCCGAGTTCGACAACGAGAAGGATATCCAATTCTTCGACGATGTACCGCAGACTTTCTACACGGTCCGTGAGGGCGAATTCACAATCCTTACGCCCGAAGATGCCCACGCTCCGATGCTTGGCACCGGTCACGTCCGCAAGCTTATCTTCAAAGTCCGCAAGTAGCCTATCCCGCACAAAGAGTCGCCTGTCGAACTGCCAATTAAGCAAAAGTTTCCGCATATCCGTAAATCCAAAAAGTTATTCTTTTTATTCCACCGATCATAGTGGCTATGGAGTCAAATAGGCGAGTTTTGTTGGGAATGAGTGGCGGCACGGACAGCTCGGTAGCTGCTCTGCTGCTGCAAGATGCCGGATATGAGGTAGTCGGTGTAACCTTCCGTTTTTACGAGAAGGATGACTGCACCGAATATCTCGACGATGCGCGTGAGCTATGTCATCGCTTGGGCATTCACCACATCGTTTCCGACCAGAGAGAGTTCTTCAAATCGACAATTATAGACTACTTCGTCCGCGAATATATGGCCGGCCATACACCCGTCCCCTGCACCCTCTGCAACAACCGCTTAAAGTGGCCGTTGCTCCGCGAATTGGCCGACGAGATGGGAATTTTCCACATAGCCACAGGCCACTACGTCCAGAAACAACTCATCGACGGACATTGGCACATCACCAACGGTGCCGATGAGGACAAAAACCAATCTTTCTTCTTGTGGGGTCTGCCGCAGGATATCTTGGAACGAATGGTTTTGCCTATGGGCGGTCTGACCAAACAGCGCGTCCGCGAGGTTGCCGAGGAGCGCGGATTTTTGAAGGCGGCCCGCAAGAGAGATAGCCTTGGTGTATGCTTCTGCCCGATGGATTACCGCGCATTTCTCCGCGATAATGTTTCTTCCGAGGCTATTCAGAAGGGTAAATTTGTCGATACGGATGGAAATTTCATCGCCTGGCACGAAGGCTATCCGTTCTATACCGTCGGCCAAAGAAGAGGTTTGGGTCTCGACCTCAATCAGGCGGTTTTCGTGAAGGATATTGTGCCTGAGGAGAATAAGGTTGTGCTTGGCGATTTGAAATCGTTGGAGCGTATGGATATGCGGCTTAAAGATTGGAATATCATCAACCCTGCGCAGCTTTTGAGCCGAGAGGATGTTGTCGTAAAAATCCGCTATCGCAAGCAGGCAAATCGCTGCACCGTTACCCTACTGCCCGATAACACCCTGCACGTTCGCCTTCACGAACCACTTACCGCTATCGCCCCCGGTCAAGCCGCAGCCTTCTACCGCGGAGATATTCTCCTCGGCGGCGGAATAATTGTCGAGGAGTAAAAATCACATTCTCAACCACAAATAATAGAATCCGAGATTATACGGTATAAATGAGGTATTTCGTAACGTAGTCCACAAAAAAAGACCGCAGAAACCTGCGGTCTTTTCGAATGTATTATTGACGATTTTACTTTGTCTCGTCCTTCTTGCGATTGTAGTAGAGTGCACGCTTGATCTTCTGGGTCGGGGTCTTCACGAAACCATCCTTCTCCTCAACAACCTCGCTGATGCGCGAGAACTTATTGACCTTCGAGTTCACGAAGTCGAGAACCTCCTTCTTCTTCTCCTCGAACCACTTTTCCCACTCGCGTTCCCACTCGCTACGCTTGATGTGGTACTCATCTTTCCACTCCTCGAACTTAGCCTCCAAAGCCTCAGTGTTGAAGTGTACGAGAGCTACGAGATGTCCCTCCTGCTCGGTAACTACCGACTCGGTAACGAAGACGTGCGAATTGAGCACGGTCTCGATATCCTCAGGATAGATATTCTCGCCACTCGGACCCACAATCATATTCTTCAAACGTCCGCGAATATAGAGGCGGTCGTCCTGGTCGAAGCATCCGAGGTCACCCGTACGGAACCAACCATCCTCGGTAAATGCCGCAGCCGTAGCCTCAGGATTCTTGTAGTAGCCCAGCATCACACTCGGCGAGAGAGCCACAATCTCGCCCTGACCTGTCTCAGGGTTAATATTATCCAAGCGCAGAGTCACAGTCGGACATACGATACCGGTCGAGCCAAGGCGCACCATTGCGGGTGCAGCACCTGCCAAGAGCGGAGCTGTCTCGGTCAGACCATAACCGATTGCATAGGGGAATTTAGCCTCCAAGAGGAACTGCTCAGCCTCGCTGCTCAGCTTCGCACCACCGATTCCGAGGAAGCGGATGCGACCACCAAAGGCCTTCATAAGCTTCTTGCCGGCAACACCGTGCAGGTAGCGACGAATAGCACCAACCTTGCAGATAGTACGCCAGAAAGCGTTAGAGTTAAACTTAGCCTTCACCTGAGCGCGGTAAATCTTCTCGATAATGAGCGGGACAATCATCATAACTGTCGGGCGAACACCACGGAGTGCAGGCATCAGAGCCGCTGCCGTGGGCGGACGGTCGAGGTACACGACGCTCGAACCCTTCGAGAAGGGATAGAGCATACCCACCGAGCACTCGTAGGTGTGAGCCAAAGGCAACACCGAGAGGAAGACATCGTTCTCGTCGATAGGGAAGAGACCGTAGTACATCGGAATCTGTGCGCAGAGGTTGTTGTGCGAGAGCATAACACCCTTGGGCGACGAAGTTGTACCCGAAGTGTAGAGGATAGCCGCCAAATCATCGGGCTGGGGCACTGCAAACTCACTCTCGGCAGTCACTCGCTGAGCTGTAACACGAAGGTTCTTGGTACGGATGACGATGTTCATCTTCTCGACCGTCTCCTTCGAGAGTTTGGTGTAGAGTTTATCCGAGCAGAGCAGAGCCTTTGCCTCAGCATGTTCGATAATCATATCCAGCTCCTCGCTGGTAAAGTCCGAAAGAATCGGAACAGCCACAAGACCGGCAGTCGTAATGGCAAAGTAGCAGACACCCCAGTTGGGCATATTGCTACTCAAAAGCACCACCTTATCTCCGGCTTTCAGCCCCGCTGTTTTGAGACTCTCCTGCACCTGAGCGACACGGCGACCCACTTCCGCGTAGGTCAGAGTCTCGCCACCAAACATCGCAAAAGCTGTACGCTCTGCGAATTTCGTTACACTACTCTTGAAAAGCTCGTAGAGTGTGGTTTTTGTCTGTTTTTCCATAATATGTTGGTTGTTCTAACCGCAAATCGGGTCAAAGGTAGCATTTTTTTCGAAAAATTACTACTTTTGAGTCAAAATTAAGATGTTAGAGAGCAGAGTTATAAAAGATTGCGCACTTCGTGCAGGTTTCGACCTGTGCGGTATTATCCCGTGTCGCCACCTCGCCGAGAACGAAGAGTACTTCCGCGAGTGGCTCGCTGCGGGGTATGGAGCCGACCTGCACTATCTCGAACGCAATCTCGACAAGCGTTTCGACGCAGCTCGACTGGTCGAGGGCGCCAAGAGTATAATTGTCTGTGCCGTGAACTACAAGTCGCCACGCAGTCTGGACTACCCCACCGACTTTCGGACGAAGGTTGCCTCGTATGCTTGCAACGCAGACTACCACACCTCAATCAAAGAGATGCTCGGCAACCTCTATAATTCCCTGAAAGAGGCTGTTCCGACGCTCTGTGCCCGCGCCTTCACCGACTCGGCACCGTTGCTCGAAAAGCAGCTTGCCGTCGATGCCGGACTTGGTTGGATTGGCCGACAATCGCTACTCGTAACGCCCCAATTCGGCACCTTTGTACTCCTCGGAGAGTTGGTCATTGACACCGAGGTTGATTGCTACGACACCCCCTTCGAAGGGTCACGCTGCGGAGAGTGCAGACGCTGCATCGAGGCGTGTCCCAATAGCGCAATTCTGCCTACAAAGTGCATTGACGCACGTCGCTGCATCTCGCGTCTGACAATCGAAAAGCAGAGCGACAACGCAAGCGACGAGATAGATTTGAACGGTTGGATTTTCGGCTGTGACGAGTGTCAGAGTTGTTGTCCGCACAACCGCACCACTCCCTACGCCACAAATCCTCGATTTGCTCATCCGTTCGACCCTGCGACCCTCTCGGCCGAGGATTGGTCTACGATGACCGACGAGGTCTTTTCGGCAACATTTGGCAATACGCCACTCCTCCGCAGTGGTCTGCCTCGGATTAAGCGTAATATCGAAAAATAGGGATATTAGAGCAGATTCTGCGCGTCGTGAATCGGGCAGCAGAACTCGCTAACAAGGGTTTCGGAATGCAAGGGCTCGGCAATCGAGCAGTAGCGACGATAGCGTCGCATAACATTGCGTACGTAGGCTATCGTTTGACGACTACCGGTAAACTTACCATAGCTCACCACCTCATTCTCGTAATATTCGGGATTGCTTTTGAGCGACAGATAGTGCGAAACATCGCTCCACGAGTTCATATCAGCTCCATAAGCTCGCGCCAGGCGACGTGCATCAGCCACGTGCCCAAGTCCACCGTTATAGCTCGCCAAAATCAGGCTCATAGACTCCTCGAACGAGAGATGTCGGGGCAGTCGCATCATCGCACCAATCTCGTTGAGCAGAGCTGCCGCGGCACGTACATTATTTTGTGGGATAGCCAAATCCTCGGCTGTCAGACCGAAGTGTTCGCCGATATGGGGCATAATCTGCATCAAACCCATAGCTCCGCGCTTCGACACGGCATCGGCACGAAAATCGGACTCGGTGTGGGCAATGGCACTGAGCAGTCGCCAATCAATACCCGACTCCTGATTCACAGCCTTCATCAGATTGTCATACGGAGAGATTAGATACTCTCCCTCACACAGCAGACCTTTGTGGCATCTGCACCTCTCCATCACCGACTCGCACCTACTCACCGAGAAGAGCATTGCCAGCGAAATCGAAATCGAAATAAATGTCGCTACGACACGTTTTACCATACAATATAATTTAACCTCAGCATCCGCAGGCTAATCGTAGAACGCCCACGAGATACCTATCTTGAACATACCGGGGTTGAGCGGATAGCCTGCAACCTGGAAGTACTCATCGTTTCCGAAAAGACCTTTGTTAAGGTGTTGGTATTTCAAGAAAATTCTCATTCGTTTCCATTTTGCCGAGATGAAAGCATCAAGGTAGGGATAGTTACCCAACTTCCACTCGCGCTGGTTGTAGAAGGTCGAGAGTGCGGGATTGTATCCCGGAGCGTAGTAGCTCGTATTAAATCGGCCATCCAAACCTATCTGCATACGCAGCACATCTCGCTTGACCCAGAACTCGTAATAGTACGACAGGTAGGCACTGACCAACGGCACCGGTGCCACCTCCTCGTTCGACGAGAACTGCACCAACACACGATGATTCAGATGCAGACCCTTAATCGTAAAGTCCTTGCGGGCATAGAGGCTCGTAACGCTCAGGCTGCCATCATACTGCGCAGGTCGGCTCGCCGCATCATAATATATGCGGTCGAGATATACACCCTGCCAAGCTGCAAGTTCGATGCCATAATCGGGCACCTCGAAATGCACCTCAAAGCGCGTCTCGTTCTCCTTGCCGAAGTTGTTATTCCATACGTAGTGGTTCGAGAAGAGTTGCTGCTGCCAATATCCGGGCGTACGGCTCTCCTGGCGGAACTTACCCGACAGAATCAGCGCGTGACCCTTCACAAAGGCACGGAAGAGGATATTTGCTCCGACAGAGAGGTCACCACCGCGATATCCCGAAGGATAGAACTTCGCATCGGCACCCCAATCAACATACTTGCGAATCTTACCATTCACACCTCCATAGACAAACCAGCTTGTTCGTCTGTCGCGCTGGTACTTGCCCGAAGCATAATCATCCATAGCAAACTGCGAGTAGGTGTGCAGGTCGAGGCCCACACCTCCGTCAATCGTTCCGACAACGCCATCTCTATCCCAGGGCTGTGCCTGCACATATAGACGGTTGGTTATGCGTCGCTCGCAAATCGAGTCGCGCGTCTCGGTCGGGTTGATAAACCAATCCTTGTAGTAGATATCGGTCGTCGGGATGAAGTTACCATCCGCATCACGGCCACCTCGCTCGTTTGTGAATGTTGCGAACTTGTCGGTATAGACCCTGCTCCACGTGTTGTACTCGAATGTATGGCCCAAGTAGATAGCCGAGAGGTCGGCAATCGAGAAGTCGCGCTCGGTAACTCGTTGCAGGGGCAGAGCTATTGCCTGCTTTACGAAGAACGAGTTGTTGCGGTAGTGATTCTTCGCCTCGGCACTTGCCAGCTTCATCGGCACACCCGACGGCATCTCGAAGACCGTATCGGTAATTGCCCACGGAGCCACAACACCTCCGTTCTCGCGCTGCTCGACGAGGTTATTGATGTAGGCAGCGTGTACCGAGTAGCGTTTTCCCGTATAGGATGTTGCCAACGAGAGGTTATGATTCTTCACTCGCGACCAATCGTACTTTCCCTTCGTACCACGCGACTTGTAGTCCACATTAAAGCCCCACGAGGGCGAGATATTCTGCGCCACCGTGATACCGAAATCCTCCTCGCGGTAACGCTTCTGACCCGACTCGCGGTAGGTCATATTCATATAGGGTTTCTTGACGTTATAGAAGGGGACATTCTCGGTCGTGTAGTTATAGGCGTAGTAGGGCTTCGCGAAGGTAAAGTCGAAATCCTCAGGACGCTCAAAGTAGTTCACAGGCTGTGAAGCCTGGCCAAGGCTACCTATCGCCATATCGCCCACACCCTTGCGGTAGAAGGGATAATCTATGCGCCACACCGCCAAGGTCGTATCGATAGGCATAATCTCGACCTTGTTGTAGTCACGGCTCACACGCCACTCGAAGTTAGGTAGAGCACGAATCGAGTCGTTGAAGTAGTACGATTCGAGAGCTCGCTTTGGACGCTTCTTCTTGGTCGTATCCTGCTGCTGACCCTGCGCATTGGGGTCGTTCGGGTCGGTGCCGTTCTGACCTGCATAGGGGTTACTGCCATAGCCGTTGCTTGTCTGAGGTGCGAAGGGGTCGTTCGAGTTGGCATTGCGTTGAGCACGCATCAGCGAGCTTGCGTCCTGCGCCATAACGGCACACGGCATCACAAGTGCCAACAGCACCGCACACATCGCAACTATTTGACCCATTCTCTTCGACATAACTCTCTATAAACTCGCTATCGTTGCTTTTTATTGCACATAAAGGCCCAACGTGCCGTCGAAATCAGGATATAGAGAGCCATTATCGTTGTCATAGCGTAGCGGTAATCCACCACGATAATCACCACCGACAACAGCAGCGACACATATCTCAGCTTATTCTTTGCCCAACCGAAGCCCTCGAATTTGAGCGAGAACATTCTCACGGGGCAGACCAGCAAGAGCGACATCACCACCGACAGTGCGATGATAACCTCGCGGGGAACAACCACAAGACCCGCCTCGGCCAACATCGCCAACGACATACAGAAGAGTGCATTGGCAGGTGTGGGCAGACCCTCAAACTCGGTATGCTGCGTATCGTCGATATTAAACTTTGCCAGGCGCAGAGCCGAGAATGCCGTCATCACGAGCGGCACAAAGTATCCCGCCTTGACAGCCCACTCGCCCCACTCACACCACGAGCCCGACTCCGCAAAGAGAGCCATCATCACGGCTGCGGGAGCAAAACCGAACGATATCATATCGGCCAACGAATCGAGTTGTACACCGATTGCCGAGTATTGATTCAGAAGTCGAGCCGAGAATCCATCGAAGAAGTCGAACACGGCCGAGATAACCACCAAAATAAAAGCGGTTTGCAGGTCGCCCCAGACCAAGGCCGACACCGCCGCTGCCGCACCACAGAGCAGATTGCAGAGGGTGAGCATATTGGGTACTGTAAAGAGTTTTATCTTCATCACCTATAAATAATGGTCACTTTATCGCGCAAAGATAAGAAAAATATTTCAAAATTGCAAAGCCCGTTTCGTCCGTTTCGTCCGTTTCGTCCGTTTCATCCGTTTCATCTGCTTCATGCCCTGAAACAGTGAAACAGTGAAACAGTGAAACACTAACACTGCAGGAAGATATCACCCCCACTCTCCACAACAAAGCCCTGACGTATAGCTCGGAACACCTTGACACGAGCCGTTGACGAAGGCATACCCAACACCTCTACAAGCTTGTTAGTCAGCGTCGTACGCGACACACCATCGGGAAAGTGTTCGCGCATAACCTTCACTACGTCATTACCCTCGACGCTACTCTGGCCACCCTCACTCGGTAGGTCGCACTGTACAGGCAGA
>JAZRHV010000008.1:0-127178 GCA_045644925.1 Alistipes sp.
TCTGCCTGTACAGTGCGACCTACCGAGTGAGGGTGGCCAGAGTAGCGTCGAGGGTAATGACGTAGTGAAGGTTATGCGCGAACACTTTCCCGATGGTGTGTCGCGTACGACGCTGACTAACAAGCTTGTAGAGGTGTTGGGATGTTCGCATAGCTTTGCTAAGGTCAAGATTACCAGGGCTATACGCAAGGGTTTTCTTGAACCGAGTGATAGTGACGTGTTTCTGCGGTAGGGTTAAGAGGGTGTGCGCCGTTACAGGCGTTACAGGCGTTACAGGCGTTACAGGCGTTACAGGCGTTACAGGCGTTACACCCCACTGTAACGGTGTAACGGTGTAACGGATTCTCAATTAGAGAAGAACTCTTTAAGGAATGCACCCGTATAACTGCGGGGATTGGCTGCAATTTCGGCAGGAGTACCCGCGGCTACTATCTCGCCACCGCCCTCGCCACCTTCGGGACCGATGTCGATAATATGGTCTGCAACCTTGATAACGTCGAGGTTGTGCTCGATAACGATAGCCGTATTGCCCCTCTCGACAAGTTTGTTGATAACCTCCAAGAGCTGGCGTATATCCTCGAAGTGAAGTCCCGTGGTGGGCTCATCAAGAATATAGAGGGTGCTGCCCGTATCGCGTTTCGAGAGTTCGCTCGACAACTTGATGCGCTGGCTCTCGCCACCCGAAAGGGTGGTGCAGGGTTGTCCGAGGGTCAGGTAGCCAAGACCTACCTCCTGGATTGCTCGCAGCTTGTTGTATATTGTCGGGATATTCTCGAAGAACTCGACAGCCATATTGACGGTCATATTGAGCACGTCGTTTATGCTCTTGCCTTTATACTTTACTTCGAGGGTCTCGCGGTTGTAGCGATTACCTCCGCAAGCCTTACACTTGACATAGACATCGGGCAGGAAGTTCATCTCGATAGTCTGCACACCCGCACCACGACACTCTTCGCATCGGCCACCCTTGACATTGAACGAGAATCTGCCCGCCTTGAAACCGCGAATCTTAGCGTCGGGCGTGGCCTCGAAGAGCTTGCGGATATCGCCAAAGACGTTCGAGTAGGTCGCAGGGTTACTGCGCGGAGTGCGGCCAATGGGCGACTGATCGACCACGACCAACTTGTCGATATGCTCTAAGCCCTCGACCTCGGCATAGGCCAACGGGCGGTCGAGTGAACGATAGAGTTTACGGCTCAAAATCGGTCGCAGAGTTTCGTTTACGAGGGTCGATTTGCCAGAACCGCTGACTCCTGTGATGCAGATAAGTTTGCCAAGCGGAAATTCTGCTGTGATATCTTTCAGGTTATTACCCTTCGCACCACGTATTATAAGGCTCTTGCCGTTGCCCGGGCGTAGCGTTTCGGGAATCTCGATGCGTCGTCTGTCCGAAAGGTAGTCGGCCGTAATCGAGCCTGAGGCGATAACGTCATCTATCGAGCCGGCAGCCATAATGTGACCACCCTTACGACCTGCCGCAGGGCCTACATCGACAATGAAGTCTGCTGCTCGCATCATATCCTCGTCGGGCTCGACAACGATTACCGAGTTGCCCGCATCGCGCAGGTTTTGCAGGCTGTGGATAAGGCGACGGTTATCCCTCTGGTGAAGTCCGATGCTCGGCTCGTCGAGGATGTAGAGGACATTGACTAACTTCGAGCCAATCTGCGTAGCCAGACGTATGCGCTGTGCCTCTCCGCCCGAAAGCGAACGCGACGCACGGCTGAGTGAGAGATAACCCAAACCGACATCGACCAAAAAGCGAAGTCGTTCGCGAATCTCCTTTACAATCTCCTGAGCTATGCGCCACTCCTTGGGGGTCATCTGCTCCTCGATAGTTGCAATCCACTCGGCAAAGCGAGTGATTGACATTGCCGAGACCTCGGCGATATTCTTGCCGGCTATGCGGAAGTAGAGAGCCTCCTTTTTGAGTCGTGAGCCACCACACTCCGAGCAGGGCTTATATACCAGGAACTGCTCGCGCCACTTTTCGCCGCGCTTCGAACTCTCGTCGTCGGTGCGGTAGAGCCACTCGGCGATGCCTTCCCACGTAACCAATCGACGGCCACCACCCGAATAGGTATATGCCGAGGTGTCGATAGTCATCGGCTCCGAGTCGCCATAGAGTATGGCGTTCAGACCCTCCTCCGAGATACTCTCGATGGGGTCGTCGAGCGCGAAATCGTGGCGATGACCCAGCGTTTCGAGCATCGCAAAGAGTTGATTATTACGATAGGGTCCCAACGGCTCGACAGCTCCCTCTTGCAGCGAGAGTTTAGGTTCGGGGATAATCTTGCGGATATCGAATACCGCCTCCTCGCCAAGACCGTTGCATCGCGGACAGGCTCCCTTCGGGGAGTTGAACGAGAAGGTGTGGGGTGCAGGCTCCTCGAAGGCTACACCCGTCGTGGGACACATCAGGTTGCGCGAGTAGTAGCGCAGACCGTCGGCCTCGTAGTCGTAGAGCGCCATCGTGCCCTTGCCCTGGCGCATAGCCTCTTTTAGCGAGGTCATCAGACGCTCGCGCATATCTTCGCTGATGCGCAGTCGGTCAATCACCAGGTCGATATTGTGGACTTTGTAGCGGTCGAGCTTCTCGCCGGCCGAAAATTCGCGTATCTCGCCGTCGATGCGGGCATAGATATAGCCCTTCTTGGCCAACGACTCGAAGAGGTCGCGGTAGTGACCCTTACGACCCTGGACTATCGGGGCGAGCAGGGCAGCCTTGCGTCCGTCGAAACCGTTGATTATAAGGTCGCAAATCTGCTCGTCCGAGTAGTGGACCATCTCCTCGCCTGTGACGGGCGAGTAGGCGCGCGAAGCGCGAGCATAGAGCAGACGCAGGAAGTCGTTAATCTCGGTCACGGTGCCCACGGTCGAGCGGGGGTTCTTGTTGGTGGTCTTCTGCTCGATAGCCACCACAGGGCTCAACCCCGTGATTTTATCGACATCGGGACGCTCCATAGTGCCGACAAATTGACGAGCATAGGTCGAGAGGGTCTCCATATAGCGACGCTGACCCTCGGCATATATCGTGTCGAATGCCAATGATGATTTGCCCGAACCCGAAAGACCCGTCACGACCACAAGTTGGTCGCGCGGAATTTCGAGGTCGATATTTTTGAGGTTGTGAACCCTCGCACCGAGAATTTTAATCTTGTCATCCATAATTCGGGCAAAGATACGAAAAACCTATCGGCAAACCGTCAGCATCGACGAAAATATTGTCTGCAATGAGATTATTCCGACCAGGTCGGCAAAGCATATCAGGATAATAACGGTCGTAAATATCTTGATGAAGCGACCGCCCCAATGTACGCAGTAGTGCGATGCAAACCACGCGCCAAGCATATTGCCTGCACCGTGAATCAATCCAAACCAATAGTCCACGTGACCGTTAATCATAAATACAGCCATCGAGAAGGGCATAGCAACACAGAGGACAATGCCTTTGAGGACGTTGGCCGTGACGATATCGAGCTTCATCGACCAGAGCGATATCGCCAAAATCAGATAACCCAAACCGATGTAGATATAACCTCCGTAGAAACCTATGAGCAGGAACCAGAAGTAGTGCATCGGCTTAATCTTCATCGACTCGGCGGGTTGGAACTTCTTGTGGTTGTCGAAAATCATATAGACCAGAATCAGGAAGAGCACCACGCCAAAGCAGATGCGGAAAATCGTGTCGTTGATATGTGTAGCCAAAAACGAGCCGCCGATATTGCCGATAATTACGGGTACGGCAAGCAATAGGCCGCTTTTGAGGTCGAACATCCGTTTGCGGATAAATGTGACTGTTGCTGCCAGATTCTGCATCACAACAGCGATACGGTTAGTTCCGTTGGCAACCGTAATGGGTAGTCCGAGGACCATAAAGATAGTCATCGTGATAACCGAGCCTCCGCCGGCGAGGGTATTTATTATGCCGACCACAATGCCCGAAATCAGCAACATTAATATTACATCGTAAGTCATAACTCGTCAGTGGGAATAGTTGTGAATTGTGAATTTGTCGGCATCTCGCCAGGTCGGGAACCTCTTGCGGAACTCCTCCAATGCATCTTTGTCGAGTTCTGCCGTTATCACTCCCTCCTCGTTGCCAATCTCTGCGAGCGTCTCGCCACGGAAATCAATTATTGCCGAATCTCCCGAATACGACACCGTCGGGTCGCTGCCCGTACGGTTGGCTCCGATGACGTAGGCTTCGTTCTCTATTGCGCGGGCCCGTAGTAGTGTCTGCCAAGCGAATCTGCGCGATGCAGGCCACGCAGCAGGGTAGAGCGCGACATCGTAATCTCCGCAGTTGCGGCTCCAAACAGGGAAACGCAAATCGTAGCAGGTGAGCAGCAACCAGCGCAAACCTCCATACTCGACAACGACACGTTCCGAACCGGCCGTGAGGTGTTCAGCCTCGCCACCAATCGAGAAGAGGTGACGTTTGTCGGAGTGAGTGACCTCGCCCGAAGGCCCGACGAAGAGTGTGCGGTTGTAGTATCGGCCCTCTGTCTCGATGATTGCCGTGCCGACAATGGCACAGTCGTACTTCGCAGCAGCCGAGCGCATCCACTCGACAATCTCGCCATTCATCTGTTGTGCTACTGCCTGAGGCTCAGTGGTAAAGCCTGTGGCGAACATCTCCGGCAGAACGACACAGTCTGCCCCTGCGCGAGCCACAAACGACTCCGCGAGGGCGAGATTTGAAGTAGTATTACACCACTCCGCATCGAACTGACAAACGGCCACACGAAACTTCATAATAACAAATATATAAAAATTTTCTTAAATCTGTGAATAGTTTTGTACTTTTGCCACGATTAAACACAATTTTTGTATGAAGGTAGGTCAGATTCAGAAACTTAAAGTGGCACGCATTTCGGACTACGGTCTCTATCTTGTCGATGACGAGCAGAATGAGGTGCTGCTCCCCAACCGCTATATCTCACTCTCGGATAAGGAGGGTGACGAGAAGGAGGTGTTCGTCTATCACGATTCGGAGGATCGTCTGGTAGCTACGACCGAGACTCCGACTATCAAGGAGGGCGAGGTGGCCTATCTGAAAGTTGTCGATAAGTCGGTACACGGAGCTTTTCTCGATTGGGGATTGACGGGTAAGGATCTCTTCCTGCCTAATCGTAACCAGCAGGGCGGTATTATCGTCGGCCGCAGCTATCTGGTGTGGCTCTATGTCGATAACATCACGGGCCGTTGCGTTGCAACCAACAAGTTCAAGGCCTTTGTTGATAACGATATCATCAGCGTAAAGCCCCGTCAGGAGGTTGATATCATCGTTGCGTCGGAGAGTCCGATTGGCTACCGCGTGATTATCAATAATCGCCATTGGGGTATGATTTACAAAAATCAGATCTTCCGCAAGGTGTCGGTGGGCGACAAGATGAAGGCATACATTCGTCGCATCACTGACGATAATCGTATCGACGTAAGTCTCCAACAGGAGGGCTTTGCCGAGGTACAGAACTCGGCCGAGAAGTTGCTCGAATTGGTACGTGCCAACCGTGGATTTTTGATGCTCAACGACAATAGCTCGCCCGAAGCGGTTATGGCGGCAACGCAGATGAGCAAAAAGGTCTTCAAGCGTTCGCTCGGCGTGCTGCTTAAACGTGGCGATGTCGAGGTCGATGACGAGGGAATCAGAGCAAAGTAATGTTATGGCAAAGATAACTACCGCAGAGCGCGTATCGCGCGAACAATCAGATAACTACGTTTTTCAGCGTTCGTTGTTGGCCTATTGCAAGGCCGCCGAGATTATCGGGGGCGATGTCCTCGAAATCGGCACGGGCGAAGGCTATGGTGCCGAGATTTTGGCACCCCGCGCCACACGATTTATCACTATCGACAAGACTACGCCCACAAATCTCTATCAGGATGCAAATGTCGAGTTTGTTGAGGCGGCAGTCCCTCCGATTCCTGCCGAGAACAACTCGTTTGACTATGTTGTGTCGTTCCAGGTTATCGAGCATATCAAACGCGATTTTGACTTTGTGCGTGAGGTGCATCGTGTATTGAAACCGGGCGGAAAGTTTATCGTCACCACACCCAACGCTCCGATGTCGCTCACGCGCAATCCGTGGCACGTGCGCGAGTATCGAGCCGAGGAGCTGACCAATATGCTCGAATGTAGCTTCTCGCAGGTCGAGTCGCTCGGAGTTTTCGGTAACGAGAAGGTTATGGAGTACTACGAGAAGAACCGACGTAGCGTCCAGAAGATTACGCGCCTTGACGTATTGCGTCTGCAATATATCCTTCCGCGATTTATGCTGAAATTGCCCTACGACCTGCTCAATCGCATCAATCGTAGATTTTTGCTCAAAAAGAATCGCGAGCTTACAACCTCGATTTCGATGGACGACTATTCGGTGGCTCCCGTAGCTGCGGATTGCTTCGATCTGTTCTATATCGCTACCAAGTAGAAAATCTCTCTACAAGAAAATGGCAGGGAGTTACGCCACTTTAAGCGTAACTCCCTGCTCTGTTTGTTCTACGACAACGGTGTCGCCCTCTTGAAGACGCTCCTCGATAACGAGGGTCGCCAATGGCTCCTCGACCTCGTCGGTAAGTATGCGCTTTAATGCACGTACACCATATCTCTCGTCATAACCCTTCGCGGCCAATGCACTCTTCGCCTGAGGAGTAATATCTATGCGGTATCCGAGCCGCTCGGCACGGACGATAATCTCGCGCAGCTCCAAATCTATGATACGCTCGATATCCTCCATATCGGGTGTGCGGAAAACCACAATATCATCCACTCGGTTGAGAAATTCGGGCGCAAAGGTGCGTTCGAGTGCTTTGCGATACCCCTCGCGGGGCTCGTTGGTGCGAACTGTGCCGTGAGCCGAGGTCGTGTAGCCGACACGCGAGGGCTGTGTCGATATCTCGTGTGAGCCTGCATTCGACGTCATAATAATCACCGTGTTGCGGAAATCGACCTTGCGGCCCGAACCGTCCGTGAGATGCCCCTCGTCAAAGATTTGGAGCATCGTGTTGAATACGTCGGGATGAGCCTTCTCAATCTCGTCGAGGAGAATCACCGAGTAGGGGTGGCGACGCACGGCCTCGGTGAGATGACCACCCTCGCCATAGCCGACATATCCCGGAGGTGAGCCGATAAGACGGGCGACGTTGTGCTTCTCGCCATACTCCGACATATCGATACGTATCAGACCTCGGTTCTCGTCGAAGAGCTGGCGCGATAACTCCTTGGCCAAAAGAGTTTTGCCCACGCCTGTCGGCCCGACGAAGATAAAGACTCCGATGGGTCGTTTCTCATCTTTGAGCCCGGCACGCGAACGACGTATCGAGCGGGTTACGCGCATTACGGCATCACTCTGCCCGATAACACGAGCCGAGAGGGTCGTTTCGAGTTTTTTGATACGCTCCAACTCGTTGCCTGCGATGCGCTCGATGGGTATGCCCGTCATCGAGGTTATCACTTTGGCGATATCTTCGGCACTCACGGTCGCAGGGTTTGCCACGAGCGAGCGTTGCCACTCGGCACGGCTCTCGCCCAACTTTGAGCGTAGTGCAATCTCGCGCAGACGCGCGGATGCCGCCTGTTCGTAAACCAACGCCTTGACCGCCTCGCGACGCTCGTTGCGAGTCTCGGCAAGGGCCTTTTCGAGGGTGCGTATCTCGGAGGGCTCGGTGGCCGAGATTATATGTGCGCGTGATCCGGCCTCGTCAAGGATGTCGAGGGCCTTGTCGGGGAAGTGTCGCTCGGTGATGTACCGCTCGGCAAGCGTCACGCACGCTTCGAGTGCCGAGTCGTCATAGCGGACGTTGTGATGACGCTCGTAGTGGGGTGCGACGTTGCGCAGAATCTGCAAGGTCTGTTCGCGAGTGGTTGGCTCGACCCAGACACGCTGAAAGCGACGTTCGAGAGCCGAATCACTCTCGATATTCTCGCGATACTCGTCGGGAGTGGTCGCTCCGATTATGCGTACCTCTCCGCGAGCCAATGCGGGTTTGAGGATATTTGCTGTATCGAGGCTCCCTTGCGTTGCGCCTGCACCCGTAATAGTGTGTATCTCGTCGATAAAGACGATTGTATTCTTTGCCTTGCGCAGTTCGTCGAGCAGTTGCTGCATACGCTCCTCGAACTCTCCGCGAAACTTGGTGCCGGCAACGAGTGATGTCACATCGAGGGCAAAGAGCCGTTTTGATGCGAGGGTATGGGGTACCTCTCCGGATACGATGCGGAGAGCCAAACCCTCGATAATGGCACTTTTGCCAACACCTGCTTCGCCGATAAGTACGGGGTTATTCTTCTTGCGACGCGAGAGAATCTGCACCACGCGCTCAATCTCGTTATCGCGACCGATTACGGGGTCGATTTTACCCTCGCGGGCGAGAGCCGTGAGGTCGCTGCCAAACTTCCTGAGTGACGAGATTGTTGAGTTGAACTCCTCGGTGCGAGTGTCGTTGTAGTCGAGTTTGCGAACTTCGGTCGTGCGCTCAATCTTGCTGTTAATGGTCTCGGCCTCGGCGATAAAGTCGGCAGGGGCAAGACGATACATCGCCATAACTCGCGATGTGCAGGTCGAACTATCGTCGGCAATGGACTGCATCGCGTGTATGGTCGAGATTGTGGGCGTGTCGGGATATGTCAGTCGTAACTCCTCGATAAAGGCCTTATAAAACTCTTCGGGCTTGGCTTTGGTGTTCGGCTCGGCAGCCGCTTCGCGCTCGATGCGCAGAGTCATCTGGTAGAGCTCCCAATCTTTGAGCCGTGCATCGAGTAACTGATGAGCCAGCGACCCCTCCGAACGTATAATTTCGAGCATCAGGTAATCTTTCAGAGCACGTCCGTGTCCTGCTTTGGAGATGTCGAATGTCAGTGCGGCAATAATGCCTTCGAGTGTCTTTGAAATCTTGATCTGCATCTATTATTCCATATTAAATTACGTCAGAATAACGTGGCAGACGGGCGCAATAGTATGCTTTGAACGGACCTGTATCGTTACAAAAAAATGCATCTCGCTAATGTAGAGCAAGATGCAATAAAATATTTTATTTTTTGTATATACGATTAACCTCGCGGA
Organism: Alistipes sp.; assembly: GCA_045644925.1. Lineage (GTDB taxonomy): Bacteria > Bacteroidota > Bacteroidia > Bacteroidales > Rikenellaceae > Alistipes. The sequence continues at coordinate 9,063 of JAZRHV010000008.1, forward strand.
TACTCCCAAATCTCCATATTACGAATCTCCTCACCATCGATTTCGAAGCGGACGGCTGTGCGGACCTTGTGGGCACCGTACGAGCCAGCAGCTCCCGGATTGATGTGGAGCAGGTTGTAGATGGGGTCGTAGATGATTTTGAGGATATGCGAGTGTCCTGCGACGAAGATTTTGGGGCGTGTGGCCTGAATCTTGGCTATGGCGCGAGGGTCATAACGACGCGGATAGCCACCGATGTGGGTCATCAGCACATCCGTATCCTCGACGCGGAAATAGGCGAACTCGTTATAGGCGCGACGCATCACACCTCCGTCGATATTGCCAAATACTGCTCTCAGCGGCTTGAAGGCGGCAATGGTGTCGGCAAGCTCGATGGAACCGATGTCGCCCGCGTGCCACACTTCGTCCACGTCGCGCAGAAAGTCGCGCAACGGCTCGTCGAAGGTGCTGTGAGTGTCGGATATTACGCCAATCTTACGCATCGCGGATATTAATAGTTCGAGCCGAGGTAGTCGGTCGGCAGGAAGAAGGTTTTGCGCTTGGGTAACGAGAGATCGCGGATGTGGGTTGTGCGCTGCTGGCGGCTGCCCTGAGCGACAAACTCGTCGAGGAAGAGGAGTATCTCGGCGTGGTTGTTGTGCATCGGCTCCCACGCCATTGCGTGTGTCTGATACTCGACCGAGTAGAACCAGTAGGGTACTCCGACCTCGTGGAGATGTTCGGCTATATATTTCGAGCCGTACATTCCGCAGCCGAAGAGTGCCATCTTATTGTAGGGTACCTGCGTGTCGGAGTTGCCGTGGAAGAGCAGGGTTGGGGCTGATGATGCGCTCCATTCGGGCGCACCACCCAAAGTAAACACTGCGCCTGCGTACGAAATGATACCTGCGTAGTTGAAGCCTTCGGGCAACATCTCGCTTAGGGGCAACTTGTTGCAGATTGTATGCTCGCCCTGCAAGACGGTGATTGCACCAGCACTCGAACCTGTGGCGATAATCTTAGCAGGATCAATCTGCCACTCGTCGGCGTGGTCGAGAATATAGTTTGTTGCGCTGAAAAGGTCCTCGACAGCGAGATTTATCGTATGCTTAAAGAGTGAGAAAAACTCGAAGACGCCCACATTCTTCGCATCGCGCATACCGAGGCGGTAGTCGATAGAGATGACATCATAGCCGTTGCGTTGCAGAAATGCGTAGTATGGAAGGTCGGCTTCCTTGTCGCGCACTCCGTGCGAGAATCCTCCGCCAAAGACGAAGATTACACACGGACGGACACCCTCGGCCTTGGCGGGGTAGCGGTCGAGATAGAGCGAGTCTGTGCCCTTCACGGCGTAGAGATGAGTGGTCTTGCCCGTGGGCTCTGCCGCCCAAAGTGCTTGAACGGCAAATATGAATATCGTAATGAGTGTGATAACTTTTGCTTTCATCGCAATTTTGAATTTTGAATTTTGAATTTTGAATTTTGAAAAAGTGCTACTTTTTCCATAGTCGTTCCATTCTCTCTGCAATTTTTGCCTCGGTCTGGTTCGAGGTGTTGGGGGTGTAAAATCTCTTGCCGACGAGCGAGTCGGGCAGGAATTGCTGCTCGACAAAGTTATTCTCGTAGTCGTGAGCATACTTGTAACCCTGGCCATAGCCCGACTCCTTCATCAGGCGCGTTGGAGCATTGCGCAGATGGAGCGGTATGGGGCGGTTGGTCGTATCGTGCGCTACGAAGTCGAGAGCCGCATTAATAGCTGCATAGGCAGAGTTGCTCTTGGGGCTTGTAGCGAGGTATATTGTCGTTTCGGCAAGGGTTATGCGGGCTTCGGGCATACCAATCTTGTGGACCGTATCGAAGCAGGCATTTGCCAACAGCAGTGCGTTAGGGTTGGCCAGACCGATATCCTCCGAGGCGAGAATCACAAGTCTGCGGGCGATAAATCGCGGCTCCTCGCCACCCGCCAACATTCGTGCTAAATAGTATATTGCCGCATCGGGATCGCTGCCACGGACACTCTTGATAAATGCCGAGATTACGTCGTAGTGCTGTTCACCGTTCTTGTCGTAGAGGGCGATGTTCTGTTGCAGACACTCGGTGACGTAGCTATCGTCGATTGTAATCTTGCCGTCGGTTGCACCAACCAAGATGTCGAGGATGTTGAGCAACTTGCGGGCATCGCCACCCGAAAACTTAAAGAGGGCAGCCGTCTCGCGTACCTCGATTTCGCGTTTTTGGAGTTCGCTGTCGGTGGTGATGGCGCGGTCGAGCAGACGCTGCAAATCCTCATCGCCCATAGGGTTGAGCGTATAGACCTGGCAACGGCTCAACAGCGGCGAGATAACCTCGAACGAGGGGTTCTCGGTTGTGGCTCCGATAAGAGTGACTATGCCCTGCTCAACGGCTCCGAGTAGCGAGTCCTGCTGGCTCTTATTGAAGCGGTGAATCTCGTCGATAAAGAGGAGTGGCGGACGTTGGTTGAATAGATGCTGACGCTTGGCACTCTCGATTACCTCACGCACCTCCTTTACACCTGACGTTACTGCCGAGAGGGTAAAGAACGGACGTTCGAGTGTTGCCGAAACGAGCTTTGCGAGGGTAGTCTTGCCGACACCCGGAGGACCCCACAGAATGAATGAGGGGATGTTGCCCGTTTCGAAGAATTTACGGAATACGCCATTCGTGCCGACCAGATGTTCCTGACCGATATAGTCGTCGATGGTTGTCGGACGTAGTCTTTCTGCCAAAGGTGCCGCCATACTCTGATTAATTTCGTTTGCCAAATGTAGGAATTTTTTTTGAAATTGAGTGAGTGTTGCTACGAATAAAATTAGGGCTGTCGCAACTCGAAAGTCGGACAGCCCCAATATCTGTTGGCAAAATTGCCGTGCGATTACTTCGTGAGGTCAGCAACGGCACCCTTAGCAGCCTCGACGCTGTTACCTGCAACAACCTTGTTGAGGTACGAAACAGCCTTGTCTTTGAGAGCTGCGTCCTTGTTGCCACCGGCGTTGTACTTAGCGTTGTAGGCAGCACCGATGAGGAAGTAAACATCGCTCTTCTCCTCCTCGGTAGTCTGTGCCATAGCAGCAGTCTCACCGAGCTCGATAACCTTGTCGTACTCCTTCTTGCCGTTGTAAGCCTGCAAACGAATCTTCTCTGCGAGAGCCGATGCGGGATCCTCTGCGAGCATCTTCTCTGCCAATGCGATAACTGCATCGTTGTTGCCCTCAGACTGGAACTTAGCAACCTGGTTGTTGGTGTAGAGAGCCATCATCTCCTTAGCCTTTGCAATAGCGTCAGCATAGCGCGAAGGGTTCATAGCCGCTACGTTACGGTAAACCTCCATACCCTGCTCGAACTGACCGAGCTCGCAGTAGCTCATTGCGAGGTTGAGTGCCATCTCGGTATTACGGGGATTAGCCTCGTAGCCCTTTGCGAATACCTCAGCAGCAGTAGCGTAATCCTTTGCGTTGAAAGCGATACCGCCCTGTACCTGATATACACGACCGGTTGCAGCCTTAATCTTTGCCAACGCCTGAGTCTCGCCATAGAGCTCTGCCTTCATTGCGCCCTCATTGAGCAACTCGATAGCCTTGTCGAAGTTCTGGGTCTTTGCGTTGCTCATAGCCAAGTTGATGTAGCAAGCAGGAACATACTTCTTTGCAGTAGCAACATTACCCAATACGGCCGAGTCGTCCGAGTCTGCTCCCTTGTCGATGAATGTCTCGAATGCAGCGATAGCTGCGGGGTAGTTCTTCGCTTGGAGAGCGGTAAGACCCTCGTTAAACTTTGCGATAAGCTCATTTTGTGCCGATACTGCACATACACTCATAAGTGCAACGGCAAGCAAAAACAATTTTTTCATCTTTACCTCTTATTTTTTAGTTAGTTTGTTCAATTCGTTACCCTTTCGGGTATTCAAGGCGCAAAAGTAGAGTTTTTTTATTATTATTCAAAACTTTGGCGGCCAATTATTGAATATTCTCTACCTGAGTTTTGCAAAAAAATCCTTCATCAACCGCTCGCAATCCTCGCGCAGCACTCCACGCTCGACCACGGTTTTCGGGTGGAGAATTGCGCCCTGAACGGTTGTGTATCCGCGTTTGGGGTCATCTGCGCCATAGACCACACGGCCCAATTGGCTCCATCCGATGGCTCCAGCACACATTATGCACGGCTCGACCGTGACGTAAAGTGTGCAGTCATTCAGATACTTGCCTCCGAGGGTCGATGTCGCTGCGGTGATAGCCTGCAACTCGGCGTGAGCCGTGGCATCGCACAAATTCTCAACCAAATTGTGTCCTCGGCCGACTATTGCACCATTCGATGCAACGATTACCGCACCAATCGGCACCTCTCCCTTTTCTAACGCGAGCAGGGCCTCGTTTAGTGCCCTGCGCATATAGTTTTCGTCACGCTGTTGCTGTGTCTGTTGTTCCATAATTCAAAAATCAATAATTTAATCTAAAATCGGCCGGCAAGCAGATCTCGGTCCTGACTGCTCGACCATTATGCGAGCCGGGAGTCCAACTCCTTTCCGAAAGAAAGAGAGGAGTCAATAGGTTTATAACCTCCTGGTTGGTTTCTAAATCGGTAAATCCTGAACGATAACACTTTACGTCGCTTACCGAGCCATCCTTTTCGACTATGAAAAGCACAAATACCCTGATGAAAGATAGTCCTTTCGAACGCATCTCGGTCCTGAGAGTTTTGGGCATTCGGATACGTTGTTCAACCTCGTATTTAAGCCCCTGCACTCCTCCGTAGCGGTACTGCGGATAGACTTCGGGTGGGATATGTTTCGGGAAGAGTTGCAATGTATCCAAATCAACCACGCTCCAATCAATCTTCTCCTTGGGTTGGGGCATCTCTCCGCCGGAGTGTGTTGCATACTCCGCAGAGTCCTCCACGGGTGGCAGTTCGGGAATTTTCTTGCGTTTGTTGCGGTTTTGCGCAGATATTTCGCCACAAGATAGGGCCACAAGAACTGCCAAAATCGCTGCGATAACGGTTTTCGTACTTCTCATAACTCAAAAAATTAGTGGTTTGTTTCACAAATATACGAAAAACTTTCTTTTTTCGTGTGAAAATAACTACTTTTGCCCGATATTCCGATAATAGGTGTAAAATTAAGATAAATTCGTATGTACAGAACTCACAACTGCGGCGAATTGCGTGCCGCAAACGTAAACGAAACCGTAACCCTCGCAGGATGGGTGCAGAAGGTGCGTAATCTGGGTGCAATGACCTTTATCGACCTGCGTGATCGCTATGGCATCACTCAGATTGTTGTCGAGGAGCACTCGGACGAGGCAACGAAGGCTGCGGCTGCGAAGCTCGGCCGCGAGTATGTCTTGCAGGTAACAGGTAAGGTTATCGAGCGCGAGGCCAAAAACCCGAAGATGCCGACAGGAGATATCGAGGTGGCAGCTACTGCTCTGACGATTCTCAACGAGGCACAGACCCCTCCCTTCACTATCGAGGAGGTGTCGGACGGTGGTGACGACCTGCGTATGAAGTACCGCTACCTTGACCTTCGTCGTCCTCCCTTGCAGCGTGCGATGATTCTGCGCCACAAGATGGCTCAGTCGATTCGTCGATTCCTCGATATGGAGGGCTTCTTGGAGATTGAGACCCCCTACCTCGTAGGTTCGACCCCCGAGGGTGCTCGCGACTTCGTTGTTCCGAGCCGTATGAATCCCAACCAATTCTATGCACTGCCCCAGTCGCCCCAGACACTCAAACAGCTGCTGATGGTTGCGGGCTATGATAAGTATTTCCAGATTGTACGCTGCTTCCGCGATGAGGATTTGCGTGCTGACCGCCAGCCAGAGTTTACCCAGATCGACTGCGAGATGTCGTTCGTTGAGCAGGAGGATGTAATCGAGGTATTCGAGCGTTGGGCAAAGTATATGTTCAAGGATGTTTTGGGCATCGAGTTCTCGGAGCCGTTCCGCCGTATGCCGTGGATTGAGGCTATGGAGAAGTATGGTTCGGATAAGCCCGATGTTCGTTTCGGCATGGAGTTCTCGGATATTACCGACCTGGCAAAGGGTCACGGATTCTCGGTGTTTGACGATGCCGAGTATATCTGCGGCTTTGCAGCTACGGGTTGCGCTACATATACCCGCAAGCAGATTGACGCTCTGACCGACTACGTTAAGCGTCCGCAGGTAGGTGCCAAGGGCCTTATCTGGATTCGCGTCGAGGAGGCTGGCGTGAAGTCGTCTATCGACAAGTTCTACTCGCCCGAAGAGGTTAGCGCGATGGCCGAGAAGTGCGGCGCAAAGGCCGGAGATATGGTCTTCATCCTCTGCGGCAAGAAGTTCAAGGCTCTCTCTCAGCTCTGCGCATTGCGTTTGGAGGTTGCACAGCAGCTCGGTCTGCGTGACCCGAAGAAGTTTGCTCCGCTCTGGGTTGTGGACTTCCCGATGTTCGAGTGGGACGAGGAGACACAGCGTTTCTATGCTATGCACCATCCCTTCACATCGCCCAAGCCGGAGGATGTGCAGTATCTCGAAAGCGATCCGGGCCGTGTACGTGCTAATGCTTATGACTTCGTTTGTAACGGCACCGAGATTGGTGGCGGCTCGATTCGTATCCACGATGCACAGTTGCAGGCTACAATCTTTAAGTGCCTCGGCTTTACTCCCGAAAAGGCTCAGGAGCAGTTTGGCTTCCTGATGAACGCCTTTAAGTTCGGTGCACCTCCCCACGGTGGTCTTGCATTCGGTTTCGACCGCTTGTGCTCGTTGTTTGGTGGCGTGGAGTCTATCCGCGACTACATCGCATTCCCGAAGAACAATGCAGGCCGCGACGTGATGCTCGATGCTCCGTCTACTATCGACCAGGCACAGCTCGATGAGTTGTTCCTCTCGTTGGTAAAGCCCGAATAGTGTTGCCGATATTATAAATTAGAAAACCGACAAACTGACTTTGAATGAAATCCTTGATTAGAGGCATCTTCGCAGCCCTACTCTTATGTTGCATTGCACCTACGGCATTGGCCCAGAATACGGGATCGGTGTCGGGTGTTATTGTTGATGCCAGATCAAATAGCGGATTGCCAGGAGCCGTAATTGAGGTAAAACGCAGAGGCTCGGATACTCCGAAGTACTATACATCAGGCCATGCCGGCAAGTTTACGATTAACGGCTTGGAGTATGGTGAGTATGCTGCGGTGGTAACATTCCTCGGCTACGATAATGTGGATTTGACCTTCACGCTCAAACGCGATGCGCATAACCTCGGCGCAATCATTATCAAAGAGGCGAGTGTCAAGATCGAGACGGTGGTAAAAGAGGCTGTTTCGACTCGTACAACCCAGCGAGGCGATACTCTCTCGTACAATGCCGACGCCTTCAAGACGGCTATGGATGCCGATTTGGCCGGCCTTCTGAATAAGATGCCGGGTATAACCGTTTCGGGTAATACCATTGAGGCGCAGGGTGAGCGAATCACAGCTGTCTATGTCGATGGTAGCCAATTCTTCGGTGGTAGCGTCGAGCAGGCGTTGCAGATTCTGCCGGCACAGGCTGTGGAGCGTATCGAGGTTTACGACAGATTGAGTGAGACGGGTCAGGCTACGGGTATTGCCGATGGCGGTGGCGGTAAGGTTATCAATATCGTAACCCGTGCAGCGATGCGCCATAGCCAATTTGGTAAGATTCACGCAGGCTACGGCTACGAGCCCGAAGCCGATAAACTTATCACTGCACGCCACAAGTACACTGCGGGTGGTGCCGTCAATGCCTTCGATGGCGATAGGAGAATCTCGTTCACAGCTCTGGTAAATAATCTCAATAAGCAGAACTTCTCGGCTGACGATGTGAAGGTGTCGAGCAGCAGCAACCGCTCGAATGCTTCGCAGAGCTACTCGGTGGGTGCGCAGAGTGGTATCGGCGAGTCGCAGATTATGGGATTCAACCTTACGGATAAGATGGGTGCTCGCAAGAACTTCCTCTTTGACGGTACGGCATTCTTTAACCACACCAACGCTGTGAATCGTTATACGATTGACCGTTGGTACACGGCTCCGTTGAAGGTCGATACGATTGATTATCTCGGATACTCGAATCCTGACAACTATACAGCGCGTATGCGAGCGCGTATGGAGTGGCGAATCAATCGTAAAAACAGGTTGCTCTTTATTCCCTACGTACAGTATCGCGACAACTCATCGGTGAATGTCTCTAACGGTATGCGTTGGGGTCAGCAGGGCTATCGCTTCCAGCAGAGCGGTAACGACGGTTGGTGGAAGGGCTTCAATACATCGATGCAGGTGCAGTATACCCGTACGTTCAAGAAGCCTTCGAGATTGCTCGTTGTGGATGTGTCGGGAAACTACTATGACGGTTGGGACGATCGCGACTACTACTCGAATGGTGGTGGTAAGACCAACAAGACCGACATTATGCAGGCGACCATAGATACGACCTACACCAGAGCTATCAGCGATTCGAAGACCTACGGAGGTTTCGGAACAATCTCATATCGTGAGCCGCTGACTAAGTTTACACAGTTGAGTGTGATTTATCGACCATATGTCTCGATTCGTACGCGCGAGTACGCATCTTATACGACCGACCATACGCACGTTATCGACTCGTTGGCATTGTCGAAGATTAACAAATATACGACCAGCGATGTGCGCAGTATCTTTGCCTACCACCGTGCGGGTGCGGCTTATCGCTATGCTCGTCGTCGAAATTGGTTTACGATAAGCCTATTCTACCAGAATACCATACTTAATAATAAGGACCAGTCGGTCGAGAAACCGAGCATCAAGCGTTATCACGACTTTATGTATAATGCGACGTTGCAGTGGAGCTTCAATAAGCAAAATTCGATGCGTATAAGTTTCCACTCGGATGTGAAGGCTCCGGGTATGGGACAGTTGCAGGACTACTTTAATGTCTCGAACTCGCAATATATCTCGCGAGGAAACTCGTCACTGACACCCTACACCGAGCATACGGCATTTATCCGCTATACACGCTCGAATACCGAGAAGGGTCGAACATTTATGGCGATGTTCCAGGCCAAGACTATCGAAGACTTTATCGGTACGGCTATTCTCTATTCGCCGACCGTTATCGTGGGCGATGAGGGCGATCCGAACTACAAGAAGTATAACCCGATTCAGTTCTCGCAGCCTATCAATATGAGTGGATATTGGCGATTGACGGGTCGTACGAGCCTCGGTCTGCCGTTGTCGTTTATGAAATCGAATATCAACCTTACGGCCGGTGTCGATTATGCCACTACGCCGATGAAGTTGCTCGTTTCGCCCGATAATCCCGAAACGGGAGAGGTGGAGCGAATCGTTATGACCAATAAGGATGATAGCTGGTTACAGAGTGCCGAGGATAACACTATCGAGAGTATGAACTACTCGCTCAATGCGGTGTTGGGTAGTAATATCTCCGAGAATGTGGACTTCACGGTGTCGTGGAACGGTATGTTCAGTCAGACGAAGGGTACACTCGCGGGATTCAATAACGACTACTTTACGCACCGCGTATCGGCGCAGTTGAAGGCTGTGTTGCCGTGGGGAATAACCCTGACAAGTAACTGTCTCTATGCGCAGTTTATCGGCATTACAAACAACTATAAGGATAGCTTTGTGCTGCTCAATGTGTGGTTGGGCAAAAAGTTGTTCCACAACAAATTGGGCGAGCTTCAAGTCGGTGTGAACGACCTGCTGAATCAGAATATTTCGTTTAGCCGATATGTGAGTACGGGTTATTCGCAGGTGCGTTATAACACCCTTTTGGGCCGTTACTTCCTCGTGAAATTTACCTACAACCTGCGCCACTTCTCTGGCAATGGCAAGACCTTCAAGAAACGCAATAATCTCTCGTTGAAACTTGTCCAGGATCCGTTCGATAAGAGTGGCGAGAGCAAGCTGCCGACCGTGCTGAAAGATTAGGGCGGAGCGGTTAGCCGAGCGAAATAGAATGTGGCGTTGCTATAACGCTATGAAAAATACGGTGGCAGAGCTAATTCTTGCCACCGTATTCCATTAGATAAGCCTTGATAAAGTCGTCGATCTCGCCATCCATTACAGCCTCGACATTCGATGTCTGCCAATTCGTTCGGTGGTCTTTCACACGCCTGTCGTCGAAGACGTACGAACGAATCTGCGAGCCCCATTCGATACGTTTCTTGGTCGCTTCGAGAGCCTGTTGTGTCGCCATTCGTTTATCCAGCTCTCGCTGATAGAGCTTCGAGCGGAGGATGCGCAGAGCGTTATTACGGTTGTCAAGCTGTGAGCGGGTCTCGGTATTCTCGATAAGGAACTCTATGGGTTCTCCCGTGTCGGCATCCTTGCCGTGGTAGCGCAGACGTACGCCTGTCTCGACCTTATTGACGTTCTGACCTCCTGCGCCTGATGAGCGATAGGTGTCCCATTCGATATCGGCAGGGTTGATTGTAATTTCGATGCTGTCATCCACTGCGGGCGACACGAAGACCGATACGAAAGTCGTCTGACGTTTATTATTGGCGTTGAATGGCGAAAGACGTACCATACGGTGTACGCCATTCTCACTTTTGAGATATCCGTAGGCAAAATCGCCCTCAAATTCGATGGTGCACGACTTTACGCCCACCTCGTCGCCTGCCTGGTAGTCCAGGGCCTTGACCTTGTAGCCGTGGGCTTCGCCCCAGCGTGTATACATTCTCAGCAGCATATCGGCCCAATCGAGAGCCTCTGTTCCGCCGGCACCGGCATTGATGTCCATAATTGCACCGAGCTTGTCCTCGTCGCTGCGCAACATATTACGCAGTTCGAGAGCCTCGACAGCTTCGAGTGTTGCAGCGTGGTGTGCGTCCAACTCCTCCTCGCTTGCAAGCCCCTCCTTGACGAAGTCGGGCATCAGTTCGAGATCTTCGACAAGCTTCGCCAGGCGGTCGTAATCCTCGACCCAGCTCTTTATTGACGCAACCTTGCGCAGCTGCTGCTCGGCGCGTTCGGGGTTGTCCCAAAAGTTGGGTTCGAAGGTCTTCTCCTCCTCGTTTTGGAGGTCTATGCGCATCTGGGCGATGTCAAAGACACCTCCCCAGCGTATCCAGACGCCTTACAACCTCTCTAATCTGTTCTTCGGAAATCATATCTCGTGAACTGATTTACTCAATCTCCCAATCAAATCCGTCCTTGCGGTCCTTGACGCGGATGCCGATAGCGGTCAGCTCGTCACGAATCTTGTCAGAGGTAGCCCAATCCTTGTTGGCCTTGGCGGTCATACGCATTTCGAGCAACATATTAACAAGCGGAGTGACCATATCCTTACCACCTGCTGCCGCTGCCGACTTCTCGTCACGCAGACCGAGAATGTCGAATACCCAACGGTTTACGGTTGCCTTCAAGCTCTCCAAATCCTCGGCAGTGATGGTCTGCTGACCCTCGACCAGCTGGTTGAAGATACGTACCCAATCGAAGAGTGCCGAGATAACCATCGGCGAGTTCAGGTCGTCGGCCATAGCCTCCTCGCAACGCTGCGCGAGCTCTGCGGGATTTACGGTCGATTGCGCTGCGGGTTTAATCTTATTGAGAGCCTCGATGCCCTTCATCATACGGTCAAGACCCTTCTCTGCCGCCTGCAATGCCTCGTTCGAGAAGTCGAGGGTCGAGCGGTAGTGCGCCTGCAAGATGAAGAAACGGATGGTCATCGGAGTATAGGCCTGTGCCAGCAACTTGTGGCTACCCGTAAAGAGCTCTTCGAGGGTGATGAAGTTGCCGAGCGACTTGCCCATCTTCTGACCATTGATAGTAATCATATTGTTGTGTACCCAATACTTTGCTGAGTCGTGACCCAGAGCCGATGTCGATTGTGCAATCTCGCACTCGTGGTGGGGGAACATCAGGTCCATACCTCCACCGTGGATATCGAAACGCTCACCGAGGTACTTGGTGCTCATTGCCGAGCATTCCATATGCCAACCGGGGAAGCCGTCGCTCCAAGGCGAGGGCCAACGCATAATGTGTTCGGGCGAAGCCTTCTTCCAGAGAGCGAAGTCGTACGAATGACGCTTGTCGCCCTGACCGTCGAGCTCGCGGGTGTTGGTCACGATATCTTCGAGGTTGCGACCCGAAAGAATGCCGTAGCGGTACTTCTCGTTATACTTCTCGACATCGAAGTAGATCGAGCCATTCGACTCGTAAGCATATCCCTCGTTGAGGATGCGCTTCACGAACTCAATCTGCTCGATGATGTGGCCCGATGCGTGGGGCTCGATTGAGGGTGTCTGCACTCCGAGTTCGGCCATAGCTGCCTTGTAACGCTCGGTGTAGTAGTGCGCAACCTCCATAGGCTCCAACTGCTCCAAGCGAGCTTTCTTTGCAATCTTATCCTCGCCCTTGTCGGCATCCTGTTCGAGGTGACCTACATCTGTGATGTTGCGGACATAGCGCACCTTGAAACCCTCGGCCTTCAAGTAACGGAACAGAAGGTCGAAAGTGATTGACGGACGAGCGTGTCCCAAGTGCGGATCGCCATAGACCGTGGGACCACAGACGTACATACCGACGTGAGGTGCGTTGAGGGGCTCGAACGCCTCCTTGCGACGCGAAAGAGTATTGTATAAAACGAGTTTTGTAGCCATAGTTACTTTATTTTTTGCAAAAATAGAGAAATTAATCCGATTTCACAATTTGCCGCAGATAATTCGCAAAGAAAAGAGCCGAAAATCGGCTCTCTTAATTGTAAGTCTCTATTTTTCTACGAATTAAATCTTGCTTTTTGCCGCTCGGCACTCGAACCACGGATTGCGCAGATCCTCTTTGTTGTAGCGGAATTTCGCGCCATCATCGAGCGAGCAGGTGCAACCGCCCGTCTCGGCCAAAATCAGCTCGCCCGCAGCAGTATCCCATTCGTAGGTCTGGCTTGTGCGAACGTAGTAATCCACCACTCCCTCGGCTAACATACAGAACTTGTAGGAGCTGCCCTGCTCGACCACTTCGAGATCGGGGTGATGCTGGCGCAATGCCTCGATATGCTCTGCGGTTTCGGGCGTCTGATGCGAGCGCGAGACGGCTACGCGCAGGGTTGCGTGGTCGTTGTTTTCGAAGGGGAGTTTGTGCCATGAGGCCGAGATTTCGGTATAGGTATGCTTCGCGTCCTCGACCGGGGCAATCTCGGTAACGAGGTATGCACCACGGCCTCTCTCGCCGACATACATCTTCTGGTAATAGGGGACATAGACTACCGAACCGACACACTCGTTATCCTGCATCAGCGCGATATTGACCGTGAACTCGTTGTTGCCCTTGATAAACTCAACTGTGCCGTCGAGCGGATCGACTAACCAGAAGAGCTCCCAATTTTGACGCTCCTCAAAGAGCATTTCGCGACCCTCCTCGCTCAGGATAGGGATGCGGGTCGGGCCCAACGACTCTTTGATTTTACTGTGGGCCAATCGGTCGGCAACAGTGATGGGTGTGAGGTCGCTCTTGACGCTGATGTCGTAGTCGTCACGATTCTTGTAGATCTTCATAATCTCGGCACCTGCCTTCACCGCAGCATTGACTGCCATCTCGATAAGATAGGCGCGAATATCATCTGTTATAATCATCTCAGTAGTTTGAAGGTTCATTATTTTCTTCTTTTGTAAAGATAACGATTATTTTCGAATTTGCCATATCTGCGGCAATAAATTTTCGCAAAAAAGAGATAAAATTTCGCCATATCCTACACCCTTGTTTCCGCTGCGAATCAGAAGCGCGTGTGCAGCGTATGCCGTGGTGGCGATAGCGAGTAGCGTGAGGGCTGCTATGCCCGCAATTACAGTCGAAAAACCGACTATCGCAACCGATAGAGCGATGCCACCAGCGCAACCAAACAGAGCGAGCGTCAGCCAACGCACTCCCTTGTGTGAGTCGCCTCCGATGGCGAGGCTCTCGTAGAGAATGGTGTGGTTGGGTTTGCGCTTTTGGCGGTCGAGATAGCTGCTGCGCGGATAGAGTGTAAGCCTTGCACCGACAAGGGTCGATATCGGGCGTAGAGCCTCCGAACGGCAGAGTGATAGCTCGGTTATTAGTCGCTCGATAGCTCCGGGTAGCAACTGCTCCTCGCCCCACAGCGGCAGGATGTAGTCGTATGTCGCCACATCGAAGGTGGCTCTGATTTTGTCGGCGTCTGATGCGGTGGAGATATCGAGTAGTAACAACCGTCGAAAACAGCGCAGTGTCGAGCGGTACATCTTGCGTGTCGTGGGATGCGAGGGCGTGCCCGGGGTGTGGATGTCTACCGCCACCATACGGTAGTCGGAGATGATGCGTTGCATAGATTGCGGATTGCGTAACGTGTCGGCTACCACGATAACCTCATAATCGGGGTACTCGACGGCCAGCAGTGTGCGCAGGCGGATAATATCGCCCGTGTCGTGGCAGAGTAGCGAGATGCCCTTGCGCCCTATGCCCTCGCGAGGACGTATTTGTGTCTTGACGAAAAAGTCGCGTTTGACCGAGCCTCGTTTTATGCGTACAAGAAGGCGTACCGAGGCTATGACTACCCAGGCCGAAATGGCAATGGAGAGAATTGTGGCTATATCTGAGATGAGCATACTATACGACGTTTATAGGTGGCGGCAATACCTGTGGCGAATCCTCGCTCCCTCTTGCCGAAGAGCTTTTCGAGGGCATTGGCCGAGTATCCCTCCATAGCCAAACGACGGCAGAGCGAGTGTCGCTGGCTCTCAACGAGGTTGCGGACACGTGTGACGATATTCTTATGAGCAAATGATGTGCGCATCGCTATCATTGCATAGAGAGCCTCCTGGGCTATATCGTTGTCGCTATCCGAGGCAGCAATGTCGAGCAGGAGCGGTGTGGCCTCCTCGATGCCGAACTCGCGAGCGATGTGGATACCGATAATTCGCAGATTGCGGTTTGTCGAGAGTAGTAGCGGCTCGCAAGCCACGGGCAGCAGTCCTCGCCTGAGTTGTGCCAAAATTTGCGAAACCTCAAAGTCGGTCAGCGCGTGGTCGTATCTCGACAGTTCGCGCAGCGCATACGAAGGGTCGCTGCCGATGCGTATAAGCAGGGCGTAAAACCTAACGAGCGGATTCGGGTCGTCGGCATATCGGTCACATTTGGTAACGATGCGTCGCGATGGTGGGAGTGATGCGAGCAGCGAGATGTAGTAGGCTCGTCGGAATCCTCGGCTGTGGCGGATTTTGCGTAGCAACCAGCGGTCGATGTGCTTGTCGGCCGCGATGCGTCCCACGGTCAGTGCATCGGGCCCATAGAGGGATGTCGAGACCTTCGCCAGAACACGAGCCAGAATATCCTTGGCTCCGCGAGCCTCAATCTGCGGAAAGTGCGATTGCAGGGGCTCGTCCGAGAGTAATATGGCTGTCACGATGCGCATATATCGCTGTGAGAACGAGCCTTCGAGTCGGTCGATATGTCGCGGTGCGAGCCGATGCCACACTCCCGAAAGTAACGTGTAGGCAATCCAGCCGACGAGCGCGACAGCGTAGATGATGAGCAGGTTGGTTATCATATATGCTTAGTTGTTGTAGCCGAGAGTTTCGTGAATTTTATGCCTTACGCGCCTGATATTTATCGGAAATGTAATGTATTGCGACACGCCACACTCCAAAAGGTTCAGTACGGCCTGCTCGGAGTGTTGCCACGCGATTACGAATATCTCCGGACGACGCATCCGCTTCGGACGCAGGAGTTCGATGGGGTTTGTGCCGTCGAAGAAAGGAGCGAGGTCGAGCATTATGACCAGGTCAAAATATCCGTGACGACACTCTTGTCGAGCAATATCGACAGAATCGACCGTACGAATCTCGACGGGGATATCTGCCAGAATCGCCACGATCATCTCGCGCAGAATCTTCTCGGAGCCGGCAATGAGAACTCTTTTCATAATCATTCGAGGAGTTAAAGCCCCAAAGAGTACCCGAAAAATATGCCAAAAACGAAAAATGTGCGAAAAAAGTTTGGCGGAATGTTGTTTGTATATTAAAAATGACTATCTTTGCAGTCCGAAATTATGTCGAAACTGATATAACTTTAAGATTAAATGTACGTAATAGTAGAAATTGCAGGTCAGCAATTCAAGGCTGAAAAGGGTCGCAAGCTCTATGTTCACCGTCTTTCAGGCGAGGAAAACTCGTCGGTGAGCTTCGACAAAGTCCTGCTGGTAGACAATGGCGGTCAGGTTAAGGTAGGCGCACCTGTTGTAAAAGGCGCCTCGGTACAGTGTAAAATCCTCAAGCACCTCAAAGACGACAAGGTCTTGGTGTTTAAGAAGAAGCGCAGAACAGGTTACCAGAAGTGTAATGGTCACCGTCAGTATCTGACTCAGATTCTCGTAGAGGAGATTGTTGCATAATTAAAAACTTAGAGAAAAATGGCACACAAAAAAGGTGTAGGTAGTTCGAAGAACGGTCGTGAGTCAGAGAGCAAACGACTTGGCGTTAAACTTTTCGGTGGTCAGTTCGCTAAAGCAGGCAACATCATCGTTCGTCAGAGAGGTACGGTTCACAATCCGGGTAACAACGTAGGTATGGGTAAGGATCACACCCTCTTCGCGTTGGTAAACGGTACAGTGGTATTCTGCAAGAAGGCTTCTGGTAAGTCGTACGTAAGTGTAACTCCGGTAGAGTAATTCGGGAGTAATTACAATTAAGGCTGTCATCAAACGATGACAGCCTTTTTTTGTTGCTGTGCTTTTCTGCATCAACCTTGACCCTCGGACTTGGGAATGCCGTTGTGTGTGCCACTGCGACGGAGCTGGCGGACATAGAGCTTACCTCCGCTGATGGCAAAGAGTCTGTTGCCGGCAAAGGCTATCGACTCGACCGAGCCGTAGGGTAATGCGAGGATTGCTCGTACACGACCATTGTGGTCGCAAATCTGAACTCCGACCGAGGTGGCAACGTAGAGGTAACCATTCGCATCGAAGGTAATCTGTCCTGCATCGGTATAGAGATAGTAAAACTCCTGGCCGTGCGAGTGTTTGCCGTCGGGTGTGTTGATATAGTTCCAGACCCAATTACTGCCCTCAACGCGCACTGCGGTATGCTCTCCGCCGGGGTATGTCGCCTTGTAGGGATCCGATAGCTTGATGCGACCCTTAATTTTTGTGCGCTCTCCATTGATAGATATGCTCTCTTTATGCTTGCCCTTGCAGAGGATTACCTGCTCCTCGTTGTAGGGGTGGAGTATCGCGCCCGTAGCGATATTATCGCCTATGCAGTGCCAACCCTCGCCGTGGATGATGATGTCATTGAGCGATTTGTTTCCGCTGATGCCGACCTTCACGCCCGACTCCCAATCCTTCCAGAGCCAACGCATAACATCCTTCATAATCAGACGGCCGTTCTTGCCGGAGTGACCACCCTTATCCCACTGATGATTTACTTCGTAGCCTGCAAATTGCAGCGCCGAGAGCATCAGCGTATTATACTCGAACCAGCTGCCAAAGAGAGGATTCCACGTATCCTGGTCGTTGTCTTGCAGGAAGATGCGCAGGGGTCGTGGCTCACCCTTGCGGACAAGTGCAGGATATTGGTCGCCACCACGAAAGGGAACGAACGTGCCGCACATTGCATAGACTCGCGCGAACATATCCGGGCGTTGCCAAGCTGCATTGAAAGCACAGATACCTCCGCTACTGCTGCCCGTTATTGCTCTTTTCGAAGGTTCCTTCGAGAGCTTGATTGCGCGACCATCCGTGCAGGTCATACTCTCAACCTTGGGCAATACCTCCGTTTCGAGGAAGCGGGCAAAGCGGCCATCTACGCGGTCATACTCGTTGCTACGGTTGTAGCGCACAATCTCGCCCTTTGCGTTGAGGATGCGTCCGGGGCGAACAACAACTGCGATAGTCACAGGCATCGAGCCCTCGGCAACTAACGCATCAATGCACTCTGCCAAGACCTTCTCCTGGCTATCTGTGCCGACCAGCAGGGCTGCGGGTGCCGAGCCGTCATACGCCTTCGGAATGTAGATTTTTATTTTGCGTTCGGTGCCCGGATAAATCTTCGAGCTTTTCATCTTCAACGTGAGCATCTCGCCATTATATGCAGATGCAAAAAATGGGAGTAGTAAGGTCAGTAAAAAGAGTAGTTTTTTCATAGTATATTCGAGTATTAGCTCAAATGTACAAAAAAAAAGATTGTCCGGCAATGAAACCGGACAATCTTTTTGTATAAGATTGATCTAATCTTCTTACTTGATACGCTCGTAGTACTCGCGAGTGCGGGTATCAACGCGGATCTTGTCGCCTGTGTTGATGAACAAGGGAACCTTAACAGTTGCACCGGTGTTTACGGTTGCAGGCTTCAACGAGTTGGTCGAAGCAGTATCGCCCTTGATGCCCGGCTCAGTATAGATAATCTCCATATCAACGATCGGGGGCAACTCAGCCGAAAGAACCATCTCCTTGTCGGTGTGGAACATAACCTCGACAATCTGGCCGTCAGCCATCAGGTCGTAGTTGTTGATGAGGGTCTTCTCGATGTTGATCTCCTCGAAAGTCTCGCAGTGCATAAAGTGTGCACCGAGGTCATCCTCGTAGGTGAACTGGTAGGGGCGACGCTCAACACGTACCTGCTCGATCTTCTGGCCTACCGACGAGAAGGTGTTTTCGAGAACGCGACCGTTCTCAAGGTTCTTGAGCTTCGAACGAACGAAAGCGGGGCCTTTGCCCGGCTTGCAGTGCTGGAAATCGACAACAAGGAAAGTCTTGCCATCCATCTCGATACACATACCGATTTTGATATCAGCTGCTGTAATTGTCATAACGAATTAAATTATTTATAGTTAACGATTTTTCAAATGCGCCACAAAGATAGTTTAAGCAATTCAAAATTCAAAATTCAAAATTCAAATTTTTTTGATGATGGCTAATGGCTGGGTGTAATTGGGGTAGACTTCCCAATTCCCTTAACTGAAAAGCTAATGGCCAATGGCTAATAGCTAATAGCCACAAAAAGCTTCTGCCCCTTACTCTCCCCAAACATAGTGGGGTTGTTCGATGCCGAGTAGGGCGATAACCCTCTCGACAACGGTCTGACACGCCTCCTCGATAGTCGAGGGGTGCGAGTAGAACGAGGGCGAGGCGGGGATGATGATTGCGCCCGCTTCGGTCAGGGTTGTCATATTGCGCAGGTGGATAAGCGAATAGGGTGCTTCGCGAACGACGAGCATCAATCGTCTGCGCTCTTTGAGCATCACATCCGCAGCTCGCTCGATAAGGGTCTGCGACAGACCGTGGGCAATGCGACCCATAGTGCCGACCGATGAGGGTACGACCACCATAGCGTCGTATGCTGCCGAGCCACTTGCGGGCGGAGCGAAGAGGTTGTGGTTGTCGTAGACCGTAATCTTGTCGCTCGTGGAAATCTGCTCGCCCTCGAAGGCCATAACCTCACGTGCCGTGTCGCTATAAATCAGGGCAATCTGCTCTACTTCGGGTGCGCGCAACAGAGCCTCGATGGTCAATCGGGCATATATCGAGCCGCTGGCTCCCGTGATGGCTACAACTACCTTCATATCAATCTCTGTAAAGTGTTACAACTCCAAAATCTTGCATTTCCAACCCTTCTGCTTCGCAAATTCGAGTGTGTGGGTCAGTGCGTAACTCATATTGAGGAACGCCTTGTCGCTATCGTGGAAGACAACTATCGAGCCCGGCTCGATATGTTTCAGGACATTACGTAGAACGCGCTTGGGTGAGAGCCTGCGGTTGTAGTCGTGTGACACGATGCTCCACATCACGATTTTGTATCGCTCGGCAACGGCTCGCATCTGCGACGGTGTTACTCGCGCATAGGGCGGTCTGAAAAGGTCGCTCTTGACGATGTCGTCAGCGCAGTCTATATCTTCGATATAGCGTTCGAGTGGCATAAACCACCCCTTCTGATGAGAGTAGGTGTGGTTGCCGACCTTGTGACCTGCGGCGATAATCTTCTGATAGAGGTCGGGGTAGAGCTCTACATTTTTGCCGAGGACGAAGAATGTAGCCTTGGCGTCGTACTTCGCCAGCGTTGCGAGAATCCACTCGGTAACTCCGGGCGTGGGACCGTCATCGAACGTGAGATATATACCGTTCGGGTCGTCTATCTTCCACGTCGAGTCGGGAATCATCGTCTTTAACGCTCTTTCGACAATCTTCTTTAACATTGCTCTGCGCTATTGGTTGATACAAATATAATGAATTATATCCGATTTGTCCCCCTTTAATTCACAAATACGGTCTTGAAGTACTCTTCGAAGAGTGTGCGAGCACGTTCGAGCTGTTCGGGAGTGTTCTCTTTCACACCTTCGAGCTTATAGGGCTGACCCATAGCCTCGTACTTATGTACGCCCAAGGTGTGGTAGGGGAGAATTTCGACGCGCTCAATCATCTCGAATTTACCTAAGTGCTCGCCCAGAGAGCGGATATCCTCCTCGCGGTCGCTATATCCCGGTACCAGAACGTAGCGCATCCAGAAGGGCTTTTTGTTCGCTTCGAGCCACTCTGCGGTGCGCAGAGTCTGCTCGTTGCTGCGCTCGGTGAGTAGCTGATGTTGCGCGGGGTTATGCTCCTTGATGTCGAGCAGTACCAAATCGACCAACGATAATAGTTCCTCGACCCACTTGTTCCAAATCGAGCCATTGGTGTCGATGCAGACGTGGATGCCCTGCTCTTTGAGTCGTTTGACGAGTGGGATGAGGGCCTCGGCCTGCACGGTCGGTTCACCACCGCTGAATGTCACACCTCCTCGCTTGCCGAAGAAGGGCTTTTCGCTCACGGCCATATCGACGATATGGTCCAACGAAGTCTCTTTGGCCTCGCCACAGGGGTCGATGGTGTCGGGGTTGGCGCAGTAAAGACAGCGGAAGTTGCAACCCTGCAAGAAGACTACAAGGCGCAGACCCGGACCGTCGAATGTGCCCAGCGATTCGTATGAATGGACTTTAAGTTTCATAATCTCTATATTCTAAAAAAGGGTCGTCTAACTCAAAAGTCAGACAGACCCATTTTCAAATTTACAGTCTTCGCGACTTTTACATACGCTCGTGGAAGCTACGCGAGATAACCTCCAACTGATGCTCGCGGCTCAACTTGATGAAGTTTACAGCGTAACCCGAAACGCGGATTGTGAGCTGCGGGTACTTCTCAGGATGATCCATAGCATCGAGCAACATCTCGCGGTTCAGTACGTTCACGTTGAGGTGGTGTGCACCCTTTGTGAAGTAACCGTCCATCATCGTTACGAGGTTCTCGATACGGGTAGCCTCATCAACACCGAGCGACTTGGGAACAATCGAGAATGTGTTTGAGATACCGTCCTGCGAGTCGCGGTAGCGCAACTTTGCAACCGACGAGAGCGATGCAACTGCACCACACTTATCGCGTCCGTGCATCGGGTTAGCACCCGGAGCAAATGCAACACCCTTCTCACGACCATCGGGAGTAGCACCGGTCTTCTTACCGTACATCACGTTCGAAGTGATGGTCAGCAATGACAAGGTAGCCTTCGCTCCCTTGTAAATCGGGTGCTTCTTGAGCTCCTCGTTGAAGTAGTAAACGAGGTCAACGCCGAGGTGGTCAACGCGGTCATCGTTGTTACCGAACATCGGGAACTCCTTCTCGATCTCGAACGACTCGGTAAGACCCATCTCGTTACGCTTAACGCTAACCTTGCCATACTTGATTGCCGACAACGAGTCGAGAACAATCGAAAGTCCTGCAACACCGTACGCGAGGTTGATGCGCGGGTTGGTGTCGATAAGAGCCATCTGAGCCTTCTCGTAGTAGTACTTGTCGTGCATATAGTGGATGATGTTCATCGCGTCGTTGTAAACGCGAGCAATCTCCGAAAGAACCTTCTTGTAGTTCGAGAGTACCTCCTCATAGTTGAGCAAATCTCCCATCAGGGTCGGGATACCCTTAACAACTTGTGTGCCGGTAACCTCGCAACGACCGCCGTTGATAGCCAACAGCAGAGCCTTTGCCATATTACAACGAGCACCGAAGAACTGAATCTGGCGACCGATAGCCTGGTACGATACGCAGCAAGCGATACCGTAGTCGTCGCAGAAACGTACCTCACGCATCAGGTCGTCGTTCTCGTACTGAACCGACGAGGTGTCGATCGAAACCTTTGCGCAGAAATTCTTGAATCCCTCAGGAAGCTCGGGGCTCCAAAGTACTGTCATATTGGGCTCAGGCGAAGGGCCGAGGTTGTAGAGAGTCTGCAAGAAACGGAACGAGGTCTTGGTAACCTTGGTGCGACCGTCGTTGAAACGGCCACCGATAGCCTCGGTAATCCAAGTCGGGTGGCCCGCGAAGATGTCGTTGTACGACTGCATACGGAGGTGGCGAACCATACGCAACTTGATTACGAACTGGTCGATAAGCTCCTGTGCGAACTCCTCGGTGATGTTACCCTTATCCAGGTCGTACTGGATATAGATATCGAGGAACGACGATACGTTACCGAGCGACATCGCTGCACCATCCTGCTCCTTAACTGCTGCGAGGTAAGCCATATATACCCACTGCACAGCCTCCTGTGCCGAAGTTGCGGGACGGCTCAGGTCGAGGCCGTACATCTCGCCCAAAGCGAGCATATCCTTCAACGCCTTAATCTGGTCGGCAACCTCTTCACGAAGACGGATAGTTGCGTCGGTCATCGGCGAGAGGAGCTTCTTCATATCCTCCTGCTTTGCCTCGATAAGACGGTTGATACCATAGAGAGCCAAACGACGGTAGTCGCCGATGATGCGGCCACGTGCGTAGTTGTCGGGCAGACCTGTAAGGAAGCCCAACGAACGGAATGTACGAATCTCCTCGGTGTAAACGTCGAATACACCGTCGTTGTGAGTCTTGCGGTAGTGAGTGAAGATATCCTTAACCTTATCGTCTACGTCAGTACCCTGCTCCTTGCAAGCACGAGCAACTACGTTGATACCACCGAAAGGCTTGATTGCGCGTTTGAGCAACTCGTCGGTTTGAAGACCTACGATAAGCTCGTTCTCACGGTCGATGTAACCTGCGCTATGTGATGTGATAGTCGATACTGTCTTGTTATCGAGCGAGCGAACGCCACCGTTGGCACGCTCCTCTTCGAGTGCTTCGAGGCACTTGTTCCACACTTTCAAAGTACGCTCCGAGGGACCTGCCAAGAATGAGGCATCTCCGTAATAGGGCGTAATGTTGTTCTGTACGAAGTCTGCAACGTCTATATTACTCTGCCACAGACCACTCTTAAACTGCTGATAAATTTCCACGTTAAACCTATTTTATAAAAACCTAATTTTTCCGGGCGCAAAGATAATATATACTTAATGTATAAGCAAAAAAAATGGCGCGGAAAATCTCTTTTTTATTACAAACGTAACATCATTGGCAAATATTTCGTATATTTGGGCTGATGCTCAAATATACTCTCGTTCGCGTATTCGTATGTCTGAGCAAATGTAACCATTAAAAGTCGATTTTTATGAAAAAACTTATGCGTTCATTGTTGGTTGCCTGCTTCGCGGTTGCGATGGTGGGCTGTGATGCATTCCACCGTCTTGCAGGCGATGGCAATACTTCGCAGGGTGCTCCGTACGAGGTGCTCGTGGTATGCAAAAACAATATTTGGGAGGGCTCTGCGGGCGATACACTCCGTTCGATTCTGCGTCAGCCTGTGCCGACAAATAACCAATATGAGCCGCTCTATGATGTATTGCGCGTGGCTCCCGAAAACTTCAAGAATCTGCTCGAACGTCACCGTAACGTGCTGAAATTGTTGGTCGATCCGACGGTCGAGAATACGGGTATCGGTGTGCAGTATGACGTGACTGCAAAGCCCCAAATTATGATTCTGGCGCAAGCTCCGACCGAGGAGGCTCTGACTGCGCTGTTGGCCGAGAATGGCGATAATTTGGTGCAGGTTTTGGAGTCTGCCGAGCGCGACCGTACAATAGCTTTCGGTACGAAGTACGGAGTGGCCGATTTGGAGAAGATTATCTACGAAAAGTTCGGCGTGAAGATGCACGTGCCGAAGGGATATACGTTGCGAAATGCTACCGATGACTTCCTGTGGGCATCGTACGAATTTCCGACCGCAAGCCAAGGATTCTTTATCTATACATATCCCTATGAGGGTGCAAAGTCGCTCTCGTTGAAGGCTTTGACTGCTGCTCGTAATAAGTATGCTGCGAAGATTCCCGGACCATCCGACGGCTCGTATATGACTACGCTCGGCGAGTATGAGCCCGACTACAAGATGATGCGTATCGAGGGCCGTCTGTGGGTTGAGATGCGTGGTCTATGGGATGTTGCCAACGACTTTATGGGAGGCCCGTTTGTGAGCTTCTCGACAGTCGATACGGCGACCAACCGTGTCTTTACGCTCGACTGCTATGTCTATTCTCCCAAACTCGGCAAGCGAAACTTCCTGCGCCCGTTGGAGCACTTGGTCTATATGATCGAGTTCCCGAAAAATTAAAGAGCTTAAAAGAAAATTCCGGTGGAGAGCGAGTAGCGGATATTTCGCCCGACACCCACCTTTTGTCTGGTGCCGTTCGATTCGACTATGGTCGTAACCGACGACTTCGGATAGCCTGTGATGCGTCCTTCGATGAAGAAGTTGCGAATGTTGAAACCCAAACCACCCATCAGCCCGACCTCCGAGTCGTTGAACTCGATCTTTACCAGCGTTGGCGCGCTGCTCTTCTCGTTGTGAGCGATGCGCAGAAATGTGCCACCAAAGAGATTTATTGGGCCAATCTTTACTCCTAACATCAGCGGCAGCTCAACGCGGTTGGCGTGGAGTTTTACGACGCGATTGTGCTCCGGAGAGGCATATTTCAGACGGTATGAGGGTCGGCTGAACTCGAACTCTGCCTGCATATAGAGGTGTTTCAGGATGTTGATTCGAGCCATCAGAGAGGTCTCGAAACCGACCATAGGATTGCCGCCCGTGACACTGTTTTCGCCGAAGGGGACCTGCGGTAGCGAGAAGTCCGAGATGTTGGCTCCGACGCGGATGCCGACCTGGAATTGTTGGGCGAGAGCCGGAGTGATAGCTACGGCCAAAGCTATGAGCGTAGATACAAAAAAACGCATAGAGTTCTCTTTTTTAAGGGTTGGATAATGTGTTGCGAAGGATGTCTGCATTTTAGGCAGGTATTGACCCTTCGTAAGGGTGCAGATAGGCACGATTTGTGCCAAAATAATTTGCAAATTCAAAAATAAACTCTACCTTTGCCTACGAATATATGGGATTCCGATTCTCGGCGAGGAGTCGGAGTTCTTAATTTTTTGTGTCGCCAAAAAGATGTGAATATAGAGTAACAAAAAGATAAATTTATTATGGCAAACGAAATTATTTACCTCACAGCCGAGGGCTACAAGAAACTGAAAGAAGAGCTCGACCATATGCGTTCGGTTGAGCGTCCTGCCGCAGCCGCAGCTATTGCTGAGGCTCGCGATAAGGGTGACTTGTCGGAGAATGCAGAGTATGATGCAGCTCGCGAGGCGCAGGGCCTTTTGGAGATGCGTATTGCTCAGTTAGAGCAGACGCTGACTAATTCGCGCGTTATCGACGAGACCAAAATCGACAAGAGCAAGGTGCAGATTCTGAGCAAGGTAACCCTTCTCAATCACAACAACGGCAAGGAGGTGACTTACACTATTGTTTCGGAGAATGAGGCGAACCTTCGTGAGGGTAAGCTCGCTATCGGAACTCCTATCGCAAAGGCTCTCCTCGGTAAGAAGAAGGGTGAGGTTGTCGAGGTTACCGTACCTGCGGGTGTTTTGAAATTTGAGATTCTCGATATCAACATCTAATAGAAACCGAATAACTTCTCCCCAACAAAAAGGGCTGTGCAATCTGTTGCGCAGCCCTTTTGCTATCTATTTGTCCAACAGCTCGATTGTCGAGCGTAGGCGAGTGGTGTCGAGGTGGGTGTAAATCTCGGTCGTGGTAATGCTCTCGTGACCGAGCATCTCCTGGACCTGGCGGATGCTCGCACCGCCCTCTAATAAGTGGGTGGCGAATGAGTGACGGAAGGTGTGGGGGCTAATCTGCTTCTCGATGCCTGCACGCTCGGCTGCCTGTTTGATGACCGTAAAGATCATTACGCGAGTTAGAGCCTGCTTGCGATTGCTCAGAAAGACGATGTCGGATGCGGTGTCGTCCTTGCTGCGATAGTCGAGATACTCCGATATGGCGTTGCGGGCTGTCGCACTTATCGGGACAAGACGCTGTTTGTCGCCCTTGCCGGTTACGCGGATGTAGCCTTCGCCAAAGAAGAGGTCGCCGAGGCGCAGCGTCGTGAGCTCCGAAACGCGCAATCCGCACGAGTAGAGCGTTTCGAGCATCGCACGGTCGCGACAACCCTTCTTGGTCGAGGGGTCGATAGCTGCGATTATCGAGTCAATCTCTTCGGTTGTGAGGGTGTCGGGGAGATGGTGCCCCGCCTTGGGTGTGGCAACAAACTCGGTGGGGAGGCTCTGGACGGCATCTGTGACGAGCATAAAGTTGTAGAAACTGCGTACACTGCTCAGGATGCGGGCTTGCGAACTCTTCTCGTAGAGAAAGTTGTCGTTTTCGGCCTCCTTGTCGTAGAGCCACTGCATAAACTTCTCGACCATCTGCTGCTCGACATCTGCGGGCCCGATGCCTTCGAACATATGCTGGATGTAGCTCGCGAACTTGTTGACATCGCGAATGTAGGCCTCTACCGAATTGTCGGATAGCCGCTTTTCGAACTTGATGTATGTCAAGTAGCGTTTTATGGCCTTTTTCCACTTTTCCGAAATAGTGGGCTTTTCTTTTACCTCATCCATAATTTTTATTATCTTTGTGCTGGCAACAAAGATACGAAAATTTTACATAATATCTACTATGGCAAATTATATCGAACTTAATGCGGTAATCGAAGATGCCGATTTGGCGGAAATCGTAGTGGCTGAGCTGGCTGACTTTCCCTTCGAGAGTTTCTCGAACGAGCCTTCGATGCTGAAAGCCTACATCCCCCAGACGGCTATGGCCGACTGTATGGAGCAGGTGAATGCTATGCTCGACCGATACGGTATCAAGGAGCGTCGCTATGTGCAGATTGAATCGCAGAATTGGAATGCCCTTTGGGAAAGCAACTTCGAGGAGGTGTTAGTGGCCGATAGGGTAGCAATACGCGCTCCGTTCCACGCTCCGCATCCCGAACTCGGCGAACTCGATATCGTGATTACGCCCAAGATGTCGTTCGGCACGGGTCACCATTCGACTACACGACTGATGGTCGAGATGTTGCTCGGTATGGAGGTCAAGGGTCGCAAGGGTCTTGATATGGGAAGTGGTACGGGTGTGCTGGCTATTTTGGCTGCGAAGCTCGGTGCTGCGAGTGTCGATGCAGTCGATATCGACGATATGGCCGACGAGAGTTGCCGTGAGAATGCCGTGACTAATGGCGTGGCCGAGGCTGTGAATCCTATTTTAGGAGATGTGCGCTCGGTGGCTGCCTGCAAATATGATTTTATTGTAGCAAATATCAATCGCAATATCCTGCTGCGCGATATGCCGGCATACGTCGGAACTCTCAACGAGGGTGGCGTGTTGGTTATGAGCGGATTTTTGGAGGAGGATGTCGAGGCGATAACCGAGCGAGCCGTTTCGTTAGGTATGACGGCTGCACGTCGCAAGGGCGATGGCGGCTGGGTGGCTCTCGAATTTTGTAAGTAATATCCGACTATGAAATCCTATAAGGCTCGCGGCATAGTCCTCAATACGGTCAAATATGGCGACTCGTCGATGGTGGCGCAGTTGCTGACCGATGTGGGCGGACGTTGCAGCTATATGGTGCAGGGTGTGCGTTCATCGCGTGGGCGAGGCTCGAAGGCTGCACTGCTGCAACCGATGTTTGCTGTCGAGTTCGAGGGGTTAGAGTCGTCGAAGATGGATATGCACCGCTTTCGCGAACTGCGTAGCGGCATAGTCCTGCAAAGCACTCCGTTCGATGTGCGAAAATCGACTATCGCGCTCTTTATGGCAGAGGTTTTGTACCGTTTGGTACGTGAGAGCGAACCGAATGAGTCGCTATTCGACTTTGTGTGGGGCTCTATCGAGGCGTTGGATGCTATGGACGAGGGCGTGGCAAATTTTCACCTCTGGTTCTTGGCCAATCTGAGCCGATTCCTCGGATTCAGCCCTGCGGGCGAGTACTCTTCGGGTGCGATGTTTGATATGCGCGAGGGAGCCTTCACGACCGAGCCGTCGGGACACTCGGCAGTGATGGATGCTCCGAATGCCGAGATTTTGCGTGACCTGCTCGAATGTGATGTGAGGTATCTTGCCGAGATTGGCCTCAACCGCAAGCAGCGCGTGGAGTTTCTGGACGAGATGATGCGCTACTACGGCTACCACCTCGAAGCGATAAATACGGTGCGCTCGATAAGGATTTTGCAGGAGGTGTTTTGATGAGGAGTTTTATTGCGCTGATAGTTGCGATATGTGCGACTGCAACGACCTTCGCCCAGGGCGAGGATACCTTGCGTTATCGTATCGAAGTGCGTGGTGCAGCCGATACAATGAAATATGCCGCTCCCGATATCGGGACGTGGAGCCCCGATGGAGGTCTTCCCGACAGAGAAACAGTGAGCCCGGCAGTGTCGATGACCTCGATAGTCAGCCCGCTGCGCAAGCAGATGCCTTCGCGAGTTTTCGTTATACTGCCCAATAATACGTTGGAGGTGTGGGGTAGGGTAAACGTATCGAACGGTCAGGCGCATAATTGGGGACCGTTTCTCGATAGTTATCTGGATGCGAGGACGTTGTCTTTCCCCGTGCCGCGATAGAGAGGATGATTGATAGAAAAACAAAAATACTCAACCAATGAAGAAAACCTTGATGATGATTGCTGTGGCGATATTTTCGCTTTCGGCATTTGGGCAGATTCCTGACGGATCGGGTGAAATTCCGCACGTGGCTCCCAATGCCAAAGATGTGAAGATTGCATTTATTACTGATGCTCACGTCTACCACCGAGGCGAGAAGACCGACTCGTTGCTTATCCCCGCGATTGCCGAGATTAATAACTCGGATTGCGACTTTGTGCTGCTCGGTGGTGACAATGTTTCGACCGGCTATGCCAAGGATATTATCGGTGCCCACAAAATCTTCAAGAAGATTCGCAAACCGCTCTTCGGTATTGTCGGCAACCACGAGGTTATCCGTACCGATAATGGTAATCAGGTCCACAAACAGCTCTATGGCTATGACCGTCGTTTGGTCTTCCGTGCGGGCGAATATCTCTTTGTGGGATTCGATGCGGGACCCTATAACCGAGCATCGGCCTCGATTGTGCGCCACGAGGATATTTTGTGGCTCGAAGAACAGTTCAAGAAGGCCCGCCCCGACGAGAAGATTGTCTGCGTGGCACACGTTCCGCTCAGCCGTGAGGTTGCCAACCACCGCGAGGTTACGGCCCTGATGCGTAAGTATGGCGTGAAGTTGCAAATCTGCGGACACGCCCACTCAACAATGATGCTCAATGTCGATTCGATACCCTGCGCTATGGGTCGCAAGTTTAACTACCTGAGCAGAAATTGGGGTGTCGGCTACAATATTATCGAACTAAAAAACGACTCGATATATCTCTATCAGAAGCGCCTCGATATGGGCCTGAAACTCTTTGCGGTAAATAAGCAAGGCTTCTCGCCCGAACTGCTCAAACGCAGGGGTACGCCGCTGAAAATCGAGCCGAAGAACTATGCCGAGGCCGGTGCAACACTCTTTAAGGATTTGCGACCGGCAGTCTATGCGGGCGTTTTGGTGCGCGGTGGTGCGGCCTATGTCGGTCACTCGAACGGTACGCTCTATGCCTTCGATGCTGCGACGGGTGAGGAGCGTTGGAGCCACCAGATGGGCGATATCCTATGCGCTGAGCCGGTGTGGCACGATGGTAAGGTAATCTACGTTTCGCCTACGGGATTATTTACGGCTCTCGATGCAGCAACGGGCAAGGCGGTCTGGACCTTGCAGGCCAAAGGTGCAGTCGTGGGCGACCCCGTGGTCGTGGGCGATATGCTCTATTGCAGTTTTGGCGTGGGCTATTTTGCCAAGATTGACGCAGCTACGGGCAAGACGGTTTGGATTGCACGTTCGGGCTCGATGCAGATGCAGTGTGTGCCTGCCGTGGCTAATGGCCGAGTTGTGGTGAGCACCTGGGAGAACGATCTGCGCTGCTATGACGATAAGAATGGTAAACAACTCTGGCAATGGACTTCGGGCAATTCGAGCTTCGACTTCGCCCCCGGCCTGATATTCCCCCAGATTGTTGGCGACAGGGTCTATGCGTCAATTAACAAGAAGTTGGTAGTTCTCGATATCAAAAAGGGTGAACAACTATGGAGCGACGAGATGTTCCCCTACCGTAAGCCGGTGGCTAAAAGTGCTGACGGTGCGACACTCTATGTCCAGGACCGCAATGCCGATATCGTGGCTCTGCGTACGGGTACTAACTACTACGCCCCGAAGTGGCGAGCCGTGACCCCGAAGGTTTCGGTAGACCGCAATCCCGTGGCAATCGCTGTTATCGACGGTGTGCTCTACAAGGGTGCGAAGGACGGCCGAGTTATCGCCGTGAACGAAAGCGACGGTAAACTGCTCTGGGAGCATAAATTCTCGGATGCCGATATCAACAATGTTACTTCCGACGAGCAGGGTAACATCTGGGTTATGTGCCTCGACGGCCAACTCTTCAAGATTGCGCGATAGCGTCGCCCAAAGTGAAAAAATCGTGAAAAAATTACGTGCATACCGAAAAAAGCATTAATTTTGTTAAATAATAAGGTAGATTGTATAAAACCCAAGCAGTATATGGAAAAGAAAATAAAGCTTCTTGATCGCACTTTCGAGGTGATGATCCCCGCCGAAAAGATAGACGAGGCGGTGGCTCGCGTGGCAACAAAACTCAATGCGGATTACGCTTCGTGTGAGCGTCCGCCCATCTTCGTTACCGTGCTGAGCGGTGCCTTTATGTTCTTTGCCGACCTGGTGCGCAAGGTCGATTTTACTAACGAGGTTGCCTTCGTTAAGATTTCGTCGTATGAGGGAACAGAGTCTACCGGCTGCATTAAGCAGCACCTCGGCATCGACTTCGATGTTACCGGCCGTGACCTGATTATCGTCGAGGATATCGTCGAGACAGGTGCGAGCATCGACCATATGGTGCGCTACCTCAAAGAGCGTAACCCGCGCAGTGTCGAGGTTTGTACGCTCTTCTTCAAGCCCGAAAAGTACCGCTACGATCAGCCTATCAAGTATTGTGCTATGGAGATTGGCAACGAGTTCATCGTGGGCTACGGCTTGGACTATGACCAGGTAGGTCGCAATCTGAAAGATATTTACGTCGTTTCGAATGAATAACGAACTGCTCCGTGGTGGCGAGCTGCTGCCGCTTGTCGAGGATTTCTATACAATTCAGGGCGAGGGCTTCCACTCCGGCAAGCCTGCATACTTCATCCGCCTGGGTGGATGTGATGTGGGTTGCAGTTGGTGTGATGCCAAATATACCTGGAATCCGCGCCTCTATCCACCCGTAGATATCGACACCATTGTCGAGCGTGCGGTGGCGTGTGTTGCGCAGGCGATAGTAATCACAGGAGGCGAGCCGTTGCTCTATCCTCTGGGACCGCTGACTGCGAAACTGCACGAGAAGGGTCTGAAAATCTTTCTCGAAACATCCGGCTCGCATCCGTTTAGCGGAGAGTTCGATTGGGTATGCCTATCTCCCAAAACCAAGCAGCATCCTCTGGATGAGGCGTATGGTCGTGCCGACGAGTTGAAGGTAATCATCGGCAGTGAGGCCGACTTCGAATGGGCCGAGCAGTGCGCTGCGAAGGTTGCCGAGGGGTGTATGCTCTTCTTGCAGCCGGAGTGGAGCGTCTACGAGCAGGTGCTGCCCGCAATGGTCGAGTACGTGAAGTCTAATCCGAAGTGGAATATCTCGGTGCAGACCCACAAATTTATGCACATTCCCTAATGCTTTGGCATAATAGACGGTCGATATGAAGGTCAAGATTGGAGAGAGATTCTGGATAACCGTCACAACAGCGATAATCGTCTTTACCCTTATCGTTGTCGTGCGCAATCTTGTGACCGTAGTCAAGATGTATCACCGCATCCATCTTCTCAAAGAGGAGAAGGCCGTGTACGAAAATCGTATAGCCAAAGATAGCACTCTCCTCGAAAATTTGCAGTATGACGAGTATCTCGAACAGTATGCACGAGAGCATTTTCATATGCAGAGGAAGGAAGAGGTGGTCTATATTATACCCGAATAGTTTTTTGGGAAAATCGAATCTATGGGATACTTCTGCGTTATGTTTGTGTCTCAACTGCTCACATACGTTTGGTATGCTGCGCGTTGAGCCACTGCGCAAGCCTTGAATTATCCTCATATATTCGATTTTCTCGGAGCTTAAAAGACGAGATGTTTCTGCGTTATGCTCCTTCTCGAAATGCTCATTTACTTTTAGTAAACTGCGCTTTCTCGCAGTTCGCAAGCCTTGAAGTTTTTGATAAGGGCGTTAAGGAGTTTAGAGAGTTTGGGAGTAGCTGTTATAAAAACTTCAATGTCCTTAAACTCCTTAAATTCATTAAGTTCCCTTAATGCCTTTAATGCCTTTAATGCCTTTTTTACTCCTCCCTTACTTGCGCAAAATCTTCGAGAGCAGACTTTTGATTTCGGTGGCGGCGTCGAGGCGGAAACCAAACGCCAAAAGAATATAAACCACCACGCCCGTAGCCATCTCGGCAATAACTCTTATTGCCACGCTCGTATCGCTCATCACATCGCCCACGAACACCACGCTTGCATACATCGCAGCAGTAATAATCATCGTAGGCAGTAGGGTGCGCACCATTCGCCAGCCACTCAGTGCGGTATAACGCATCGAAGCGACAAAGTTGATTGCGAATTCACAGAACGAAATCACGACCAAGCCCCACGCGACAGCCTTGATGCTATGGGGAATCGTGAGGGCAAGAATCAGCGTCATCAGAGCCTTCTTTGCTATCTCCAAGCGTAGGATGATGCCACCGTCACTCTTGACTTTCAGAACATTATACGCAATCATTGCCAGCGGCTGGAATAATCCCGTGAGGCACAAAATCTGCAAATATGGCACCGTGGGCATCCACTTCTCGCCAAGCAATAACGCAAACAAATCTTCGGCTATGGCCGTGATACCGACCATAACAGGAAAGAGCATAAAAGCGACGACCATCAGCACCTGACGGTAGCTCTCGGCAAACTTCTCGCGCTGGTCGCCAATCTGCGAGAGTGCCGGATAGGTTACGCTCTGTACCGACTGCATAGCCGACGTGAGCGGCAGGTCCTTGAATTTCTGCGCCTGGTTGAAGAATCCGAGTGCATCGGCCGAGTATATCTTGCCGATAAACATCTGCGAGATATTGTTGTAAATCGACGAGATAAGGTCTGTGGTGAGCAGGCGGAACGAGAAAGGTGCCATTTCGCGCACAGGTTTCATCGTGAAGCGCAACGAAGGTCGCCAATCGCTATGAATCCATAGAATCAGGGTCTTGACCGCGAGGGTCGCAATTCGCTGGCCGACAAGACTCCAAACTCCGCATCCTGCCAATGCCATAGCTATCGCTACGCCACCCGCAACGAGCGAAGCTGCGAAGGTTGCCTGCGAGAGCAGACGAAATCGGAATTCGCGCGTAAAGATTGTATTCTGGACTGCGCAGAGTGCATTTATCGGCAGCAGCAGAAAGAGTACCGGTGCAATATCGGCAATGATTGGCAGCTCGTAGTATCTTGCTACCGCTGGGGCCACTGCGACCAAGATGCCGTAAAGCACCACCGACACTGCGATATTGAATGCGAAGACCGAGCGGTAATCTTCGGGTGAGGGGTCCTCCTTGCGTATCAGGGTTTGCGAGAATCCGCTATCGACCATCACAAGCGCAAGGGCTGTGAAGAATGTCAGGATAGCCATAACGCCGAAATCTTCGGGTACGAGCAGTCTTGCTACGACGATGCTCACAACCATTTGGAGCAACATCGAGCCGACCTTCTCGGCGATGCTCCACGCAACGCCGCCTGCGACCTTCTCTTTCAGCATCTTCTCGCTCATCTTCTCGGAAATGGGTGTAGAGTGTTCTGTTTGGCTCTACTTGTGCAACGCCTCGATGCCCAAGCGGTACGAGTCGAGACCGAAGCCCATAATCGAGCCTTGGCAGACGGGTGCCAACATCGAGATATGGCGGAACTCCTCGCGAGCGAGAATCGACGAGATGTGGACCTCGACCACGGGTGTCGAGATAGCTGCGATAGCATCGCGGATAGCGACCGAAGTGTGAGTATAACCTCCGGCATTCATAACCACACCATCGTATGCGCCGACGCTGGCGTGCAGCGCATTAATCAGCTCTCCCTCGACATTCGATTGGAAGAGGTCGAGTTCGTCCTGCGGGAATCGTTGGCGCAACACCTCCAAATACTCCTCGAAGGTCTGCGTTCCGTAGATGTCGGTATCGCGCTTGCCTTGCAGGTTAAGGTTTGGACCGTTGAGAATCAATATCTTCATCGTTTGACTTTTTTCGTTGTCTATTCGTAAATCTTAGCTTCGCGCTCGCCACGCAGAACGGCAAGTCCGCTCTCGGCAAGTGCCAACATCTCATCCTCGCCCGGATAGATGGCAATCGGAGCGATGAACTTCACGCGACGTGCAATATCGCCGGTTATCATCTCGCTATGAGCCAGACCTCCCGTGAGAATTACGGCATCGACCTCGCCATCGAGTGCTGCGGCCATAGCTCCGATACTTTTAGCCACAGTGTAGCACATAGCATCGAGTACGAGCTTTGCCTCGGTGTCGCCCTCGGCAGCGCGTGTGCGGACATCAATCATCGAGTTCGTGCCGAGCAAATCGACCACGCCACCCTTGCCGCAGAGCATCTTCTTGACCTCGGCCTTGGTGTGCTTGCCCGAAAAACAGAGTTCGACCAAAGCTCCTGCGGGGAGCGTGCCGGCACGTTCGGGCGCAATCGGACCCTCACCGTCGAGAGCATTGTTTACGTCGATAACCTCGCCCTTGCGGTGCGCTCCGACCGAGATGCCACCGCCCATATGAGCTACAATAAGATTTAACTCCTCGTAAGCCTTGCCCTGCTCGTGTGCATAGCGACGAGCCACGGCCTTCTGATTGAGAGCGTGGAATATCGACAGGCGCGGCAGTGCCTTCACTCCGCTGATGCGGGCCGAGGGCTGCAACTCATCTACGGTCGGGGGATCGACGATATAGGCACCAACGCCCGCTTTGCGAGCGATAGCATCCGCAAGGGGAGCTCCGAGATTCGAGGCGTGTTCCATCTGTGTTGTGCGCAGCTCCTCGATAAGAGCCTCGGTGACGCAATATGTGCCACCCATAATGGGCTTGGTAAGTCCGCCGCGTCCAACGACAGCCGAGAGCGATGCAACATCCTCGCCCTGCTCTCTCAGAGCGTCGAGAATAAGCTCCAAACGCCACTCGAACTGCTCGGCAATGCGGCCGAACTTGGCAATTTCATCTGCGGGATGACGCAGGGTCTGACTCCACAACTCGCCTTGCTCGCCATAGAGCGCAATTTTGGTCGATGTCGAGCCGGGGTTGATGGTTAAAACTTTGTAGTTCATAGGGTTATTTCTTTAATCGGAAAACGAGAGTCCGGCACTCTGCGGCCAAACTCTCGGTATTCCGTTTGATTCCGGTAAGACTATTTTGCTGCCAAGCAAGCCATTGCAATCGAATACTTCTTGCTCAGTGCCGAGTCGCCACGCGATGTGAGGACGCAGGGAGCCTGAGCACCCTTAACGATTGCAGCCAGCTCGCCACCGCCAATGTGCGATGCAGCCTTGAAGAAGACGTTACCCGACTCGATGTTGGGGAAGAGCAGACAGTCTACGTCGCCGGCAATAGCCGAGCCCTTAACCTTCTTGTGCTCGGCAACCTCCTTGTAGAGAGCCACGTCGAGCGAGAGAGGTCCGTCTACCATTACATTACCCAACTGGCCGCGGTCGCCCATCTTTGCGAGGATAGCACATTCGAGGTTCGACTGAACGGTGGGCAGCACCTGCTCGGTAGCCGAGATGCAGGCAATCTTAGGTGTCGCAATGCCCAGCATATTTGCGGTCTCGGCGAGGAACTTGATCTGCATCTGCTTCTGCTTGAAGTCGGGAGCGGGGATAATCGCAACGTCCGAGATTACGAGCAACTTGTGGTAGCTCGGAAGCTCAACGAGCGAAACGTGAGTAAGAATGCCCTTCGGGGGGACAAGACCCTTCTCTTTGTTGAGGATGCCGCGCATATACTTGTCGGTCGAAACCAGACCCTTCATAAGCACATCAGCAGTACCTGACTTAACCGATGCTACGGCCATTGCGATAGCCTCGGTATCCTTCTTAACATCGACAATATTGAAAGCGGTAATAGGAATGTTCAACTCTGCGCAGACCTTCTCGATAACCTCCTTGTCGCCATAGAGAGTAGGCTCAACCAAACCCTCTTTGTAGGCATCGTAAACAGCCTCGATAGTGTGTGAATCCTGACCGTATGCTACTGCGAGACGCTTGCGACCTCTTTTGAGTGCAGCCTCGACAACTTCGTTAAGTTTTGTAATCATTGTTTTCGGAGTATATAATTTGTTACTATTTTACAAGATTGTAGGTGTCGGTAGCGATTACCAGCTCCTCGTTTGTTGCGATAACGGCAACCTTGACCTTCGACTCGGGGGTCGAGAGCATCACGTTTACACCACGAGTGCGGAGGTTTACCTCCTCGTCGTACTGCAAACCGATGAACTCCATATTCTGGCAAACGTAGCGACGCAAATCTGCCGAGTTCTCGCCAACGCCACCTGTGAAGATAATCAAATCGACACCGCCCATCGCAGCTGCGTACTCGCCTACGAACTTCTTGATTCGCAAGTAGTATGCATCACGCGCGAGGATAGCCTTCTCGTTACCTGCATCATAAGCATCGTCGATGTCGCGCATATCGCTCGAAAGACCGGTCATACCGAGTACGCCCGACTTCTTGTTGAGCATTGCGTTGAGCTCGTCGTAGCTCATACCCTCCTTCTCGCCGATGTAGGTCGCTGCGCTGGCGTCGATACAACCGCAACGTGTACCCATAATCAGACCGTCGAGCGGAGAGAAGCCCATCGAGGTATCGTACGACTTGCCGTTGAGTACGGCCGTAACCGAACCACCATTACCTACGTGGCAGGTGATAATCTTCGAGTTGTTGATGTCCAGACCTGCCAACTTCGCACCCTCGCGAGCAACGTACTTGTGGCTGGTGCCGTGGAAACCGTACTTACGAACGCGGTACTTCTCGTAGTACTCATAGGGGAGAGCGTACATATAGTTGATTGCCGGAATCGACTGGTGGAACGAAGTGTCGAACACCGTAACCTGCGGAACGCTCGGCAAAACCTTCTCAATCGAGAGTACGCCTTCGAGGTTGGCGGGGTTGTGGAGCGGAGCGATTGCGAAGAGTGAGCGAATCTTCTCCTTTACATCCTCGTTTACGATGCAGCTTTCGGGGAAGAACTCTCCACCGTGAGCTACGCGGTGACCTACGGCCTTAACCTCGTCGAGCGAAGCGATAACGCCGTGCTCTGCGTCGGTCAGAGCGTCGAGTACAAGGCGGATACCTGTTGTGTGGTCGGGAATTGCCTGTACCAACGAGTAGGGGTTTTTGCCTGTGGGCTTGTGCGTCAGGCTGCCGTCGGGCAGACCGATACGATCGACAAGACCCTTTGCCAAAAGAGTGTTCTGGTCATCGTTGATGTCGATAACCTGATACTTGATTGATGAACTTCCGCAGTTCAATACAAGAATAACCATAATTTGTTCTGTTTATGTTGTTGTTTTGCCTTAAATTCAAGTCTGTTTCGGGGTGTGGACGACGAGATATTGCCACAATGCCATAATTTCTTACAAAGGTAAGAAAATTTATCCAAAGCCGACTAAACTTTTTGACTTAATTTCAGTAAAAACGATTTTTCGAGCCTATTTTTGGAATCGATAACCCATTCCCTTGACGGTTATGATGTGTTCGTTGCCGATTTTGCGACGCAGACGACGGATGTGAACGTCGATTGTGCGGTCGCCGACGACCACCTCCGAGCCCCAAATTTTGAGGTAAATTTCTTCGCGGGAAAAGAGCCTTTCCGGCTCGGAATAGAGCAGGTCAAACAGTGCAAATTCCTTGCGCGGAAGCACCGTTTCCCGACCGTTGCAAATCACCGAATGACGCTCGCGGCAAATCTCGATTTCGGCAGTTGTCGCAGGGTCTTCGATACGACGCATAATGGCATTTACACGGCTCTTTAACAGATTCATTCTGATTGGTTTAGCGATGTAGTCATCCGCTCCGGCATCGAAGCCCGTGAGCTGGTTTTCCTCTTCGCTCAGGGCCGATAAAAAGACGATGCGGGCATCGGCCGTTTCCTCCATTTCGCGCAGTGCTTTGCAGGTCTGCAAACCATCCATTCGCGGCATCATCATATCGAGCAAAATAAGGTGGGGCCGACACTCGGCAGCAACCTTCAAAGCCTCGGCTCCATCGGGTGCCGTGAATATCTGATAACCCTCCTTCGAGAGGTTGTAACTGACGAACTCCAAAATATCGGGTTCATCATCCACCAAAAGTATTCGATGCGCCATATTTTTTGTGCTTTGTAGCGCGAAGATAGCAAAAATCGAGAAAAATATGGTGGAACAAGCGATAAAATCGTTATCTTTGCCCGAAACTATACTTAAAAGTATAGTGTAATCTTAAAATTTTAGAGAGATGTCTGCCCGAAAAACTACCTTGACAACTTCTGCCGCAGAGAGTGTTGCGGTTGAAGAGTTGCAACAAACTACTGCTGCACCCGTTGTGGAAACAAATGAGAGTGAAAACGAAGCTAAAAAGCCCCGTACCCGTAAGAAGAGTGTCGAAACAGATGCTGTAACCGAGGCCAAACCCAAGCGTACTCGCACCAAGAAGAGCGAGCCCGTGGTGGCGGAGGAGGTTGTGAGCGAGGCTGCAACCGATGTTGTGGTCGAGACCCCAGCCGAGAGTGTTGCTGTGGAGCCTGATGTCGAGCCGGAGGGTGAACTGCAACCTGCCGAAGATATGGAGGTTGCCGAACAAGAGCATCTGGTTGAGAACTATGTGGGTCGTAGCAAGGAGGAGTTGGTCGAGATGCTGCAAAAGTCGCTCGATGAGAATCCCGTGCAGGCTGTGCGTCACGAGGTAGAGGCTATCAAGGTTGCCTTCTATAAACTCCACCGTGCAGAGGTTGATGCTGCTCGTCGCGCATTTGCCGAGGCCGAGGGTGAGGATGCCGAGTTTGTTCCGCAGGTTGATGGCTGTGAGGTGCGTTTCAAGGAGTTGTTGGGCGTCTATCGCCACCGTCGCGATGAATATACCGCCAATCTTGACAAAGTCAAGGAGGAGAACTATAAGGCAAAGTTAGAGATTATCGAGGGACTGAAAGAGTTGGTCGATTCGGATGAAACCCTCCACACGACCTTTGCGAAATTCCGTGAGTTGCAACAACGCTGGAAGGAGACCGGCATTGTGCCACAGCAATATGTCAAGGATTTGTGGGAGACCTACAATCTGCACGTCGAGAACTTTTATAACTTTATCAAGATTAATAAGGAGTTGCGTGATCTCGACCTCAAAAAGAACTATGAGCAGAAACTCTCGCTCTGTGAGCAGGCTGAGGCTTTGGCCGAGGAACCGTCAATCGTCGAGTCGTTCCATAAGTTGCAGAAACTCCACGACGAGTGGCGCGAGACAGGCCCCGTGGCAAACGAATATAAGGAGGCTTTGTGGAATCGCTTTAAGGAGGCATCGACCTGCGTAAATAAGCGTCACCAGGAGCACTTCGAGAATATCAAGAACGAGCAGTTGCAGAATCTCGAACGCAAAACGGCTCTTTGCGAGCAGGTCGAGGCTATGGCTGCCGAAGCTTGTGCTACGCGCAAGGCTTGGAACAAGGCTAACGACCGTCTGCTCGAAATCCAGAAGGAGTGGAAGAGTATAGGCTTTGCTCCGCGCAAGGAGAATGCGAAGGTTTACGAGCGTTTCCGTGCGGCTTGCGACCGTTTCTTCGAGCTTAAACGTGAGTTCTATGCCGAGGTAAAGGACGAAATGGAAGAGAATTTGCGCTTGAAGATTGAGATTTGCGAGGCTGCCGAGGCTCTCAAAAATAGCGAGGAGTGGAAGAAGGCTACCGACGAGCTGATTGCCTTGCAAGCGAAGTGGAAGGAGGTAGGCACCGTATCGCGACGCTATGCCGACTCGGTATGGAAGCGTTTCCGCGCGGCTTGTGACGAGTTCTTCGAGCGTAAGGCTAAGCACTTCTCGTCGGTTGATAGCGAGTATGCCGATAACCTCGTAAAGAAGACGGCTCTGATTGCCGAGATGGTTGCGGCCGATATCAAGGAGGGCGGTTACGAGATGATTAAGGAGTTCCAGCGTCGTTGGAGCGAGATTGGCTTTGTGCCCGCAAAGGCGAAGGATGCTTTGCAGAAGCAGTACAAGGAGGCTGTCGATAAGATGTTTGCCGTGGTGCGCGGCTCGGAGCGTGACCGCTCGATGAATCGCTTTAAGGAGAAACTCTCGTCGATGAAGTCGGCAGGCGAGAAGCGTATGCGCAGCGAGCGCGAGCGTCTTTACAACAAGGTTCGCCAGTTGGAGCAGGATATTGCTCTGCTCGAAAACAATATCGGATTCTTCTCGAAGTCGAAGGGTGCCGAGGCGATGATTGCCGAGGTGCAGCAGAAGATTGAGCGAGCTAAGCGCGAACTCTCGGAGGCTATCGAGAAGGTCAAGATGATTGACGCTAATCAGGAGTAATTAACAAACACATTAATAATCTATTTATTGCTGCCGAAAGGGTGGCACTGAGAGAAAACAAGAAGAGAGATGGATAAGAAATCTATTATCGGCATTGTCCTGACAGGTTTGATTTTTGTCGGCTTTGCCATCTACACATCTAAACAGCAGAAAGAGTATCAGCAGAAACTTCAAGAGTACAACGCATACGTTGCGCAGCACGAGCAGACCGAGGCCGACTTGCAGTCGGTTGTCGATGTAGCCACCGCACACTCGGCGGAGGCTGGCGAGGCTGTGTCGGGAGCAGAGCGTGAGCAGCTTTTGAAGGTTGCACGTTATGGCGCGACGCTTGCCGAGGCTCGTGGCGGAGAGGCGCAAATCGTAACTCTCGAAAATGACTACCTCAAACTCGATATTTCGTCGCTCGGAGGTCAGATTGTGGGTGCCGAACTCAAAGAGTACACTCGCTATGCGCCGAAGGATGAGCGTACAGAGCCGATTAAGATGTTCGACCCCGCGACTGCCAATTTCGATATGTCGTTCTACGTAAAGAATGGCGTGAACAACGTGCAGGTGAATACTTCGGAGTATAACTTCGAGGTGATGCCCGTCGAGAAGAACGATTCGTTGCAGCGCGTTACGATGCGTCTGCACGTGGGCGAGGGTGCATACTACGTCTATGAGTATACTCTCCATAACGAGGCAGAGCCCAGCTGTGACTATCTCGTGGATTTCAAGGTCCGCCTCGAAAATATGGCTCCGCTGATGGCGAAGCAGAGCAGCATCGGCATCGATTGGAGCAACCGTTCGTACCAGAACGAGCGCGGCTTCAAGAATGAGAATATGTACACCACAATCGCCTACCGCCTGCCCGGTGAGGCAGCTATCGAGGAGCTCGGTATGAGCGAGGAGTCGAAGAGCGATGAGGTATCGTCGTCGGTGAATTGGGTAGCCTTCAAGCAGCAGTTCTTCTCGTCGGTGTTTATCGCTCCCGACAATGTGACCTACGCAAATATGGCATTCGAGACGGCCAAGCCCGGTTCGGGATATATCAAGGATTTCTCGGTTGAGATGGCTGTGCCGTACGATGCGGAGGTTAATGAGTATGATTTCTCGTTCTACTTCGGTCCTAATAAGTATGCCGTATTGAAGAAGATTGTCGATGAGAATGGCGATAAGATTGCTCTCGAACGACTTATTCCGCTTGGTTGGGGTATCTTCGGATGGATTAACCGCTGGTTTGTAATTCCGGTCTTCGACCTTCTGCGTAACTACATCCCCTCGTTCGGTATCATCATCTTGATTCTGGCGTTGTTGGTGCGTGTGATTATCTTCCCGCTGACCTACAAGAGCTACCTCTCGACTGCGAAGATTCGCGTCATCCAGCCCGAAATTGCAGCTCTGAACGAGAAGTATCCCCGTCAGGAGGATGCTATGAAGAAGCAGCAGGCGACTATGGAACTCTACAAGAAGGCCGGTATCAACCCGATGGGAGGCTGTCTGCCGATGCTTATCCAGATGCCTGTGCTGATTGCGATGTTCCGTTTCTTCCCCGCATCTATCGAGTTGCGTGGCGAGTCGTTCCTCTGGTCGCACGACCTCTCGTCGTATGATAGCGTGCTGAATCTGCCCTTCAACATTCCGTTCTATGGCGACCACGTGAGTCTCTTCTGCTTGCTGATGGCTGCGGCGATGTTCCTCTTCTCGTATATCAACTACAACCAGTCGGCTGCAAGCCAGCCCCAGATGGCGGGTATGAAGTTTATGATGGTCTATATGATGCCGATAATGATGATTATGTGGTTCAACAACTATTCGAGTGGTCTTAACTACTACTACTTCCTCTCGTCGTTGTTGTCGATGGCGCAGACCTTCCTTATCCGCACGATGGTTGATGATAATAAGGTACACGCGATGATTCACAATGCCAAGAAGAATACCAAGGGCAAGAAGTCGCGTTTCCAGCAGCGTTACGAGGAGTTGCTGCGTCAGCAGGAGGAGTTGCAGAAGCAGCAGGCAAAGAACAGCCGCAAGTAATCTCGATTTCGGTGACATTCGTAAATAAAATATCGAACGAGGAGGTTGCCGCTCTGCCGGCAATACACTTCGACGGCAGAATCGTGGTAGTCGATACCGACGAAGCTCTCGATGTGGCGTGTCGCTACCTCGCGGAGCAGACGGTGCTGGGATTCGACACCGAGACGCGCCCATCGTTTAAGGCGGGCGTGACCAATAAGGTATCTTTGTTGCAACTCTCGACCTACGAGCGTTGCTACCTGATAC
Source organism: Alistipes sp. (assembly GCA_045644925.1). Classification (GTDB taxonomy): domain Bacteria; phylum Bacteroidota; class Bacteroidia; order Bacteroidales; family Rikenellaceae; genus Alistipes. Next base: position 52,178 of record JAZRHV010000008.1, read on the forward strand.
GCCTTAACAGGGTTAAGTTCTCGAACAAACTGCTGAGCATCCTCCAACGTAGCGATATCTGTAAGATTGGTGCCGACGTGGCCGGCGACTTGCGTTCGCTGAATAAGTTGCGCAACTTTACACCTCGCGGATTTATCGACCTGCAATCTGAGGTCGGCAAGTTCGGTATCGAGGATAAGAGCCTGCGTAAGATGTCGGGCATCATCCTCGGCCAGCGAGTGTCGAAGGCGCAGCGTCTGAGTAATTGGGAGGCGCAGAGCTTTACCGAGCAGCAGATGATGTACGCAGCAACCGATGCGTGGGTCTGCCTGAAAATTTACGATAAACTGAATGCTATATAATATATATAGGTAGAATATTATGAAACGACTGCTTTGGCGGTCGTTTTTTATGCCTTACGAGGACAACGAGAGCGACTTTTTGTTACATTTGCAGCGATTTTTCCCGAAAAAGAACAATTCTTGTGTAGTATAAAGTATATTCGTTCGATATGCAGGAAGTAGAGATATGGACGCTTATTCCCTTCGCGCTGATGCTGTTGGGTATCGCGGTGTGCCCCTTTGTGGTAGGGGAGTGGTGGGAGAAAAACTCCAATAAACTGCTCTTCTCGCTGCTGCTCGGTGTGCCTACATCGCTCTATCTCTACCACATAGGCCTTGGCGAGCGAGTGCTGCACCAGATGCTCTACGACTACGTTCCCTTTATTACGTTGCTCTGCGCCCTCTTTGTCGTGACGGGCGGATTGCATCGTACGGGCCGCATCGAGGCGAAACCCTCGACCAATACGGCTATGTTGGCTCTGGGATTTGTTTTAGCATCGTTTATCGGTACGACGGGCGCAGCGATGTTGCTCGTGCGTATGTTGATAGATATCAACCGCCACCGCGAGCATAAAATCCATACGATGCTCTTCTTTATCGCGATTGTGGCTAACTGCGGAGGTGTGCTTACGCCTCTGGGCGATCCCCCGTTGTTCCTGCTATACCTGCGCGGTGTCGAGTTTACGTGGTTCTTGAAACTGTTGCCGCAGTGGCTGCTCACGGGAGGAATCCTGCTGCTGATGTACTATATCGCCGACTCGCACTACTGCCGAATCGAGAAGCGTCACGCAGCTCTCTATAAGCGACTTGCATCATTACGACCTGCCGAAGAAAACGATGATGACGAGCCCGTGAAGGCCGAATTTAAGGGCTTGGTAAATGTGTTCTACCTGCTCATAATTCTCGGAGCTGTGGCATTTATCAATCCGGGTCAAATTCCGGCTATGGGCGAGCACGACGCTCCGATATATATGAAATTCCTGCGCGAGATTATCCTCTTGGCGGTTATTCTGCTCTCGATGCTGACAACCCGACGCTCGGTGCGCGAACTCAATCACTTCACGTGGACCCCGATTGTGGAGGTGGCGGTACTCTTTATCGGTATCTTTGCGACGATGACCCCTGCGATGATTTATCTCAATGCTAACGCCTCGTCGCTCGGCTTGGATTCGCCCTGGCAATTCTATTACAGCACGGGTCTGCTCTCGTCGTTCCTCGATAATGCACCGACGGCCGTGGCCTTCTATACGATTGCTACGGGTCTGCCCGTGGCCGAGGGTGTGGCGACGGTGGCGGGTATTCCCGAAATTCTGATGAAGGCTGTATCTCTCGGTGCGGTATTCTTCGGCTCGATGACCTACATCGGCAATGGCCCCAACTTTATGATTAAATCCATAGCCGAGGAGAATGGTATCGCGATGCCGAGCTTCTTTGGTTATATCATCAAGTTCTCGCTTATAATTCTGCTGCCGATATATATCTTGGTGCAGTTGATATTCTTTTAATTTCTATGTGTTTTTTTATTGGTAAAATCGGGTCGAAAGAGGATTCGGTTTTGAGATTTTTTTTGCACTTTATGCAATAAAAATAAGATAAATAGAACAATGATAGAAAAAAATATTATATTTGCGGTAGTGTTAATGACTTATCAAACATTGTTTAACCTAATATTTACAAGACTATGAAAAAGATTTTGATCGTTTTGGTTGCAGCATTGGTTGCTACTGCGCCCGTGTTTGCACAGTCGAAGGCTGCGTTGAAGAGCGCAAAGAAGGCTGCTAAGGCAGCAACTGCTGAGGGTTACAAGCTGCTCGAATCGGGTGACCTCGTTTTGCGTGCGGCTCAGCACCTCGATAAGGTTTTGGCTGGTGCAGAGGAGATCGTTGCAACTGCTGATGGCAAGCGTAGTACCAATATGGCAAAGACTATCGCTCGCAATAACGCTTTGAACGAGTACGCAGAGAAGGCTCGCTCGATTGTTAAGGGTCGCGTGACTTCGGAGATGACCGATGTGAACGACGTACAGAAGGAGAACTTCGTAGCTGCTTACGAGCGTCTGGTTCTCTCGGAGCTCAAAGGCGAGGTTAAGAACTCGTACACTTTGGTTCGCCACAACGCTAAGACTAACACTTACGACGTGAAGCTCTACTGCTTGATCGACACTGAGGGTGCTCACAAGGCTCATATGAACGCATTGAAGCAGGCAGCCGAGGAGCAGAAGCTGGCTCAGGAGTACGGTGCAAAGATTTCGAATTGGATTAACGAGGGCTTCCTCGATAATGTTTCGGCACAGTAATCTTCTGTAAGTGAATAACCACAGGGCGGTAGCCATTAACTACCGCCCGATTTTTATTTTAATCCCCCTTTGATATTAACCGATATCCCAATTAATAATCCAAACTATGAGAAGAGGCTTATTCCTGCTCTTTGCGTTGATTTTCTTGTCTGAGAATGTTGCTGCACAGGTGTCTGTATCGCGAGTGCTGGCAGATACCGATATGCGCGATTATAAGTGGTCGATTGGCTATGGTGCCACCATCGAGGAGGCAGACCAGGATGCTATTCGACTATTGTCGGAGATGGCAGGTATCTCGATTTCGAATAAGACCAATACAAGTATTGTCGATTCGACGGCAGCAGGAGTGAGTGGTGAGAGCTTTGTGAGCAACGTCAATCGCGTGTCGAATACTTATTTGGAGAATATGCGTCGTGAGGTGCTGTCGGATGATAAGGATGGCCGCAAGCGAGTGTTGCGCTATATTGCCATCGCCGATTGGAACGCACGTCACGAGTCGTTGCGCAGCAAGATTGAGGAGTATATCGAATCGGGTCGCTATGCTCCGCTGGTGGAGGATAAGATTCGCTACTACGCTTGGGCACACACCCTGATTAAGACCTATCCCGGAGGCGAAGACCAAATCAAAGTCGATGATGAGCACCCCGCTCGTCAGTGGTTGCTCTCGCAGCTGCGAGAGATTCTCGGCAAGATTGATGTTCGCGTCATTGCTGTCGAACAGGATAAGCAGAATCGTAACTATCCCTACAAGCTCTTCCTCGATTTTACCTACGATAGCGAGCCTATCAGCTATCTCAAATTCGGATATTTCGATGGTGGCGGATATGTCGAGGGCGAGTCGATTAAGGATGGTCGCGGTACAATCTTTATGAAACAGTTGCTCGATGAGTTTGATGTTGATATCGACTGCGTGAACCGCGATTTGGCTCGCCAGATGGATCCGCAGGTGTCGCTTCTGCTCGAAAATGCCCTTCAACTCGAAGGTGCAAACAAGAAGGTGCTCTCGAAACCCGAAGGTGTGAAACCTCGCAAGGAGGTTGTGACAACGGCCGAGAGCGTGGAGTCGCCCGTGCTGAATAAGCTTGCCGAGGTCGAGAAGAGCTACGTCGAGGTAAACAGCAAGGTGTCGGATACCGCTCCCTATACGAAGATTATGACCGATATCGTCGGCTCGATTCAGGGGTTGTCTACTTCGGAGATTCAGCATCACTTTACTCCTGAGGCGTGGAAGCACTACAACGCTATCGTGGCGAGTGGTAATCCGGTCGTTGCACGTACTCCCGAATATAAGTTTGTCAAGCACGACTCGTTGGTTATCTGTCGTTCGGTGCCTCTGAAACTCAAATTCAAGGGTAATCACTCGTTTGTCGAAGATGTAGTCTTCCGTGTGAACGAGCGTACTCACAAGGTCGAGTCGGTGGCCTACCGCCTGGGCTCGAAGACCGAGCAGACCATTCTGTCGATGGAGTGGGAGGATGCTGCGCGTCTGGCTCTGCTCTGCTTTCTCGAAGATTATCGCTCGGCATATTGCTTGAAAGATTTGGCCTATATCAACAAGGTCTTTGCCGATGATGCCTACATCATCGTTGGTCGTGTGTTGAAGCAGACGACCAAGAAGTTCTCTGATACGGTTAGTGCCTTGCAGGGTGTGCAGACCGAGTACCAACGCAAGACAAAGGGCCAATATATTGCCGACCTGCGAAATAGCTTCAACAGTAAGGAGTTTGTGAATATCCGCTTCGAGGAGTGTAACGTCGCAAAAGGTTTCTACGCCAAGGAGGGTATCTATGCCGTTCAGGTGCGCCAGCTCTACTACTCGAATAACTACGCTGATGACGGTATTCTGACTTTGGCGATAGATATGCGTAACGATACCAATCCGCTTGTTCGTGTTCGTGTCTGGCAGCAGGCTCGCGATGTGACCTACGATGCTGAGCAGATGATTGAGCGTACGGTGTCGAGCAGTGGCGGACTCAACTAACAGATAATTGCCGATTATGAAGAGGATTATCACAGCATTGGCGAGCTTGGTCGCAGTTGCGGCACTCGCACAGACGCCGGATGCTTTCGAGCAGTACCGTCGTCAGATGGACTCGTCGTTCGAGAAGATTAAGAGCAGCAATAACGAGCAGTTTGAGCGCAAGCGTGCCGAGATTGACCGCTCTTATGCCGAGCATATGCGTAAGGCGTGGGAAGTCTATAACTCTTCGCCCTCGGTGCCAGCACCAAAGCGTCCTGAGCCTGTGACAATTCCTCAATATGTTCCCTCGGCGCCAACTTCGAATGAGCAGCCGGTGGCTGTTGTCGAGCCAGCACCAAAGCCGGCTCCCGTGGTAACACCCACCAGCGAGCCTACAAAGCCTGTCGTTACTCCTAAACCGGCCCCGGCCCCGGCTCCGCAGCCTGCACCTGCACCTGCACCTGCACCGGCTCCGCAGCCCAAACCCGTTGTAACCCCTAAACCTGCTCCTGCGCCCGCACCTGCTCCTACGCCCGCACCTGTTCCGCAGACCAAGCCGGCACCTGCTCCAAAACCTGCACCGCAGCCTGCGCCTGCGACACCTCAGACCGTGCCCTCACAGCCGGTTGCGCCGACTTGCAATCAGAGTGTATGGAACTTTGGATATTATGGCACAAAGGTCTCGATTCGTGTGCCGAAGGGTGCTGCCAAGCAGTCGCTCTTCGAATTGACCGAAAATAAGGTCGCAGACGCTTGGCTCGCTATGGGTTCGGGTGATTATGAATCGACACTCGAAGATTGCCTTGCCGTTCGCGAGAGATTGGCTTTGAGCGATTGGGGCTACTACGTGATGGTCAAGAATTTTGTGCGTAGCTACTACGGCTCTGACTGCAACGACGGAGTGTTGTTGCAGGCGTACCTGCTGGCTCATAGCGGCTATCGTGTGCGTATGGCTCGTAGCGGAAACGACCTCTCGTTGCTTCTCAATATTTCGGGTCAGGTATATGGAATGAGCTACTTTACGCTCAACGGAGTGCGTTTCTACCTCCCTGTGAAGCGTTCGTCAGCTACCAAGATGAATATTTGCAGTGTGCAATTCCCCGGCGAGAACAGCTTCTCGTTGAGCCATAACTGCCCACCGCGACTTGAATATAAGGCTACGCCCGTAAAGCGTTTTGCATCGAAAAAGTACCCCGTGGCAACACTCGAACTTGCGGTCAATAGCAACCTTATAGCATACTATGCCGAGTATCCTGCCTCGGATTTTGCCTATTATGTGCGTACTTCGCTCTCGGAGAACTTGAAGGCTCAACTCTATCCGATGTTGAAGCGCGTGACCGACGGCAAGAGTCAGCGTGAGGCGGTGTCGGTAATTCTCGACTTTGTGCAGACAAGCTTTGCCTATAAGACCGACGATCAGCAGTTCGGCCGCGAAAAGTGGTTCTTTGGAGATGAGACCTTCTTCTATCCGTATAGCGACTGCGACGACCGTGCGATACTCTTTACGGTCCTGGTGCGTGATGTGCTGAATATGGAGGCTGTGTTGCTCGAATATCCCGAACACTTGGCTTCGGCCGTGCGTTTTGATGCTTCAACCGAGGGCGATTACGTGATGCTCGACGGTAAGCGATATGTGGTCTGCGACCCGACCTATGTGGGTGCAGGTGTAGGTATCTCGATGCCGGGTGTAGATGCCAAAGGATTAAAGATTATTAAGCTGTGAAACTCCGATTAGCGATAATTGCCCTATTGTGTTGCGTGGTCTGTGTCGTAAAGGCGCAGAGCAGCGGACAGAGCCTCGAAATTGATGCTTCGAGCTTCCGCCCCGTGCAGACTGATGCGCTGTCGGGCGTGGCTATCGACCCGATAGGCCTCGACCGCTCGAAACGCCCCTGTGCACGTATCAAGATGCACGTTAATCGTATGACTCGCGACGAGATTGAGAATCTCGTGGTGCAGCCTGTCGGCGGCAATGTGGTGTTGATGAAGAGAATTGTGGCAGCCGAGGGTACGGGTCTGATTTTCGAGATGACCGCCAAGCAGCCGACTCGTTTCTACCTCCACCACGATAAGTATCGCGACTCGAACGAGGTGTCGCTCAACTTGGAGGGTAACAAGGAGTATCGCCTCGATGCGCAGCTCAATCTGTTGCTGTCGGTGGTTGTGAGCACCAATATCAAGGATGCCGAGGTCTATGTGGACGGTGAATTCAAGGGTCGTACGGGTGAGGATTTTATGCTCACGGTGCAGGATGTTACCCCCGGAGCGCATAAGATAGCGGTGGTCTATGGTGCAGCACGCAACGAGCAGACGGTCGATATTAATAGCAACAACATCTCGTTCCGTATAACTCTCGATACGGCAGTGTCACGTCCTCAGTTTGTTATCTTCGAGGTTGAGCCCAAGACGGCAATGGTGATAATCGACGAGAAACCCTACACCGCAAAGGATGGATTTGTGCAGGCTCTCTTGCAGAACGGAACATACGTCTATAACGTAATAGCGCAGGGCTACCACGCTCAGCAGGATACACTGATTGTGTCGGGTGCGAAGCTGATGCGCAAGGTGGTGTTGAAACCCGATGTGGCAACGGTAACAATATCCTCGGCCGCAGGGTGCGATATATGGGTCAATAACGAACTGAAAGGCCCTTCGCCCTGGACCGGTAAACTCACGGCGGGAGTATATATCTTCGAGGCTCGCAGAATGGGGTACCAACCGACCGTACTCTCGCAGGAGGTGACCTCCGAGCCCGCACATCAGAACTATACGCTCGATGCTCCGACTCCGATTACGGGTGCGCTCTGCGTGACGAGCAATCCTATGATGGCGGATGTATTGGTTGATGGCAAGATTGTCGGACAGACTCCGCTGATGACCTCGATTTTAGCAGGTGAACATAAGGTTATTGTCTGCAAAAAGGGTTACAAAACCTTCGAGCAGCGTGTGGTGGCCGAGAAGGATAAGAATGTGGAGCTGAACTGCGAACTCACGCCTGCCGAGGATTTCTTCACTCCGGGCAAGAGTAGTTACGATGCAAAGGATTACGTTACCGCCATAAACTACTTCCGAAAGGGTGCAGAGCAGGGCGATGCTTATTCGGAGTATTGGCTCGGTCTCTGTTTCTACCTGGGTCGCGGTGTCGAGTTGGACTATAATCAGGCAGCCACATACTTTGTGCGCAGTGCCGAGAAGGGCTACGTCGAGGCACAGAGTCGATTGGCGCAGTGCTACTTCGCAGGCCACGGAGTTGAGAAGAACTACAAGGAGGCTGTTCGATATTTTTATAGGGCAGCAATGCAGGGGCACACCCCCCTCGCAGAAGCGTTTGGCTAAGTGCTACGAGATGGGTATCGGTGTGCCGCGCAACACATCGGCTGCGATATATTGGAATAATGTGGCTATGGGCCTTGCTGCTCTGCCGAAGAACGGCACAGTGATAAATGACAAAGAGAGCTCGGACAAAGAGGCTTCTGAGTCCGCTACTCCCCAGACGGAGACAACCAATAATTAGATAAAACTAAAATAGAGATATGAAGAGACTTTTTTTGGTGGTGTTGTTTGCTGCGGTTTCGGGATTGGCCGTAGCTCAGGATAGTAAGAATCTGCTCGAAATTGATGCGGCGAGCTTCCGCCCCGTGCAAACCGATGCACTGTCGGGTGTGGCTATCGACCCGATTGGCCTCGACCGCTCGAAACGACCTTGTGCACGAATTAAGATGCATATCAACCGTATGACTCGCGACGAGATTGCCAATCTCGTTGTACAGCCCATTGGCGGTAATGTGATTTTGATGAAGAAGGTGGTTGCATCCGAGGGTAATGGCCTGATTCTCGAAATGACGGCCAAGGCTCCGACGCGATTCTATATCCATCACGACGAGTTTGGCGACTCGAACGAGGTATCGCTCAATTTGGAGGGTAATAAGGAGTATTGGCTCGAAGCGTGTCTTAATCAGCTCTACCCGATTACGGTTAATACCAATATGAAGGAGGCAAGCGTCTATATCGACAATGTCTATAAAGGCAAGACCAACGACGAGTTTTACCTGCTGGTGCACGATGTGCTGCCTGGCGACCATACTCTGCGTATCGTGTGCGGAAGCAGTGTCAGCGAGAAGCAGATTTCGGTCTATAAGGAGAGCCTCGTTTTCCGCTGCGATGTCAATACCGTGACGGCACGTCCTCAGTATGTGGTCTTCACGGTGCAACCCAAAAATGCAGTTGTAGCCATTGATGATAAGCTTTATACCCCCGATGAGGGAGGTACCGTTCAGGTCCTTTTGCAGAATGGAGCCTATACGTATAGCGTCGAGAGCAAGGACTATTACAGTGAGAATGGTTCGTTTGTGGTTGATGGTAAGAAGGTCGATAAGCGTGTGGAGCTTCTCCCCGCCTTCGGCTGGCTGAATGTCGAGAATACAGCTGTGCTGAATGGAGCGAATGTCTATGTAGATGAGCGAAATTTCGGTACTATTCCGTTGTCACGAGATGTGCGTCTTCCCAGCGGAGAGCACAAGGTGCGTATCGTGAAACATAAGTATAAGCCCTTCGAGCAGACTGTAACCATCAGCGATAATCAGAAATTCACTCTCTCGCCCGCATTGGAGGCTGATTTTGCCGTGGTGACAATCAATGCTGCCGATGGTTGCGAAATCTGGGTCAATAACGAGCGTAAAGGCTTTGCTCCGTGGAAGGGCGAGCTGGCATCGGGTACCTATATCTTCGAGGCTCGCAAGGCAGGACACCGTACGACTATGATAACTCAGAATATTGCAGTCGATCCTCACGAGCAGAGCTATAAGATAGACGATCCGAAGCCGATTATGGGTACGCTCGACATCACGAGTACACCTGCAAATGCCGAGATTTATATCGATGGCAAGAGCGTGGGCCGTACACCGATGATGCTCGATGTGGTTATCGGTACGCGAACAATCAAACTTACCAAGGATGGCTATGGCGAGTATCAGAGCAGCGTCGTTGTATCTGAGAGCCAGACCACTGCTCTTACGCATAAGTTTGATGCTATAACCAGCGTCTTTACCGAGGCGAAGGCCCTCTTTGATAAGAAGGATTACAGCAACGCATTGCCGAAGTTTAGAACCGCAGCGTTGCAGGGTCACGCTGGCTCTTGCGCATATTTGGGTCGCGCATACCAGTATGGTTATGGCGTTGATAAGAATCTGACAACAGCGGTTTCGTGGTATCGTCAGGGTGCCGAGAAGGGTGATGCTGAATCGCAGTACCGACTCGGTAACTGCTACTACAACGGCTATGGCGTTACCAAAGATTTGCAGCAGGCATTTAATCTCTTCAAGAAATCGGCCGAGCAGGATAATATGTCGGCTCAAAATATGGTCGGTATCTGCTATCGTAATGGTTATGGCGTAGCGAAGAACGATGCTGAGGCTGTTAAGTGGTATCGTCGAGCAGCAGATGCCGGCTACTCCACTTCGCAGTACAATTTGGGTCTTTGTTACGAGTATGGTCGAGGTGTTGCGACCAACAAGGAGGAGGCTAAAATTTGGTATCAAAAGGCGGCAGACCAAGGCCACGAAAAGTCTAAAACTAAGTTGAAGGAGTTGGGCGTAAGCACCACTTCGAACTCGACGACAAGCACGAGCAGCACGTCTGCTTCGTCATCGAGCCGCCCGACAACAACTACCACAACGACCTCGCGTCCCACTTCGGTCACAACTCGTCCTACAACTACCACAACGACCTCGCGTCCGACCACCTCGTCGCATCGCGGTATGATTGGTAAGGTCAATGGCCATAAGTCGAGTGGTAACGGTAAATTCAGCGTTGGTTTGGCTGCGGGAGTAGGTTTCTCTTCGCTCTCCAATCCGAAAACCGAGGGTTGGGAGGCTAACGCAGGTCTTGCGATGCGTATCCTGCGTTGGGATAGCGTTGTGAATATCAATACGGGAATCAACTATATGTACTCCTTTGACGTTAATTTCCTCTCGATACCTTTTGTGTTGAACCTGAACTATACGCGCAAGCAGAACTATACGATGTATGCGGGTGTTGGTATCGAGCCGTCGTTGATGTTAACAAAATACGAAGGAACGATGCTCAGTGGCTTTGACCTTCCGTTGGTAGCCAACCTCTTGGGCTATGGTGCTCGCAACTCCGATATTGCTTTCTATATGAAGTACTATCTCGGTACCGAATTGATGACTCTCGGTTGCCGCTATACCTACTACTTCTAATCGAAGGGTAGGGTCGGCTTGGCCCGATTGTTGATAAACGGATAATAAAAAACTTTAATAACCACTTGCAATTTTTTCGCTAAAACGATATTTTTGTGAGTGGTTAGTAATTTTTAATTTCATCGAATATGGAGAAATTGGCAAAACAATATGTAGATGAGTTTATGGCTCAACTCGTTGCGAAGAATCCCAACGAGCCCGAATTTCATCAGGCTGTACGTGAGGTTGCCGAGTCGTTGGCTCCCCACATCGTTGCGGACCCTGTGTTGCGCAAGATGAAGATTCTCGAACGCATCGCCGAGCCCGAACGTGTGATTATCTTCCGCGTACCTTGGGTAAACGATAAGGGCGAGGTCGAGATTAACCGCGGTTATCGCGTGCAGATGAATAGCGCAATCGGTCCCTACAAGGGCGGTATTCGTTTCCATCCCTCGGTCAATTTGAGCATTTTGAAGTTCCTCGCTTTCGAGCAGACCTTCAAGAACAGCCTCACAACTCTGCCTATGGGTGGCGGTAAGGGTGGCTCGGACTTCAACCCGAAGGGTAAGTCTGATAACGAGGTTATGCGTTTCTGCCAGTCATTCGTTACCGAGCTTGCGCGTCATATTGGCGCAGATACCGACGTGCCCGCAGGAGATATCGGTGTGGGTGGCCGCGAGATTGGCTTTATGTTCGGTCAGTATAAGCGTCTGCGCGACGAGTTTACCGGAACATTCACGGGTAAGGGCCTCGATTGGGGCGGTAGTCCGCTGCGTCCTGAGGCGACGGGTTACGGTACCTGCTACTTTGCACAGGAGATGCTTGCAACACGCGGCGACAGCTTCGCGGGTAAGACCGTCTGCATCTCAGGTTCGGGTAATGTGGCGCAGTTCGCTGCAAAGAAGGCTACCGAGCTTGGTGCGAAGGTTGTGACCCTCTCGGATTCGTCGGGTTATATCTACGACCCCGACGGCATCTCGCCCGAAAAGCTCGAATATGTGATGACTCTCAAAAATGTATATCGTGGCCGTATTAAGGAGTATGCCGAGCGTTATCCGTCGGCTCAGTACTTCGCAGGTGAGCGTCCCTGGGGCGTGAAGTGCGATATCGCAATGCCGTGCGCTACGCAGAATGAGCTCAATGGAGAGCAGGCTCAGACGCTGGTCGATAATGGCTGTATGTGCGTTGCCGAGGGAGCAAATATGCCCTCGACACCTGAGGCTATCGCAATCTTCCAGAACAATAAGCTTCTCTACTCGCCCGGTAAGGCTTCGAATGCGGGTGGTGTAGCAACATCGGGCTTGGAGATGACCCAGAACTCGATGCGCTTGAAGTGGTCGCGCGAGGAGGTTGATGAAAAGCTCCACTCGATTATGAAGAACATCCACGAGATGTGCGTGAAATACGGCACCGAGGAGGATGGCTACGTGAACTATGTGAAGGGTGCGAACATTGGCGGCTTTATGAAGGTGGCTAATGCGATGCTCGCACACGGCGTCGTTTAGAACGTGCCAAGCAAGGTGATTTCTGCGTTACGCTTCTCCTCGAAATCCCTCTTGCTAATCACGTCCTAATTGTAACTGCAAAAAGAATATAGCAATAGAAGGGGCTGCTAATTAATGTCGGCCCCTTTAATTTTTGAAGAAAATGGCTAAAAATCCGAAAATCGAAAAGACCAATGCTGCGCGACTGCTCGACCGCGCGAAGATTGCTTACGAACTTATCCCCTATACGGTGGATGAGGAGAATCTCGCAGCCACGCACGTAGCCGAGGAACTTGACGAGGATATAGCCACGGTCTTCAAGACCCTTATCCTGCGTGGCGACCGTACGGGACACTTTGTCTGCGTGATTCCGGGTGATAAGGAGGTCGATTTGAAGGCTGCGGCCCGCGTGTCGGGTAACAAAAAGTGCGACCTGATACCGATGAAGGAGCTGCTGCCTACGACCGGATATATCCGCGGAGGTTGCTCGCCGATAGGAATGAAAAAGCCATTCCCGACATTTATCCACGCAACGGCCAACGAGCACAAATATATCTATATCAGTGCCGGAGTGCGTGGCCTGCAAATCAAGATTGCTCCGCAAGAGTTGATAGGCTTCGTCGGAGCCTCGGTTGCGGAGATTGTGCTCTCTGTCTAAAAGATTTTCTATTCAGCTCGCGGGGGAGGTGTGCTACTCGACGCGGACTATTCGACCCATACGGACATACCATATATAACCCTCGACCGAGGTGTAGCCTATGCTGCTCAGTAGCGACATATAGTCGCGCAACTGCGTGGCGTACTTCTCACGCTCCTCCTCTCCGAACTTGTAATCGACAACCACAGCCCTGCGACCCTTAATCATCACGCGGTCGGGACGACGTGTTGTGCCTCCGTTCGGAACGATGATGTCGTTCTCGTTGCGTACCTCGTTCCACTCTCCGCCAAACCACTCGGCAATCATCGGATTGTCGAGAGCCTTGCCCACCTCATGACGCAGACGTTCGCCCTCGGCAGGTGAGATGGCGGCATTGCAAATCATCTGCTCGATGCTCTCGTAGATGTCCTTGGTCGATTTGGCCTCGGCAAATGCGCGGTGCATCAAGATTCCGAAGTTGCGTGGTGAGAGTTCGATACGCTCGTCGTCCTCGAAATAACGCTGCGAGGGTAGTCGCAGGCGCATATCGGCCTCGGCGGTGTTGTAGAACTCTATTGCCTGATGCTCGACGGTCGAACCGCCCTCTCTGCGGGCGCAGGGAGATGTGAACTCGCCAAACTCGTAGCAGTTGAAACCGTCTCTGTCTTGCTTGCGCATACCTTCGGGAAGGGTCGAGAGCAACAACCTGCCAACGGTGTCGTTAGGACGGCCGGTAGCTGATGGTGTGGGTATAAATATATGTAATGACTCTGCTGCACGTGTGAGTGCGACGTAGAGCAGGTTGATATTGTCGATATGCGAATATACCTTCTCACGGTAGAAATCCGCTGCGAAGTGCGAGTCGGCCATCATCGGCTTGGTATTCACGGGGAAGGTGCCGAGCGAGGCGAACTCCTCGTCGCCTTCGGCATTGGCCCAGATGTAGCTGTTGCTCACGCCCGTTGCATTGCGAGGGTCGAGCTTCCAATTACAGAAGGGAATGATGATTACGGGCTTTTCGAGACCCTTGGCCTTATGTATGGTCGTAATCTCGATTGTGCAGTCGCTCTGCTCGACGCTCATCGACTTTGTTGAGCCGCTCTCCTCCCACCATTTCAGGAAGAGCGCGATGTCGGCAACCTTGTCGATGCAGAAGCGGACGATATGCTCGTGCAGAGCCTGGATATATGCCGTGTCTTGATCTCGCTCTGTGAGATTGTAGTGCATAATAATCTGCTCGAATGCAGCCTCTGGCGAGAGCAGACGTATCGAACGCAAGAATCTCAACTCCTCCTCCGAGAGCGGATTTTCGAAGGCTCCGGAGTCGTTGTAGCGACGATATATTGCGCGATTGATGCCGTCGTCGGGATTAACAGCCAACGAGAGCACCGAGATTATAAACTTGACGATTGGTGCCGTGCCGATAATCAACGCCTCCTGCGTCATCACGTCGAAGGTGTAGCGCGGGTCGCTGTTCTGCTGCTTGAAGTCGAGCAGTGTGCGGGCAATCTCGACGCCTTGCGCCTTATCGCGGACCAGAATCATAATATCCTTGGGTCGGAAACCCTTGTCGAGGAGTTGCTTGATACGCTCGATCACGGGCGGCTTCTCGTCGAAGAGGGTGATGTTTACATAGCCGTCATATTCTGCTCTGCGTCGTGGATGTTGCGCGTGTCCGCGGTATGCCGCAGAGAGCATATCCTGCAACTCTGTGGCGAGTGTGGCAGGTATGCGTTTCTCGGCCACAGCATTGCTGAGGTCGCTGTTTAGATATCCGTTATCGAGTTGCACGACGCGCTCGATGGTGTCGTTGTTAAATCCGACAATTCGGGGCAGACTGCGCCAATTCTCGTTGAGATTGACTATCGAGGTGTTCTCGTGACCGAGGTTTTCGGATGCCGACTTGCCGAGAATCTTCCAGTCGCCACCACGCCAACGATATATCGACTGCTTCACGTCGCCCACGAGCAGTACGGATGTATCCTCGGATTGTGACATCGCGTTGTGGAGCAGTGGCAGGAAGTTGTGCCACTCTTTGAGCGATGTGTCCTGGAACTCGTCAATCATAAATCGCTCGTAACGTGCACCCACCTTCTCGTAGATGAAGGGAGCATCGTTGTCGGCAATGAACTTCGAGAGGAGGTATTTAGTCTCGGAGAGGAGCATCAGATTCTCCTGCTCACACATCTGCAAAACTCTGTCGTAGAGGTCCGAGAGGAGAGCAAAGCCTCGGAAATTCTCGCTGATAAGCTCGGCCGTATTCCACAACTTCGAGTGCCGGCTCTGCAACGAGAGAATCTGCTCCAAGTGCTCACGTAGCTGCTCGACAATCGCCTTGGCTGCTGCCGATCCACCCTTCTTTGTGAACCAACCATCCGTAGATTCGGCTCGCTGGCGGACCGTGGCTGTCGGCTCTTTGCGCGGATTCTCTGCTACGGCTGCAAAGTATGTCGTAAAGCTGCGGTTGAAATCGCTGTGCTCGACGCCACTGCGACTCATCAGTGCAAGGGCCTGCAAGGCGATATCCGAAACCTCTTTCTGCGATGCGCGTGAACGTCCCTCGGCACGATGGACGATGCGTTTGAGCTCATCCTTGGGGCAGGCCTTACCTACGGCCTCTTTGTTGCGCTCCTTGAATATCTCATTACCTAACGCCAAGATGCCGTCGCGAATATCCCAACGCTTGTTGTTGTCCATTCGCTCGTGCATAAAGTCTGTGAGCCAACGCTGCAATTCGCGGTTTGAGGCAATCTCCTCGACCATAGCATCTGCACTGCGGTTGAGCAGTGTATTGCCGTCGAGCTCGATTGAGAAGTTGAGGTCGATGCCCAACTCCTTGATAAATGCACGCAGGATGCGCTGGAAGAAGGTGTCGATTGTGAGAACCGAGAAGTGTGAGTAGTCGTGTAGAATCGACGAGCGGACCTCGCGTGCTCGTTGGCGGACGGTGTACTCGTCGAGCGACAGCTCGTCGCAGAGCTTGACGGTGTAGTTGCTACGTTCGCCTGCGGCCAGAGTGTGTATCTCTTTGAGTATGCGGCTCTTCATCTCCTCGGTAGCCTTGTTCGTAAAGGTCACGGCAAGGATGTTGCGGTAGGTCGTCGGATTCTCGATGACATCGCGCACATACTTGTAGGCCAGCTGGTATGTCTTTCCGGAGCCTGCGCTCGCACTCAAAATCTTTGCTCTCACGATAAAAACTCTTTGCCCGAAAGATACTAAAAACAAATTGAACTCGACGTTATAAACCGAGAAAAATAGCCTATTCGTTGAAAAAATAGGTTTTGTGGCGAAAAAATCGCAAAAAAGTCGGCTTATTCCGAAAAAAAAACGTACCTTGCTCTTTCAAAATGCAAACCGATATGAAAAAGAGGATCTCGATACTTATTATGATGGTTGTGTGCGCGTTTATGTCGGTACGCGCCCAGCAGCCGCAGAGTGCGGTTGCCGAGCAGTCACAACCTGCGAGTGAGGGTGCATCGCGCTTGGCAGCGATAGTCAGCGCTCCGACCTCGGAATGGCTCGGCTCATTCGATAAAATCTACATATCGGGCGCGATGCAGGTAACCCTGATTCGCATACCGGAGAACGAAGGTCCGAAAATCTATTTCGACACGAAGGGCTCGGTGACGACTAAATTTAAGTACGAAGTCGATAAGAAGGGCCTGCTGAGTGTTGTCGAGACTGTCGATGCGAAGCGTACGACTGTTACCGAGGTGAAGATTTATTACCGCAATCTCTCGTCGCTGACTGTGGCCGGAGCTAATGTGATTATGGAGCAGATGCTGGATGTCGATATGTTGGATTTGTCGGTATCGGGTGGTGCAACCTTGCAGGCGAAGGTCGATGTTTTGGACCTCGCTGTTGAGGTTACAGGTCGCAGTAGCGTGGTTATCGAGGGCTCGGCTCGCTATATGGGTTTGAAGGTCTCGACTGCGAAGTTTGATGCCGTGAATCTGCAAACTATGGCAACCATTGCCGATGCGTCGCACGGTGCCGAGGTGTCGCTCTTTGTAACCGAACGATTGGAGGCTATGACTGCCACCTCTGCCAATATTACCTACAAGGGTAAACCCTCGATTGTGAGAGTTCACTCGTCACTCTTCGGTGGCGAGATTACCCCTGCCGAAAAATAGAGTTGAGCGATGAAAGGTTTTCTCGCCGAGGTCGCACAACGCCTCTATGAGCGTTATGGGGATGATGTATCGTCACTGTCGATACTCTTCCCGTCACGTCGTGCGAGGTTATTCTTTGTTGATGCTCTTTCGAAGATTGCCAAGCGTCCGCTCTGGCAGCCTGCGTGGCTGACTATCGACGAGATGATGTCCGAAATATCGGGCTTGAAGGTGGGCGACAAGATGCGACTTATTGCCGAACTCTATAAAATCTACTCGAAATACCACGATGAGCCCTTCGATAAGTTCTACTTCTGGGGCGAGATGCTTTTGGCCGACTTCGATACGGTCGATAAGTATCGTATTCCGGCCGATAGACTCTTTGCCAATATTGTCGATATTAAGGAGTTGGAGGCTGATGTTTCGTACCTCACGCCCGAACAGTTGCAGATTGTGACAGCCTTTTGGCGCAACCTCGCAGAGGGAGCATCACTCACCGACGAAAAGCGCAGATTCTTGGAGGTGTGGCGTACGTTGGCCCCCGTCTATCACGAGTTCCGCGCGAGATTGCAGTCGCTCGGCATTGCCTATGCGGGTATGGTTCACCGCACGGCTGCCGATATGATTGACGAGGGCCGAGCTGCCTTTGCCGAGCAACGACACTATGTCGTGGCGGGGTTCAATGCCCTTTCGGCGTGTGAACAGCGACTGTTGAAGTTTATGGCGACGGCTGCCGATGCCGAGTTTTTCTGGGATTACGACTCGTACTATACGCAAAACCGCGAGCAGGAGGCAGGTATGTTCTTGCGCGACAATATCGCGATGTTCCCTCCGCGCAGCGAGGTGTCGCACGATAATTTCCACAATATAAAGTCCGTATCAGCAATCTCGACGGTGTCGAATGTCGTGCAGTGTAAATACGTGGCCGAGATTCTGCGAGAGCTTGCCGACAAGCAGGGCTCGCTCGATAAGCGTACAGCGATAGTCCTGACCGATGAGAATCTGCTCGAACCGCTGTTGCACTCTCTGCCCGCAGAGTTGGGTAAGGTCAATGTGACTATGGGTTATCCGTTGCGACAGAGTTTGGCCTATTCGCTGATTGAGCGTCTGCTCGAACTGCAACGCCACAGTCGCCTCGACCGAGAGGGTAGAACACTATTCTACTTCCAGGATGTTACGGGATTGCTCTCGCATCCCTATATTGCCGATGCCGAGCCTGAACGTGTGCAGGGTATTTTAGCGACGATACGCAAGAATCGTCGTGTAATGATTGATGGCGCGATGCTCGCAGATGGCGAGTTGCTCACGACGATATTTAGGCGTGTCGAGGCGTGGGATGCCCTCTCGACATATCTGCAAGATGTTGTCTCGGCAGTTGCCGGTACACCTTGCGGCGAGGATGAGCGTTCGCGCAGGACAGAGTTTTTAGCTGTGGTGGCCGAGAATCTCGCGAAGTTGCACAACTCGCTTGTGGAGTGCGACCTTACGCTCTCGCAAAGTGTCTATATCTCGCTCTTGCGTCGTCACTTGCAGGGTGTTCGCATACCTTTCGAGGGCGAGCCGTTGGAGGGTGTACAGATTATGGGTATTCTCGAAACCCGAAATCTCGACTTCCGCAATGTGATTCTGCTCTCGATGAACGACGATAACTTCCCCGGAAACCGCAGTGCCCAATCTTCGTTCGTGCCCTACAATCTCCGCTTTGCTTATGGAATGCCGACGCCCGAACATCACGAGGGCGTGTATGCCTACTACTTCTATCGTCTGGCCCAGCGTTGTGAGAATCTATATATGCTCTATTGCTCACACGCAGACGAGCGCAATACGGGTGAGCCGAGCCGATATATTCGCCAGTTGGAGTACGAAACATCCTTCCCGATTCGTCGTGTCGAGGTGGGTGTTGATGTTTTTCTCGAAGAGGAGATGGCTATCGAGGTCAAGAAGAGCGATGCGATTATCGAACGTATGCAGCGATTCTTGCAACCCGAAGCTACGTCGAAACTCTCGCCCACGGCATTCTCGTTATATGTGGATTGTCCGCTGAAATTCTACTTTACGGTGGTGGCACAGCTGCGTGCACAGGATGAGATTGAGGAGAAGGTCGATGACCGTATCCTGGGAAATATATTCCACTACGCAGCCCAGCAACTCTATGCCGAACTTGTCGATGTCAAGAACCCCGGCGAACGTCTGAGAGCTATCTCTGCGACCGAGAATCTCGAACGAGTGGTTGATGAGGCTATACGTCACGAGTATCTGCATACCGAGGACGTTTCGCCCGAAGATTACGGAGGCGACCTTACGCTGATTCGCAGTGTAGTGATTCGCTATCTCCGCAATGTCCTTGCCTATGATGCCGTACACGATGGTTTTTCGGTTGTGCAGCTCGAAAAGCCTGTGCGATACGACTTCCCGTTTGCGGTGGGCGAGCGTACACTGAAACTGCGCTTTGAGGGTATCTCCGACCGTGTGGACCGCAAGAGCGACGGCTCGATGCGTATTATCGACTATAAGACGGGTGGCAAGCATCTCGAATATGCCGGCCTTACATCTCTCTTTGAGGGTACGCCCGACCAGCGCATATCGAATATTACCAAGACGATGCTCTATGCGATGATGATGTACCATACGTCGGGTTGCGATGTGCGCCCCGAACTCTACTACGTGCGCTCGATGCACGATGAGGGGTATTCTCCAATGATGGTCGATAAGGAGCGCAAGCTGTCGGGTGAGATGTATTCGGACCTGCGCGTGGAGTTCGAGTCTTTGGTCGCATCAAAACTCTCGGAGATGTACGACCCCGATATTCCTTTCCGTCAATGCGAAGATGAGAAGGCGTGTCGCTACTGCGATTACCGCGCAGTTTGTGGCCGATAAAACATAATACTCCAAAAACAGCAAGGGCTACTCATTGAGTAGCCCTTGCTGTTGTGAGAATTGCACTTATCTGACACGTCCCTCCTTTGCCTCGATACACTCGGTGGCGTGGGGTACCTTCATCAGTCGCTCCTTCGGAATCAATTTTCCGGTAGTCTTGCAGATACCATAGGTCTTATTCTCGATGCGGACCAGAGCCATTTCGAGATTGCGTATAAACTTCAATTGGTGCGAAGCCAAGCGGCCGTTCTCCTCTTTCGAGAGGGTGGTGGCACCCTCTTCGAGTACCTTATAGGTAGGCGAAGTATCCTCCGTATCGTTACCTGCTGCGTGGGTAATCGTGTCGCGCAACAATTCGTAGTCGGCACGTGCCACTTCGAGCTTTTTGAGAATTACTTGACGGAACTCTTCCAACTCGACATCGCTATATCTTGTCTTTTCAACCTCTGCCATAAAATCGTAGTTTTAGTTATTGCTTTACGTAAAGGTAAGTAAAATTCCGCTATTCTCCAAATTTTAGTGCATTTTTGTTATCGCGATGCGCAGCGGTTCCTCGTCGATATCGCTATCGACAACGAACTCACCCTGCGGCTCGGCGTTGCATTTAACGCTCACTGCCAGGGTCTGCGAGCCGATGTAGTCGCCAAACTCGGCAACGGCACCCTCGACCAACTCCTTGGCCTCGATCTCGACGGTAATCTTGTCGGTTACCTCCAAGCCCGAATCCTTGCGGATGTTCTGGATGCGATTTACCAATTCACGTGCCACACCCTCCTTGCGCAACTCGTCGGTCACGGTAATATCGAGTGCCACGGTGAGCTTACCCTCCGAAGCAACCAACCAGCCCGGCATATCTTCCGATGTGATGTCGAAATCCTCGACAGCAACGTCGAGCAGTGTGCCCTCGATGTCGAGCTGTGAGATAGCACCGCTCTCGACCTCGGCAATCTGCTCCTGCGAGAATGTTGCAACCAGAGCAGCAATCTGCTTCATATATTTACCATACTTCGGACCGAGGGTCTTGAAGTTGGGCTTGATGCGCTTGGTGATAAGGCCTGTGGTCTTCTCGATAAGCTCGATATCCTTCACGTTAACCTCGCTGATGACCAGATTCTTCACAGCCTCGATATGCTTAGCCATAGCCTTGTCGAGCACCGGCACCAAAATCTTTGTGAGCGGCTGGCGTACCTTGATATTAACCTTACGACGCAGAGCCAATACCATCGACGAGATGCGCTGTGCGAGCGACATCATCTCCTGCAATTCGGTGTCTATGAGCGACTCGTCAGCTATGGGGAATGTCGAGAGGTGTACCGACTCGTCGCTGTGGCGACCGCTCACTGCATTCAGGTCGCAGAAGATACGATCCGAGATGAACGGAGCGAACGGAGCTGCGAGTTTCACGACGCTCTCCAAGCAGGTGTAGAGTGTCTGGTATGCGGCCAACTTATCCTTGTCCATCTCGCCGCCCCAGAAACGCTTGCGGTTAAGACGTACGTACCAGTTCGAGAGGTTCTCGCCTACGAACTCCTGGATTGCACGTGCAGCAGGTGTCGGGTCGTAGCCTTCGAGTGACTCGGTAACGGTCTTGATAAGAGTGTTAAGCTCCGAGATAATCCAACGGTCGATTTCGGGACGCTCCGCAACAGGAATCTCCTCCTCGGCACCAGTGAAACCGTCGATATTTGCGTAGAGCGCAAAGAACGAGTAGGTGTTGTAGAGTGTGCCGAAGAACTTACGACGTACCTCATCTACACCCTCGATGTCGAATTTGAGGTTATCCCACGGCTGCGAGTTCGAGATCATATACCAGCGCGTAGCATCTGCACCGTACTTATCGAGTACCTCGAACGGATCGACTGCATTACCCAGACGCTTCGACATCTTGTTGCCATTCTTGTCGAGAACCAAGCCGTTCGAGATGATATTCTTGAATGCCACCGAGTCGAAGAGCATAGTTGCGATTGCGTGGAGCGTGAAGAACCAACCACGGGTCTGATCGACGCCCTCGGCGATAAAGTCTGCGGGATATACATCGTTGAAGTCCGCACCGCCATTCTCGAACGGATAGTGTAGCTGTGCATAGGGCATAGCACCCGAATCGAACCAAACGTCAATCAGGTCGCTCTCGCGACGCATAGGCTCGCCATTCGACGAAACAAGTATGATATTATCTACATAAGGCTTGTGCAGGTCGATATTCTCGGTAGAGTAGTTCTCCTTCGACATATCGCCCACCTTGAAGTTCTTGTAGGGATTCTCGCTCATAAAGCCTGCGGCAATCGACTTCTCGATCTCGCCCATAAGCTCCTCAACCGAGCCGATGCACTTCATCTCCGAGCGGTCCTCCGTAGCCCAAATCGGGAGCGGAGTGCCCCAGAAGCGCGAACGCGAGAGGTTCCAATCGTTAAGGTTTTCGAGCCACTTGCCGAAACGTCCCGAGCCTGTCGATTCGGGCTTCCAGCGGATGGTCTTATTGAGCTCGATCATACGTTCTTTGAGAGCCGTAGTGCGGATAAACCACGAATCGAGCGGGTAGTATAATACAGGCTTGTCGGTACGCCAGCAGTGGGGGTAGTTGTGGGTGTGCTTCTCGATGCGGAAAGCACGATTCGAGCCTTTAAGCATCAACGAAATGTAGACGTCGAGCGTCTCGGCAGCCTGTGCAGCCTTCTCGTCGTAGCGTCCATCAACCATAAACTGCGGATCGTAGGCGTTCTTTACCCAACGACCTGCGTACTCTTTGTATGCCTCAACATCGACGCACTCCTCAACGAATTTCTCGTCGAGCTCGTCGATAAGGTAGAACTTACCGGTGAAATCAACCATCGGACGAGTCTCGCCACGCTTGTTGATCATAAAGAGCGAGGGAATACCTGCTGCACGAGCCACAAATGCGTCATCCGCACCGAACGTAGGCGCGATGTGAACGATACCCGTACCATCCTCGGTGGTAACGTAGTCGCCCGTGATTACGCGAAATGCCTTCTCGGCTGCGGGGCTCCAATTACCCTTCTCGTCAGCCTCGACGGGCTTAACCCACGGAATAAGCTGCTCGTAGTGGATACCTGCAAGGTCAGCACCCTTGTATGTGCGCTCCTCCTCGACGGTATATGTACCCTCTAACTTCTTGTTGAAAATCGAAGGTACGAGGTCGCGAGCGATAATCACGGTCTGCGGCTGCTCGGTATAGGGATTCAGACACTTTACGCGAACGTAGTCAATCTTCGGGCCAACGCAGAGTGCGGTGTTTGAAGGCAGTGTCCACGGAGTGGTTGTCCAAGCCAGGAAGTAGAGCTCACCCTGAACATCCTCGAAGAGGTGCTCGCTCTCGGCATTGCGTACAACCTTGAACTGCGCGGTACAAGTTGTATCCTTCACGTCGCGGTAGCAACCGGGCTGGTTGAGCTCGTGGGTCGAAAGACCTGTACCTGCTGCGGGCGAGTAGGGCTGGATTGTGTAACCCTTATAGAGCAGACCCTTGTCGAAGAGCTGCTTCAAGAGCCACCAAAGGGTCTCGATATATTTGTTGTCGTAGGTGATATAGGGGTCATCCATATTTACCCAATAACCCATACGACGTGTGAGATTCTCCCAAACGCCTGTAAACTTCATTACATCCGCGCGGCAAGCCTTGTTGTACTCCTCGACAGTAATCTTTTTGCCGATATCCTCCTTGGTGATGCCGAGAGCCTTCTCGACACCCAACTCAACGGGAAGACCGTGGGTATCCCAACCCGCCTTGCGGTGTACGAGATAACCCTGCTGTGTCTTATAGCGGCAGAAGATATCCTTGATAGTACGCGCCATCACGTGGTGAATACCCGGCATACCGTTTGCCGAGGGAGGTCCCTCATAAAATACGAATGTCGGATGACCTTCGCGTGTTGTGATGCTCTTGTGGAATGTGTCTTTTGCATCCCATTCGCCAAGAACATCATTTGCAAGTTTGGGCAGATCTAAACCCTTATACTCTGTGAATTTCATATATATCGAAAAATCTTATGTCAGTCTTATTAAATGTCCATCAGCGTATGTACCGGAGCGAACTTTTCGAGGCGAGCCTTGCCGCCGAGCTCTTCGAGGTGAACCAAGAAGATGAACTCTTTAATCTTCACACCGTACTCCTTGCCATCTACGACAATGCGCATCGACTCCATCGAGTGTGCAATACCCTCGGCTGTTCCGCCCGTAGCGAGAACGTCGTCGAAGAGAGTAATCTCGAATACGTCGCCTTCGGGTTTGCCGGCAGCGATGTCGCTCAGTCGATAGAAGAGTGTGTCGAATCCGTACTCCTTCTCGATGCGTACCTCGATAAGGTCGCCCTCGTTGAAGGGAAGTTTGCCGCTCTTGCGGATAGGGATGATGTTCTGCACCTTCTCGTTGGTTAGCAACAGCGGTGATGCAAAGAGGAAGCCTCGTGCCTCCGGAGCTGCTACATTAGCAGCCGTTGTGAGCGACGAAAGTTTGTCTATAAGTTGCTTATAGACAGTCTTGTCCTGCAACAGCGGAATAATATCCACGAATTTGATACCCTCTTTCGGGAAGTCCTGATAGAATTTTAATGTGTTAATCATCGTTGTTTAAGGCATTTTATTTGCGCAAACTTACGAAAATATTTTCGTTTGGCGGGAGAAATCGCACAAAATTTTTAATTTTGTCACTCTTTTGTAGCAGATTGCGATATGGATGCCGTGATGGAATTTTTTATGGATTGGGGTTATGTCGGGATTTTTCTCTCGGCATTTTTGGCGGGCAGCGTTGTTCCGTTCAGCTCCGAACTCGTTATGGTGGCCTTGGCGCAGGCCGGTCTTTCGCCTCTGTGGTGCGTGGTCTGGGCTACTGCCGGTAATACGTTGGGTGGTGTAACCTGCTACTATATAGGTCGTTTGGGTAAGACCGAATGGATTGAGCGTTATTTGCGCATCAGCCACGAACGTATCGAAAAAACCACGACCTTCTTGCGAGGTCGTGGTGCAGTTATGGCTCTCTTTGTGGCACTGCCCTATGTGGGCGATGCGATAGCCGTCGTATTGGGTCTTATGCGTAGTAATTTTTGGGTTACGACGCTTGCGATGATGGTCGGCAAGGCAGCTCGCTATATCGCGGTTATCTACGCTGCCGAGGGCATCGCCTCACTCTTTTAATCCCTACTCTTCTACTTTTGCCCGTAATAGGCGTTCTTGCCGTGCTTGCGCGAGTAGTGCTTCTCGACGAGAAGCTCGTTCATCGTAAGTGCAGGGTTGATTTGCAACGAGATAAAGGCCATCTTTGCCACCTGCTCCAAAACTACGGCATTGTGGACCGCCTCGTGGCAATCTTTGCCCCAGGCGAAGGGTC
Source organism: Alistipes sp. (assembly GCA_045644925.1). Classification (GTDB taxonomy): domain Bacteria; phylum Bacteroidota; class Bacteroidia; order Bacteroidales; family Rikenellaceae; genus Alistipes. The sequence goes on from JAZRHV010000008.1 coordinate 77,404, forward strand.
CATGGTTGCGCACCAAGACTGCCGGAGTGTGTGAGGGGACAATCTCATTCGAGAGGAAATGCTCGACGATTGTTGTACCTGTCTGTTTCTCGTATTCGCCCATCTGCTCCTCGGTCATCGCCTCTGTGCAGGGAATTGCGTGGTGGAAATAGTCGGCGTGAGTAGTGCCTATGTTCGGGATGTCCAGACCTGCCTGAGCCCACGCTGTGGCGTATGTCGAGTGGGTGTGAACGATGCCGCCAACCTCGGGAAAAGCCTTGTAAATCTCCAAATGAGTGGCCGTATCCGACGAGGGACGCAACATACCGTCTACGACCACACCATCGAGATTGACAACCACCATATCCGAGGGCTGCATATTGCTGTAATCAACTCCGCTGGGCTTGATTACCACCAATCCTGTTTCGCGGTCTATTGCCGAAACATTGCCCCACGTAAATATTACCAATCCGTGCTTTACGAGGTCGAGATTGGCCTCGCAGACCTCTGCTTTTAATGCCTCTAACATAATGACTATTTTTTAGATTTTTTCTCTTTGATACGTCCTGCTGCTAAATCCTCCTTGTAGGCCTTGGTGTACTTGGCACGACCCAGCGAGAAGCCTAAACCGAAGTTGAGGTTGAACGAACGCTGACGTATCGGCAGTAACAACTGTCCGCCATTCGCAGTTGCTAACGGTGCGAATTTCAGATCGATATAGTCCGCTCCCAGGAAGATGTTGAAACCTGCGGGGTGGAGGTTCAGCGCAAAACCGAAGATTCCTGGTTGATTCTTGTTGAAGAGGGTGTGGCTGAGTGTTGCTGTAAACCAATTTATCGGCTTGAAGTTTACCGATGCGGTAAGCTCCGAGAAGGCGTAGGTCTGACAGAATTGCGTGTGTGACAAAAGACCGAAACTTATGCGGTTGCGCAGAATGGCATACTCGGCACCGAAGTTGAGTGAGCAGTTGAGTCGCTGGGCGTGGTTGCCATCGACAGCTGCCGATACGAACTCGAAAGGCTCCTGCTCGGTCGAAATTGTGCTATCCTCAAAATTAAAGCCCTTGTAGGCGAAGGCACCGCCCAATTCACCCTTGATAGTTGCAGCCTTGTTCCAGCTGATAAAACCAAGGTCCGTAATAGCAGCCGAAACTCTCAGCTGGTCGTCGAGGAGTCGTACCTCGGCACCTAAGTCGAATGCAATACCGAAATTCTTGCTCTGGTCTGCAAATTGTTGCATATCAAGCTCTTCTGCGACAATATCTTCTATGTTTACAGGCGCGCCTGCCGGCAGATTGGTGTTTGCCATCGGGAAGCTGCCAACGAGCTCGCCTGCAAGACGTGCCGATACCTCGGTGTCGGTGACATTGATAGCCGTGTTATTGACGTTGAACGAGGCGTTTGCCACACCTGTCAGAGCCTTGACGCGGAAACCGACAGTAGCAATCTCCTTAATCGGGATAGCAGCACCGACGAATGTCTCCAAATATGCGCTCATACCTGCATACATCTTGTCCATATTATAGGAGCCCTGGCCGAGGCTGGTAATCAGCGAGAAGAAATCCTTGGGGATGTTTATGTCGGCATTAAGCCTAATGTTCATTCCTGCCGACCAGAAGAATCGGTTGGTGTGGGCACCAAAGCCGATAAGTTGCTCTGTTGTCGAGATTCCCAATGCGTTGTTGCGAGGCAGACGCTTCAAGAATTTGTTGCGATCGACCGACTTGTGCATAAAGGTTACAAGTCCGTTGTCGGTGGGGTAGAGCATATTCTCAATCGAGAGGAAGTTGTTGTTTATGCCCACGCTGACACCTCCGAGCATCGGGAAGTTGAAATATCCGCGGGTCGGAGCCAATGCAGGGTTCATGTCAGTACGGAAGGTCGAACCCTCCATAAAGTATGAGGTGCGGACCTGTGCCGCTGCCGCAGTGGGCAACGCCACGATAAAGAGTAATATTGCTATATATCGTTTCATAATTTCAAGTCTTTTGCGTTACTATTCTCCTCTCAAATTGATTGTTAAGCCATCCTTGATTTTCAGTCGGAGTTTTCCCGATATGGTCTGGTCGGGCGAGAGCGCACTCGTTGTGTGCGAGTTATTGCGCAGATTCAGTCGAAGACGGAGTGCTGCAATTTCGCGCAGAGCCTCCAATTTGCCCTCCTCGCCCAAGTCGAGTTTGAGTTCGAGTGTCGAGTGTGCTTCGGGCTCGCCATCTTCGGGGTGGTGGCCGTGAATCATATTATTGTTCACGTTGAACGATATCTGTGTATCGGCCGGTTTGCCCTCTTCGTTAAGACACTCGGTTTCGAGGATGAAGTCGAGCGGAATGGTGGTCGTAAAGTCTGCCAGCAGCGAGACCTCGCCAACCTCGAACATATCGAGAATCGAGGCTATCGAACTGTCGGAGCCCGGTTCTACATCCTCGGCAATCGTGGTTCGCGAGTCGTCGGCGAAAGCTCCGCTCAGGTCGATAGTCTGCTCGTACGAGATGTCGAAGTCGTGACCAAATTCGAGCGGAATAGCCACCGAATAGTCGTAGCCGATGTCGTACGAAGGCTTCGTGAGGTCGATGACGTGTGTGGTCGAGAGGTCCGACGCAACCTTCATCTTGACCGCAATCTTTGCGGGTAGCGAGCCCTTGAAGAGCTTGCTCAGGTTGGTCTCGACGAAGGTTATATCCTTCTCTCCCTCGAACTGCGAGCGACGCTCCTCGGTCGAAAGGACGAGTTTGGTTTGACCCTCACCGGCAATGTGGACATCTTCGATTTTAACCTGATTATTCGGCATATAGTTACCGTTAGCATCGTACGGATTGAGCTCTAATGAGGCGTTAAACGGTACGTCTATCGGGTTGTTGATGTTGAATCGGATAATCGGACTGATGTCGAGGTTTTCGATTTTAAGACCCTGGTCAGCCAACGCTCCGATTTCGAGTTCGGGGAGATTGTCGGGTTCGAGTGTATAGTCAATCTTACCGTAGAATTTCGATACTTGTGCATCGTTAATTGCGAAGTCGAAGTTGAGCTTGGTGTTCTGTGCTTCGAGGTTTACGTTTGTGCCCTCGTCAATCGAGATACCGCCCGTGACGGCAAACTTTTCGTTGATGACAATCTGGCGATTACCCTTCTCTCCGGTGATTTCGGGCAGATTCTCGATGGCATCAACCTCGATTTCGACAACATCCATTACGGGGTTCTCGTTCGGTCGCCACTCCTTGTGGTCGATGCGGAGGATGTAATCTCCGTTGGGGGCCTGCTCAATATTCTTCTGACCGGCTACGGGGTGAATCATCTTCTTGAAATTGACCGTGAGGCTCAGATATACCTTATCGACGGGGAATACCTCGCCCTCAGGGTGCGAGATGCCGAGGCGTATCTTCATCGGGCCTCCGTCGGGCGCCTTCAACTCCAAACGCTCGATAGAGGCGAGCTCGTCGGGTACGGCGATTGTGTGCTCCAAACGCGGCAGCTGGTTCTCGTTGAGCTCGAAGTCGAAGTACTGCTCCTTCATCTCTACGTGACAATTCTCTAAGTCGATATAGAAGTGCGACTCGTCGATTATTGTCTTGACATTTACAACCTTGGTAGGAGGCAATACCTCCGAGAGAAGGAACGACTGTCCGCCTTTGAGGTCGCTGATGTGTGACGAAATCGAAGTTGCAATATTCAACTGACCCGATTGAGGTTTTGCATTAATCTTCGAGAGGTCGATAGCCTTCAAGTTGAGCGTTACGCCATTTTCGAGTTGGCGCATCGGAGCTCTCATCTTGTTTGTCGAGGTGTCGAGCCAGCCGTTGGCGTCGTTCTCGAAGATGAAACAGTCGGGCAGCTGCGTCTCTGCCATAAGAGCATCGGTTTTGAGCCACGAAAGGCCCTCGATACGCATCGTAATTGGAGCCGAATCAAAAGCGATGTAGTCGATGCTGTTGATTGATTCGGGGATACCGGTCAGCGTGTAAACGACATCAGATGAGTGGTTTTCGTTGTCGATGGTTACGTCGTTGAGGACAATCTCCATATCGCGGAATTTGGGCGCGACAGCAAAACCGAATTGGGGCATACTTGATGTATTGACATATCCACTCACAGAGTTGAACGTATAGTCGAACGAGTAGGCGATTTTGTCGTTGATGTTCATCGAGCCGCGAGCTACGGTACTACGCGAGAAATCGATGCTTTGCAGATATGCACCAATATTTACCGACTCAACGCCAGACGCAACCTCGTAGTTCTCTAATTTGAGCGTGTTGCCGATAGAGCGTCCGTTCAGATCGACCAACGAGTAGTTTTCGGGGAAGATTACATTGAGGTTGAGCTTACCTCCGCCGTTGATACTCTTCAAACCATTGAATTTGAGCGCAATGTTGATAAGCGATCCGTTGCTGTTGTCGCCAAAGAATATTTTGCCGATACTACGAATCTGTTCGGGGATGTTGAAAGATGCGGGGAATGCCACCTCGCCCTCGTTCGAGAAGCTGAGTTCTCCCATCGAGGGGATGGTTGCTCCACCTGTGACAGGAAGCTTGAATCCGAGGTCTACGGGCGAGCCGAACTCGATTGGCTCGAATGTTGGAGCGACATTAAGGTCTGGGTAGCCCAAAACGAACGAGGTCTCGACTTCGCTGAACATAAAGTCTGTGGGCAGTGCCGGAGCCGAGAAGGTTACAGCCTCGATTTTGGGTGCGATATTCGAGAGTGCAGGGAGTGAAATGCCATCAATCGAGAATGATTGGCCTTCGCCTTCGAATTTGAGACAGTAGACGCCTCCATCTTCGCTCAAACCCTCGAAACCATCTCCGAGCATCTGGCTCAGTGATATCGGCTCGATGTTGGCGAGCGGTAAGATTACCTCCTCTCCACCGACGGTAATCTCCGGAGAGATGTTGTTAAGGTCGTATTGGTTGTCGACGCAAGACTGCATCCCAAACGACAAACTGATCATCGACACGATAACGGCCAATGATTTCAAATTGGATTTGAAAATTCTCATTATTTTGATTGTTTTTGTTGTATTTTCTATTCTACTGCAAAAATAGTCAAATATTCCGTAAAGTAGAGTGCCAAATGGTAAAAATATGTATATATTTGTGTCGTTATGAACGAAAACGCCCCTCTGTCGCTCAAAGAGCAGGTGGCGATGCTGCCACTCGATCCGGGAGTCTACCAATTTTTAGACTCGTCGGGGCAGGTAATCTATGTCGGCAAGGCAAAGTCGTTGCGTAAGAGGGTCAGTTCCTATTTTGTGCAGAGCAAAGAGCATAGCGCAAAGGTAAAGGTTATGGTGCGTCACATCGTCGAGATTCGCCATATCGTTGTCGGCAGCGAGACCGATGCCCTCCTGCTCGAAAACTCGCTTATCAAGAGCCTGCAACCGCGATATAACATCCTGCTCAAAGATGATAAAACCTACCCCTGGATTGTCGTTCGTAACGAGCCTTTCCCGCGCATCGAATCGACGCGCCAACTACTGCGTAACGGCTCGCAATACTTCGGCCCATACAGTTCGGTGGCTATGCAGCGCGCGGTTTTGGAGTTTATTCGCGAGGTTATTCCGTTGCGCACTTGCAAGCTCAATCTCGCTCCCGAAAAGATTGCAAAGGGTACCTATTCGACCTGCCTGCAATATCATCTCGGCAACTGCAAAGCCCCCTGCGTCGGTGCGCAGAGTGCCGAGGATTACGCCTCGATGATTGATATGGCTACGGCCGTCCTTAAAGGCGATCTGCGACCCGCACGTGCCCACCTCGAAGGCGAGATGCAACGTGCCGCATCCGAGCTGCGTTTCGAGCAGGCTCAACGCTTCAAATCGAGGCTCGATGCGCTCGAAAACTACCGCTCGCGTTCGGTTATTGTGAGTGCGAAGATTGTCGATGTCGATATCTTCTCGTTGCTGACCGACGAGGGCGACGATACGGCCTATTGTAACTTTGTGCGTATTCGTCGCGGCTCGGTTACGGGAGTCTATACTGTGCGCCTTACGGCCGGAGCCGAGAGTGATGCGGCGGAGATGCTAACGCTTGGTATTCAGCATATTGTCGAAAATATTGCGGGCGAGTTGTCACGTGAGGTTATCGTGCCGTTTATGCCCTCGGTGGCGATTCTTTTCGATGGCGTGACCTTCACTGTGCCCAAGCGTGGCGAGAAGCTCGATCTGCTCGAATTTTCGCTTAAAAGCGCACGTATTTATCGGGCCGAGCAGCTTAAAAATCTCGAAATCAAGAATCCCGAACGCCATACCGACCGATTGATGGAATCTATGCGTCGCGAACTCCACCTCGACCGTCAGCCCCGCCATATCGAGTGCTTCGATAACTCGAACTTGCAGGGTACGAATCCCGTGGCCTCGTGTGTGGTATTCCGCGACGGAAAACCCTCGCGCAAGGAGTATCGTCACTTCAACGTCAAGACGGTGGTCGGTGCGGACGATTTCGCCTCGATGCGCGAGATTGTCTATCGTCGTTACAGCCGTCTGCTCGAAGAGGGTGCAGAGCTCCCCGACCTGATAATCGTCGATGGTGGTAAGGGTCAGCTTTCGAGTGCCTATTCGGTTCTCTGTGACCTCGGAATCGAGGGCCAAGTGCCGATTGTCGGACTGGCCAAACGTATCGAGGAGATATACTTTCCGCACGACCCGATGCCGTACTATCTCTCGCGTACGGGCGAGCCGTTGAAGGTGGTCTGTCACATCCGCGACGAGGCGCACCGTTTCGGTATTACATTTCATCGTCAAAAGCGTAGTAATGCCTTCTTACACAGTGGTTTGGAAGAGGTGCGCGGACTTGGCGATAAGAGCATTGCGGCACTGCTCAAACACTTCCGTACAATCTCGCGTCTGCGCAAGGCTGACGAGGCCGAAATCGCCTCGGTAGTCGGTGCGTCAAGAGCTCGTGCCGTGGCCGAATGGCTCGGTAAAAGCACCTCTGATAGGTAGTTAGTCCGAATGTCGGAAAATCACATCCGTTTTTAGCAAAATTATTTCACGATTTGTGTTTCATTTTATGATTTTATTTGCTATATTTGTGATAGTAACCACTTAAAACTTCAAATACAGATTATGAATGTTAAGAATTTAATGGCAGAGCTCGAACGCCGTCATCCCGGCGAGAACGAGTACCTGCAAGCCGTACGCGAGGTGCTGACTACTGTTGAGGAGGCTTACAATCAGCATCCCGAATTCGAAGCTAACCGTATCGCGGAGCGCATCGTTGAGCCCGACCGCCAATTTACCTTCAAGGTTGTGTGGGTCGATGATAAGGGCGATGTGCAGGTTAATACCGGCTACCGCATACAGTTCAACAACGCCATAGGCCCCTACAAGGGCGGTCTGCGATTCCATCCATCGGTGAATCCTTCGATTCTCAAATTCCTCGGCTTTGAGCAGATTTTCAAGAATGCGCTTACGACGCTGCCGATGGGCGGTGCGAAGGGTGGCTCGGACTTCAATCCGAAGGGTAAGTCCGACCGTGAGGTTATGCGCTTCTGCCAGGCCTTTATGACCGAGCTGTGGCGTCATATCGGCCCCGAAACCGACGTTCCTGCGGGAGATATCGGTGTTGGTGCGCGTGAGATTGGCTATCTTTACGGTATGTACCGCAAGTTGGCTCTCGAAAATACGGGTGTGCTGACAGGTAAGGGAATGACCTACGGAGGTTCGCTGATTCGCCCTGAGGCTACGGGCTTTGGTGCGGTCTACTTCCTCTGTCATATGCTCGAAAAAGAGGGTATGGATATCAAGGGCCAGCGCATCGCAATTTCAGGCTTCGGAAATGTGGCTTGGGGTGCTGCGAAGAAGGCTACCGAGCTCGGTGCGAAGGTCGTAACCATTTCGGGCCCCGACGGATATATCTATGATGAGGCCGGTCTTGATGACGAGAAGATTGCCTATATGCTCGAACTCCGTGCGTCTAACAACGACGTGGTAGAGCCGTATGCAACCAAATTCCCCGGTGCACAGTTCTACGCAGGTCGCAAGCCGTGGGAGGTTAAGGTCGATATCGCTATGCCTTGTGCTACGCAGAACGAGCTTTCGGGCGAGGATGCAGCGCAGCTCGTGGCTAATGGCGTGAAACTCGTTGCCGAGGTGTCGAATATGGGTTGTCGTCCTGAGGCTATCGAGTGCTTCCTCGAAGCTAAGATTCCTTATGGTCCGGGCAAGGCTGTGAATGCCGGTGGTGTGGCTACATCGGGTCTTGAAATGACCCAGAACTCGCAGAAACTTAATTGGACTGCCGAGGAGGTTGATGCGAAGCTTCACCAGATTATGGGCTCTATTCACAAAGCCTGCATCGAGTATGGTACCGAGCCGAGTGGCTACATCAACTATATGAAGGGTGCCAACATTGCCGGATTTATGAAGGTGGCCAAGAGTATGGTGGAGCAAGGCGTTATTTAGGAATCGCCTAAAAATTCCACTTTTTATACAAGACCAAAGGTGGGGTGTTTTTTGACTGCCTTCGCCTGAAAATAATCAAAAATCCACGTGGGGTTGTCCGATAGTTTTATCGAGACAACCCCACGTTATGTATGTGGATAACCTTGCATTATGCCCGAAAAACGCCCTGCGTTATATTTGTAAAATATAATTGCAGTTTCGAAATAAATTTGTATCTTTGTGGGTCCTTTCCCAAGACTAACATAAAATTATAAACTATACAAACTACTAAAATGATGAAAATCAATTTGAAAAATCTTTTTGTAGCGGGTGCGTTGGTTCTTTGCGCGTGCGTGGGCACTTCGTGCAAGGAGGAGGAGAAATCGACCATTCGTAATCGAGAGTATGGCGTGATGGTCCTCGAACCGACATCGCGTAAGCTCAACTCGATCTACTCGGCTTCGATCCGTGGTAAGCAGGATATCGACATCCGCACCAAGGTTTCGGGCTACATCACCGACATCAATGTCAAGGAGGGTGCGGTCGTTAGAAAAGGACAGACTCTCTTCGTGATTGATCAGGCACCTTACGAGGCGGAGTTGCAGACTGCTATCGCAAACGTAAATGTTGCTCAGGCTTCGGTCGATGCTGCGGAGCTTACGGCCAACAGTAAGGAGCAGCTCTTCAAGCAGAAGATTATTTCGGATTTCGAGTTGCGTATGGCACGCACAACGCTCGCCAGCGAGCGCGCAACCTTGGCGCAGGCTAAGGCGAAGGAGGTAAATGCCCGCAACAACCTTTCGTACACTCTGGTAAAGAGCCCGGCAGACGGTGTTCTCGGTACGTTGCCCTTCCGCGTGGGTACTCTCGTGAGCCCCTCGGATGCAACCCCTCTGACCTCGGTATCGGATAACTCGGAGATGTATGTCTACTTCTCGATGAGCGAAAGCCAGGTGCTCTCGCTGACTCGTCGTCACGGCTCGTTGGAGCAGGCATTGCAGCAGATGCCCTCGATTGAGTTGCAGCTCAACGATGGCTCGATTTATTCGGAGATGGGTCGTATCGAGGCTATCAGTGGTATCATCGACCCGACTACCGGTTCGGTGTCGATTCGTGCTCGTTTCCCGAACTACAAGCGATTGCTTCTGTCGGGTGGTACGGGTAATGTTATTCTTCCCCACCGTCAGGATGGTTGTATCGTGATTCCCCAGTCGGCAACCTTCGAGATTCAGGATAAGGTCTATGCCTTCAAACTCGAAAACGGCATCGCGAAGTCGCGCGTTATCGGCGTGTTTGAGATTAGCAACGGTAAGGAGTATGTTGTTGAGTCGGGCCTTATGGAGGGTGACACCATCGTTGTCGAGGGTGTAGGTCTGTTGCGTGACGGTACAGCTATCAAAATCAAAGAGATTGTAAAAGGTGAGTAACCGTAAAACAGAGAACGAAAGATGAATATTAAAACCTTTATCGACAGACCTGTTCTGTCGTCGGTAATTTCGATTGTTATCGTTCTGGGTGGTTTGATAGGCCTCGCCTCGCTGTCCATCGAGCGATATCCCAACATCGCACCGCCGACCATCAGCGTAAGTACCTACTATACGGGTGCGAGTGCCGAGACGGTGCAGAAGAGTGTGGTGGTACCCTTGGAGGAGGCTATCAATGGCGTGGAGAATATGACCTACATGTACTCTACGGCTTCCAACAACGGTAATGCAACAGTTACTGTTTATTTCAAGCAGGGTACCAATCCCGATATGGCTGCGGTCAATGTTCAGAACTGCGTTTCGCGTGCTACACGTTCGTTGCCTTCGGAGGTTAATGAGTCGGGTGTTACGGTCAAGAAGCGTCAGACCAATATCTTGGAGCAGATTGCAATTTACAGCCCGAACGGAACCTACGACCGTACCTTTATCGTAAACTACATCAAGATTAACCTTGTGCCAGCTCTCTCGCGTATTGCAGGTGTGGGTGATATTGACGTAAGTGGTTCGGATTATAGTATGCGTATCTGGCTCAAACCGGATATTATGGCGCAGTATAAGCTTGTTCCCTCAGATGTGTCGCAGGTACTTGCCGAGCAGAATATCGAGGCGCCTGCGGGAATGCTGGGAGAGAACTCGGAGCAGACGTTCGAGTACTCGATGCGCTACAAGGGCCGTTTGGAGAAGCCTGAGGAGTTCGAGAATATCGTTATCCGTGCACTGCCGAATGGCGAGTTGTTGCGTTTGAAGGATATTGCAGATATCGAGCTTGGTACAACAACCTATCTCTATATCGGAGAGGTTAGCGGCTCGCCCGGTACCTCATTGTCAATCTATCAGACCCCCGGCTCGAACGCTACTGAGGTTATTAATAATATCGATGCCTATATGGAAGAGGCAGCAAAGAACTTCCCGCCCGACTTGGAGATGGTGGTGTTGTCGAGCGCAAACGACTTCCTCTACGCGTCGATTCGTAACGTAATTCGTACGCTTATTGAGGCTATTATCCTCGTGACGTTGGTGGTTTTCGTCTTCTTGCGTAATATTCGCTCGACAGTAATCCCGCTCATCGGAACAATCGTGTCGATTATCGGTACGTTTATGTTCTTGTTCTTCTTTGGATTCAGTATCAACCTTCTTACTCTCTTTGCGTTGGTGCTTTCGATTGGTGTGGTGGTCGATGATGCGATTATCGTGGTTGAGGCAGTCCATTCGCGATTTGATGCGGGCTATAAGTCGCCGTATAAGGCAGTTGTGGATGCTATGGAGGGTATCACTTCGGCCGTTATTACCAGTTCGCTGGTCTTTATGGCAGTGTTTATTCCCGTGTCGTTGATTGGTGGTACGTCGGGTGCATTCTATACTCAGTTCGGTCTGACAATGGCCGTGGCTGTGGGTATCTCGGCCGTGAATGCATTGACATTGAGCCCCGCGCTTTGTGCTATATTGCTCAAACCCCACGACGAGCACGGCAACGAGATTAAGATGTCGTTCGGTAAGCGATTAAGCTTGGCTATCGAGTCAGCATTTAATCGCGTAACCAAGCGCTACGTGAAGGGCGTGACATTTATGTTGCGTCACCGCTGGTTGGCTTGCGTATTGCTCGTCGTAGCAGTTGTTGGTCTGGGTTATATGATGAAACATACCAAGACAGGTCTTATCCCGCAGGAGGATATGGGTACCGTGCGTGTCGATTTGTCGTTGCCTCCCGGTAGCGGACTTACCCACACGAAGGAGGTTGCTGACCGTATGGAGCGCGATATTATTAGCGGTATTGACGAGGCTCGTGCATACCTCAATACGGCAGGTTACTCTACTATCGGAGGTGCAAGTCCTTCGCAGGCTCTCTTTGTGTTGCGATTGAAGCATTGGGACGAGCGACCCGGCAAGGAGCATAGCGTTAGCGATATTATGGAGCGTATAAAGGAGTACTCAAAGACCTTTAATGAGGCTAAAATCTTTACCTCGTCTCCGGCGATGATTCCGGGTTATGGCTCGGCTAACGGTTTTAACGTCTATATTCAGGACCGCAAGGGTGGAACTATCGAGAATCTGCACGAGATTACGACCGAGTTCATCAATTACCTGAACGACCGTCCTGAGATTGGCTCGGCATACACATCGTTCAATCCGAAATTCCCGCAGTACGAGATTGATGTGGATGCTATCAAGTGTAAGCGTGCAGGCATCTCGCCCAAGGAGGTGCTCTCGGTGCTTAACGGATACTACGGCGGTACTTATGCGACTCGATTTAATCGCTTTACCAAGCTCTATCAGGTGAAGATTCAGGCCGATCCGAAGTATCGTACCGACCTCAATACGTTGGAGAATATCTTTATCCGCATCGGAGATAATATGGCACCTATCAACCAGTTTATCTCGGCGAAGAAGGTCTATGGTCCTGATCGACTCAACCGATTCAATATGTTCCCCTGTATCAGCATCAATGGTCGCTCTGCCGAGGGTTACTCGTCGGGTGATGCCATCAAGGCGATACGTGAGGTTGCCGAGGAGGTCTTGCCAGTGGGTTACGGTTACGACTTCGGTGGAATCTCGCGTGAGGAGGCTCAGAGCGGTAACAATACGATCTATATCTTCATCGTCTGCATCACGCTTATCTACTTCATCCTTTGTGCGCTCTACGAGAGCTTTATGCTGCCGTTGGCAGTTATCTTATCGGTGCCGTTTGGTGTCGCAGGTAGCTTCCTCTTTGCGCAGATTATGGGACTCGAAAATAATATCTACTTGCAGACGGGTCTGATTATGCTTATCGGTCTGTTGGCAAAGACGGCCATCCTGATTACCGAGTATGCATCCGAGCGTCGCGAGGCTGGTATGAGCCTTGTACGCGCAGCATACGTAGCTACCAAGGAGCGTTTCCGCCCGATCTTGATGACTGCATTGACGATGATTTTCGGTCTGTTGCCGTTGATGTTCTCGACAGGTGTAGGAGCAAATGGTAACAATACCCTCGGTGCAGGTGTTGTGGGTGGTATGCTTATCGGAACATTGGCGCTGCTCTTTATCGTGCCTCCGTTCTTCGTGATATTCCAATGGTTGCAGGAGAAGATTAAACCCCTTAAAAAAGCCGAATAATGATGAGAAAGATATTTTTATACACAGCGATTTTGGCGACAACGGCCGTTTTGTCGAGCTGCTCGATTTATAGCCACTACTCGCGCCCGGAGGATATCAAGACCGATAATCTCTTTGGCGATAACGTGACCACGAGCGATACACTCTCGATCTCGCGTATTCCGTGGCGTGAGTTCTTTACGGATGCCAAGTTGCAGGCACTTATCGAGGAGGGCTTGAAGAATAACTACGACCTGCGCACCGCAACGCTTCGTATCGACGAGGCCGAGGCGGCTCTGCGCACGGCTCGATTGTCGTACTATCCCTCGTTCTCGTTCGCTCCGACAGGAACAATCTCGTTTGGCGATAATTTTCACTCGGTGAGTGGTAACTACAAGTTGCCGATTAATATCAGCTGGGACTTCGATGTAGCCGGTCGTCTTTTCAATAAGAAGAACAAGGCAAAGATGGCCTACGAGCAGAGTTTGGTAAATCGTCAGGCTGTGCAGACTCGTTTGATTGCGGCTATCGCCAACAACTACTACACGTTGTTGATGCTCGACAGCCAGCTCTCGGTGTCGCGTACTACGGCTGCCAACTGGAAGGAGAATGTACGTATTACTCGTGCAATGATGGATGCGGGTATGACCAACAAGGCGTCGGTTTCGCAGACTGAGGCCAACAGCTACTCGATTGAGGCTTCGCTCTTCGACTTGGAGCGTCAGATTCGCGAGGTGGAGAATGCTCTCTCGTTAATCCTCGGCTCGACTCCTCGTACGATTGTGCGCGGAACTCTCGACGAGCAGAGCACTCGCGTAGATTTCTCGGTGGGTGTGCCCGTGCAGTTGCTGGCTAACCGTCCCGATGTTCGCGGTGCCGAGCTCGACCTGGCTATGGCTCACTATACGACCAATCTGGCACGTGCGGCATTCTATCCCTCGATTAACCTTTCGGGAACGATCGGTTGGGTGTCGAGTGGTGCAGCTTTGGTTAATCCCGGAGAGTTCCTGCTCTCGTTCGTAGGCTCGCTTGTGCAGCCTATCTTCAATGCAGGAGTTAACCGTGCGCAGTTGAAGATTGCCAAGTCGCAGCAGGAGCAGGCAAAGATTGCCTTTGTGCAGACGCTGCTCAATGCCGGTGCCGAGGTTAATGATGCACTTATGCAGTTCCAGACGGCTCGTAATAAGACCGATGTTCGTGTGCGTCAGATTGAGGCTTTGGAGTCGGCTGTGGAGTCAACGCAGTTGTTGATGCGCCACGGCGACGCAACCTACTTGGAGGTGCTTACTGCCCAGCAGAATTTGCTCTCGGCTCAGTTGAAGCAGATTTCGGACCGCTTCGAGGGCATTCAGGGTATTGTGAATCTCTACCAGGCACTTGGCGGAGGCGTGAATTAAATTCAAAATTCAAAATTCAAAATTCAAAATTTTGGTGTAGCCCAACCGAGCTACACCATTTATTGTTTTACCCATATAAGTTTCGAGGTGTCATAGCCACGCTTTTGGGCTATGGCGACAATCGCATCGAGGGTGGTCTTCGGTATCTGTGGTGTTCGTGCGAGAATCCAGAGATAGTCGGGCGAGCTACTGCCGACAAGTGCCCACTGATAATTCTCGTCGAGGGCCAAGATGTTGTAATCCGAGTAGAAGAACCAGAAGAACGATACGCGCAGTTGCCCCGCTTTGCTGCCTGCGTGGGCTTTGCCGTACGAGGTCTTGCGCTCGCCGGTAGTGGCATTTATACCGGTATTTTCGACCGATATTTTACCTTCGGAGAGTAATTTGTATGTAGCCTCGCACTCTTCGAGGTTGCGCTCAAATCGGTGGTCAAATCGCGCAATCTCGTACCAGCGGCCCATATAACGATTGATGTCCAATGTCGATACCGTTGAGTAGTCGATATTGCCTCTCTGTGCGCTGCAACCTATACCTGCTGCGAGAACGGCTGCACCTAATAGCAAGAAATAACCCTTTTTCATTGTGTGAATAGTTTTGGTGTTATTTCGCTACTCGCAGAATCTATGCCATATATAAATAATAGGAGGACTGAATAAATTTCAGTCCTCCTGATTATAAAAGCATCGCAGACGCCACTAATTATATCTCCCACGTTTCGCCAGAGCGGAGAAGATCATCGACGCAGCGAATCTTGCTTGTTGCGCGGACCTCCTCGACCTGCTCGCTGACCTTGCGGTCGTAGACGGCATCCTCCTTGACCGAGCGGATTACGCCCAATGCAACGGGGTATTCGGGCCACTTCATCGCAGCCAACATCGAGTGCAGCGTCGCATCCTCGCGGTGAGCGTCGTGGGTCAGGATGTTGTCAAGCGTATAGCCATCCTCGCCTACGGTCACAACTTTGAGTCGCATATCCTCGAAGACTAAACCCTTATTGCGCTCGGCACCGAAGAGCATCTTCTCTCCGTGGCGCAGGGTAATGGTGTTCTCGGCACGTGTAGCCTTGTCGCCGGCAAACATCGCGTGGGTCTTATCGTTGAAGATTACGCAGTTCTGCAAAACCTCGACAACCGACATTCCCTCGTGCTTGGCACCCTCGACGAGGCACTCCTTAGTGAGCATAACCTCCATATCGATTGAGCGGGCGAAGAACGTGCCACGCGCACCAATGACGAGCTCTCCGGGATTGAATGGCTTTTCGACCGTGCCATAGGGCGAAGTCTTGGTAACCTTGCCCAACTTCGAGGTGGGCGAGTATTGTCCCTTTGTGAGGCCGTAAATCTCGTTGTTGAAGAGTACGACATTGAGGTTTATGTTGCGACGAATGGCGTGGATAAAGTGATTACCACCGATAGCGAGCGAGTCGCCATCGCCGGTCATTACCCAGACGCTCAGGTCGGGATTTGCAACCTTGATACCTGTGGCTACGGCATTCGCACGACCGTGGATGGTGTGGAAACCAAAGGTCTTCATATAATAGATAAAGCGCGACGAGCAGCCGATGCCCGATACGAATGTAAACTTGTGGTGCGGAATGTCGAGCGTGTCGGCAATTTCGGGCAGTGCACGCTGCACTGCGTTCAGGATTGCGTGGTCGCCACATCCGGGGCACCAGCGTACCTCTTGGTCGCTCTTGAAATCGGCAGGTGTGTATCTGTATTCCATATCTTTTTCTCCCGATTAAACTATTTGAGTAACTCCGTTAATTTATCCTTCAACTCGACAATCGTGAAGGGCTGACCCTCGGTCTTGTTGAACTGTTCGAGGTGCAGATTCTCGAATGTCTGGCGCAGGTATGATGCGAATTGGCCCTCGTTGAGCTCGCATACGACTACTCGCGGATAGTGGCGCAGAATCTGCTCGGTGTTGCTCGGCAGAGGATTGATGTAGTTGAAGTGGGCGAGCGCAATGCTTTTGCCTTCGCGCTGCAACTGCTCGACAGCGGTGTGGAGATGACCGCGAGTGCCACCCCAGCCAACTACGAGTAATTCGGCATCCTCCGAGCCGAATATCTCCTGCGCGGGAATGTGGTCTGCTACGCGAGCTACCTTCTCGGCACGTGTGCGCACCATCTTCTGGTGGTTTGCAGGGTCGTGAGAAATCGAACCCTTCAACGCATCCTTTTCCAAACCTCCGATGCGGTGTTCCAGCCCCTCTTTGCCGGGGAATGCCCAGCCGCGAGCGAGCTTCTCGTTGCGGGCGTAGGGCATAAATCCACCTTCGGGAGCATTCTCGACTACGGGTGGTACGATTTCGGGGTAGTCGCTCATCGAGGGGATGCGCCAAGGCTCCGAGCCGTTAGCGATAAATCCGTCGGTAAGCAGAACTACGGGTGTCATATGTTCCATCGCAATCTTTGCTGCGGTGAAGGCGTAGTGGAAACAGTCGCTGGGCGATGATGCTGCCATAACGACCGTCGGACACTCTCCGTTGCGACCATAGAGAGCCTGCATCAGGTCGCTCTGCTCGGTCTTGGTCGGCAGACCCGTCGAAGGACCTCCGCGCTGAACATCGACAACGACGAGCGGCAGCTCGGCCATAACAGCCAAACCGAGAGCCTCGCTTTTGAGCGAAAGACCCGGACCCGAAGTGGTTGTTACAGCAAGATTTCCTGCGAAGGCTGCGCCAATCGAGGTGCAGATGCCTGCAATCTCATCCTCGGCCTGGACGGTCTTAACACCGAGGTCCTTGCGCTTGGCAAGCTCTTCGAGAATTACCGTTGCGGGGGTAATGGGGTACGAGCCGCAGAATAGCGGTCGGCCACTCTTCTCGCTTGCTGCGCAGAATCCCCACGCTGTGGCTACGTTGCCGCTAATCGAGCGATAAGTGCCCTTTTCGAGCGGTGCCGGAGCAACGTAGGTGTTGGCAAACGAGTGTGTATTTGCTGCATAGTTGAATCCTGCTTTGATAGCGAGGATATTGGCCTCGGCTATTGCGGGATTCTTCTTGGCAAATTTCGATGTGAGGTAGCTCTGGGCGTACTCTTCGGGGCGGTCGAACATAAAGAAACAGATGCCCAATGCAAACATATTTTTGCACTTGACGATGCTCTTGTGGTCGAGGCCCGTCTCGGCAAGTGCCTCGCGTGTCATCGAGGTAATGCCCGGAATAACGACGTTGTACTCTGCGAGGTCTAACTCCTCCACAGGGTCAAGGGTTGCGAATCCTGCACGGCGCATATTCTCCTCGGTGATGCTGTCGCCATCGAGGATAACTGTTGCGCCCTTTTTGAGCCAACGACGGTTGGCTTTGAGGGCTGCGGGATTCATCGCTACCAGAACGTCGCAATAGTCACCCGGATTATCTACGGGATGCGAGCCGAAGTGGACCTGAAAGCCCGAAACACCTGCAACCGTACCTTGCGGTGCGCGAATCTCGGCAGGGTAGTCGGGGAATGTCGAGATACCGTTGCCAAAGAGGGCAGAGGTATCCGAGAAGAGCGTGCCGGTAAGCTGCATACCGTCGCCTGAGTCGCCTGAAAAGCGGATGACTACATCTTCCGCTGTGCGAATGTTCAAATTATTCATAATTTGGTTTAGAATGTTTCCGAAAGACAAATATACTATTTTTTCGGCAAAGTAGTTCTATTTATCTCAGAAAAAAGATATGCGCTGTATGCGAGCCGAGCGACGGTCGGTAATCTCGTGCTCGACGATGCCCGTGACGACATCGGCTGCATCGTGCCAGCGGTTGGCGCGGAACAGACGGCAGTAGGTCGTCAGATGATTGTAGAGTTCGGGCCATCGTTGTCGCCAATTTCGCGGAAAACGCAGGTTGTGGAGCACGGTGGCCGAGTGCGAGAGGATGCGCGCCTCCTTGTTGCCGCTCTGGTGGAACCACTCGACGCGCGTGTTGCGAGCTAACTTTTGGATTGCGCGGGCAAATCCACGACCACCGTTGTTGCTCTCGATAAGGGCTGTGCGGGTGCCGTTGCGCAGTAACATTTCGCCAACGAGCCCCTCGGTAATCTCCATAGATTCACGCGAGTAGACTGCGTCTGTGATGTAGATAACGCCATCCGTATCTACCGCATAGCAGAGCGAGCAGAGATAGTCGTCGCCCGTGTCGGCCGTATCGGTGTAGTTGCCTATGCGAACAAGATCTCGTGGCAGCTCCTCGTACTCGCCAAATGAGTCTCCATAGAGCAATCCGTCGCGCGAGGAGGGATGTCCCTGGTACATACACTCAAAACGTCGAGGGTCGAGTCGGCGCTTGGCTTCGAGCAGCTTGCGGCTCTGTTGCTCCTCCCAGAGAGCCTCATCTTCGGCTCGTGGGTCAATCTCGCAACTTGGCGAGCACTTTATCGCCTCGAAGTTGAGATAAACCCACGTATTCTCATCGAGATTGTCGAGCTGGCTCCACTCGGTGAGCATCAGCGTAGGCTCGCGACGTGTTAGCTCGCCGATAAGGTCCTCTTCGTGCCAGCGCGTGAAGATTATAAGCTCGCGCGAGGCGTTGTGCATACGGGTCTTGACTACCGAGGTGTACCACTCCCAGCAGTTCTCGCGAATGATTGGCGAGTTGGCCTCCATAGCATCTTTGTAGAGGTCGTCAAGGATAAAGCAATCGACGCGGTTGCCCGTGAGCGAACCTTCGCGGCCTACCGAGAGCAACCCTCCACGTCGCCCGATAATCTCGACCTCCTCGGCCGTGCGGACATACTCTGCGGGTTTGCCGCCCTGCTTGATTGTGGTGTTGGGGAAGAGCTCGCCATACTCCTTCGACTCGATGATGCGTTGCACACGACGGTTAAATCGCGAGGCGAGCGATGCCGAGTAGGAGGCTATGGCTATGCGCTGGTCGGGGTCGAGGCCGAGGATATAGGCCGGTAGCAGGGTGGTGGCTCCGACGCTCTTGCCGTGCTGTGGCGGCATAGTGATAATAAGTTTGCGTATGCGTCCGCGTGCGAACTCTTCGAGCAGACGGTAGTATGCGCAGTGGAAGGTCTGCAACTCCAAGAAGGGATAGACCTTGGTTGCGAAATCGGGGAATGTCATAAAGAAATATGAGTTAGATGGGTTAGATGGGTTAGATGGGTTAGGTGGGTTAGGTGGGTTAGGTGGGTTAGATAGGGAGTATCAATTTTGAATTTTGAATTTTGAATTGAAATGAAATGAAATGAAATGAAATGAAATGGCCTCCGCCTATTCCGATGCGAATGGTTGGCGGAGGCGTGTCGGGTGGGTGGCGACGGAGGCATCGCTCCGAGATAGGATGGTGCCGCCACCCGAAACCACATTAGAGCATATACTCTTTGAGACGGGCGAAGTCGAAGTCGTTGATGAGCTCCTCGCCGTCGATTACGGTGTGGAACTCCCACCAGACGGGAACGATATCGTCAATAACGTCAAACAATCCTTCGGGCATCTCGACCCTCTTGCGATAGATAATCAGCGAGGCCAACATTCGGCACTCGATATCTTCGTGCGAGAATTCGAGCGTTCCCGAAAAATAGCCGTTGCCTCCTACCAGATTACATAACTTTTCTGCGGTTTTTTCGTAAATTTGGGAAGAAATTTCATACATAATTAGTCTAAATTATTGAAATTGTTTGCATTTGTGAATAAATTATTTAACTTTGCAGTGCAAATATAAGTTCAATTTTTGAAAACGATACTCAAAAGTTCAAAAATTTAATATAAATAAAACTAATATGACTATTCAGGAAAGTCGAATAAAATTGATACGCAAGGCTCTTGGGATGACGCAAGAGCAACTATCTCAGCGACTTGGTATCGGAAAGGCAGCTCTGTCGATGATCGAGACGGGCAAGGCGGGACTCTCGGCTCGCAACAAAAATATCCTTATTCAAGAATTGAACGTCAATGCCGAGTGGCTTGATGGCGACGATGCTGCCGATATGTTCAATCTCGAACCCGATTTAACGGCCTTCCGCCTCAAAACCGACAATACGCTGCCGATGCAGAGCGTACCGTTGTACTCGATTGAGGGTACGGCCGGTTTGGTGCCTCTCTTTACCGAGCGTCGCCAGATGAAACCTATCGACTTTATCCATATTCCCAACCTTCCGAAGTGCGACGGTGCGATATATGTCGTGGGAGATTCGATGTATCCGCTACTCAAAAGTGGCGATATTGTTCTCTATAAGCAGTTGCGTGATTTGGACGATGTCTTCTGGGGCGATATGTATCTGCTCTCGATTGATATCGACGGTGAGGAGTATATCACGGTGAAGTATGTCCAGAAATCGACTACCGAGGGGTATGTCAAACTTGTCAGCCAGAATCCCCATCACGCAGATAAGGATGTGGCTATGAGCCGTATCCGCGCCATAGCTCTGGTGAAGGCGAGTATCAGAATGAACTCGATAAGATAGTTGCGAGGGTGACCTTTGGTCAGAGTGCTGCGAAAAGCGGCCAAAGGTTGTGTAATTCTCAATTATTTTGTATCTTTGCCGCGTCAAAAGAAAAGGCTTTACGAATTTAACCAAATAAAACAGAAAATTATTATGTTCAAGATTGATTCTTACGATTTCACAGGTAAGCGCGCGATTATCCGTGTAGACTTCAATGTGCCCCTCAATGGCGAGGGTCAGGTAACTGACGACACTCGTATCCGTGCCGCAATTCCCACTATCAAGAAGGTGCTTGAGAAGGGTGGTGCTGTGATTTTGATGTCGCACCTCGGTCGTCCCAAGAAGAATCCCGATCCCAAGTTCTCGTTGGAGCAGATTATCCCTGCTATCGAGGCTCGTTTGGGCGTGAAGGTTCAGTTCGCTGGTGACTGTATGGGCGAGAAGGCTGCCGAGATGGCTGCAAACCTCAAACCCGGCGAGGTTATGTTGCTCGAAAACCTCCGTTTCTACGCTGAGGAGGAGGGTAAGCCCCGCGGTTTGGCTGAGGATGCTACCGACGAGGAGAAGAAGGCTGCAAAGAAGGCTCTCAAAGAGGGTCCTCAGAAGGAGTTCGTTAAGAAGCTCGCTTCGTACGCAGACTGCTACATCAACGACGCATTCGGTACTGCACACCGTGCACACTCGTCTACTGCTTTGATCGCTGATTACTTCCCCGAAGATAAGATGTTCGGTTATGTTATGGAGGGCGAGTTGAAGGCTATCGACGGCGTTATGGAGAATCCCCAGCGTCCTTTCTGCGCAATCGTAGGTGGTTCGAAGGTTTCGACCAAGATCTCGATCATCGAGAAGTTGATGGAGAAGGTTGATTCGATCATCATCGGTGGCGGTATGACCTACACCTTCGCTGCTGCACTCGGTGGCAAGGTTGGTAAGTCAATCTGCGAGCCCGATATGTTCCCCGTAGCTCTCGACATCTTGAAGAAGGCCGAGGAGAAGGGCATCAAGTTCGTGATGTCGCCCGACGCTCTTATCTGCGACGACTTCTCGGAGAATGCAAATACTCAGTACGCATCGGTTAAGGATATCGATGACGCTTGGGAGGGTGTTGACATCGGTCCTGAGGGTAAGGAGCTCTTCCGCGAGCACATCCTTGGCTGCAAGACTATCCTCTGGAATGGTCCCGTAGGTGTATTCGAGATTAACAAGTTCGCAACCGGCTCGCGTGCAGTTGCTGAGGCTATTGCTGAGGCTACTCAGAACGGTGCTTACTCGCTCATCGGTGGTGGTGACTCGGTAGCTTGTATCAACAAGTTCGGCTTGGCTGACAAGGTATCGTATGTTTCGACCGGTGGTGGTGCTCTGCTCGAATATATGGAGGGCAAGGAGCTTCCGGGCGTTGCTGCTATCCGCAAGTAATACTCCGATAGAGAGTTCTCACGGAGGCTGTCGCGACACGAGTTGTCGGGCAGCCTCTCTTTTTGCAGAGAGATGCGACATAAGATTATGTTTTTTTTGTAGAATTATTGTATATTTGTACTCCGTAAACGAGATTAACGTAAAACTAAAATAGAGATTGAATATGAAGAAGCTTTTTATTTCTTTCGTTTTGGCAGTTGCTGCACTCTTCGTGGGCTGTGATAACAATAAGGAGGCAGGCGAGAGTTTCCTGCGTCACGACTTTGATGCTGCGACATTCGCCCTCGAACTTGGCGAAGATTTCGAGGAGTACCGTCAGATAAATGCGGACTATATTATCGAGTCCAAGAGCACCGAGAACAGATTTGTTATGGGTGGCTACGTCGAAATTGACGGTGTGAAGAGTATGCTCCGCATTGCTGTCAAGAAGAGCCGTTATGGCAAGGTCGAGAGCATCGTTGCTACTCCGGAGGATAGCTCTCACAGCAAGACGCTGATGCTCTACTATCTCAACAATTCGGATGCAGAGAATCTCGGTAATTGGCAGGGTGCTAACTGGAAGAAGATTTCGGGTGGTATGCAGACCGGTGGTGTCTATCAGTTTGTCGATAATGCTTTGCAGCAGATTGCTGCCGGCCTCGAAAATCTGACTATCGACGCACTCTACGCTATCGTTAGCGGTCGCGCTTATGCATCGGTAACTATCGAGAATGCAGCCTTCAAACTCTCGTTGGTCGAGAGTTTCTACCGCATTGATTTCGATGTGCTGACCGAGGTGCTCGGTTCCAGCTGGTCGAAGTTGCAGTCAGATAACCGCTATACATCTTACAAGATGAATTTCGGTACTCTCAACTATATCTGGTTTGACTATGCTCTTGACGTTATGGATAATGTCTTCAATGTGTCGGCATATACCGATGAGCAGAAGCTCTTTACCCAGACTATTCGTCTGACTATGCCCGAAGATATTGCTTCGGATGTGCAGGTTGAGGCTTGGAAGCACTATGTTCAGGGAGATGAGCTTCTCTCTCTTGGCGAGTTCCGCAAGGCTTATCTGGCCGAGAGTAATGGTACCGAGGTTTCGCCTTTGGCATCGCAGCAGGCTGTTTTGGAGTATGTCGAGACTAACGGTCGCCCTGATGCATTTGCTTACCACGTGGTTGTGGAGTATCTCAAAGGGGATATGAATATCGTGATTACGCTCGACCCGAAGTATGTGACTATCGACCTTTATCGATAGAACTATCCGATAATAGCAGAGGCTGCCCGACTCAAAAAATCGGGCAGCCTCTCTTTTTTGTGTTTTATGGTATTATCGCAGACGATAGAGCTGGTCGCGAAGTCGGGGTGTGAATCCTGCCTCGTGGATAGCCTGTTGGATGCCCTCGGCATCAAATCGGTTGTGCGCTCCGGCTGATGAGACTACATTCTCCTCGATCATTATCGAACCCATATCGTTCGCTCCGCTGTGGAGTGCAACCTGAGCCGTCGCCTTGCCTACGGTGAGCCACGATGCCTGGATGTTGCGGATGTTGTTGAGGATTAGTCGGCTTACCGCAATTATACGCAGATACTCTGTGGGCGAGAATCGGGTGGTATAGCCCATCTGTTCGAGCTGAGTGCCCTCCGAGCGGAAAATCCACGGAATAAAGGCCGTGAATCCGTAGTTTCCTTCGGGTACTTCGGCTTGAAGGTCGCGCAGACGCAGAAGATGCTCGATGCGCTCCTCGTCGCTCTCGATGTGGCCATACATCATCGTTGCCGTGGTCGGGATATTCATTTCGTGCGCCTCGTGCATTACGCGCAGCCACTCCTCGGCACTCGGCTTTGCGGGCGAGATAATCTTGCGAACGCGCTCGACCAAAATCTCGGCTCCGGCTCCGGGGAGCGATGAAAGGCCTGCATCGCGCAGACGTTCCAGGACCTCGCGGGTCGAAACCTTGCTTATGCGGGCGATGTGAGCCACCTCAGGTGCACCGAGAGCATTGAGTCGCAACTGCGGATAACGCTCTTTGAGGGCGCGGAAGAGCTCCTCGTAGTATTCGATACCGAGCGAGGGGTGCATACCTCCCTGCAAGAGCAGCTGGTCGCCACCGAGGGCGAGCATCTCGTCCGTCTTGCGGAAATATTCGTCGAGGGGCGTGATGAAATGTCGCTCGGTCTGGTGGGGCTTGCAGTGGAAGTTGCAGAATCTGCAACCCGAAACGCAGACGTTTGTGGTGTTGATGTTGCGGTCAATCTGCCACGTCACAATCGTCGGGTCGTCCACGCTCTCACGACGCAGACGGTCGGCAGCCTCGGCCAATTCGGGCAGAGGCGCGTGGTAGAGTGCGAGAGCCTCCTCGCGAGTTAGTCGCTCACGTTGCAGAGCCTTATTGTAGATGTCGTGCAGGTTCATATCTGCAAAAATAGCAAAATTCTTTGGGTAAAACCCTTTCTCTCTTCACTTTTTGTAAATTTGAAAATAAGTTTCTAATTTTGTAGCGCAGTCTTGTGGGATTGCAGATATATAATTGATGAAAGTGTATTAGCTTTTATCCTTGAATGGAAATCTGGAAAATTTTCAATGACCAAGGAGAGCATCACACTCGTCACTCCGTATTGTTTCTTCGGTATGGGTGTTTGCCCCATTCTTGTATACAATACGAGTGTGGGGTATGTTTATTTGGTCATAGGTATTCCAGAACCTCCATTCAGATAAACTAATCGACCTCACACTTTCTTTTTATAATAATTGCACGTTTTTGGGGTTGGCGAGCAACAAAAATTCTAAGATTATAAACTTAAATTATTATGAAGAGATTGCTACTTGTGTTGCTATGTGTGATTATGTCGCTTGGCGCTTGGGCGCAAAGTGCAAAAAATGTGTTCGAGATAGACCCTGCGAGTTTTAGACCTGTGCAGACCGATGCTCTATCGGGCGTGGCTATTGATAAAATAGCTCTCGACCGTTCGAAACGACCCTGCGCACGCATCAAACTTCATATCAATCGAATGTCGCGTGAGGATATCGACCGTCTTGAAGTGAAGGTTATAGGTGGAAATGTCGAATTGATACGCAAACAGACCGCCTATGAGGGTAACGGTCTGATTCTTGAGATGACCGCTAAGGAGCAGACTCGATTCTATCTCCATCACGACAAATATGGCGACTCGAATGATGTGACGCTCAACCTTGAAGGAGATCGTGAGTACCGCCTTGAAGCACAACTCAACCTGTTACTACCGATTACGGTGGTGTCGAATGTTAAAGGCGCAGATGTCTTTGTGGATGGAACTTATAAAGGTGTGACCAATAATAATTATATACTCACTGTCGAGGATGTTCTTCCGGGAAATCACAAAATTGCCATTAAGCAAGGTGCTGCAACCACAGAACAGATGGTTAATGTCAGCAGCAGTAATGTGACTTTTCGTATCGAGGTTAATGACGAGACTTCGCAGCCACAATATGTGGTATTTGAGATTGAACCGAAATATGCAACATTATTTATCGATAATGAACCGCAACCTATGCAGGATGGTTATGCTATGGTTGTGTTGCAGAACGGAATGTACTCTTATCGCGTTATGGCCAAAGGTTATCACGAACATACGGGTAACTTTACCGTTTCGGGCGAGAAGGTTATTCGCAAAATTTCGCTTGAGGCCGATGTGGCTATGGTAACAATCTCATCTGTAGAGGATGCTGAGATTTGGGTCAATAATGAGAAGAAGGGTGTTGGCTCGTGGAGCGGACAATTGCTCTCTGGTACCTATATCTTCGAGGCCCGTAAGACAGGTTGCCGTACAACAATATTGTCGCAGGCGATTACATCGACAACTACTGCGCAGAGCTATTCACTCGATGCTCCTACACCGATTGTGGGCTCGCTTAATATTATCTCGATGCCTCCGATGGCGAGTGTCAAAGTTGATGGTCAATTGGTGGGCGAAACTCCGCTGATGACCAAAATGTTGGTAGGTAATCACACTGTCGAGGTCTCAAAGAACGGATATATCACTTGGCGCAAAACTATTGTTGTGACCGAGGGACAGACAACATCTTTGTCGGCAATGCTGACGAAAGTCAGTGATGGAGTTGGAGATAATGCCGTAAACTATACCACCACACCATCCAATAGCCAGCCTCAACACCAAGGACGTGATTCTTCCTCGAAAAAGTCAACTTATAAGGGATATGGATGTCTGATTAATGCTTTCGGAGGATGTGAATTACTTCAGTTAAAAGTGAATGCCTACTTAAATGTAATTAATGGCTACCATTTTAATCCTTACTTTTATTTGGGAGCAGGAGTAGGTGTTAAGCATAGCATGTATTGTGTCAGAATCAGGCACTCCGATGGCTTTTTTACATATAATAGCTTCCCTTTTGTAAGTATGCCAATATTTCTTTATGGACAATGTACAATCTTGCGTTTAGAGAAAAGGGTTAGACCCTACCTCTCATTTGGTATCGGTGGAGATATCGCATTGAATACTGGACCATATTATGTTTATGATTCTGGGGAAAGGTATTATTATGAGTATTCTTGGAGAGATTATTGCGGTTGCTATCTCGAACCATCGCTGGGTGTGTTTGTAAGATTAAATAGGAAGATAAATTTGAACATTGCCCTTACCGCTCCTATATCAGTGGGACATTTCGAGCGTTGCGGAATTGGAGTAATGGTCGGTGTCGCTTTTTAGGTAGAGGCATCGGATAACGCGGCTACGGCTAAATATCCAATTCGGGGTGCAGATATCAAAGTCTGCACCCCGAATTGCATTATGCAAAAACAAAATCCAAAGTGCGACGACGCAGGTCGGTCGCCTTGACCTTTACGCGGACCTTATCGCCAAGAGTGAAGGTGTGGCCCGTAGAGTTGCCATAGACCTCAAAGCGGTCGCTGTCGAAGCGGTAGAAGTCGCCCTCGATATCGCGCAGATGGACTACGCCCTCGATAATCGAATCCTCCAATTCGACAAAGATTCCCCACTCGGCAAGGCCCGAAATGTGACCCTCGAAGATCTCGTCACCACGATTCTGCATAAACTCGACCATCTTGTACTTGATTGATGCGCGCTCGGCCTCGGTAGCGACCAACTCGCGCTCGGTCGAGTGCTCGCACTGCGCTTCGAGGGTGGTCTTGTCGGCGCTCTTGCCCTTGTCGAGGTAGTGCGCCAGCAGACGATGTACCAACATATCGGGGTAGCGACGGATTGGCGAGGTAAAGTGTGTATAGAACGGGAATGCCAAACCGTAGT
The DNA here is from genome assembly GCA_045644925.1 of Alistipes sp. Classification (GTDB taxonomy): domain Bacteria; phylum Bacteroidota; class Bacteroidia; order Bacteroidales; family Rikenellaceae; genus Alistipes. Next base: position 104,745 of record JAZRHV010000008.1, read on the forward strand.
GTCCGATATTGTCGGTCGAGTAGATAGCCTTTGCCATCGAGCGTATGGCGAGTGTCGAGATTGCATTCTCTTCGGGGCGACCCTTGACCTTTCCGAGCAGAGAGTTCATCTCGCGGGCGATAGCTGTGCCCTTCGATGCCTTGAAGATATGGCCGAAACGGAGTATGAAGGTGCGGAAACGGTCGAGCTTCTCGCTGTCGGGCTTATCGTGGATACGATAGACCATTGTGCGCTCCTTACCGCTCTTGGTCTTGGCGCAGAATCGAGCCACCTGCTTATTTGCCAGCAGCATAAACTCCTCGATAAGGTGGTTGGCCTCCTTCGACTCCTTGAAATAGACTCCCGTAGGTCGGCCCTTCTCGTCGAGTGTGAATTTTGCCTCGCGACGGTCAAAGAGGAGCGCACCTGCCGAGATACGTGCCTCGCGCAAACCTTTGGCCAGGCGGTTGAGGGTCAAAATCTCCTCGGCAAAGTCCCCCTTACCACTCTCGATAACCTCCTGCGCCTCGGCGTAGGTAAATCGACGGTCCGAATAGATGACCGTACGGCCAAACCACTCGCGAGTGATTTCGAGTTTTTCGTTTATATTGAACACTGCCGAGAAACAAAGTTTCTCTTCGTTGGGACGCAACGAGCAGAGGAAGTTCGAGAGTCTTTCGGGCAGCATCGGCACCGTGCGATCAACCAGATAGACCGATGTGCCTCGTGCCTCGGCCTCCTGGTCGATAATCGAGCCGGGACGGACGTAGTGCGTAACGTCAGCGATGTGAACACCCACCTCCCACGAATCGTTGCCTATGCGTCTAATCGAGAGCGCATCGTCGAAGTCCTTGGCATCCGCAGGGTCTATCGTGAAGGTCGTAACATCGCGCATATCGCGCCTTTCGGCATAGTCATGCTCGGTAATCTTTGCGGGGATGCGCTCGGCTGCTGCCTCGACCTTCTCGTCGAAGTGATAGGGGAGGTCATACTCCGCGAGTATGGCGTGCATCTCGGTATCGTTGTCACCCTCCTTGCCGAGAACCTCGACAAGTTCGCCCGTCGGGAGCTTGGTGTCATCGTACCACTCAGTCACGCGGACCAAGACCTTCTGTCCATCTTCGAGATTGGGGTATTTCTTGCGCGAAAGGACGATATCGACCGGTATGCGTCGCGAGTCGGTCAGCACGAAAGCTACGGCCTTCGAGTGAAGCTCGATAACGCCGATATAGTTGCGGTTGCCACGGCTCAGTACGCGAGTAACCTCGCCCTCGGGAGAACCTCCGCGCGAGCGATGAGTGACAACAATCTCGACCTTGTCGCCGTCGAGAGCTGTGCGTGTATTGCGAGGGTTGATAAAGACATCCTCATCGTAACCCTCGACCGTGACGTACATCGAGCCCGATGCGGTCATCTGTGCCGTACCCTCATAGTGGGGCAGCTGGCTGTTCGAGAGGCGGTATTTATGCGAAACGTAATCGACCACGCCCTCGGCCACAAAGCGGTCGAGGATAGCCTTCGTCAAATCGCGACCATCCTTGTCGGCACCTCCCGATGCAGCGGCAAGATGTTTGAGCGAGAACGATTTGTCGGGCATCTCGCGCAGCAGACGTGCCAAAAATGATGCACGTTGCTCGAACGAGATTCTTATATTTTTCTTACTCTTTCTTTTCATTATTTTTCGTAACCAATTTAAGTGTCAGCAGGCGCATAAACTCGATGCCTGCCGCAATAGCCCTCTCGTCGGGGCAGAATGTCGGTGTGTGGGTTGCCCCCGTGCCGCCAACGCCAAGACGGTAGAAGAGCGAGGGGTAACGCTGTGTGTAGAATCCGAAATCCTCGGCAGTGGGGCGCAAGTCGAGTTCGACAACCTCGAAATGCTCTGTGGCTAATGCTCGTGCTGTTGCAACAAGCTCCTCATCGTTTACGACGCAAGGGTAGCCCTGCGAAATATCGACAATAGTCGATGTCGAGTGGCGCGAGTCGATATCGGCAGCAATCTCCTCGATCTCCTCCTTGCAGACCTTGCGTACCGCCTCGTCGAATGTTCGCATCGTACCTTCGATATAGACATCGTCGGGGATTACGTTCGTGGCTCCTTCGGCGACGACTTTACCGAGCGAGAGTATCGTATCTTCGGTGTTCATAGCGTTGAGTCGTACGATAAGTTCTGCTGCTGCAACCACTGCATCGCGCAGGTCCGAGCGCAGGGCCGCGTGTCCGCCCTTGCCGTTTACGGTAAAGCGCAGCTCGTCGCTCGATGCCATATACTTACCCTCGCGGAAACCGAAGGTGCCGACGGGGAGTTTGGGCTCGACGTGTTCGCCAATCACGGCACTAATGTCGTAGCCCTCGAAGGGATTTTCTGCCAAGACGAGCGAAGCACCACCGGGATTACACTCCTCACCGGGCTGGAAGAGTCCGAATATTGTACCCTCGAAATTGCGGTTCGCAGCCAATTCGAGTAGTACACCATAGAGCACTGCGGCGTGAATATCGTGACCGCAGGCGTGCATAACTCCCTCGTTTTCGGAACGCCACTCGACATCAGCCGCCTCGTGAATGGGTAGTGCGTCAATATCGGCACGCAGAACAACAGCCTTGCGGAGGTCGCCACGACCCTCGATGCGGGCGAGTATGCCTGTGCCTGCAATCGGGCGATGCTCGATGCCTGCTGTGGTCAGTGCCTCGGAGATAAAACGAGCTGTGCGCTCCTCGCGGAACGAGAGTTCGGGGTGGCGGTGCAGCTCTCTGCGAAATTCTATGGGAGTCATATTGTGTCTGATTTTTTATCGTTTTATGGTCTAAAATACCGCGCGGGCAATCTTTGCAATCTCCTCGGTGCGGCTCATCGTGTAGAAGTGCAAAACGGGAACACCCGCAGCCTTCAATTCGCGACATTGGGCGATGCACCACTCGGTGCCGATATCTCGCACAGCCTTCGGGTTGTCGATATGAAGGCGTACCTCACGAGCCAAATCTTCGGGAATGTTCGTGCCGAAAATATTGGGCAGTATTTCGAGGTGGCGAGCCACTGCGAGCGGTTTAATGCCCGGAACAATGGGGACGGTGATGCCCGCCTTGCGACAACGCTCGCGGTAGTCGAGGAACTTCGCGTTGTCGAAGAAGAGTTGCGTTACGACATAACGAGCTCCGGCATCTACCTTCGCTTTGAGGTGGGCTATATCCTCGTCGAGAGAAGCTGCGCCTGAGTGCTTTTCGGGATAGCCGGCTACGCCAATCGAAAATTCGGAGTGGTGGCACTCCTCGACCTCGCCATCGACAAACTCTCCGCGGTTCATTGCCGTAATTTGGTGTATGAGGTCGATTGCGTGGGCGTGGCCCTGCGGATGGGGTGTGAACTGCTCCTCGTCAGGCGACTTGTCGCCACGCAGAGCTAAGACATTGTGCAGACCGAGGAAGTCCATATCAATCAGCATATCCTCGATGTCGTAGCGCGACAGACCTCCGCAGATGATGTGGGGTACGGTCTCGATACCGTAGCGTTCGCGGATGGCTGCCGAGATGCCGACAGTGCCGGGACGACGACGCGCAACGTGACGCTCCGAGCGACCGTCAGCAAAGGACTTGGTGTGCATCACCTCGCGGTGGAATGTAACGTCGATATATGCCGGGTCGAACTCGACAAGCGGGTCGATAGCTCCGAATACGCCCTGCGTACCATCGCCTTTGAGCGGTGGTAACAACTCGAATGAGAAACGGCAACCGCCTTCGGCTGCGGTCTGGGCTATAAGGTCTGCAACAATCATCTCTCTACGTTATTTGGTAAAAGTTCGCGTATCTGCTCGACGGTCATTCCGCGATGACGCGCGTAATCGAGCAACTGTTTCGTGTCTATGCGTCCGACCGAGAAGTACTCGGCATCGGCGAAAATTAATCCGCACAAAGCCTCCTCAGGCTCTATCATAAAGTTCTCGTTCAGCTTCATTGCCGTAGTCATCTCGACTGCTAACAGGTCGAAGACCTCGCGTTTGAGTGAGTGGTCGGGCGATGCAGGATAGCCGAATGCCATACGCTTGCCTCGATATTCGCCACGGATAATCTGCTCGGGCGAGAGCTGTTCGCCCTGCTCGTAACCCCACATCTGTCGTCGTACGAACGAGTGCATAGCCTCGGCAAAGGCCTCGGTAAGGCGGTCGGCAAGGAGTTTTGCCATAATTGCATTATACTCGTCCTGCTCCTCCTCGCGGATTTTGGTGATCAGCTCTTTGCGACCTACGCCACCCGTCACGGCAAAGCAGCCGACGTAGTCGCTCTTGCCTTCGCGCTCGTCGATTACGTAGTCCGCGAGCGAGAGGTTAGGCTCACCCTCGGTCTGATTGCGCAACATCGGCAATATGTGTGTGCGACCCTTGGTGTCGGTGATGATGATATCATCCTTGCGGCTGACGGCAGGGAAGATGCCGACCACGCCTTGCAGTGTGAGCGACTTATCTTTACGGATGCGGGCGAGTAACTTCTGCGCATCGTCGAAAATCTCGCGAGCCTCGGCTCCGTACTTCGGGTCGTCAAAGATTTCGGGGTAGTGACCCTTCAATCCCCACGAAGTGAAGAAGAAGTTCCAATCGATCAGCGGCTCGACCTGCTCGATGTCGATTTCGGGAAAGACAAGACGGCCCGTGTGGTTGGGCTTCACGATATCTTTTACGCGCTTCGGAGTGCGTGATTTGCGACGCTCGACAATCGGAATTAGATGTTTGCTGCCACGCTCGAACTCCTCGCGCAGAGCCTCTTGCTTGGCGCGAATCTCAATCTCGGTGGCCAGGCGGTCGCCTCCGGTCAGCTGTGCCAAAAGTTTGGCGTTGTGGCCTGCATTGTGCGAGTTGATTACGATGCTCGAATAGAGCGGTGCAATCTTGACGGCTGTGTGCATATCCGAGGTGGTTGCTCCTCCGACAATTATCGGTATGCGAAGGCCGTGCTCCTCGGCCATAGCGGCTACGCGACGCATCTCTTCGAGCGAAGGCGTGATAAGTCCGCTCAGACAGATAGCGTCAGCTCCAATCTCGATAGCAGTGTCGATAATCTGCTTGCCCTCGACCATAACACCGAGGTCGGTAACCTCGAATCCGTTGCACGAGAGGACTAACGAAACTATGTTTTTGCCGATGTCGTGAACATCGCCTTTGACCGTGGCCAAAACAACCTTGCCCGCACCGTGGTACGTCAGGTCGCTGTTGAGGTGAGGTGTGAGAACTGCAACGGCTCGTTTCATTACTCGTGCGCTCTTCACAACCTGCGGCAGGAACATCTTACCCTCGCCAAAGAGAACGCCCACCTGCTCCATTGCAGGCATCAGCAGGCTCTCGATAACCGCTAAGGGCGATTTGAGAGTTTGCAGAGCCTCGGCCGTATCCTCCTCGATGTGGTCGGTATTACCGCGTTGCATTGCGTGAGCTATGCGCTCTGCGAGTGTGCCATTGCGCCAAGCCTCGGTGTTGATGGCTGTGTCGGTTGTGGCCGCACCTGCGATTTGTTGAGCATATTCGGTCAGTCGCTCGGCTGCATCTGCCCTGCGACAGAGGATGAGCTCCTCGACACGCTCCAAAAGTTCGGGCTCGATATCGCTATAAACCTGCAACATCTGGGCATTAACGATGCCCATATCCATACCCGCAGCGATGGCGTGGTAGAGGAATGCCGAGTGCATAGCCTCGCGGACACGATTGTTACCGCGGAAGGCAAACGAAAGGTTGCTCACTCCGCCCGAAACCTTTGCGTGAGGTAGGTGCTCCTTGATATAGCGTGTCGCATCAATGAATGCTTTGCCATAGCTGTTGTGCTCCTCGATGCCTGTGGCAACCGAGAGAATATTGGGGTCGAAAATGATATCTTCTGCGGGGAATCCGTCATTAACCAAGAGTTGGTATGCTCGTTCGGCAACCTCGATTTTACGCTCGTAGGTGTCGGCCTGACCGCGCTCGTCGAAGAGCATTACGACCATTGCGGCTCCATATTGGCGTACCTTGCGGGCGCGCTCCAAGAAGAGCTCCTCGCCCTCTTTGAGCGAGAGCGAATTGACAATACACTTGCCCTGCGAGAGGCGCATGCCGGCCTCCAAAACCTCCCATGACGAAGAGTCAATCATCACGGGTACACGTGAAATTTCAGGCTCGGCACCTGCCAATCGCAGGAAACGGCCCATAGCCTCCACTCCGTCAATCAGGCCGTCATCCATACAGATATCGACCACCTGGGCACCTGCCTCGACCTGTGCGCGAGCAATCTTCAACGCCTCCTCGTAGTTGCCCTCGCGAATCAGACGGGCAAACTTTGCCGAGCCGGCTACATTGGTGCGCTCGCCGATGTTTATGAAGTTGCGGTCGGGGGTTACGATAACCTCTTCGAGTCCGCTCAGGCGCATCGTGTGGCTCTGCTCGGGTATCGGGCGCGGAGTGTAGTTGCCGATGCGTTGTGCAAGTAACATTATATGTTCGGGTGTGGTACCGCAGCAACCACCGACGATATTTACCAGACCGCGACGCATATACTCCTCGACCTCGTCGGCAAATTGTGCCGGTGTCTGGTCGTAACCGCCCTCGATATTGGGCAGACCTGCGTTCGGATGTGCCGAGATGTGGTAGTCGCTCTCTGCTGCCAATCGTTCGAGGAAGGGGAGCAACTGCTTGGCTCCGTAGGCGCAGTTGAAACCTATGGAGAGCGGCTCTGCGTGGACTACCGAGGCGTAGAAGGCCTCGATTGTCTGACCCGAAAGCATACGGCCGCTGGTGTCGGCAAGTGTGCCCGACAACATCACGGGAATCTCGCGCTCGCGCGTACGAGAAACCTCTCGGAGTGCGTATATGGCAGCTTTGGCGTTGAGGGTGTCGAAGATAGTCTCGATGAGAATCAGGTCGGCACCACCGTCGATAAGTCCCTCGATTTGGGCTGTGTAGGCCTCTGTGAGTTGCTCGAATGTAACCTCGCGCACCTCGGGATGCTCTACGTCGATAGCGATGGACGATGTTTTGCTTGTCGGGCCGACCGAGCCGGCAACGAAACGCGGCTTGTGGGGATTGCGAGCCGTGAAACGGTCGGCAACCTCGCGGGCAATCTCGGCTGAACGTCGGGCTATCTCTCGCGCGCACGCGCAAAGACCATAATCTGCCAAAGAGATAGAGTTGGCATTGAAACTGTCGGTCGATATGATGTCGGCTCCTGCCAAGAGATATTTTTCGTGAATCTCGGCAATGATGTCGGGTCGCGAAAGGACGAGCGCGTCATTACATCCGCGCAGATTATGCTCCCACGCGGCAAACCTCTCGCCGCGGAAATCCTCCTCGCCGAGCCCGTATCCCTGAATCATCGTGCCTAAACCTCCGTCGAGCAAGAGAATACGCTCGCGAAGCAGGGATTTTATGTCGTTTTTAGATGTAAATGTCACTGCTCGATAATTTTAATTTCGAAAAGTTTGCTCCAATTTTTGCCTGTGACGAATATGCGTTTGTTCACGCTGTCATAGGCTATGCCGTTCAGTACGTCGGTCGAGGGGGTTACTTCGCTTGCGGGGAGCAGACCTTCGAGGTCGATAATGCCCTCGACGACACCCGTTTTCGGGTCGATTATTACGATGTTGTCGGTCGTGTAAACATTCGCCCAAATCTTGCCGTCAATCCACTCTAACTCGTTGAGAAGCTGCACCGGATTGCCGTTGTAGGTGACCGTTACGGCCGATGTGCGACGGAATGTTTCGGGGTCGATGGTCGAGAGTCGCGACGTGCCGTCGGTCATAAAGAGCTTGGAGCCGTCGGCCGTAAGTCCCCAACCCTCGCCCGTATAGCGCAGGGTTTTGATTTGCTTGCCGCTCTTGCGGTCGTAAACATAGGCGCGATTGCTTGTCCAGGTGAGCTGGTAGATGCGCTCTCCGAGCAGGGTAATACCCTCGCCAAAGTCACTTTCGGGGAGCTTGGATACGATGTCTGCCTTGCCCGTTGTGAGGTCGATGCGTTGCAGGTACGACTCGCCGTGCTGTCCCGTGCCCTCCCACATTACGCCATCTACAAATTGCAGACCCTGCGTGTAGCTGGTCGTGAGGTGGGGATAGGAGGCGACGATTTCGTATGTATATCTCTTGGGCTCGACCTTGGTTGGCTGGCCCTGCTGTCGGGCTGTGGAGTTGCCTCCGCATCCAATTAGGATGCCCGACAAGAAAAATGTTACTAAAAATCTCTTCATAATCTTCACAAAGGTAGTAATAATTTGTTATATCTGCGGAAAATTCTTACCTTTGCGCTCCAAATCGGGCCGTAATAGACCCTTTTTCGGCTAAAATAGCGAAAAAGCAGGGCCGAAGGGGGCGGAAAGGCGCGGTTTGGATGTGAGGAACGAAAAATTCGAACAATACAGATACAAACTTATGAAAATCGTTAGAGAACAAAAAGAGTTGAATGCGTCGCTTATCAGAGTGACCGTTGATGAAAAGGATTATGGTGAGGCAGTCGAGAAGACCCTCCGTGAGTACAAGCGCAAGGCTAATGTCCCCGGCTTCCGTCCCGGTATGGTGCCGATGGGTATCGTGAAGAAGATGTACGGCAAGGGTGTAGTAGCCGAGGAGTCGTATCGTTTGGCTTCGCACTCGGCATTCGAGTACCTCCAAAAGGAGAAGATCGACTTCGTGGGTGACGTTATCCCCGCAGAGGAGCAGGGTGACTTCGATTTCGACAACAACACCGAGTTCGAGTTCGTATTCGAGATTGGTGAGGCTCCCGCAGTAAATCTTAACCTCTCGGAGAAGGATAAGATTACTTACAACCGCATCAAGGTTGACAAGAAGATGCACAACGACTTCAAGGATAACTACCTCCGTCGCTACGGCCGTTTGGCAGATGTTGAGAAGGTGTCGAAGGACGAGGCTTTGAACGTAACTCTCGATAATGGCGATATGCGTATTGAGGAGGCTTACGTAGGTCTTATCTCGATGACCGACGAGGAGCGCAAGCCCTTCATCGGCAAGAAGGTTGGTTACAAGACCACCGTTAATGTAAACGAGCTCTACAAGAACCCCGCACAGCGTGCTTCGATTCTCGGAGTTAAGGAGGCTGAGTTGGAGGGTATCAACCCCGAATTCTCGCTCGAAATCACTAAGATTCGCCAGTTCGCTAACCCCGAACTCAACGAGGAGTTCTTCAAGATGGCATTCCCCGCAGGCGACGTAACCAACGAGGAGCAGCTCGACGCATTTATCGATACACAGATCGAGAAGGAGCTTTCGCACGAGAGCGACTACCTCTTTACTCTCCAATTGCGTGACTACCTGCTCGAAAAGGCTCAGCTCGCTATGCCGACCGAGTTCCTCAAACGCTGGTTGTATGTAATCAACGAGGGTAAGTTCTCGATGGAGGATATCGAGAAGGATTTCGATGGTTTTGTTAAGATGTTCTCGTGGAACTACTTGCAGAAGCACTTCATCCAGACTTTGGAGCTCAACGTAACTGCTGAGGATGCTGCTGCTGAGGCTAAGGTATTCGCTGCTGCACAGTTCGCACAGTACGGTATGCCGTCGGCTCCCGAGGAGATGCTCGAAAACTTCGCTAAGCAGATTCTCGAAAACAAGGAGCAGTCGCAGAAGATCTACGAGAAGCTCTACGAGCAGAAGGTGGTTGAGGCTGTGAAGGCTAAGATCAAGGTTACGGAGAAGAAGGTGTCGGCAGAGGATTTTGCTGCACTCGCAAAGGCGATTTAGTCCTATCCGTAGAAAAATAACGGTGAAAACTCTGCGGGAAGATTACCTCGCAGAGTTTTTGCTATAAAAGGGAGAAATATTTTAGAATAGTTATGTCAGAGTTTGAAAAATTTGCCAAAGGACGTGCGGGGTTGAGTTCTCTCACACTGCACGACTATATCTCGACACAGTCGGCATACGTCTCGCCGACCATTATCGAGGAGCGTCAGCTGAATGTCGCAACGATGGACGTATTCTCGCGTTTGATGATGGATCGAATCATCTTCCTCGGTGCCCCCATCAACGATGATGTTGCCAATATTATCCAGGCGCAGTTGCTCTTCCTCGAATCGGTCGATCCCGATAAGGATATCCAGATTTACGTCAATTCGCCTGGTGGCTCGGTGTCGGCAGGCTTGGGCATCTACGATACTATGCAGCTCATCAACTGCGATGTGGCGACTATCTGTACGGGTATGGCGGCATCGATGGGTGCTGTGCTGCTGACGGCAGGAACGAAGGGTAAGCGTTCGGCTTTGCCCCACTCGCGCGTGATGATTCATCAGCCGCTCGGAGGTGTGCAGGGTCAGGCTTCGGATATCGAGATTACCGCTCGCGAGATTGCGCGTACCAAGCGCGAACTCTACGAGATTCTCGCTGAGCATTCGGGCGTGTCGATCAAGAAGATTGAGCGCGATGCCGACCGTGATTATTGGCTGACGGCTGCCGAGGCGAAAGAGTATGGACTCATTGACGAAGTTTTAACCAAACGACACAAGTAGGAGATGGCAGACAAGAGAAATGGTCGCGGTGGCGGAGGTTCGCGCGAAAATGAGTGCTGTGACTTCTGCGGTTCGCGCCGAAATGATGTGGAGTTGTTGCTTACCAGCAGCGACCACCGACTCAATATATGCAATAACTGTATTGCCGAGGCTCACAAGATGCTTGTTGCGGGTGGTATTATCAAGACCGATGCGCGTCGTTCGGCTGTGTCGGGCGGATATGTCGATAAGGCTCCGCAGACGATGGACGAACTGCTCAAACCTGTGCAGATTAAGGACTTCCTCGACCAATACGTTATCGGTCAGGATAGCGCGAAGAGATTTATCTCGGTGGCGGTCTATAACCACTATAAGCGTCTGATTTGCAGCCGTCAGGGTATAGGTACAGATGATGTCGAAATCGACAAGTCGAACATCCTGCTCGTCGGCTCTACGGGTACGGGTAAGACCTTGATTGCAAAGACTATTGCCAAGTTGCTCAATGTCCCCTTCACGATTGTTGATGCTACGGTGCTGACCGAGGCGGGATATGTGGGCGAGGATGTCGAGAGCATCCTCTCGCGTCTGTTGCAGGTGGCTGACTATAATTTGGAGGCTGCCGAGCGCGGTATCGTCTTTATTGACGAGATTGACAAGATTGCTCGCAAGGGCGACAATCCGAGCATTACACGTGATGTGTCGGGTGAGGGTGTGCAGCAGGCGTTGCTCAAAATGTTGGAGGGTACGATTGTGAATGTGCCGCCCAAGGGAGGTCGCAAGCACCCCGATCAGGACTTTATTCACGTCAATACGAAGAATATTCTCTTTATATGTGGTGGTGCGTTCGACGGCATCGAGAAGAAGATTGCCCAGCGTCTGAATACTCGCGCTATGGGTTATGGCCGTGTGCAGGCCGATACTATCGACCGTGGAAATCTGATGCAGTATATTATGCCCCAGGATGTCAAGTCGTATGGCCTTATTCCCGAATTGGTGGGCCGTCTGCCGGTGCTGACCTATATGGAGCCACTCGGCAGGGATGCTCTGCGCTCGATTTTGACCGAGCCGAAGAATGCCATTACCAAGCAGTACGAGCGTCTTTTCGAGATGGATGGCGTTGCGCTCTCGTTCGAGCCGGCAGTATTGGACTACATTGTCGATAAGGCTGTGGAGTATAAACTCGGTGCGCGAGGCCTGCGTTCGATTTGCGAGGCGATAATGATGGATACGATGTTCGAGGTGCCGACTTCGGGTAATCGTAAGTTCGTCGTGACGCTCGACTATGCAAAGCGAAAGGTCGAAAAGGCAAATTTTTCGGAATTTAGAGAGGTAATTTAACTTTTTTCGACATTTTTTTGTATATTTACTGCACGAAACAAAATTGGGTCGAGAATTATAGGTTAATACTAAATATTTACAATTTATATGAAGGCTGATAAATCCAAACTTATTGCTGCGGCGAATAATATTCGCGTTCTTGCTGCATCAATGGTAGAAAAGGCAAAGTCAGGACACCCAGGCGGTGCAATGGGTGGCGCAGATTTTATTAATGTGCTCTATGCGGAGTACCTCTGCTATGACCCCGATGATGCGAACTATCCTTTCCGTGACCGTCTCTTCCTCGATCCGGGCCATATGTCGCCGATGCTCTATTCGGTGCTTGCACTGACGGGTAAATACTCGATGGAGGATTTGGCATCGTTCCGCCAGTGGGGTAGCATTACTCCGGGTCACCCCGAAGTTGATGTGCTGCACGGTGTCGAGAATACATCTGGTCCGCTGGGACAGGGCCACGCTATGGGTGTTGGTGCTGCTATTGCCGAGCGCTTCTTTGCGGCTCGTTTTGGCGAGTGGTTGGCGCATAAGACCTATATCTATATCTCGGACGGTGCTGTTCAGGAGGAGATTTCGCAGGGCGTTGGCCGTATTGCCGGCAACCTGGGTCTGCATAACGTGATTATGTACTACGATGCAAATAACGTGCAACTCTCGACCAAGGTCGATGAGGTCGATACCGAGGATGTGGCTATGAAGTACCGCGCTTGGGATTGGCACGTTATCGAGATTGACGGTAGTGACGTAGATCAGATTCGCGCTGCGCTCGACGAGGCAAATGCACAGACCGAGCGTCCGACCCTTATCATCGGCAAGACCGTGATGGGTAAGGGTGCCGTTGCTGCCGACGGTTCGAGCTTCGAGGATATGGTCTCGACACACGGACAGCCTCTGTCGGCTGCGGGTGCAGACTATGCAGCTACGGTGCGTAACCTGGGAGGCGATGCCGAGAATCCGTTTGTGGTATTCCCCGAGAGTGCCGAGATTTACGAGGCGCGTCGCGAGGTGCTGCGCGAGATTATCAGCGAGCGTAAGGCTGTCGAGCAGGAGTGGCGTTCGCAGAATGCAGCTCTCTCGATAAAGCTCGATACCTTCCTCAGTGGTGAACTCCCCGCAATCGACTATAAGAGCATCGAGGTTAAACCCGACCAGGCAACTCGTGCTGCATCGGCTGCAATGCTCGGAGTATATGCCGAGAAGGTTGAGAATATGATTGTCTCTTCGGCCGATTTGAGCAACTCGGATAAGACCGACGGCTTCTTGAAGAAGACCAAGGCCTTTAAGAAGGGCGACTTTACGGGTAAGTTCTTGCAGGCAGGTGTCTCGGAGCTTACGATGGCTTGTATGATGAACGGTATGGCTCTGCACGGGGGCGTTATTCCGGCTTGCGGTACCTTCTTCGTATTCTCGGATTATATGAAACCGGTGGTGCGCCTCTCGGCTTTGATGCATCTCCACGTTATCTATATCTGGACACACGACTCGTTCCGCGTGGGCGAGGATGGTCCTACTCATCAGCCTATTGAACACGAGGCTCAGATTCGTTTGATGGAGCACCTGCGTAACCATAATGGCGAGCGTTCGATGGTTGTTCTGCGTCCGGCAGACTCGGAGGAGACTGTTGCCGCGTGGAAGGTCGCTATCGAGGAGAAACGCCCCGTGGCTCTTGTTCTCTCGCGCCAGAATATCAAGAGCCTGCCAGCGTTGGGCGTGAGCCGTCGCGAGGAGGCTATGCAGCTCACCAAGGGTGCTTATATCGTTGCCGACAAGGCGAAACCGAGCGTTGTGATGGTAGCTTCGGGCTCGGAGGTTGCAACTCTCGTTGAGGGTGCAGCTCTCTTGGAGCAGGAGGGTATCGCTGTGCGTATCGTGAGCGTTCCGAGTGAGGGACTCTTCCGTGACCAGCCGAAATCGTATCAGGAGAGCGTTCTGCCGGAGGGTGTTGTACGCTACGGTATGACTTCGGGTCTGCCCGTAACGCTGCTCTCGCTCGTTGGCGATTTGAATGCAATCCACGGCTTGGATCACTTCGGCTACTCGGCTCCCTTCAAGGTGCTGGACGAGAAGTTCGGCTACAATGGCGAGACCGTATGCCGCGAGGTGAAGGCTCTGCTCGGAAAGTAAAAATTGTTATTAACCAATAAAGAGGGTGGCGGTGTGTTGTGATAGATACATCGGCACCCTTTTGACCTAAAACAACCTGACTTATGAAAAGATTTTTTAATGTTTTGATGCTGGTTTGTGCTGCATTTGTAACGATGAATGTAATGGCTCAGACCGCTCCTGAGGTAAAACCCAAACCCAAGAAGTTCCACGGTAATCCTGACTACTATCTCGAAGTGCAGGGTGCTCATATCTTCCGCAATGCTGATGTGGCTCTCGACGAGAATCCCCCGATGGTGAATGCTACGGCAGCTCGTAAGGCAGCTCTCTACTGCCTTGATGCTCTGCACCACGACGTGCGCTACGACAACTCGGAGGCTATGCGTGAGTTTACGAATTCGCGTATCAATAAGTTGGTCGCAGACCTCGAAAAACCCGTGAAGAAGGGCTTGAAGATCTACAAGGTCTATAACGAGGGTATGGTTGCTCGCACCAAGTCGGTGACCGTGGCTTTTGACCTTGTACGTGGTACCTACCTCGCACGTCGTCAGCACGCCGGTACCGACTATCGTATCGTGACCGACGAGCAGATGAAGGCTATCGTCGATAAGTGCGACGTGATGTTCCTCTCGCATAACCACACCGACCATATCGACCGCTGGGTTGTCGAGCAGTTTATCGCTGCGGGCAAGCCTGTGATTGCCAATCCTGAGATTTTGGCTAATGTCGATGGTGTGGACCATTGGCGCGATGATGAGGGTATATTCTCAAATGAGCTTGTGTTGAAGAATGGCGAGAAGTTGCAGGTTAAGATCTTCCCCGGACACCAGAAGCCTATCCGCAACAATGTTCCCGTTATCACTACTCCCGAAAAGTACACCATCAGCCATACGGGCGACCAGCACGATCGCAAGTCTACGGCAGATTGGATTGCAACAGTTAAGGATAATGCTCCCAAGATTGATGCACTGATTGTAAACTGCTGGACTCCCAATATATTGAATACATTGAAGGGCTTTGATGCTCGCTATGTCATTACAGCTCACGAGAACGAGATGGGTCACTCGATTGACCACCGCGAGGCATTCTGGCTCACATTCGATAAGTTGAAGACCACCGAGTATCCTTACGTAGTTATGTCGTGGGGCGAGTGGTTCTCGATAAAGTAAGAAACTCCTTTTTTATAATTTGTAAAATGAGCCTGTCTAACTTTTGCTTGTTAGACAGGCTTTTTATTTTTGCTCAATCAAAAATAATTTTTTAACTTTGCGATGCAGTCCTCGGATTGCAGACATATTATTAGTGAAAGTGTTTCGCTAATCCTTAAAGATAAAATTTGGCGATTTTTGACAACAAGGATAACGGATACTTACATCACTTGTATCGGTATGCTTTATGGCAAATTCTATGCTTACTCCATACCGTACAGGTGTGGGGTATAGTTTATTTGTTGTCAGGCCACGCCAAATGCCTATCTTTAGATAAACGAACTGCCTCACACTTTCTTTTTATATTAACCGCACATTCGTGGCAGGTGGGCAAAAAAAGAATTTTTGATATGAAAAAAGCTCTTTTGTTGACAATCTTTTTAATTGGATTTTCGTTGTCTTGCTCAGCTCAATTATTTGGCAAGACAAAAACCATCAATGTCGTTCCCGATAGGGCACAAATTATTATGAATGGTGCCGAAGTAGGTCAAGGCACCTACAGTATGAACATGGGACGCGAAGATTACGTTATGCTTCGATTGACCTGTCCAGGATATATCGATCGCGTGGTGCGCGTCTATAAATCGGATAAGCGCACCTCTTTGACATTTACACTCGAAGAAGACGAGTCGTTTACTGCATCGGAAGCAAATAGCGACCTTGCCAACAAAAACATGACGGTAAATGTCCGAAATGGTCTAACTCCAGATGTTGTGTGGAAGCGTCTAATTTTGACCATTTCAGACCTCTTCCCGAACCTTGAAATTAGTGACAAAGAGGCTGGCTGGATTCGTAGCGCGTGGGTGTTGAAGCGTTTTGCTTATGTTACTATTCGTACACGTATCGAGGTTAAGGAGATTATGGGTCAGGATACACCTCGCTATCGAGTTCGTTTGCAATCGGAAATCGCAAGCAATAAATGCGGTACTCACGATGAGTGTTTCAAACAGTGGGACCGAGTACTTAAAACATATAATGAGAGCATAAGTAATCTCGTCAACTCAATACAGTAGTCAGTATGAAAAAGTTATCATTGTTATTAGTACTGTTGGCCTTTGGTGTGCTAACTTGTAATGCACAGAAGAAGAAACAATTCTTCTATAAAGGTATAGAATTACATGGTGTTAAGGATTGGACTGTATTGCCATCGCAAGATGATAATATAACAACAATCACCTGTTATAAGGGAGAGTTGAAGATGCAGCTTACAAAGCGTGGTATCCCTCAGAATTTCAGTGCAGAGAGATTACTTGAGAGAATTATAGAGGGCCAAATGGAGCAAAATCTGTCTGCTTCGAAAAAATCTCCTCGTATAAAGATGGTCAGCGAAGTTTGTGACGGCTTTGTAAATAATATCCCTGCAAAATATGTAGATATCGAATATACAAAAGATATATCGAAACGTATATACATATTCTCTACAGAGAATCAACTGTTCACTATTATATGTACCGGTACAGGCAAAGCAGAAAAGAGTATTGAGTACTTCTCTAAAATTTTGTCATCTTTCGTGTATATTCCCGAAACAAACACCCAAAATATACTATTTTAAGTTTTGCTTAGGCGAAAAAAAATCGGATGGTTCAAAGCCATCCTATTTTTTGTGGCATCGAATGACATCCGTTCGCATCCGCTCACTTAATGGCATATAATGGCAGCGCAATCATAGATTGCTTAATGACAAGTCGGCTTTTTTGTTATTTTTGCCATTAAATGCCATTCAGCGACCAACGGGAGCGACTGCCATTCGTTGCCATTTTTTTGCCACATACTTTTGCAGGCCAACCGTTCTCTCGGATATACAGCATTACTGCAAAAAAAATAAGGGTGTTAGTCATCGACTAACACCCTCTCTGATTCCGTAAGTGGAATCAACTATTTAACTGCTTTAACAATTGCCTCGAATGCCTTCGGCTCGTTCATCGCAAGGTCAGCGAGAACCTTACGGTTCAGAGCGATACCCTTGGCGTTGATTTTACCGATGAACTCCGAATAAGTCATTCCCTGAGCGCGGACAGCCGCATTGATACGGGTAATCCACAACGAGCGGAATGTTCTCTTCTTAAGGCGGCGGTGTGCGTAAGCATACTGCAGACCCTTCTCGACCGTGTTTTTAGCAACGGTCCATACGTTTCCCCTTGAACCAAAGTTACCCTTGGCAAGTTTCAAAACTTTCTTTCTTCTTGCGCGTGACGCAACAGCATTGACTGAACGTGGCATAATTAAAAGTTTTTACAGAGTTGATAGCGGCGGGCTTCTCTCCCACTCTTTGGGGCTATGTTACTCTTTTGGTTAATAAAAATTTGAGCCTTTCGAGGTTAATTATTTAACCAACAGGTTCTTGATCTTTGCCTCATCGGCAGGTGCAACAGTGCTCGAATAGCACAAGTTACGCTTTTGCTTAGTCGACTTTTTGGTCAGGATGTGACTGTGATAAGCGTGCTTACGCTTGATCTTACCTGTGCCGGTGAAAGTAAAACGCTTCTTTGCAGCGGCATTAGTTTTCATTTTTGGCATTTTGAGTAAAAGTTAAATTAGTTAAACAATAGTCGGGCAAAGATACAAAATAATTGCGAATCACAACCTTTTCGCAATAAATTTTTGTCGCAGAAGGCGAAAAACACCCTCTTTATCCCAAAATCAGTGCGTCGGCCTTGACCTTCGGGACGTAGTGAATACCATTTTCGCGGTAGTAGGTGTGGCTCTCGTCGGCACCAATCTCGACTAACTCTATGCGGTCGGTACCGCGACCTATGGCGATGATGAGCAGCGGCTCCAACTCCAAGCCGAGCGACTCGGCAACCTTCGCCTTGTCGAAAGCTCCGATGCAGATGCCGTTGAGGCCAATCTCGACAGCCTGCAAGAGCATACTCTGTGCCGAGATGCCGAGGTCGATATCGACCCACTTGTCTTCGGCTACGGTCGAGCAAATGACGATAAAGGCATTGGGCTCGCTACCTGCGGCAGGGAGGTTGAGGTGGGGTAGTGCGCTACCCAGACGGATATGTGGCAACACCTTGTGGGCCTCGTCGGCCATTACGGGGCGGAAACGCAAAACCTGACCGTTGCGGGCCGAGGGGATGCGTGTATTGACCTCGATGATGCGGCGCAGTTGGTCCTCGCGTACGCGAAACGAAGTGTCGAATCCTCGATGACTGCGGTTTTTGAGGAGCAGTCGTGCGAGTGTCGCCTGGGGCTTGCGCGAGGGTGTGCCGGCCGCCTTGCGAGCCATATACTCCTCCATCTTGTTGCCAATGTAGTTGTCTGCCATACGTTACTGTATTAGTTTTACAAAAATAGAGATTTGTTCGCAGAGTAGCAAAGATTTCTCCTGCCGTTTGGGTTTTTGCGACTTCCGCAGGTCGCGTTTGGCAATTTTTGAATTGTTGATTATCTTTGCACAAAATTTAGAATCAATATGAAAGCAAGAAATATCGCGATTCTCGTTGTGCTGCTGCTCGTGGCCGACCAGATTCTCAAAATTTGGATTAAGACCCATATGTGCATCGGCGAGGCGATAACCGTCTTCCCAGACTGGTTTCAGCTGCGATTTATCGAGAATAACGGAGCGGCCTTCGGTATGCAGATAGCATCGGGTGGCGGTGTCGATTGGGGCAAGCTCGGATTGAGCCTCTTCCGTGTCGTTATGGTTGTGGCCCTCGGCTTCCTGATTCGTAACCTCAATCGCAAGGAGGGTACCCCGAAGGGCGTGATCGTAGGCCTTGCGCTGATTATGGCCGGAGCTATCGGCAATATCATCGACAGTGCATTCTATGGTCTGATTTTCTCGGCATCAACTCCGATGTCGGTGGCTCACTTTGGCGGTCATTACGCGGGATTTATGATGGGTAAGGTGGTCGATATGTTCTACTTCCCGCTCTTCCAGTGGAATAACGTGCCGAACTTTCTGCGTTTTCTTGTCGATGGCGATAACTACTTCTTTGGCGCAATCTTCAACCTCGCGGATGCCTATATCTCGGTTGCTGTGATATATATGCTGATATTCCATTGGAAATTCTTCTACGAGAGTGACAAATAAGATACCTATATATTATATGCGAAGGGTGTCCGACACGACGTCGGACACCCTTTCTGTTTTGCGGTTGGTTGCTACTTTCCGCTGGATAGTTCAACTTTTGCGGTTACGGCCGAGCTGCTTGTGGTGTAGAGCTTGATGAGGTTGTAACCCTCGGTCGGGAAGACCAGATTCGATACTGCCGAGATATCGGTAAAGCACTCGACCGAAGCTCTATCGACAATGACAGTCAGCGTCTGCTTGTCTGCGGCCGACATCGGAGCTACCGACACCGAGGGGAACTTGCTGCTGAAATCCACCGCGCCCGAAGAGCGTCTATCAACTCTGAATTCGCGTTTTGCGGGGTCGAAGCAGATATCCACCTCCTCGCCTTTGTCGTTCGAAAGGCTGATGCCGAAGGTGGCCGAGCCAATCTTGTCGATATCTAATGTAAGGCGGTATGCGCTGTCGAACTTCTTGAATTGATACAGCGTCTGGGGTGCGGTTACCGCTACCTCCTTTTTGCAGAGTGTGCGTTTGAAGTAGTCGTCATATTCGCGGGCGGGGCGAGATACGAGCTTCGCTTTGCCCTCGTGCTCGATTAGTTGCAGCTCGTAGGCGAGGCTCATATAACCACGATAGCCTACGGTCGGGAACTTCTCGCGCGAGCAACATTTCCAATTATTCTGCCACGCCAAGGCGATAGTTCTGCCGTCGGGAACATTGCTCCACGTTACGGTTGCGTAGTTGTCACGGCCGTAGTTAATCCAATCGGTGTAGGCTTCGGGTGTGTCGCAGGTGAAGGTGTGTCCATCGAACTCGCCGACGAAGTACTGCACCGACGAGCCGTGCTGCGCATCCTTGGTAATCGAGCAGAAAAGCACCCATTTTGTGCCGTCCTTATATGGCAGCTCGATAAGGTCGGGACACTCCCAAACGTCAAAGTGGCAACCGTAATTATCTCCGAAGCGGCTCTCGAACTGCCAATCTTTCAGATTGCTCGATGAGAAGAACTCCATACCCTGACCACACGCCAACGGCATAATCCAACGCGAGGTAGGCTCGTGCCAGAATACCTTCGGGTCGCGGAAGTTGCGACGTGTGCTCGGCAGCACGGGGTTGCCCTCGTACTTTGTGAACGTGCGACCACGGTCGAGACTGTATGCGATGCTCTGCTGCTGGCATTTCAGCGATTTCGAGCGATAGCTGGATGTGTAGATTGCAATCATTGCATCCTTGCCGAAGCCTGCGGTGTTATGCTTGTCGATTACGGCACTGCCCGAATATATCGCACCGAGCGAGTCGGGGTAGATAGCTGTCGGCAGCTGCTTCCACTTGGCCAAGTCCTTGCTTACGGCGTGGCCCCACGACATATTACCCCAACGGGTGCCGAGTGGGTTGTATTGGAAGAAGAGGTGCCATTCGCCCTCGTGCCATACCATTCCGTTCGGGTCGTTAATCCAGCCTATTTCGGGCGTGAAGTGGATGCGCTGGCGGTAATCCTCGATTTTGGGATTGGGGTTCTTGCCAAGTTTGAGATTTTGCCACGCGACGTATTCGGGTTTGCTGCCAGCGATTTCGATCTGCGAGGTGTTTTTATCGAGCGATAGTGGCATCCAGCAATCGACCCTCTTCTCGGCAAGACGTACGGTTACGGGCTCGGTAAAGAGCGGACTGCCCTCGACGCGCATCTTAATCTCCTTGGCCGCGTTGTCTATCGGGAGCCAGAGGACCTGCTTGCGAGCCTTGTCGAGGGTTATGGTTGCCGACTTTTCGCTAATGTCGAGCGTGAATTCTTGACCATAGATTGCCGACGATACGAATACGGCAATAATCGTCAAGATAGGGTATAGTCGTTTCATTATTATAGGTTTGTCGGTTTATCTTTCTCAAAGATAATACTTTTTGCGAAAACCGAAAAAAAATAGCGATGCAAGGGCAAAAAAAAGCCTTCCCGATATCTCAGGAAGGCCTTGCTGTAAGATTACACTCCGAAGCAATTACTTCTTCATATAGCCTTTGGTATATTGAACTCTAAGGTATAACTAAAAGTCAAAACCGACAATATCGTCTGCGTACCACTTCCAATACTCTGCTGACTTATATGCGTTTACCGAATTGCGTGGCACATAAATAGTTCTACCCGATGTATTACTATCGAACAAATCCGTCCATAATGTAGGTGGTGTCGTTGGTTTGCAATACACCTCTTTCAGTGAGGGGCACATATAGAATGCCTCATCTCCAATCGAAGTAACGCCATTGCCAATTGTAACACTTGTCAGCGACTTGCAATTATGAAATGCATAATCCCCAATCAAAGTAACGCCATTGCCAATTGTAACACTTGTCAGCGAAGTGCAATTTATGAAAGCTTTCTCTCCAATCGAAGTAACGCTATCTGGAATTGTGATACTTGTCAGCGATTTGCAACCAGAGAATGCAGAACCTCCAATCGAAGTAACGCTATTAGGAATTGTAACACTTGTTAGCGAGGTGCAATTATCGAAGGCAAAATCTCCAATCGAAGTAACGCTATCAGGAATTGTGATACTTGTCAGCGAGGAGCATTCTCTGAACGCATACTTTCCAATTGCAGTAACGCTATCTGGAATTGTAATACTTGTCAGCGAGTAGCAATATGCGAATGCATACATTCTAATCGAAGTAACGCCATCAGGTATTGTAACACTTGTCAGCGATTTGCAACCAGAGAATGCAGAACCTCCAATCGAAGTAACGCTATCTGGAATTGTGATACTTGTCAGCGAGGAGCAATGTGCGAATGCATCATTTCCAATCGAAGTAACGCTATCGGGAATTGTAACACTTGTCAGCGATTTGCAACCATCGAATGCATAATCTCCAATTGAAGTAATGCTATTAGGAATGACTAACTCGGTTATCTCCTTGCCATTAACTAATAGATGTATGCTACCACCTATTTTGTACATTGGGTTACTTTTAGAGTGTGCTGCCAAATCTGTTATATTTACATAAGTATCTGTCAGCGAGGTGCAACCCCCGAATGCCTCATATCCAATCGAAGTAACGCTATCGTGGATTGTAACACTTGTCAGCGAGGTGCAATCATAGAATGCATAATCTCCAATTGAAGTAACGCTATCACCTATGGTAACTTTTGTGAACTTTGAACCGTAGAATGCATATTCTTTAGAAAATGTGTTAGCAGATCCATCTGGAATATTGCAATTTACTATTAATTCGCCCGTGCAATCTTTGAATGCAGCATGTCCAATCTCTGTAATGCTATCAGGAATTATAATACTTTCCAACGAGCCACAACCCTCAAATGCAGAACTTCCAATCGAGGTAACGCTATTGCCGATT
>JAZRHV010000009.1:0-69959 GCA_045644925.1 Alistipes sp.
CGGGTCGAACCACCTACGAGGATAACCTCGTCGATCTGCGATGCCTGCAAACCTGCGTCGCGCAGAGCGATCTTACAAGGCTCGATAGTCTTGCGTACTAAGTGGTCGCACAACTGCTCGAACTTAGCGCGGGTCAGAGTCATCACCAAGTGCTGGGGAATACCGTTTACGGGCATAATGTAGGGCAGGTTGATCTCGGTCGAAGTGGTCGACGAGAGCTCGATCTTAGCCTTCTCAGCAGCCTCCTTCAGGCGCTGCAATGCCATAGCATCCTGGCGCAGGTCGATGCCGTGCTCCATCTTGAACGACTCGGCCATATAGTCGATCAGTACGTGGTCGAAGTCGTCACCACCCAGGTGAGTATCACCATTGGTCGACTTAACCTCGAATACGCCATCACCCAGCTCAAGGATCGAAATATCGAACGTACCACCACCGAGGTCGTAAACAGCGATCTTCATATCCTTGTTCTTCTTGTCCATACCGTAAGCCAAAGCTGCTGCGGTGGGCTCGTTGATGATACGACGTACCTTCAAACCTGCGATTTCACCAGCCTCCTTGGTAGCCTGACGCTGCGAGTCCGAGAAGTAAGCGGGAACGGTGATAACTGCCTCTGTAACCTCAGTACCCAGATAGTCCTCAGCGGTCTTCTTCATCTTCTGCAAGATGATAGCCGAGATCTCCTGAGCGGTGTACTGACGGCCGTCGATGTCAACACGGGGAGTGTTGTTGTCGCCACGAACAACAGTGTAGGGAACGCGAGCAACGTCGCCCGAAACCTGATCGTAGTTCTCACCCATAAAACGCTTGATCGAGAAGATCGTGCGCTTGGGGTTGGTGATAGCCTGACGCTTTGCGGGATCACCCACCTTGCGCTCGTTGTTGTCGGTGAATGCTACAACCGAAGGAGTCGTGCGGTGACCCTCCGAGTTGGGAATTACTACGGGCTCGTTACCCTCCATAACTGCGACACAGGAGTTGGTTGTTCCCAAGTCGATACCAATAATCTTTGCCATAATCTTTTAAGCTTTTATTTGTTTGTACTAATTTTTCCTGTTTTGTAGTCCGTTTTGGCACGCTCTGTTTTTGTGAGCTATTTATGCCGCGGCAGACGCTTATTTTATGAGCAAAGGTTATACCAAAGCAAATTTATGCCACTTTTCGCTACATTTCGCCATTTTTTCGTACCCTAAACTGACACTTCGCCCGAAAAATATGACATTGTGTCAGTCGAATGACAGAGAAGGGTTAAAAAAATCATTTTAAGCAGATGATTGCAAGGCTTGCGAAAATCGGGCGAAGCAGAGGATGTGTAATACAAAAAAAATACTTTTAAGCAGATAAATACAAGGCGCACAAGAAACCCGACCCGCAGCATACTTGACGTATGTGAGGAGTCGGGTTATCGCAGTGCAACGAAGTCGTTGTTGCTTAAAATGATTTTTACTTTATGCCGTGCTTTTTGAGGATCTTAACCAGCGGCTTTTGAATAGCCTTTGCCCAACGGTAGTAACCCCACGACATAGGATGTGTACCATCCGCAGAGGTCTCGTGGTCGATACCGGTCTGATTTTTCACATCGATAAAGTAGACGTTGTCATACTGTTTTACAATCTTGGCCATAAGCGCATCAACGTATTCCATACGCTCCTGCTCTCGCTGCTCACGCTTGGTATCGAAGGCACGATTCTCGCGATAAATAGTGCGCAGGAAGATAAGCGGAGCCGTAGGATGTGCCTCGCGCAAGGTCTTGATGAAGGGGTGTATACGCTCCTCAATCTCACGAATAGAGGGATTAGAGAAGGCATCAAAAACGAACGCCTCAGCATCGGTAGCAGCCAAAACACGAGCCATTACGGGTTGCAACTTCGAGTTACCACCCATACCGAAGCTCACGAAGTTAAGGCCCGTCCATCTCTGCAAGAAACCGAGGTAGGTTTGACCCGAATTGGTCGCACCGTGACCCTGCGTAAAGCTCGAACCGAAGACTGCAATCTTATGGCGGAAAGGCGACTCTACGGCCTTGATTTCCGAGCCCTCGACGACACCGATATCGAGATGCGTAAGCTCCATATAGAGCGGCAGATAGAGCATACACTTCTTGGTCTTGCCGTCCATATTTCTCACCAACGCCTGCGGCATCTCAACCTTCTTGGAGCCCGACTTATCCATACCGATACCTCTCGAATAAGATGCAGCCCACTGCCACTCGCCCTGCTCGTTCTCGATATAGAGCGTATAACCCAGCGTAGCGTAGTTGGGCATACCATTCATCGGGTACATCTGACCCGTTTTGGCACGCACCCACACCTCGGTCGAGTTGGTCTCGAAGAGGATTGCCTCGCCCGACGGATAGCTCAGCAACTCGCGCTCCTTCGGGGTCATATCGGGATAGTTCGCCAACTCTACGCGGTGGTAGGGATTGGTCGTCTTGAACAATTTACCCAGGTGAGTCAGCGTCTGCGCATCTACATAGCGCAAATCCGCAGCCGCGACTGACAACGATGCAGTCACGGCTACGATTGTAAGGAGAAATTTCACCAAACGATTCATCTCAAAAGACTATTTAATACCGTACTTCTTCAAGATTTTGAGCAGCGGCTTCTCGATTGCATCTGCCCAACGCTTATATCCCCACGATGTCGGGTGCGTACCGTCAGCCGAGGTCTCGTGGTCGGTACCGGTCTGGTCCTTGACATTGATGAAATGGACATGTTTATAGGTCGCTTTTACACGAGCCATAACCTTCTCCACATGGTCGATACGCGCCTGCTCACGCTCTTCGCTCTTCAAGTCAAAATTACGACTCTCACGATAAATCGTACGCAGGAAGATAATAGGAATCTCCGGACGCTGTGCGCGAATCTCGCTGATAAAGAGGTCGATACGCTCGTCGATAATCTTAATAGAGGGATTCGAGAATGCATCGATAACGATAGCATTGGCTTCAGTTCCACCAAGGATACGGCCAATGACGGGCTGCAACTTACTGTTGCCGCTCATACCAAAACCGCAGAAATAAAGACCTGTCTGACGCTGCAAAAATGCAGGATAGGTTTGACCCGCAGCCGAAGCGCACGAACCGTGCGTAAAGCTCGAACCAAAGATTGCAATTTTGTGGCGGAACGGATTTTCAAGCGCCTTAATCTCAGCACCATTCTCGACACCGATTTCGAGGTGTGTAAGTTCCGAGTAAAGAGGCAGGTAGATAATGCACTTCTTCATCGAATTATCCATATTCTTAATCATCGCAATCGGACGATCAAGAAAACGAACACCTCTCTTATCTTTCTCGCTAATTTCTCCGTTTACATGACCATAAAACTGATTAGACCTGGATGCAGCCCAAGTCCATTCGCCATCCTTCTCGATATAGAGGTTAAATCCGCACGATGCGCTACGAGGCATACCACCCGTTTCGCGAGCATAGCCAAATGTAGGTTTCACCCAGATGCTCGTTGCATTAGTTTCAAAGATGATAGCCTCGCCTGCCGACATCTGCAACAGGTTAGCCTCTTTCTTATTGAGTTCGGGATAATTAGCAGTTTCAACGCGGTGATAGGGGTTTGTCGTCTTACAAAGTTTTCCGAGATGGGTCAATGTCTGCGCATCTACCCACTGAACATTCTTCTGTGCGAATGCTCCGGTAGTGATTACCATCAGAGCGATTAATAGAAGGCTTAATTTTTTCATATTTTCAAGTTTTAGATTTAGGCTTAATTATGAGAGTAGTAACTACAAAAAAGCCGAACCCGCAAGTTCGGCAATAAATATTTATTAGGATATACTACTTCTCGTTCAGAATACGCATTGCAGCATCGAGAATAGCAGTATCATCGAGAGTTACAACACCACCATCGGGACCCTGCTCAAAGTGAACACCCGCAGCAGCAGCCTCCAAGTGCTGACCACCAAAGTAATTACGTACTGTATCAACGTCTATACCCAATTCGTCTGCAATGCGCTGCGAGCTTCCGCTGGGAAGTCTGTCCTTGATTCGGCGCAACTCGTTAAATGTAATAATCATAGCTGTAAATTTTATAGTGTGTTACATAAATCTGTTCTACGAAAAGACCTTTTCCGCACTACTAAATTAATTCAATTTTTCGGTTTAGCCAAATTTCTTCGCGTTTTTTTCAAAAAAATCTACTTTTTTACACACTTTCACTACAAATAGCGACTATTTTACACCCTCTCTACTCGACTCTTACCAGCAAGACTGCGTCCGCACGTGCCGGGCCCGACTGCTCATCCACAATCAGCGAAGCCACACATTCCTCACCCTCGGCAAGTTCATAAACACCAAGCGGGAACCAATCACCCTGTCGCAGAAGCGGAGTATAGAATTCATTGCGGTCATAAAGTTTTTCATATTTCTCGCCACCTACCTCTACTTCGAAGCGGTTATGTGCATCGAGATACTCATAGCGGGTATTCTGATATACATATAGCCCATATTTACCCTTGTACGGAGCCTTTACTCGAAATGTTGCGCGAGCCGGCTTACCTCCCGCAGTTTCGAGATATGTTGCGCCATAGCCACCCTTCTTGGTAACACTCTCCCACTCGCCTTCACACTCCACACAGCCCATAGCATCATCAGACATAACATCCGGAGTCGAGCCATCAAGGCGCGGATTGCTATCCATCAATGCATTCAAAGCCGCCACATCTACGCTCTGCACATCAGACAACGCTTTTTCGATATACTGCACCGCAGCCATTGCTGACACCTGACCAAGCACCATAAATACCGGCTCCATACGTATCGAGCCGAAAGCAATATGGCTCGATGAAACGCATATAGGCACCAACAGGTTATCGCACTCCTCCCTCTTCGGGACAATCGAACGATATGAGATCGGATAAGGGATATTTTTGCCGACCTGCACATCACCCTCATTCTTAACCATTGCACAACCATTCTTGCGAACAACAACTCGCTGGCAGTTATGTGAGTCCATCTTATAAGCGGCCAACGCTACACCATCCTCGACCGAAGCACGACCCTCACAGTCTGCCTGCGTAGCCACATAGTCGCTTACCATACGACGACCCTCACGCACGTAAAGTTGCGGAGTCCAATTGTCGGTATCGACATACTCATCGAGCGGATAACCCCAACGCAGCATCTCGTTACGTATCGATTCAGGCACACGCTCATCATGACCCATAAAATAGAGCAGACCCTTCGTATATGAGGTATGATAAGCATCTATACGACGACGCTCAGCCCAATCTGTCTCCGGATAGTTGTAGTTCTCGCCAATCATATCGGTCGAGAATCCTCCATAGTTATTGATATCGGTCTTGCGGTTGGGCATCATACTCCATATAAAGTAGTTGCGCAACTCTCTCAATTCGGGTTGAGCCTCAATAAGTCGCACCATCAGTTCATAGCGGGTCGAATCGTAATCTGCCGGACGCTCAATAGGCCTCATATTCTCCGGAACATCGGTCAGACAGATACGGTAGTTATAGGCCTGCACAAGTTTATCGCCCGCGCCGACCTCTGCCAACTCGCCATCCGAGATACCCCACAGCAATCCGCTCTCCGGCTTACCCTTAATGACATACGGGTCCACACCATCGGGGAATTGATGATACTTGGGCATCTGCACACCGCTATACGTTTCGCCATACTGTTCGTTAGGCTCGCGACCTACCGTATATGAGACTCCTGCCGCAGCCAGCAAATCGCCCTCGTATGTAGCATCGATAAATGCTTTGGCTGCATAGCGCACCGTATCAGCACCCGATTCAGACTCGACCGTATTGATTGCCACGATATGCGTACCCGACTTTTCCAAACCAACCAAGCGACGAGAACGCACGACCGTAATCAATCTGTTATCAAGCCACTTATCGTAGATGCTTTGTGCAACACTCGGTTCGAATACCCAATATTCAAGACGACCGTAATGCGAACCGAGCGAGCGATAGAACTCTTGCGACAGACCCTTTACAACCTGCTTATTGCCGATATCAGTCTGGCCCAGGCCTCCCGTGGTCAAACCTCCGATATGATTAGATGGTTCAACTATAATAACTCGCTTACCAAGGCGCGCTGCCGAGGTTGCGGCAACAACACCCGCAGACGAGCCTCCATAGATACAGAGATCATACTCTTCGTTAATACAAGAATGAGCAAAGAGAGACAGCACCAATGTTGCCATCAATATAATTCTGCGATTCATAAGGGATATAAGGTATTAGGTCAGAATAACTCACACAAGAGTTTCGTTGCTACTCCGCCTTGGCATCATGCTTCTTCTCGATGAAAATCTGGAAGATTAGCGGTGTATAGGGCAGAATCTCGGTCGAGACGGTCGTCTTGGTGATCGTTGTAGACGAACTGCTGCTCGACGGATTGCCGTAATAGTTGGCATAGTTGTAGTAGTTCATATAGTAATTATTATAATAGCCGTTTCCGTAATACATATTATAATAATTATAGTAGTTCATATAATTCATATAGTCGTAGTATCCCGACATATCGGTCGAAGAGGTCGTAGTCGAACTACCCGTCTGACCCGATACGCCATACGCAAAGCTCGACGTAGCGACGAATGTCGCCCACTGTCCGTGGCGCAGATGAGGAATCGTATAGTACCACGCAGTGATGTAATCATCCTTGTTGCTCGATGCCGAGTAGCTAATCAGCGAACCCTTACTATCAACCTTGCCATAGATAATCTTCTTCACCTCGTCGATATTCGTGTCGAAGATAAATCCGTCGAGGAAACGGCCGATATACCAAATTCTCGCCGTACCATTCTCGCCCACGACTTCTCCGTCGAGGCTACCCTCGCCAAATCGCTCCAAAAGAGCCTTGTTAATCTGCTTATCGAGAGCCGTCGGATCGGCATAGACATCCGTATCCTTATAGACCTCATTAACCGCATAGACGGTCTGCTCGTCACTCTTATTCTTCGCGAAAGTAAATGCGTAGTCAAACGGCTTATCGACACTCGGCACGTAGGTCTCATTCACGATGATTCCCGGAATCGTATCTTGTGCGTGTCGCCACGCATTACCATTATTCTCTGCACGCGAGCCCTTGGCAAGCGAACGCTGCGCCAAAAACAAGACTTTTTTATCGGCCGCGTCATCCTTCTCCGGCACGGGGGTCAGACCTCCATTGCCGACACCGAAGCCATCAACCATCTCGCCCTCGTAAGCCAACGGGTTATTCACGCGGTTGATAATCTCGATATCCATAATCATCGGTGTATTGCCGTCGAGTTCGTACTGACCCTCGTAACCACCCGTCTCGGATGTTCCGGCAGCACCATTAACCACGGCCGACGGCAGGTAGAGACGCAACTTCGTTCCACAGCGCATTTCAAGTTCGGTCGGCAAACCTTTTTGAGCCGCATACTCCTCGCCGAGAGTCAAGATATTCTTCATCGCAAGGAAACTACCCTCCATCAGCGACACATTCTCCTCGCCCATATAGCGGAGGTAGGGAACGTAGTGTGTCGATTTCGAGAACGAGCCCTGCATTCTTGCAATAATCTCGCTACGTGTCAGGCAGACATCGCCATAGAGACTGCGACCCGTCACGTCGAAGAAAATCCAACAGTCGCCCTGATCCTTGTCGGTAATAACATCGTGAATCGACATACTGTCGGCAATACCCGCATCGAGCACCTCGACATAATATGCGCCATCCTTCTGATAGTTCTGCACCAGATCGGCTCTATTCTTCAACATCCAAGCCTTCAACGAGCGATTCTCCACATCGTTGAACGACTCGCCCGCATCCTTCGCGCAAGAGCCAAAGCAGAGAGTTGCTACCACAGCCATCAGGCCTGCTATACTTACTAAATATCTCATAAATCTCTATTTTTTCGTCACTTTATCGACCGTGAGCAGCCACGCAACCGGAGATTGCTTCGGCACAATACCGACAATATCCTTACCATAGGCCGCCTCATAGGTCATATACACCTCGACGCTGTCACCCTCACGACATCCCACCAGCGCACGACGCAATCCGGGAATACCGTCATCTCCGTCGAGATGAATAACATAGGGCTCTACACGCCAATATTGCGGATCAAAATATTCGTTATTCGCCACAAATCGGTCTATTGTCGCCTGACGATTCGACCAATAGGGCGTCGTATTCACGGGATTGACATAGTTGAAGACATAGGCATCGAACGAAATCTCCACCACATCGTTACGGTCGGCCTCGGTCCACTCGCTGCGGCCCTCGGCATACATTGTCGCAATGTATCGCCACGCCACATTGCCATAGTTGGTATAATACTCCGGCTTCTCTTCGAGGCTCGCGGCAGCCTCCTGCTCGGTCATCAGACGCGGCGAGTGTGTCGATGTGAGATAGCGCACGGTAGACTCCTGCTGCTTGGTCAAAATATCATCATTCTGCTTGCAACCGGCAAACAGAATAACAGCAACAGCAAGTATGGCGATATTTCGAATCATTGTTTATCTCTGCCGAAATCTCGGCTTTTCAACTACATATAACGTACAAAGTTAGGTATTTTATTGCAGACTACCGAATTTTTGCCGCAAAATCCGCTACAATCGTTTCAGAGCATCACGCACGGCATCTTCTACCGATATCGCAGGCGACTCCTTAACAATCTGACGCAGAGTCTTTTCGGATGCTGCTTTCGCAAATCCGAGCATCATTAATGCCGCCAACGCCTCGTCATAAACCTCGTTACCACCACCAACAGCCGCAACGCCCTGCTCCACATCGCTCAAATCGAGCATCTTACCGTTAAGCTCGACGATAATCTTCTGTGCTGTTTTCAGGCCCAGACCCTTGACATTTTTGAGCAGCACGGCATTGCCCGTAGCGATGATATTTTGCAACTCGGAGGTCGAGTAGGTCGAAAGAATCATTCGTGCCGTATTGCCGCCCACGCCCGAAACGCTAATCAGCAGACGGAAGAGTTCGCGCTCGCGCTTGGTTGCAAAACCGTAGAGCAGATGCGCATCCTCGCGCACAACGTAGTGCACATAGAGTTTTGCGGATGCAGCACCCTCGATTTCGGAGTAGGTCTGCAACGAGATATTGAGAAAATAGCCCACACCACCAGCATCAATCACTGCGTAGGCAGGTGCCAACTCGGCAACGGGACCCTGGATATATTCGTACATAGTTTCAATTTTAGCGTTATAATCGACAAAAATAAATAAATTTTTCTACCTTTGTGGTCTAACGTGTGAATTTTAGTAAAAAATAAGATTAAAAATTCTATGAAAAAATTTATTTTCGTTGCGCTTGCCGCAGCAGCAATGATGACCTCTTGTAAGGAGGCAGAGCAGAACAAGGCAGAGGAGAATGCAGCTCCCGCAACTGAGGTTGCAGGCGACTTCGCATTCGTAAATACCGACATCGTTCTCGCCGAGAGCGAAATCTTTAAGAGTGAGGGTGTCGCATTGAAGGAGAAGACCGAGAAGGCTCAGCAGAGCTGGGCTCGCAAGGAGCAGAACCTCCAAAACGACGCTGCACAGTTGCAGGAGAAGTACCAGAAGGGCTTGATTACCACTCGCGATGCACAGGCAAAGCAGGAGGAGTTGGAGAAGCGTGCCGCAAATCTCCAAGCCTCGATGCAGAAGGAGGCTCAGACACTCGAAGAGGAGAATTTCGTATTCTCGAACCGTATGCAGGACCTCTTGATTCGCGCCGTACAGGAGATTAACGCTGACAAGAAGTACAAGATGGTCGTAAACACATCGGCTCTTCTCGATGCCGATATGTCGCTCGATATCACCGATGCTGTTTTGGCAAAGATGAACGAGCTCTACGCTGCCGAGAAGAAGGCAAAATAGTCTGTTCAGAGATTTCTACCCTACGACCGCTCTTTGGGCGGTCGTTTTTTTTGCCCGAGATGAATATTGCTATTTTTGAATTGTTTTGTATCTTTGCGAGAAACAAAGCCTTATTATGGATTTTATACCCTTCACACTGATTGATTTTATCGATATCTTGTTGGTTTCGTTGCTTCTGTATGGTCTTTACCGCGCAACAAAAGGCACCAACGCACTCTATATTCTTTCGGGCATCGTACTTATCTACTTGGCGTGGGTTGTTGTCAATGCGCTCAATATGGAGCTGCTCTCGACAATCTTGACACAGATTATCAGTGTCGGCGTCATCGCCTTTCTGATTATCTTCCAGCCTGAGATTCGTCGCTTTCTCCAAATGATTGGTGCTCGCCAAAAGCAGTTGCAGTTTATCAGCCGCATCTTCGGCTCGGCCGAAGAACGAGAGGCTCTGAATATCGCCCCCATCGTCGAGGCGTGCCGCGAGATGTCGGAGAGCAAAACCGGAGCTCTCATCGTCATCGGTCAGCGCAGCGACCTCACGCTCATCACCGACGGAGGTATCGCCCTGAATGCTACACTCTCGCAATCGTTGTTGCAAAATCTATTCTTCAAGAATGCCCCTCTGCACGACGGAGCTGTGGTCATCGACGACAACCGCATCGTAGCAGCAAAGTGCATCCTGCCCGTAACGCAGAGCCCCGTACCCAAGTCGTACGGCACACGCCACCGCGCAGCCCTCGGTATGAGTGAGATTTCGGATGCTATCATTATCGTAGTCAGCGAGGAGACGGGCAGCATATCCATTGCGCACGACGGACAGTTACGTCGCGACATCTCGCCCGACCGCTTGACACAGTCGATAAACCGATACATCAACGCCAACGCCCGCAAGAAGCGTGACGAGAAGCGCGACGAGAATCAATAAGAGAGAGATTTCTACTCTAATCGAGCAGCAGAAAGCCCAAATAGCAGGCAATAATCGATAGTGCACAGAGCGAGCGCACAAGCCACCCTTTGCATCTGAGTAACGGGAGCGTAAAGAGTGTTGCCGCAGCACCAAAGAATAGCAACTTTACGACATTAAAGTCTGCATAGTCGTAAACATCGCCTCGGCTGAAAAGGTCGGCCGTACACAACACCAAGAAGTTAAAAAGATTGCTACCCACGATATTGCCCACAGCGATATCGTAGTTACGCATACGCACCAGAGCGATTGTCGATGCCACCTCCGGCAGCGACGTTGCCACACCGAGAAATATCGCGCCGGCAAGGCCTACGCCGAGGTTATACTTCGTAGCGATATCGTCGGTAATGTAGGTCAGCAGGATGCTCATCACCACGATAACCACCGCAGCGAGAACAAATCGCGTCACAATCTGGCGCAAGGTCAGAGTCACCGGCTCGTCGTCGCACTCGTCGCACTCGCAACTCTCGCCCGCAAGGTGACGTACGGCCAGAGCATAGATACCGACAAATAGGAATGTTATCACATTTATCGTCAGCCACTCCACATCGAGGATTCCAAAGTAGTTCAGCAGCATAATGCCGTAAATCAGAACCATATAGAGCGCAACGATAATATTTCCGCGACCAATCTGGGCGTTGCGGAACGAGCGCATTGCTATCAGCACCATCGCCGACAGCATCGCAATATTAAAGAGGTCGCTTCCGAGGATATTTCCAATACAGAGAGCCGGCTTATCGAGAAACAGCGTTGCCGAGAGGCTCGTAAAGAACTCCGGCAACGAGGTTACGGCCGACAACAATACGCCACCAAGAAACGCTCCCGACAGTTTGGTCGTGCGGTCAATGAGGTCGATATAGTGCGAAGCCTTCACTGCGGCGAAGACCACAATCGACGCCACAATCAAATACTCTAACAGAAGTAACATCCCTTGCTAATGATTATTTGCTCGATTTCTCGGCAATTACAGCGTCGATATACGCACGGATTTTCGGTGCGGGATCTTCCCAACCTTCGGGCTTGATAACCTTACCATCCTTCGGGTTGTAGTGCGGTTTGCCGTCGGGCCACAACTTAGCCATATTGGCCTTCTGGACGATATCGAACAACTCATCTGCTTCGAGACCCATCTCGACGAGCGTACCCAACGCAAAATACATCAGGTCGATCATCGCATCTGCCTGCTCGTAAATCGAGTCTGCAATCAGGAACTCGGCAACCTCCTCGTTCATCCACTTACCGCGGCTCAAAGCACGCTTACGGTCAATCATCTTCGGCTCGGCAGCTACCGGGTGTCCGAACTTCTCGTGAAACTCACGAACATCATTCCACTCTTTCTTCATCTGGATAAAGTTTATTTTCGGCAAAGATACTATTTTTAGACAAAATACGATTCTTTTTTCTCGATTGAAAGTATTATATTTGCAAAATCGAATTCAAAATATTCAATATAGGTATGAAGCAACTATTAACCTTCTCGTTTGCCCTTCTCACCGTTTTGGGCGTTCGTGCAGAGAACTACACCATCTCGACACCTAACAACACCCTTATTATCGAAGCCGAGCAGGGCAAACAGCCAATGTTCAGATATTATGGTTCGACAGCAACTCTCGCCGAGGCCGAGGCCGCAGGTCTTGCTATCAGCTACGATGCATTCCACGCCTTCGGCAACCGCACCGACCACCCGTTTGCTGTTCTGGCAAAGTTCGCCGACGGTGATAATGCCGTAAATATGGTGGTCGAGAGTGTCGAGCAGGGCAAAGAGAAGAATCTCTCGACCCTCTGCATCACTCTGCGCGACACGGTGCACCCCTTTGTCATCAAGCTCAACTACGCAGCATACGACGATTGTGATATTATGAAGTTCTCGACCGAGTATATCAACGAGGGTCGCAAGCCCATTGTACTCCAAAAGTATATGTCGGCAGTGCTGCCCCTGCTTTCGAAAAATTGCTCGCTGCTCTCGCTGCACGGTGAGGCCAAAAACGAGTGCAACGAACAGATTGAGCCACTCGGCTATGGCACCAAAATCCTTTCAACTCAGGAGGTTAATCGCACGGCATACCATACCCACTCTTCGTTTATGCTCTCGCTCGAAGGCGATATGCACGAGAACGAAGGCTGCGTCGTTGCCGGCTCGCTTGCCTGGATTGGCTCGTTCTCGATAGAGTTTATCAAGTCTTATGACAAGAAGCGTCCGACACTGATTATGGCAGGTATCAACCCCGCCGCCAGCGACTATACACTCAACGCCAAGGCTTCGCTCAAAACGCCTGAACTTATTCTCACACACAGCAACAGCGGTAAGGGCAAGGCTTCGCGCACATTCCACTATTGGGCTCGACAGCATCAGGTACTCGACGGCACTGCCCTGCGCGAGATTCTGCTCAACTCGTGGGAGGGCGTTCACTTCGACACCACACAGGCAAATATGGAGTCTATGACCTCGGATATTGCCGAGCTTGGTGGCGAGATGTTTGTCGTGGATGATGGTTGGTTTGGCAACAAGTACCCCCGCAACAACGACCGTTCGTCGTTGGGCGATTGGGAGGTCTGCCGCGAAAAGCTCCCCGGAGGCATCGGCTCGCTCGTCAAGATGGCTCACGGCAATGGTATCAAATTCGGTATCTGGATTGAGCCTGAGATGGTTAATATCGAGAGCGAGCTCTACGAGAAGCATCCCGATTGGGTATTGCGTCACCCTGCTATCGAGCCACAGCCCGGACGTGGCGGTGGTCAGTTGCTGCTCGATATGACCAACCCCAAAGTTCAGGACTTCGTCTTTGGTGTGGTCGATAAGCTGATGACCGAGCACCCCGACATCGACTATATCAAGTGGGACAACAATATGTCGGCACACAACGCCTCGTCGCTCTATCTGCCTATTGAGCGTCAGTCGAATCTCGCAGTCGATTTCAACCTCGCACTGCTCGACGTTTTGAAGCGCATCCGCGCAGCTCACCCGAAGGTGGTTATCCAGCTCTGCGCTTCGGGTGGCACACGCCTCAACTACGGATTTATGCCCTACTTCCAGGAGGTTTGGGCGAGCGATATGACCGACCCTGTGCACCGTCTGCGCTTGCAGTGGGGCGCACTCGATTTCTACCCCTCGAACATCTTGGCTGCACACGTCTGCTCGCGCCACAATAAATATACACAGCGTAACACACCTCTCAAATTCCGCTTTGACGTAGCGTCGATGTGCCGTCTGGGTATCGAGATGGTTCCCGCAGCATTCAACCCCGCAGAGCGTGAGTTCGCGAAACGTGCCATTGCCGAGTACAAGACCATCCGCCCGATTGTTCAGCAGGGCGACACCTACAAGCTTATTTCGCCTATGGAGGGCTCTCGCGAATATGCCTCAATTATGCACGTTGCACCTAATAAGGAGCGTGCCGTGCTGATGGTATACCGCCTGCTCTTTACGCACGGAATGGAGCACCGTACCATCCGCTTGCAGGGTCTGGACCCCAACCGCAACTACCGTCTGCGCGAGGTTGCACCCGAAACTGCCGACAAGTGCGTAGCTCTCGACGGCAAGGTTATCAGTGGCCGTCTGCTGATGCAGGAGGGTATCGTTATCCCCGAACTGACACTCCGCCACAAGCAGAATCGTCCGATAAACGACCTGCGTGAGTCAAACGACTACCGCAGCGTTGTACTCGAACTCGTTGCCGAATAAAACACCGCAAACCGAACTACCGCTATGCTCAAAAAAGCAGTTTTCAAATGTAGCTCCGAGAAGATTTCGCAGGTTCCGAAGGATGCTCTGCGCGATGTGGCATTCATCGGCCGAAGCAATGTCGGCAAGTCGTCGTTGATAAATATGCTCACGGGCCATAAGGGTCTGGCAAAGGTTTCGGGTACACCGGGCAAGACCAAACTTATCAACCACTTTCTGATTGACGACAGCTGGTATCTGGTCGATTTGCCGGGTTATGGCTATGCCCGCACCTCGAAGAGCCTGCGTGGCGACTTCGCGAAGATTATCACCGACTACGTTCTGCGCTGCGAGAAGATGCATATGCTCTTCGTTTTGGTGGACGTAAGGCTCGAACCGCAGAAGATTGACCTGCGTTTTATCGAGATGTTGGGCGAGAACGGTATTCCCTTCGCCATAATCTTCACCAAGTGTGACAAACTCTCGGCTACGCAGACTCGTTACAGCATCGAACGCTATCGTCGAACACTTGCCGAGCAGTGGGAGGAGTTGCCCGCAATGTTCGCCTCATCGAGCAGTAACGGACGCGGCAGAGAGGAGATTATCGCCTATATCGAATCGACTCTCGCGGCCACCGAAGAGCAAAACGAGTAATTTTTTGTAAAAATGTTGAAAAATAGTCGTTGAGCTGTCGTTTTTGTCGCATATATAGTATATCTTTGTATTCAGAATATATCAATTTAAGTCATGGCTATCCATAAAATCAAATTCTTCACCGGTCGCGCATCGCGATATTTGGCTGAAAAAATCGTAGAGAGTTACGGCACGACCCTGGGTCAGTGCGAGGTACTGCAATTTAGTGACGGCGAGTTCCAACCCCGTTTCGACGAGTCGATTCGTGGCTGCACCGTATTTATCATCCAATCGACCTTCCCGCCGATGGACAACCTTATGGAGTTGCTGATGATGATTGACGCAGCACGTCGCGCATCGGCTTATAAGGTAATTGCAGTTATGCCCTACTTCGGTTGGGCGCGTCAGGACCGCAAGGATCGTCCTCGCGTTCCTATTACCGCCAAGTTGGTGGCAAATATGCTCGTCGCAGCAGGTTGCGACCGCGTGATGACTATGGACATCCACGCTGACCAGATCCAGGGATTCTTCGACGTCCCCGTAGATGGTCTTTATGCAAGCGGCATCTTCATTCCCTACATCAAGAAGCTCGGCATCGAGGATCTCTCGATTGCAGCACCCGATATGGGTGGTGCAAAGCGTGCAAGCAACTATGCTAAGGCTCTGGATGCTCCGATTATCATCTCACACAAGACACGTGCAAAGGCGAATGTTGTGGGCAGTATGACCGCTATCGGTGACGTTGAGGGTCGCAACATCATCATCGTTGATGATATGATTGACACCGCAGGCACAATCTGTATGGCAGCCGATATGCTTATGGCTCGTGGTGCGAAGAGCGTACGTGCAGCTATTACCCACCCCGTATTGTCGGGCAAGGCATACGACCGTATCAATGCCAGCGCATTGGAGGAGGTAATCGTTACCGATACCATTCCGCTCAATCCCAACCAGGATTTGCACAAGTTTACGGTGCTTTCGGTGGCTGATATCTTCGCAGACGTTATCGAGCGCGTACACAACTACAAGGAGATTTCGTCGCTCTTCTTCAAATAGCAGAGTGAGATTTATAAGACGACAAAGGCTGCCGAGATTTCGACAGCCTTTGTTTTGTTTTTGCGCGGGCGGTTAATCGCAATCATTAGTCTTAAAAGTCGCCCATCTAACTCATCTAACTCATCCAACGCAGATATTCGCCTTTTAGACAACTTCTCCAAGGCTTTTGGCATACAACTTCTCGCCACGCGCTGCCACCGAAATACTAAGCTCGTAAAGACCGTAGAGAGGGATTAATACCAAGACCATACTTACGGCATCGGGAGGGGTAACAAAGGCCGCAAGAACAGCTAAGACAATAATCGCGTGACGACGATAGTTTCGCATAAAGTTGGCTGTCAGCATACCCATCTTCGAGAGTACGCTCGCCAATATCGGCAGCAGGAAGATAAGACCGCAGACAAAGGTCAGATTCAGCACCAACGACATATATGACGAGATATCAATCATATTGTCGATAGTTGCGCTAACCCTATAACTCGACAGGAAATTGACCGACAGTGGTGCCAATACAAAATATCCGAACAATACGCCCACAAAGAAGCATAGCGACACCTGCGCCACAAAGAATCGGCCACGTCGCTGCTCGTGCTTGGTAAGTGCCGGGCGCACAAAGCCCCAAAATTCCCACAAGAGATAGGGAATTGCAAGCAATAGTGCGGTATAGAAGGCCATTGACAGGTGCAGATTGAGCTGACCCGCCATAGCCGTATTGATAAGTTGCACCGGATTGCTATTGATACGCAACACCTCCGAAGAGAGTTCGTCGGCCATCCATGCAAAGAAGCGATTGGTTGGAAAGTCAGCCGACATCGGTCCCGTGACGACCTTCATAAGCAGGCTGCCGGCAAAGAATGCGACAACCATAAATACGAAGAGAGCCACGACCGAACGCATAATGCGTGGACGTAGCGCATCGAGATGCTCCCAAAAGGACATATCGATATCTTCGGGCTCACTTACACGGAAGAGTGCCATCGCAACAAAAAGGGTATATATTCGCGGATTACTCCTCGCTCTTCGGAGCGGGCTTGTCGCTCTTGTTCTCGGTTGGGTCTACATCCTCGGCACTGTAATCCTTCGACACAGCATCCTTGAACTCCTTGACACCACGGCCTACACCGCGCATCAATTCGGGAATCTTCTTAGCTCCAAAGAGCAAGACAATCAGCAAGACGATGAGAACAATCTCCCAAACACCAAATTTCATAGTGCAAAATGTTTTTAAAGTTGTTGTTATAGTGCAAATATAACAAAACTATTTGCAAATAACAAAATATCGGTCACTTCGAGTGAAGCAACCGATATTTTTATCGAGAGATATCAATCTCTATCTAAAACCGATTTAGAAGTAGCGGCTGCGCAAGTCCTTCACGTTAGCCAACTCCTGAACAGCGTAGAGAGCTGCCTGCTGCGACATACCCTCGGCCATAGCCTGCAAACGTACCTTCTCGGCCTCTGCACTCTGTGTCTCGCTATTCTCGACGTTGGTTACAACATAGACATACACGCCTGTATTACCCTTCACGGGAGCCGAAAGAGTATCCTTCTCGGCAGTTGCTACGATAGCACCTACCAAGCGAGGCTCAACGCCTACGCCGTTGATGTAGTACGAACCGAAGGTTACATCATCGAAATCGGCAACCTCTGCACCCCAGGCAGTAGCAACCTCGTCGATAGTTGCACCCGACATCTCGGCTACAATCTGAGCATACTTCTTCTCGCGCAAAACGGCATTCTTAACCTGATACTCAACCTCTGCGAGGGGTTTGTACTCAGCATCGTCAATCTCGGTCAAAACCGCAACTACATAGTCGCCATCAACCTTGAAGATCTCCGAAACATCGCCCACCTCAGCATTGTAAGCCCAGCGAACAATCTCCTGCGAACGCTCCAAGCCACGAACTGTACGCTCGCCGGCAGCAACACTTGCCACACGGGGAGTAACAGCAGCCTCAGCAGCGGCAGCGTTAAACTTCTCAACCGAGCCATTAGCGTTTACAGCAAACGAACTTGCCGAGTTATGTACGTTGCGAGTAGTAGCAGCCGATGCAACCACGGGATACTCCAAACGAGCAACCTTCACGTGCTTCGAGCGACCCTTCACGCCATCAACCTTAACAATCTGGATTGCATTGCCGGTAACGATCTTCACGATATCGCCCTTCTTTGCCTTCTCCATCGAAGCTACGAACTCTGCGGGCAGAGCCGAGAAGGGAAGAGTACCAATCACGCCACCTACATTAGCAGTCTCAACCTGCGAGTTGTTGCGAGCAACCTCTGCGAAGTTAGCACCGCCCTTAACCACGTTGTAGAGACTGTCAGCGAGTTTATCCTCGTTATAGGGAAGTACGATGTGGCTCAAAGTGAGCGAATCAGCAACCACCTTGCTATCCAATACGCGAGCAACAGTCCAAACATCGTTTGCGAGTTCAGGACCGAACTGCTTGCCTGCCATCAGGGCTGCAGCCTCCGACTTCGAGAGCTCATCCTTGCTTACGTAGCGATCATCTACCGAACCGTGACGATTCTGGCGAACGAAAGCCTTAACATCCTTTGTTGCAGCGAACTCAGCAGCGACATTCTTAACCTCTGCCTCGATTGCAGCCATATCCTCAGGAGTAGCCTCTACCTCGAATACTGCATACGAAATCGAACGCGAAGGCTCCTGCGAGTACATCTCCTTGTGCTCGTTGTAGTACTTCTTCATCTCGCCCTTGCTAACGGTGAATACCGAGTCAGGGAGCGACGAGTACTTGCGCGAAACCACCTTACCTGCAAAGGTATTGTTCGAGTTGTGGACGCCACCAGCAACCTCCAATGCATTCACATAAGCACCGCCCTTAACAAGACCTGCATACTTCTCAATCTGGCGAGCGAGCAGAGCCTGCGAGTTGAGGTAGTTCCAAGCCTGCTGCATCTGGACATTGCCCTCCGACTGCGAAAGGAAATCGGCAACAACCTTCACGTCATACTCGCCGGTTGCAGGATTTGCAAATGCGCTGTAATATACGCTCGAAGGATGCTCGCCGGCAAGCATTGCCATACGCTCAGCCTCAGAAACCACAAGACCCATCTTCTTGAATCCGGGAATCAAAGCGTGCTTTGCAATAAGCGACTGCCAAGCACCTGCTGCGAAACGCTCGTCTGCGGCCTCGTCATACGCCTCTGCGCCACCGTTGTTATTCTTGGTTACCTCATACTCATTGTAGTACTCCGAGTAGAGAATCTTATCTCCGTTAATTTCGCCAACCTTCGGGTCATTACCGCCGAAGCCCATTTCGTAACGGAGCGAGAAAATAAATGCCAAAAGAGCAAAGGCTATCACTGCCGAAAGCACAATGCCGAACTTGGTTCTTAAATTGTTTAGACTTACCATATTACGTTTATTAATTTATAATTAGTCAAAAGAGTTTCCAAAGGTAATAAATTTATTCAGAAATGTTGCACTTAGTCATCATTTTTTTTGCAATATTTCGACTCTCGCCAATTCCAATCGAGAGCGTGTCGTCCTCAAAATCTTAATTCGCAGGTTATCTACCTCGACAATCTCGCCCGCAACGGGAAGTCCGTCGTAGTTATAGATGATATATCCGGCCAGCGTATCGTAGTCGTCACACTCCTCGATTTCCAAGCCGTACTTTTCGTTCAAGTACTTGACTTCCAGACGACACGAGAAGACATACTCACTCTCGCTCACCTGCTTTTCGATCATCTCCTGCTTATCGTGTTCATCCTCAATCTCGCCAAAGATCTGTTCGAGCACATCCTCCAACGAGATGATACCTGCCGTACCGCCAAACTCGTCGATAACCACCGCGATATTACTCTTGCTCTTCATAAAATGTTCGAGCATCTCTTGCAACGGCATCGTCTCGGCTACGAAATCGACATCTATCAACACCTCTTTAAGAGTTTGAGGCTGACGGAACAAACTCTTGACATTGACATAGCCAATAATATTATCAATCGAATCTTGCCAAACGAATATTCGCGAATACATCGACTCGACAAATCGCTCGGTAAGGTCCTCGATGGTCGTATCTTCGATATCGACAGCCTCGACATCCACTCGCGAAATCATACAGTCGCGCACCCTCAAATCGGCAAAGTCGAGGGCATTCTGCAAGATTTTAATCTCCTGGTCGGCCGGTTCGTGCTGTGTATCGCTATTATTGCTATCGAGCAGGTGTTCCAAATCGCTACGATCGAAGCGCATATCGCTCTCACCCATCTCGTTTTTACGGCCAAACAGTCGTAAAATACCATACGAGAGCAGCGTCGTAAAGCGAGCTATCGGATAGAGCAGCAGATAGAAGGCATAGATTATCGTCGCAAAAATGCGGTAGTAGAAATTGGGCTTACTGCGGAATATCGACTTGGGGATATACTCTCCCACGAAGATTACCACAATAGTCGGGACAATGGTTTCGAGGATAAACGAGCCATTCTCGGCCACCTCGGTCCAACCCAATGTGTAAGCCATAGCGCGAAGCACCACCGACATACACATCGAATAGACAACCAGCGCAATGTTGTTTCCGACCAATATCGTTGTTATATATTGGCCCGGATGACGAGCAAAGATGTCGGCAATAAAGTCGAACAGACGGCTCTGCTTGCGGTCAATTTCGAGTTTGAGTCGATTCTTGTTGATAAAGGCAATCTCCATACCCGAAAAGAAGGCCGAGAGTGCCAGCATCACAAGGATAATAACGACAGATGTAACCATTGACTCTACCATTGCCTACTCCTCTTTTTCGTTGGTCGGATTCTCTGGCAATGCAATCGGCAGAGCCTTTTGCGCCTTACCGTTCTCTATCTTCATTTCAGTTCTGGCATTTGCACCCCTCGGACGTGGCTTATTAGGCGCAAGCGTCTGATTTTTTCGCACATTAGCCTCACCTGATATGCCCGATTTACGCATCGGCAAAGAGGTCGGTCGTGATTCGTTATGCAAGTTTCGCGACGATGCCGACGCAGGTCTCTGCTCGACACCGCTCGACTTCGCACCACTCTTTTGTTGCGCACTGTTACTCTTCGAAGTTCTCTTCGAGGGTTGCTCTTTATCGCTCTTCTTGGACTCTGCCGGCTTGTCCGCAGCTGTACTGTCGGCTCTTTCGGTCGCCTCCATATTCACGAACATCCTACCCGACATTCGGCGGAAACGCCACTCTTTGAGCTCCTCATCCGACTCGAATCCCTCGCCCATAAAGACATCCGTACCCTTGACGATTTTCGAATCGACATTCGAGTAGATACGGCCCGTCTTCGAGTTCCAGAAGAGCTGCTGTGTATATAGCTTCGTACCGTCGGCCTTCTCAACCACCACGTCACCCTTTGCCTCCCACAGTTCGCGATTCTCATAGTAGATAGCATAGTTTGCCACCAACGTCGAATTAACTGTTGATAGGGAATCGTCCTGATAGGTGGTAATCTGAATACCCTGGCGAAATTCGCGATAGGGGTCCGAAGCCATCGTATATCCTTCGAGTAGGGGCGTCTTGAAGCGATACGAGCGTCGTCCGTTCTCGGACATCACAATCGCCAGATTCTCACTTCGTTCGGTCATCAGCGTTTCGTTATTCACGCCTTCCGATTCGCCCTTTGTACTGCCGCACGAGAATAGCAA
Organism: Alistipes sp.; assembly: GCA_045644925.1. Classification (GTDB taxonomy): domain Bacteria; phylum Bacteroidota; class Bacteroidia; order Bacteroidales; family Rikenellaceae; genus Alistipes. The sequence continues at coordinate 21,757 of JAZRHV010000009.1, forward strand.
GATAGCACTTCCCAACAAGGAAAGTGCTACCATAGCATATTTCTTTACGGCAATCGCGCTCATATTTCTTGCTACTAACGATAGCGTACTACGGTCGAAACGCCACGAGCGACACCGCAGTCGATAGTATAGCTGCTACCCGGATTCAACTCACGGAAGAAGCACTCCTCGCTGGTCGGGAAGTAGTTCTTGTAGTTAGCCATAGCCTTCTGGGCATCAGCCTTCACGTCGGGCTGAGCATCAAGCAATGACACAGCCTTATTCATCGTATCGTAAGCAGCCCAATATGCCGCATCACGTGCAAATCCTGCGGCGCAATTCTCGTTACCCTGAGCATAAGTCTGCGCAAGGATAAAGTATGCGTAACCATATTCGGGGTCGATAGCGATAGCCTCTTTTGCAGCGGCAGCCGACTCGGCATACTTCTGCACGGCCAACTCGATTACAGCAATACGGATATAGAGTTTAACCTTCTCTGCGGGGTCAGCCTCTGCATTGAGAGCCTCATTGAGATAGAGCTTCGCCTTGTCAAACTCCTTCTTGTTCTGGAAAGCCTGTGCAAGGAAGAGAGCCGTTGACGACGACGGCTTAACCTGATAATACTTCTCGGTTGTCTGGAAGAAGAAATCCGACTCGCAGTTTGCCTTTGACATCAAAGCCACAGCCTGAGCAAGCACAGCCTCATCATCGGGATTTGCAGCCAACTTCTTAGTAAAGAGGATTTCGAGATTCTCGCAGTTTGCAGCACCACTTATACCGAATGCTGTCTCGAACTGCTCCTTATTCTTCTTATCCTCCTCGGTAGCATCGGTAAACATAGGCGACAGACGCTCATACTCAGCCAATACCAACTCCGACTCAATCTCCTCGTTTACGTAGTCGTCACAGAGATTCTTGAAGTAGATAGCCATCAACTCCGTACCTGCAACACCATTTTTCGCAACGGCAGCCTCGATAGCCTCGGCAAAAGCCTTACGAACACCTGCACGATCCGACTGGTTGAATGTAAGCAGCTCACGAGCCTTACGTTCAAGGATGTATGCCGAACCATACTTGGGGTGTGAACCGAAGTGCTCGTTACGCAGGTCATAAGCCCACATCAACGAGTCTACGTTAGCTTTCTTCTCAGCCAAAGTCTTTGACTTTGCAATACGCTTCTGGTAGAGTTTGATACCGTTAACGTAGATATTCTGCGAAGCTGTCGGACACTTTGCCACCAACGACTTGAAATAACCCGAAGCCAGGTCGTACTGCTGGTTGTCAATCGACTCCTTCAAGAATTGGCTGTTCACGATATTCTCGCGACGCTCTTCGGGAGTCTCGCCCCACTTCGCATACTGGGGATCACTGAAATCTTGTGCTGCTGCACTCAGGCTCACTGCCACAAACGCAGCCGACAATAATACTTTAATGTTTTTCATCACGTTTTATCTTTAAGTTATTCGTTAGTCATACTTGGGTCTTACAAACCAATAGTCTTCGCCGAACATCGACAATCCTATGGCGAACTTGAAGTAGTGCTGCTTAATCAAGCCTACACGCGCACCTGTTGCAGGGACTGTAATCGAACCTTTCGAGCCGCGATTACCATACTCGAAACCTACATCCACCGACGATGCACCGAGGAATCGCAGAGGAAGTCCGACACCGGCAGTTACAGCAAACTGATTGAGGTGCTTACCTGCGAATGTCTGGTAATATCCGCCATAACGCAAACCTGCGCGGTAGGACATACGGTTGTAGTAGCGACGCACATCGAATCGGTTAGGCGTATATTCTACACCCAGCTTGTAGGTGCTGGTATTGGCGTATGCCACCTCAATACCATTCTCAACGGTCTCGGTCAGCTTGGCATTCTTACCCTCCCAATTTTGGAATACATAGTCGAAACCTGCCGACCACTTCACATCCTGGTAGAATACTCCGCCGGCAATCTGCATCGGCAGACGAATCTCTCCGCGGTTATTCTGGTAGTACACCGACGTATAGTAAAGGTCCTCAATGTAGACACTCTCAGTTACCTTCGGGCGCAAAGCTCCTCCGATATCATAAGTTGCACCCACCGTGAGCGAACGCTTGTCGTTATTGATGATGCTGTACTGCGCACCCACCTGGAACTTGACGTTCGAAACGCTGAAATTATCGTTACCCATAGCGGCCAGGTAGTCACCGGCACCGACAATGTTGTGAGCAATCGTTGCGGTATATTTGCGATTGATATCGCCCCAATAGTACATTCCGGCAACACCGAGCGAGAAACCCTTGAATATCTCCCAGCCGATACCGAGTTTAACCTCGGTGATGTCGCCTTCGCCCTGGTAGTTGTATTTCACTTGGCCCACCTCGGCCCAAGCATTTTCATCCTGCTCGATTGCCGACATATTATAGCCGACGCTGCTGTACGGAGTGAGGCTCAATCCAAGTCCCAAGCCCTTTGCCAGAGGCATCTGCAAAGCTATCTCGTGAAAGTTCACAGAGGTTTTCGAGTTCTTTGCGCTGCCTGCATCAGCACCTGTCGAGGCGTCGTAGCGATTCTGTGAATTTTGCACACACATACCCTCGGCACCGAAGTTGAAGATAAAGCTCTTGCGCAGAGTTGCGCTGTAACCCGCAGGGTTAAGCAGGTTGGCCATCGAGGTCGAACGCCAGCCTAAGCCCACACCACCCATCGAGCGCATCGGCAGAGTACCCTGTGTATTGATCTCTCCGATTCCATACATCGAATAGGGCGAAAAGGCGTTGGTCGCATTACTCTGCGCCATCGCATTCCACGCCGTAACGATGGTCAAAGCTACCACCGCAAAGAGTGTTTTTATGGCTCTATTCGCTCTCATTTTTCGCTGCATTGTATTCTAAAATTCGATTCAATCCGCAAAGGGTCAAATCACAACCTGCAAATATCGTATTTTTAATTCGATTCACAAAGTATTTTGCGTCCCCACCCGTAAAAATTATGCACAAATCGTCATATTTTTTACAAAATTCGGCAATATAACCTTCGGTTTCGTACTCAACGCCGCTCATAACGCCCTGTTCTATCGCTTCGCGAGTGGTCTGTCCGAACTCCATTTTTTCGTCCGTCGGCTCGCACAACGGAAGACGGTCGGTGTAGTCGTTCAAAGCTCGGAATCGAGCACCCACGCCAAGCGAAATATTACCTCCGCGGAAGGTCCCGTCAGTAACCAAATCGTATGTTATGGCTGTGCCGAAATCGACAATCAGCATATTGCGCTTGCCATAGAGATCCTGCGCACCCACTGCTGCCGCCAGACGATCGGCACCGAGGGTTTCGGGTGTCTTATAACCATTTTTTAACGGAATGTCGGTCGTCGAGTTAAACTCCACGAAATAAGCAAGTTTTGCTCGCAACACTCCGCACACACACTCGTCACCTCTGCCCGTCGATGCCACTATCGCCTTGTCGATTGCGGGGTACTCCGCGAGCAACGCCTCAACCATCTCTGGATAGAGACGTTCGACACGCTGTCGAGCGACAACCTCGCTTTTGTTCATAACGGCGATTTTGGTCGACGTATTGCCTATGTCGATAATTAAATTCATAATACCTTCAATATTTTCAACGCCTCAGCCACATTTGCCACTCGGCGCACCGTCATTGCCAGACGGTCGTTATGTTGTTTCAACACAAAGCGGTCGGGCTGCTGCGTCACGCTGCGCAACATCCCCATAAAGACCTCACTCTTATAGTATGGCGACGACGAATCGCCCACAAAGTGGACAATCATCAATCCGTTCTTGACCTTCACGCGCTCCATACCCAAACGCACCGCTTCCCAACGTAGTCTGACCACATTAAGCAACTCTTCGGCAGCCGTCGGCAGCGTTCCGAAACGGTCTTTGAGTCGGGCTGCAAAGCCCTGCAACGCCTCCTCGGTACGCAACGAGTCGAGCTCGCGGTAGAGTCGCAGACGCTCGGCCTGCTGGTGTACGTACGATTCGGGCAACTCGGCAGCCACATCCACCTCGATAGCCGAATCCTCGATAAAGTTCATCTGCTCGACAACCTCAGCCTCGCCCGTGGACATAGCCGAGACATCAACACCCTCCGAACGCAACTCGGCAATCGCCTCGCGCATAATCTTCTGGTAGGTCTCGAATCCGATATCGGCAATAAATCCGCTCTGCTCTGCGCCAAGCAGGTTACCTGCACCGCGGATATCCAAATCCTGCATTGCAATATTAAATCCAGAGCCTAAGTCCGAGAACTCCTCGATAGCTCTCATTCGACGACGCGCATCGCTCGAAAGCAACTCGTCGGGCGGAGTCAGCAGATAGCAATAGGCCTTCTTATCGCTACGACCCACACGACCACGCAGCTGATGCAGATCGCTCAGACCGAAGTTTTGAGCATCGTTGATAATAATCGTATTCACATTGGGGATATCGATACCGCTCTCGACAATCGTGGTTGCGATGAGCACATCGAAATCGCCATATATAAAGTCCATAATCAGTTTTTCGACCTCGGCCGCAGGCATTCGTCCGTGAGCTATGCGTGTACGCACCGTCGGGCAGAGAGCGTTAATCTTTCGCTGCAAAGCGGGCAGGTCATCAACCTTATTGTGAATCAGATAAACCTGACCGTTACGCGCCAACTCTGCATCGATTGCATCGCGGATAATCTCCTCGGAATATACATGCGACTCAGTAACAATCGGACGACGGTTGGGTGGCGGTGTCGAGATTACCGACAGGTCGCGCGAACCCATCAGCGAGAACTGCAACGTACGCGGTATGGGCGTTGCGGTCAGTGTCAGCGTATCGACATTGACACTCATCTGCGTCAATTTTTCCTTCGCAGCCACACCAAATTTCTGTTCCTCGTCGATAATCAAAAGGCCCAAGTCGTGGAACTGCACACCCTTGCCGAGCATCTTGTGAGTACCAATCAGGATATCAATCTTACCACTCTCCAAATCGGCCAAAATTTGACGAGTCTCGGCCGCAGTCTTCGTTCGGTTGAGATACTCGACCCTCACGGGCATATCGCGCAGTCGCTCCATAAATGAGCGGTAGTGTTGCAGAGCCAAAATCGTTGTCGGCACCAACACGGCTACCTGCTTACCATCGACCGCGGCTTTGAATGCCGCACGTATAGCCACCTCGGTCTTACCGAAACCGACATCTCCGCAAACCAATCTATCCATCGGCTGCGATGACTCCATATCTCGCTTAACAGCCTCGGCTGCCGCCTGCTGGTCGGGCGTATCCTCCCACATAAACGAAGCCTCCAACTCCTGTTGCAGATAGGTATCTGCCGAGAATGCAAAGCCCTTGCTCGCCTTGCGCTTGGCATAGAGAGCGATAAGTTCTCGCGAGATATCCTTAACGGCTCGTTTAGTTGCATTTTTAAGCTTCTGCCACGCACCTCCACCGAGTTTATAAATCTTCGGAGGCTCGCCATCGCCACTCTTGTATCGTGAGATGCGGTGCAGCGAGTGGACATTCACAAAGAGCACGTCGTTATCCTTATATACCAGCTTGATTGCTTCGTGCACCTTGCCGTTCTCGTTAATCTTAACCAGACCGCCGAAACGACCCACTCCGTGGTCGATATGCACCACATAGTCGCCCACCTGCAACGAGTTAAGCTCCGCGACGGTCATCTGCTCGTCGCGCTTAATCTCTCCATTGATGCGATAACGCTGGTAACGCTCGAAAATCTGGTGGTCGGTATATAAGCACAATTTGAGATTATGGTCTACAAATCCCTCGTGCAACGTAAGCCTCAACGACTTGGGCTCGGCATTGCCTCGACCGATTTGGTGAAAGATATTATCTAAACGCTCAATCTGTGCGCGATTCTCCGAGAGGATATAACAGTCATAGCCCAGCTCGGTATATTCGATAATATTGTCGGCAAGAATCTCGAAGTTTTTGTTAAACGAAGGTTGCGGCGTTGTCGAGAACTCCACCACAGCATCGGCCTTGCGCTCGCTTAGCGTATCACGCAACGCAACCAATCGGCTCGACGACATATCCTCCAAGAGGGCCTTACGGCTTGTTAGCAGAGTGTCTATCTGCGACGGTTCATCCAGCTCCGAGAGCACCTTACGGCGCAGGTCATCGACCTTACGCAACGCATAGTCAGCATCCGCAAACCACCACGTTGCACCCGCAGCAAATCGAGCCAACGACACCTTGCACTCGCTACGGTTATTGATATTGGGGATGATATCGGCTCTCTCGATACGCTCGGCCGAGAGCTGGCTCGATATCTCGAAACGGCGAATCGAATCGACCTCATCGCCAAAGAAATCAAAACGGAAGGGACGGCTCTCGGCATACGAGAAGATATCGACAATACCTCCACGCATCGAATATTGTCCCGGCTCATAGACAAAATCGACCCTCACAAAGCCCATACTTTCGAGCATATCCTCCAAGTCCGAGATTTTGTAGCGATCGCCAACGCTGACAGTGAGCATCCCTCCCGACATCTCTTCGGGAGCGACAACAACCTCGGCCAACGCCTCGGGATATGTACAAACGACCATATACCCCTTACCCGTAGCTCCACGCAGTGCATTTATCGTATTGGTGCGCTGCACCACACCCTGCGCATCCTCCGAGCGGTAGGCTATCGAGCGTTTATAGGCCGATGGGAAGAAGTAGACCTGCTCCTCGTCGAGCAACGTATAGAAGTCGTTGAGCAGGTATGCTGCGGCATCTCTATCCTCTGCCACAAAGAGGTGAACTCCGCCTACACGCGCTATCGCTGCGGCCGAATATGACGAAAGAGCTCCGCCGACCAACTCTTCAAGTCGGACGGTGGCACTCTCTCTTTTCAATTCGCGGCATAACTTCGCAAGCGACTTTGCACCCTCGAAGAGCCGTAAAGCATCATTCATATCAAACGTCCCTTACAAACGTCAATTAAACATCTTCGCACTGCACCCCTATCGAGCACAGGCGGGTGAGAGTTCTCTATTCGAACAGGTTTTTACCCTTACGGTCCTGATAACGCACATCAACCATACCCAAACCCTGGTTGGCGCGAATATCAATCCACACTCCGTAACGCCACATCCACTTCATTCGCAGCGACCACAAACCCTTACGCAGGAAGGCTGCAACATAGGGGCTAACCTCCAATCGCACATAACTCTTCTTGCGATCCTGGGCGAGGAACGAAATCTGATTCTCAATCTTGCGGTCGAGCAGAATCGTCGGCTCAATCTTACCCGTACCATTGCAAGTCGGGCAGACATCGCGAATATCCTGTATCGCCACAGGACGGATGCGCTGGCGCGTAATCTGCATCAAGCCGAACTTCGTGAGCGGCAATACCGTATGCTTCGCTTTGTCGGTAGCCATCAATCGCTTCATCTCCTCATAGAGCAGCTGACGATTCTGGGCCTTGTGCATATCGATAAAATCGATGATGACGATACCTCCCAAGTCACGCAGGCGCAACTGTCTGGCAATCTCGGCTGCCGCCGCGAGGTTTACATCCATAGCTGTCTGCTCCTGGTTATCCTCGGCCTTTGTACGGTTTCCAGAGTTCACGTCAATCACGTTCATTGCCTCGGTATGCTCGATAATGAGGTAAGCACCTCGTTTGAGCGAAACATACTTTGCAAAGAGCGACTTAATCTGACGCGCAACGTCGAAATTATCGAAAATGGGCAGCGTACCGCGGTATAACTTTACGATTTTCTCGCGCTCGGAGTCCACCACGCGGATATAGCTGCGTATATTGTTGTACATCGCCTCATCATCGACGATAATCTGCGAAAACGAGCCGTCGAGTGAGTCACGGATGATTGTATTGGCGCGGCTCATCTCACTCATCAGCAGAGCCGGAGCCGGACTTTTACGGATTTGTTGGAGCGTCTTGTGCCACTTCTCGACCAATGCGAGGATATCCTGTTCGATATCCAAATCCGTTGCATTGACGGCTGCTGTGCGGATGATTACTCCGAAATTCTTGGGCAACACAGCCGCAGCTACTCTTTTCAGACGCTTTTTCTCTTCGTTCGAACGTATCTTCTGCGAGAGGAATATCTTTGGCGTGAACGGCACCAGCACCACATTGCGACCTGCAAGCGAGATATCCGACGTAAGACGGGGACCCTTGGTCGATATTGCCTCTTTGGCAATCTGCACCATTATCGTCTGCCCCACCTCCAAATGGCTGGTAATCTTCTCGTTCTTGGGGTTGATAGCCTCTTCGAGTTTCATCGCTTCGAGCTTCATACCACGCTTTCCGGGCTGATAACTCGACACGACCTTCTTCAACGACGGAAAGTGACCTCCGATATCGAGGCAGTGGATGAAAGCATCCCTCTCGTGCCCGATATTGACAAACGCGGCGTTCAGTCCGGGCATAATCTTACGCACCTTGCCCAGATAGATATCACCCACCGCAAAACCATTCTGCGTATGCTCTTTGTTGAGCTCCACAAGCACCTTGTCTTCACAAAGTGCAATGGTCATTTCCGTCGGGGTTACACTGATAATTAGTTCTCGATTCATAGTCGAATCACTGTTAAATATTAAATAGGTAAAGGTAAAGGAGCTAACCCCTTTACCTTTAATTTACCTATAATCATCCAGAAGAGGTTTACTACTTCTTCTTATGACGATTCTTACGGAGACGCTTCTTGCGCTTGTGAGTCGCCATCTTATGGCGCTTGTGCTTCTTTCCGTTAGGCATAATTAAAAAGTTTTTGAGTTAGAAATTACTTAATCTTTGCAGTAAAGCTCTTTGCAGGCTTAAATGCGGGAATATTGTGAGCAGGAATAGTGATAGTCGTATTCTTCGAGATGTTACGAGCTACCTTCTGTGCACGCTGCTTGATGATGAAACTACCGAAGCCACGGAGGTAAACATTCTCGTTCTCAGCCAAAGAACCCTTGATGCTCTCCATAAATGCCTCTACGATTGTCTGTACCTGAACCTTCTCGGCACCGGTCTGCTTAGCGATTTCGCTAACGATATCTGCTTTTGTCATAACTTGGTATAAATTTATAAAGTTTGTAACTTCTATCTTTCGTTGCCCATTATCGAAATAAATTCGCAAAGGGTCTGCAAATATACGGTTTATTTTATTATCAGCCAACAACTAAACATTTTTTTTCAATCTTTTTTCAAAAAAAGCGTTTTTCGACCTGACCGAAACAGTAAAACCTCTCTTTTTTAGCCGTTTCCCTATCCACAGAACTTAACAATAATCACTCCAATCATCTCCGCAAGAGATATCGATTACCGACTCTCTTCAAAGAAAATCAAGTGACAGTCAGAGCATTCAAGAAACCCCAATATCCCCAGCTTCCCCAATATCCCCACACAAAACAATCCCGACTTTTAAAAGCGGGATTGTTTTATCAAGAATGAGGATTTCGAGAACAAGCGTAACGCAGATATTCGCCTTTTAGACAACTTCTATTTAAGGTATTTATCCAGCCACCCAAAGAACTCTCGATTCCAAACCAATGAATTTTGCGGTTTGAAGACCTGATGAGCCTCGTTCTCGAAAGACACCAAACGAGCATCCAAACCTCTTGCACGCGCTGCCGTGAAGGCCTGCAACGATTGGGTATAGGGGATGCGGAAGTCATACTCGCCCGTGATAATCATAATAGGCGTATCCCACTTATCGACAAACTTGTGAGGCGAGTTTGCATACGAGCGTTGTGCTATGCGATTCGACTTATCCCAATAGGGACCGCCATAGTCGTTATTCAGGAAGAAGAGCTCCTCTGTCTCGCCATACATCGACTCGAAATTGAAGATTCCGCAGTGCGAGATAAAGGCCTTAAAGCGTTTCTGATGACATCCGGCAAGGAAATAGACCGAATAGCCGCCATAAGATGCACCCACGCAACCCAGGCGGTCGCGGTCGCACCACGGCTCACGCGCCACATCGTCGATAGCAGCGAGGTAGTCGCGGATATTCTGACCCGAATAGTCGCCCGAAATCTGGTCGAGCCACTCCTGACCGAACGAGGGCAGACCTCGACGATTGGGAGCCACTACAACGTAGCCCTGCGCAGCCATAAGCTGGAAGTTCCAACGATAGCTCCAGAACTGCGAAACGACGCTCTGCGGGCCTCCCTGACAGTAGAGCAGTGTCGGGTACTTCTTCGCAGGGTCGAAGTCGGGAGGAAGAATCACCCACACAAGCATCTTCTTGCCGTCGGTGGTCTTCACCCAACGCTTCTCGACATTTCCGAAGGGGATATTATCGTAAATTTCCTGATTAACATTCGAGATTTGAGACATTGCACCGCTTGCGAGATCGACCTCAAAGAGTTCGGTTGCCTGGGTAATCTTCTGCATAGCCACCACGGCACGTCCGCCCTCGACAGATGCCGAGACGATATCGTGATCGCCCGCCGTCAGCACCTCGACCTTGCCGTCGAGCGTCACGTGGCAGAGCTGATGTGTAGCCTCAATCGGAGCCACAAACCAGAGAGCCTCGTTACCGTCCCAGATAAGGTTTGTAGCGTTGTAGTCGAAGTCGGCAGTCAGATCGCGCATCTCGCCTGTCGCAGCGTTCCAAACAAACAGACGCTCCTTGTCGGCCTCATTGCCGGCACGACGCTGTGAGCGGAAAGCCACCATCGAGCCGTCGGGCGAGAAGAGGGGATATTTCTCATATCCAGGCATCTGCGGCAGACGACGACGGTCGGTATTAAACTCCACGCCATCGGGCATTGCCTTGCAGATATTACGGCTTTGGCCACTTGCTACATCATATATAAATATGTCAGAATCGGTCGAGATAGCATACTCATAACCCGTGAGTGGTTTGCAAGTGTAGGCCAACTGCTCGCCATTGCCACTCCACGCAATCTCGCCACCGTCAAAGAAGGGAGCGAGAGGAGCATCCCAAGCACTCTCGGCACCGATGATATCGACACCCTCCGAAGCTTTGCCATTGGCTGCAACATCACCCACAAAGATATGGAGATACGAGCCTTCGTCCCAATAGTTCCAGTGACGGCACATCACATCGTCGTAGATTCGTGCCTTCGACTTGGGCATATCTTTATAGACATCCGACGACTTGCGGTCGCAGACCTGCACGCGCTGCACGTAGAAGAGTTTATCGCCACGGGGAGAGATACCGTAAGACTCCACATCCTTCGCAAACTCCGACACCTGCTTCACCTCCTCGCCCGAAGGCTCCATCGACCAAATCTGGCTCGAACCGCTACGATCCGAGAGAAAGTAGAACGACCTACCGTCGGCACTCCACTGCGGGTCGTGATTATTCGAAGCAAAGTCGGTAAGTTGCTTCACTGCACCCGACTCCATATTTCGCAAGTAGATAGCCGTAACACCACGATTCTCGGCCATATTGTAGTGGGTTACCGTGTAGAGCAACTGCGAGCCGTCGGGCGAAAGCACTGCGGCACCTACACGACCCATTTTCCACATCACTTCGGGGGTGAATTTTGCCGCAGCAATCTCCTCCGTAGTGAGCGAGTTGTCGATTTCAAGAGGTTGCGGACGCTGCTCGCAACCGGTAAGGCAAGATAACAAAGCCATAAATAAGAGTAATTTTTTCATAACGTATATCGGGTTTTCTTCAAATATATTTCGTAAATTTGCGGTATAAAACTACAAATAGCTCAAAAATGTACCTCAAAACTGACCCCACTGTCTTTTTCCTCGACAAGAGCGTATCGTTTATCGACCGCTCGGCCGAGAGTTCGTCTTTCGACTGCGTTATCGAGAGTTCGGAGAACATTTCCCGAACGAAGGTAGTGAAAATTCTCGAAACTCACAACCATATAGCCATAATCTCCGACAATCCGGCCGAAGCCTTCAAACGTTTTGCCGAAGATTTCAAGTTCGTAGTGGCTGCCGGAGGTGTGGTTATCGACAACAGTGGCAATACGCTGATGATTTCGCGCCGAGAACATTGGGATCTCCCGAAGGGTCATTGGGAGGAGGGCGAGACTATCGAGGAGTGCGCTCTGCGTGAGGTTGCCGAGGAGACGGGAGTTACTCCCTCGGAGATTATCAAGCCTATATGCAATACTTTCCACACATATTGCGTTTATGGAGAGTGGGAACTTAAATGTACGCATTGGTTCCTGATGCGCGGAAACAGCGATACGACCTCTCCACAGCACGAGGAGGGCATCATCGCTGCCGAGTGGCTCACTCCACAAGAGGTCTGCAAGGCACTGCGCGAGTCGTACCCCACGATTCGCAAGGTTTTTGCAACGCTCTGACGGACGCGCACAGCAACGATTTACAAACAGACTAAACGCACAACGAAGTGGTAAAGATTCTCTGGGTAGATGACGAGATAGAGTTGCTCAAACCGCACATCCTCTTCCTGAAAGGCAAGGGATACGAGGTCGAGAGCTGCAACAACGGATACGATGCTATTGATATGGCATCCGAGACGGCGTATGATCTCATCATCCTCGACGAGATGATGCCCGGAATGACCGGACTCGAAACGCTGCCGCTTATCAAGGATGTGCGCCCTACCACGCCGGTAATTATGGTTACCAAGAGCGAGGAGGAGAATATTATGGACAAGGCTATCGGCTCGAAGATTGCCGACTACCTTATAAAGCCCGTAAACCCCAATCAGGTACTGCTCTCGATAAAGAAACACGTCCACTCTCGCCAGCTCGAAAGCGAGCAGGCCACAGCCGACTACCGTGCAGAGTTCGGACGCATCAGCACTCTCTACCAGAGCGCATCGTCGTTCTCGGATTGGTGTAACATCTACCGCAAGCTCACCGGTTGGGATATCGAGCTCTCCGCATCGGGCGACGAGAGCATCAAAGAGGTGCTTCTCTATCAGAAAAACGAGGCCAACCAGGAGTTCTGCAAATTCGTACGCCAAAATTATAAGGGGTGGATTAACAACCGCGACGAGCAGACTCCCGTGATGTCACATACGTTGATGCGTAGCCGCGTATTTCCCGTTGTCGAGCAAAATCGCAAGACTACCCTGCTACTTATCGACAACTTCCGCTACGACCAATGGCGTTCGATTCACGCAATGCTGAATGGATGGTTTGATGTCGAGGTCGATGACTTCTACTGCGCCATTCTGCCCACAGCTACGCAGTATGCCCGCAACGCGATATTCGCAGGCTTGATGCCACTCTCGATAGATAAGATTATGCCCAATCGTTGGCTCAACGACAACGAGGAGGGTGGTAAAAATCAATATGAGGAGGAGTTCCTGCGTCGCCAGCTCGCATCGTCGGGTCGCACCTGGAAGACCACCTTCGACAAGCTTATCCGCCCTGAAGCAGGCCGCAAGCTTATCGACAACTTCCGTCGAGTACTCGATGCCGACTTTTCGGTCATCGTCTACAACTTCCTCGACATCCTCTCGCACGCCCGTACCGAGACCGACATCATCCGCGACCTCACGGAAGATGACGCTTCGTTCCGCTCGCTCACGCGCTCGTGGTTCGAGCACTCGGAGCTCTTCACAATGCTCAAACTACTCTCGGAGAACGGACATACGGTCATCGTCACGTCCGACCACGGCACCGTGCGCGTAGACAACCCTATTCGCATCACGGGCGACAAGGCCACCTCGTCGAATCTGCGTTATAAAACAGGCCGCAATCTGGCCTACAACCACCGCGAAGTCTTCGAGATTACCAAGCCCGAAGAGATTCAGCTCCCGTCGGGCAACCTCTCGTCGAGCTATATCTTCGCATACAACCACGACTTTATCGTCTATAACAACGACGCGAACAAATATATCCGCTACTACCGCGACACATTCCAGCACGGAGGTATCTCAATGGAGGAGATGATTGTTCCGTACATAGTTCTCAAACCCAAAAATTAGAAACCCTATGCAGACACTAACCATAAACTCACAGAGCGAACTGCGCACCGTAGCCGACGCGATACTCCAAAATCTCGACGGCCGCACCATCGTCGCCTTCTATGGTCAGATGGGTGCTGGCAAGACTACGCTTATCCGCGAGATTGCAGCACTGCTCGGCTCGAACGATGTGGTCACAAGCCCGACCTTTGCGCTCGTGAATCAATACTCGACAGGCAATGGCGAGATTATCTACCACTTCGACTTCTATCGCATCAACCGCTTGGAGGAGGCCTTCGACCTTGGCTACGAGGAGTATTTCTATTCGGGCGATTTGTGCCTTATCGAGTGGTCCGAGAAGATTGGCGAGTTGCTGCCCGAAGATGTTATGACCGTCACAATCCACGTCAATTCCGAAACTTCACGCACATTCGAAATCGAGTAGGCAGGACAACAGACAAAAAAATATGGCGTCCGAAAAATCGGGCGCCATATTTTTGTAATATACTCCGAGAGTTTACTTTGCAAAGACACTGTTAAGCACCACTGCCAAACGCACCGCAGCCTTCGCCACACAACGCTCGTGAAGCGGCTCCCAATTCAAAAGAATTGCATCATCAGCAATCTCATTCGGCTTAACCAGATCAAAGAGCGGGCGGCACTCGCGACCCATCTCCTCAACCCACTCACGCGGAGTGCCGGACATATACTCTCCGAACTTATCTCCCTGAACAAGCTTAATCTCGTTAATGAACATTTCGTGCGAGAAACCTCCGTGCATATCAAAGAACCACTTTGCCCACACCTTATACCAGGTAGTCTTGGGGCACTTGCTCAAATCGTCAGTCTTACCCTTGTAAGGACGATAGAAGGTAAAGTTTTTCGACTGCGGGATATCTTCGAAACGAATGTGAGCATAGCAGTGCAAATCAGACACGAGGTGGATAACCACACGTAGTGCTGTCATTACACGCTCCTCGCCATACGACTCGCGGTTACGTAAAATCTCGATATTGCGCTCCAACTGCACCAGACCGTCATTCTCGTCGGTGGTCGATGCACGTCCAAAAGCGTCAAGAGTTGCATTATGCCAAAATCTGGTATGCTTGGTAGCCTCGTTCTTTTTAAGTTCATTGAGCCACAAAGAGTTGCTTGCCATATCGCCACCAAGGATACTCTCAACCTGCACCTTTGCTGCGGGAGCCAGGCGCTCGGTTGCCATCATTGCAATTACCTCGTGACCTTTCGTGTGCCAGGCCCATGCATTGCCCACTGTCAGGGTCAACGCCAGAGTTACTATATATTTAATAGTCGTTTTCATACACTCTACCTCCTATTTATTTGAAAATTTCATTAAGCACATAAGCCAATCTGTAAGCTCCGCGCAAAATCTGCAAGTCACAAATCTCAACAGCACGATCGCGAGTCTCCTTCGGGAGTGTCGTATACTCCGAATGGCGGGGAATCAACGTATATGCTTCACGCATATCGGCACCACTCTCGCGAAGCCAATCCGCAGCCGAGCCCTTAGACATCTTGATTATCTTCTTCTTCGAAAGTTTGTCGAGGTTGCGGTGGAAATCCTCACAAGTCCAACCCTTGTGCATATAGGCTGGAGCCGCATCCCAGAATGTATGGAATTTGGTCTTCTTGCCACTGCGATAGATGCTGCCACCCTTCACATTCTGATCGGGATAACTGACATGGCAGGGGCAGTGCATATCACCCACCATATGAATCATCAGTTTGAGATTGACAGCGACCATCGAATCGGGCTGATTTGCATAGTTCTTCAAATCTTTACGCAGGCTATCCACGTGGAAATAGGCCGCACGGCGACCATTATCGTCGTTGATAGGCTCGTTATTGGCATCAACTCTTGAAGTGTGCCAATAGGTTGTCTCCTGATATGGCGGAATAAAACGCCACGCATCCTGCCATGAGGCATAGTACGCCAGCGAGTGTTTAAGATAGTGATAGCACTTCTCCTTTGCCTTCGGAGTCAGGTGCTGCTCGGCGATGTAAGCAATCGCGCTGTGACCAACACCACCCCACGCCTGCGCATCAAGCGTAACGACTACGGCTGCAACGAGGGCCGTGAGCGTCAAAAAAAGTTTTCTTTTCATAGTTATTAGTTTGGTTAAAAAATTTTCCGGACTAAACTACTGCGAAATTAGTAATAAATTTTGAATATACAAGATAGGCCCGCTCATTACAGCCGCAAACGACACGACTTCGGGCGACCACACGCTACATCAAAATTATCAATATTCGCCATATTTTCCACGGGTTACGCCTTTGGCGGTATAATCTGCGAACCTAACTTAATTATCAATTTCAAAGTCTCGACAGCCGTCTTGCGATCATACTCTCGCTCCGAGTTCGGCAACTCTTCGTAAGGCACAAGACACGGGTGCTCTTTTCGTGCATCGTCACGCACCTTACCATATCGCCAACCCTCGGCTATGCGGTTTGCAGCCCACACTTCGTGCACATTTTTCGCCATATTTTCGACCAGGTCGGCAAGCTCCTCTGCGAGTTCCACATCGCAGGTTTCGGCCGGCTTCGGAAGATATGCCGGCACCTCTTCGGGCTGCTCCTCTGCACACTTACTCTCGCCACCGTCGCATTGAGGTTGGTCGCAGAGCTCATCATTCGCATCTGCGCACAAATTATAGTAGTCGCGCAGTGCCTTCGGCAAGCAGGCCGTAAGTACGCTATCCAACTCCACAACCTCAGAATCAATCTGGCCGAGTTTCTCGTTTGCGCAAATATCCAAATGCGCAAATTTAGCTTTATATTCCGATTTCAACCCGTCTGCGGCCTTGGTATTCGACGTACACATCTGTTGTTCGGCAACAGTTAATGGTCTGTAACCGAGCAACAACTGCTCTGTATTCCAGCGATTATGCTCAACTCGTCCCAGCAACTCCAACTGCTCGGCACTAAACTCCTCCTGCGAATCGACAGACACACCCACACATCTGAGTTTCGAGCGCAGAGAGTAGGCATTATAGCGGCTCGACCACAACTTTGCTGCCTTGGTCTTATCCGAAATCTTCTCATTGGAGCGAGCCGGTTTTTGTCTTTTATTCATAATACCGAGGCGCAGATAATTCACAATAGCTTTGAGGGCTTCGGCACAACTCTTATCACCCTTGTTATCAGCCGCCGCGTTAGCATAGCCTTTATATTCGTTGTACCTCCTATCAACTGTTGCCGCAATGGCATCAACCTCGGCCAACATATTGAAATCGAGAGTTTTGGCAGCCAATCCGAATGGGCGTATCTTCTGATTGTAAATCGAGTTGTTCTTCGATATCTCGCGCAGCATACTGTCATCATTTCGCTGATATACCAACACCTGTGACGACTTCTCGTAAACTTCGCGCGGAAGGTAGAGCGACACTGCCACAGCGCGATTATGCACAGGCAGACATACCGCAATCGTAACCTTGCTCTGCGGATTATTTACGGCATCCGAGAGATAGCTACGCACCGATTCCGACTCGACGTTACCGTGGATAAATTCCCATTCGATATCGAGGAAATCACCTCCAAGATAGTCGTATTTTTCAAGGTCGGGTCTATGCCACGACTGATCGTCCGAGGTTACGTACAGCGATTTGCTGTCGCCATTCTCGGAACTCTTCGCACAGTGGTCGGCACTCTGCAACTCAGGGCTCTTGGCGTAACGCCAATGCGCCAACTCGAACAGCGATGCGAATCTACCCTGAAAGAAAGCCATCTCCTGCGCGGCATTCGAGTCGATAAAGGTTATGCGGGTACGGATATTTCGTCTCTTTCCCGCCTCATCAAGGCTCTCGAAGTTGGGATAGTGCGCCAGATGCGCAGCCTCGATACCGAGAGCCATACCCATACGCGACATTCCCACAATCACCAGATGAACAAACTTATCATCCTCGGCCTTGATACCCTCCTCTCCTTCGAGTGGAAGATAGCGATAGTTGTCGTTTGGCAACAACTCTTTGCCGACCAGCAGACGCTGCGCCCACATCTCGTAGGGATTAAATGGCGAGAATGCTATCGCATCGGTATTGATATCCGAGACTTTAAGGCTCGCGTATGCGGTCTGATACTCAAACATAATGTGACACACAATCTTGCTACCGGCCAATGGCGGTATTCTGCGAAAATCGGGGGCATCACATATCGCCGAGATAAGTTTCAGGCACTCCATATTGAGTGTATCGTGACACGACTCCAAGTCGTCGATACGAGCCTCCTCGCCGAGGATAAATATCTCCTTGGCAGCCTGTGGAGCCAACTTTTGGAGATCCTGCAACGAGGTACGACTACCGTGACAGATTATCAGATGTCGCTGCTCCTCGACGGTCAGCACCGACGAGAGTTCTCGTCTTAGCGTCTCAACATCGGTCATCGTCTGGATTACCACCCAGGGCATCTTCGACTCCCACACCAACCAACGATGTTTCGGTCGCGCGTCAAAGAGCTGACGCACGATGCCGACTACCATATCATTACCTCCGATGATAACATAGTGCGACTTTCGACGCAGGAACTTTTCGTATGAGATTTCGCCTTTCAACCAGCGTTCTTTGCGACGATCTACCCATCCGATAATTGTCGAAACGAGCAGTCCGTTAAGCAGGAATATACCCAAAACAGATATCATAGCGGCCCACCAACGGCTCTGCGCAGTGATAGCAAAGTGCTGATTTCCCGGATCGACAAAGTGGTAATAGACACTCCACATCAGAGTCGGGATTTCCACGATTTCGTCATCTATCGGCCCAAAGAGCGTCGTATCGTGCGCAATATCTGTGGGGATAACGCCACACACATCCAGCAGCAACGTAATGGCAAAAGGGGTCAGCAATACCAGACATACAACCTTGCGCAAGAAGTGTCCGTTAATCATCTGCCAATCGAACAAAACCCGATTGAATACCGCCACCATAATCGTACGCACCCAGCATAATATGCCTATAATTCCAATGAGGTACAGCATCATATCGCCACCCTTCACAGACGGGATAACTCGACTTAGCACAAGTGACACCACACAACAACCGAGAATTATCAAAATCTTCGAAAATCTACGCATAACATTTATATTAATTTCACGACAGAGGATTTCGAGACGCCCGAAAACCCATTAAAATCAGAGTACTATAAAGAGGCTACTCCACCTTCTCGAAGCCCTGCTTATCTCCGCCTACGAAACGATAAAGGCGGGCATCGCAATCCTGACCCTCCTTGCTTTTGCGACCGATGGCGGCATAGAAATATCCGTCGCCGAGGGCACACAAACCCTTCGCTCCGATATTATCGTGCCAGCCGCGAATTGCAGGATTTTTAGCGTCGATTTCGCCTTTGTCGAGCAGCGAGAGAACCTTACCTTTCTTGATATATTCGACACCCTGCAACAACTCCTTGCGCGGAGCTTTCGAGCCATCGACAACAAAGGTCGAGAAGTTGGCAAACTGCTCTTTCTTACCCCTGTAAACCGCCATAAACCAGAGGTTTGACTCTGCATCATACTCCAAGTTCTGAACGCCATACGAAGTATTGCCCGTATAGGCAAAATAGTAACTTTCGGGGTTCGCGGGACCGTTGCGATGCATATTATCCTGCGAGAGCGGAGCCTCATATTTTGCCCAGTTGCGAGTATCATACTGCAACAGCACCTGATAGTCATTATCCGAACGCTCCTTATCGCGATAAATACCGTATGCGACGGTCAGGTATCGACGACCGCCACTCTTGCCGAAGGCGGGGCCAAATGCCACACCATCGATACCGCTACAACCTAAACGGTGGGGAGTATCTTTACCTTTTTCGGTCGGGACCGTAGCCTTGTAGTCGGCCAAAACCGTCGGCAGGAATACCGAAGTCATAATTCCGTCCTTCTCGGCACTCATACCCTCGCGAGTAATCTTCTCGACATCGAATATGGCGATATAGAAACCGTCTTGAAGAGTTTTATCGGACTTCTCCTGACGCATAATACCCTTGCCGATAGCGTCATTTTTATATTCGAGCGAGCCATAAAGACGGCCGTCCTCGTCGTTGAAGTCGATACATCCGAGGTGTCCGAGCAGACCTGTTACCGTACCGAGAACCTTGCCTTGCAGGTCGGTCTTAACGAGCATCGTGGTAAACGAGAAGTAGATATGCTTACGCTCGGTATCGAGGGCGATACCCTGCACGTGACCAGCACGCCACCAGCCCGTATAAATCGAGCGCGGCATATCCTTCGGAGCCGGAGTTTGAGCAACGAGCGACGAGCAGCCTGCAACGAGGGCAAGCATCACAAACAGAAGTCTTTTCATTTGGATTGTAGTTTTATGAATAAAGGTCTTATTTATCATTTTTGGCGGTCGGAGTGTGCTCGATATCACACGCCGAGCAGTTGCCGCCACAGCCCGAAACATCATCCGAACAGTCGGCCTGTCCGATATCCTCGCGAGTCTCCTGCACGGCACATTTTATACCCAATTTCTGCATATTTTTATTGGTCGAAATCTCGCTGTCGATGAAGCGACCTTTGACAATTATGGTTATCGACAAACCGGCCACAAAGAGGGCAACAGCAGCGATCGAAACCAGCACAACAACTAACCAAGAGGGCATAATTATCACTTTTTGAGTTTAGATTTTGTTTTTCCGAGTACAAATGTATACATTTGTGAGTTATTTTGCAAGAATATTGCCCTTGTTGCCCGCAGATTTGTGTAAAAGTTGCGAGCCAACAGCCGAAGGTGTGACTGGGCTGAGAACGAAAATAATTGAACGAAATATTATGAAGATTGTATTATCGGGTGCAGGCGAGATGGGTAGTCACTTGGCAAAGATGCTGAGTGGTAACGGTCACGACATTACCGTCATCGACAAGGACGCAAAACTGCTGACCGAGGTGAGCAGCCTTGCGGATGTCATCACGGTCGAGGGTGATGCCACAACCTTTGCGGTGCTGCGTAAAGCTTCGGTACGCAAGTGCGACCTCTTTATTGCGGTAGACCACATCGAGAACGACAACGTCCTCTCGGCAATTATGGCCAAGCAGCTCGGAGCCAAGAAATCTATCGCCCGCATCGACAACAACGAATATCTCGAACCCAACAACAAGGAGATGTTTATCAATATGGGCATCGACTACCTCTTCTACCCAGAGAAGGTGGCAGCAGGCGAGGTAATCAACCTGTTGGGCCACACGGCAACCACCGAGTATGTCGATTTCTCGAACGGCAAGCTCTCGTTGGTCGTATTCCGTTTGGAGGCGACATCTCCGCTGGTAGGCCGCACATTATCGAGTTTCTCGGAGGATGATTCTGCATTGAGTTTCCGCACGGTCGCTATTTCGCGTGGCGGACAGACAATCATCCCGACCGGTGCCGACGGTTTCCTCGAAGATGACCTTATCTATGTCATCACTCGCCAGGATTCGCTACACGACGTGATGGCTCTTTCGGGCCAGACCGACGTGAGAGTCCAGAATATGATGATTCTCGGAGGTTCGCGTATCGGCGTCCGCATCGCCACCGAATTGCAGGACGAGATGAACATCAAGCTCATCGACTACAATGCCGACAAGGCCTACCGCTTGGCTGAGTTACTCGACAAGACCCTTATCATCAACGAGGATGGTCGCAACACCGAGGCAATGATGGAGGAGGGACTCTCGAATATGGACGCCTTTGTTGCAGTCACAGGCCGCAGCGAAACAAATATCCTGACCGCTATGCTCGCGAAGCGTATGGGCGTCAAGAAGGTTATTGCCGAGGTCGAGAACCTCAACTATATCAACCTCGCAGAGAGTATCGGTATCGACACCATCATCAACAAGAAGTTGGTAACGGCCTCGAACATCTTCCGTTTCACGATGTCTACCGACGTGCAGGCTATCAAGTGCCTCACGGGCAGCAATGCCGAGGTCTTGGAGTTCATCGTCAAGCCCAACTCGCCGGCTACGAAGTGCCGCATCAAGGATATGGGGCTGCCGAAGGATGTCATCATCGGAGGTATCGTTCGTGGCGACAAGGTCTTTATCGCGGTGGGTAATACCGAGATTAACGCCTACGACCGCGTGGTAGTCTTTGCTATGCCCTCGGCAATCGACAAGATTGGTTCATACTTCAACTAACCGAAAAACTAAGTAATAAAACCCTATAAAACCCGAACAGAAATGTATATAGCTATTGCGGGCAATATCGGAAGCGGCAAGACGACCCTTACCGAAATGCTCACCAAACACTACGGAGCAAAGGCCTACTACGAGGACACGGACAACCCGTACATTGGCGACTTTTACGATGATATGAATCGTTGGGCATTCCAGCTCCAAATCTACTTCCTCGGGGCTCGTGTTCAACAGACGCTCGATATGTTGGCGGATGGTGCAGAAAACATCTTCCAGGATCGCACAATCTACGAAGATGCGCACATATTCGCAGGCAACCTCCACCAGATGGGATTGATGTCAGGACGCGACTTCCAGACCTATATGAAGGTCTTTAACGTCTCGTCGAATATGATTCCCAAGCCCGATCTTCTGATCTACCTGAAAGCGAGCGTACCGACTCTGATCACCCAGATTCAGCGTCGTGGCCGTGATTACGAGCAGAATATCGACGAGGCTTATCTCTCGCGCCTGAACGAGAAGTACAACAACTGGATTGAGAATATCTACGAGGGCAAGGTCTTGGTTATCGACAAGGATAACGACGACTTTGTGGCTGACCCGTCGGTCTTCGAGCGCATCTGCGCTGAGTTGGAGAAGGTCAGAGCCTCGATTACGAAATAATCTCCACGGAGAGTTAATCGCAACCAACCCGCAGAGGATGTCACTACCCGAAAAGTTTGTCGAGCGCGTATGCCGTGATTTGGGCGTCAGCGAGGGCGAGGCTCTATGCCGAGCTCTGGACGGAGATACCCCCACATCCATACGCCTGAATCCGCACAAGCCCTTTGCTCAACCCGAAGGTCGCCCTGTGCCGTGGAGTGAGTACGGACGTTATCTCGATGTACGCCCGTCGTTCACGCTCGATTGCGGATTCAATGCCGGAACATACTATGTTCAGGAGGCAGGCTCGCAGTTCGTGGGGCACATCCTCGCAGAGGTCGATATCGAAGGTAAGCGATTACTCGATATGTGCGCTGCACCGGGAGGTAAGACAACTCTCTATTCGACACTCGTCGGTGAGAGCGGACTGGTCGTGGCAAACGAGATTGTACGCAACCGCGCAGCAATCTTGGCAGATAATGTACGCAAGTGGGGCGTGGGCAACGTCGTGGTTACCAACAACGAACCACGCCATATTGCCGCCTTCGAAGAGTGGTTTGACATTGTTGCGGTAGATGCCCCCTGTTCGGGTGAGGGTATGTTCCGCAAGGATGAGCAGGCTCGCGCAGAGTGGAGCGAGAGTAATGTTCGTATGTGCGCAGCTCGTCAAGCCGATATTTTGGACGAGGCGTGGAAGTCACTCGCAGGTGGCGGTCTGCTGATTTACAGCACCTGCACCTTCAACTCGGACGAGAACGAAGGCACAATCCGAGCTTTCTCGGAGCGTGTGGAGGGCGAGATTGAGGCAGCCGAGCCTATCGTATGCCCCGGAGATTGGGGCATAGTTTGCGGCAAGGAGGGTGTGTGGCAGACATTCCACTTCTACCCTCACCGCACCCAAGGCGAAGGATTCTTTGCGGCAGTTGCCCGCAAAGTCCCGACCGGAGCTCGCAGAACAACCCCGAAGCCGCGTCGCAAGATTATGAACGATCTGGGAGGCAAGGCTCGCGAGGAGTTGTCGCGCTGGGTCGAGAATCCGAAGGCTATGCGCTTTGCCGAGGTGGCGGACACCTGCTATGGTTACTATTCCGAGGTCTACGAGGATGTTAAGCATCTGGCCGAATCGCTCGCAGTGATATATTCGGGAGTGGCAATGGGTCGCATCTTTGGCACAACACTCAAACCGGATGCCGCACTGGCCTTCTTTGCAGGGTTGCGTAAAGATGCCGTAGCCCGCACAACGCTCGAACGCGAAGAGGCTCTGCAATATCTGCGCAAGCAGGAGGTGCCGGCCGAGAGATTTAAGGAGGGAATGAATCTTGTCGAGTGCGAAGGTTGCGCCTTAGGCTTTGCCAAGCGCATAGGCAACCGTTGCAACAACCTCTTTCCTAACTCTTTGAGAATTTTGAAAAACGATTTGTAAAAACCATACCGTTATGGCTGAAAAATTATACTACTCGATGGGCGAAGTTGCCGAGATGTTCGACGTAAACCAGTCGCTCATCCGCTATTGGGAGTCGAAGTTCGATTGCTTGCGCCCCAAGAAGAACAAGAAGGGCAACCGTATGTTCCGCCCCGAAGACATCGAGCACTTCAAGGTCATCTACCACCTGGTCAAGGAGTGCGGAATGACGCTCGACGGAGCTAAACGAGCAATGAAGCAGCACGGGGCCGACGAGGTTTCGCGCAATGCCGAGCTACTCGAAAGATTGCAGTCTGTACGCTCGATGTTGGTCGAGGTGCGCGAGATTCTCAAAGATGGTGGTGAAGGCTCTATCCTCGACGAAGAAGGAGAGGATATCGACACTCCCGAAACCGACGTCGAGGAGGATAATGTAACCGAGAAGGCTCCGCGCAAGAAGAGCGCAGTGGAGGTTATCGAGCCCAAGCAGCCCCGCAAACGCAAAAAGAAGGAGGATGACCAGCGTCCCCTCTTCGCATTCTACGAACAAACACTATTTTAGCGATGACAATCAAGCAGATAACCGACATCATCGAGTCGTTTGCGCCACTCGCATTGCAGGAGTCTTACGATAATTCGGGACTCATCGTAGGCCGACCGACCGACGAGGTGAGCAAAGCCTTGCTCGCTGTGGATGTTACGGATGAGGTTATGGACGAGGCGGAGCGTGAGGGCTGTGATATGATTATCACCCACCACCCCATCATCTTCCATCCCCTCAAACGACTAAATTCGGCTAACGTGATCGAGCGATGCGTCGAGCGTGCAATTCGCAAGGGCATAGCACTTTATGCCTGCCACACCAACCTCGACAGCACGGTGGAGGGTATGAGTTGGCGATTGGCTTCGATGCTCGGTGTTGGCAACCTCGAAGTTTTGCAGCCGAGTGCCAATGGCGAGCAGGTGGGATTTGGCGTTATCGGCGACCTTGCCGAGCCGATGCCGACCGAGACATTTCTGCGTCAGGTTATGGAGGTTACGGATGCCGAGGTTATTCGCCACAGCGACATCGCCACTCCGACAGTCACTCGCGTAGCAGTGTGCACCGGTTCGGGAGCCTTCCTCATTGGCGATGCCCGCACTGCCGGAGCCGAGGTTTACATCACTGCCGACCTCAAATATAACGACTTTATGACCCCCGACAGAGCCCTTACGGTGGCCGATATCGGACATTTTGAGAGCGAATATTGCGCAATTGAGATTTTATTTGATATTTTATCAAAAAAAATTCTTACCTTTGCGGTTCGCAAGAGTGAGTGCTCTCGCAATCCGATAAATTATTTGACAAAATAAATTTAACACGATATATGGCAACACAGAAAAAGACAGCAGAGGTTGATTACTCGATGCAGGAGAAGATCGTAGCACTTTACGAGTTGCAAAAGATTGATTCACAGATTGATGAAATCAACAAGATTAAGGGAGAGCTCCCGTTGGAGGTTCAGGACCTCGAAGACGAAATTGCAGGTCTGAACACCCGCATCTCGAATATTGAGGCCGAGGTTGAGGAGATCAACTCTCTTTCGAAGCAGCGCAGCCGCGAGAAGGACCAGGCTCAGATGCTTATCGCAAAGTACAAGGAACAGCAGAACAACGTGCGTAACAACCGCGAGTTCGACGCTATCACCAAGGAGATTGAGTATCAGGAGCTCGAAATCGAGCTTGCTGACAAGCGTTTGAAGGAGTACAGCGCAGGTATCAAGGTTAAGAAGTCGGCTCTTGCAGATGCTCAGGCCGTAGTTGCAGAGCGCACTATCGACCTCAACGCCAAGAAGAGCGAGTTGGAGGGTATCGAGGCTGAGACTGCCGATCAGGTAGCATCGCTCGAAAAGCGAGCTGCAAGCGCAAAGACTAAGATTGACGAGCGTCTGCTCACTGCTTACAACCGCATCCGTCGCAACGTTCACAACGGACTTGCAGTGGTAACTGTTAATCGTGATGCTTGTGGTGGTTGCTACAACCGCATTCCTCCCCAGCGTCAGGCTGACATCCGCTTAGGCAAGAAACTCATCGTTTGCGAGTACTGCGGACGTATCTTGGTAGGTGGCAACGAGGAGTAATCCTCAACCCAATCAACGAATGGGCTGTCCAACATAAGTTGCGACAGCCCGTTTTGTTTTTGGAGGATAGCAAGCTTAGCGACTTTGACTCTCGCAAGCAGTAGCACTACCCCAACAGACTCAAAATCCGCCCTAATATATTATATATTATAAATAAGTATCACACGTTAACAGCTATTCATTATCGTAAAAAGGAACAAAAACGCCCATCCACTATATATTTTGCGCAAAGTAATGTTCTTTTAGGATAATTTTTGGATATTGAAAGACTAAAAAACATAACTTTGTCGTATATGTAGTGTATATTAATTAAGTACACAGATGATGAACACGAATGTAAACTACTTCTCTTTATCGGACATCAAGAGAAACCTCGACCTCCAAGATGGTCTTAACGACTCGCTTTTCGTATATGATTTCAGCGTTGAAAAGGATGCTGAGAGATTCTCAAAGTTTCCGGGCCGCACGAACGCAATCGGAATTATCGTATGCCGCAAGGGAGAGATTGCGATCGAGATAAACGCCCAACACTTTATTCTGCAAGAGGGAGGAGCTGCTATTCTCCTACCGAGTTGTACGTATAGCGTATCAACCGCCAGCCCATTGGTCGAGGGTAGTGTATTCGCTGCATCCAAGACGCTGATGGAGGATATTCAGATTGACCTACGACACGTCATTCCGGTCAGTATGCACGTCTTTCACAACCCCTGTTTCCGTTTCAACGCATCGAACCTCAGGCTCTTCGACAACTACATCAGCATAATTCGACAAGTTGCAGATAAGAACGTCAAACACTCTCCCTCGATGTTACACGGCATCGTTCGCTCGTTTTTGGCCTTCCTTCACGAAATTCTCGATAGCGAGATGGCTCACATTAAGCCATCGAAGGGTCGCAAGGCCAAGAATCGAAACATAAATCTCTTTGGAGAGTTTATGGAGTTGCTGAATGAGAATTTCCGCTCAGAGCATCAGATAGGATTCTATGCCGACAAGTTGTGCCTCACACCGAAGTACTTGTCATTGCTGATTAAACAGACCAGCAATCGCAGTGTTTCGGAGTGGATTGACTACTGCATCATTACAGAGGCGAAGTCGCTGTTGCGTTATTCGGACCTGAGCATTCAGCAGATATCCTACTCGTTACACTTCCCCACACCGTCATTCTTTGGCACCTACTTCAAACGCCACGTCGGCGTCACCCCCGGAGATTTCCGCCAGGGAGAAGTGAGCGATGTTGTCAAATAAGATTTCCGAATAGTTTAGATTGAGAATCTGCGCAACTCTCCGCGCAGATTCTTTTCGTTTCCGCCCATACATCTATCGGCCAGGGCGTGAAACTCCGCCGAGTGATTATGATGTACTGTGTGACAGAGTTCGTGGATAATAACATAATCGCGCAGATGTTCGGGCAGGGTCATCAGAAAGAGCGAGAGTGAGATATTATTCTCTCCCGAACAGGAGCCCCACTTCGAACGCGAAGCTCGGATAGTCACTCGGCCATACTTAAAGCCTAATCTCTGCGCCCAATACTCTACCCTTGCAGGCAGCACTCGCTTCGCCTCACGACGCATCTGCTCAATCTGTTCGGGGGTATATTCGCACTTCGGGGCGACCTTCTCGGCAAGTCGTCGGCGAGCCTGCTCGACCCACTCTACCCTGCTTTCGAGAAACTCCAAGGCTCGCTTGCGTGCCACCAATCGCGGATATGTCAGGCGCACCTCGCCCGATGGACGAACCGAAAGGGTTACACGCTTTGTTCGCCACGAGCGAACAAGCACCATCTCGCCCAGCTGCGGGTGGTTGTAAAGGCTCTTTTCTGCGGATTTTCCTCTTCCAAACATAAGCCAACGGCTAATGGCTATCCTATACGCTGACGTACGACCTCAAAGAGCATAATCGCTGCCGCGGCCGATACGTTGAGCGACTCGATATGTCCAATCAGCGGAATAGCCAACTGCTCGTCGCAGAGTTTGAGTACCTCCTTCGAGATACCGACATCCTCGGCACCCATAACAATTACCGTAGGCTTGGTAAAATCTGCATCGTAGAGCAGTTTGCGGCTCTTCTCGGTCGCTGCGACAATCTGGAAGCCCTCCACTTGCAACGATTTGAGGGTATTGCGAATCGAGCCTACGCGAGCTACGGGGATGACGTTCAACGCACCTGCCGAAGTTTTGATTGCATCAGCATTCACGGGAGCCGAATTTTTGAGCGGAGTGATAAGTCCGTGCGCACCTGCACACTCTGCCGAGCGGGCAATACCTCCGAAGTTGCGGATATCGGTAACGCCATCGAAGACCACAATCAGCGGAGTCTCATCTTCGGGCACACGCTCCAAGATATCCTCGACCGTAACATAGTCGATAGCGGCCATCTGGGCCACTACGCCTTGGTGATTTCCGCGCGTAAGGCGGTTGAGTTTCTCGATGGGCACCTCCTGCCAGCGCAGATGATGACGCATACAGAGGTCCTTCAACTCGTTCATAAGTTGTCCCTCGGCTCCGCGCTTGATGTAGAGTTTTTCGATCTGTTTGTGCGATTCGATAGCCTCGACCACGGGGCGTATTCCGAATACGATGTTTTCCATATTGTTTTTGTGTTTTAATTTCCTTCTGTAATCTCGACCTCGTATGACGCCTTCTCCCACTCGTGCATTAGGTGGTCATATCGTTTTTTCAGTTCGTCGTAAGCCTTATAGTCGTCGGCATTAAACTCCGCAGCCTCGGCAAAGCGGGCATCGAACGCAGCAATCTGCTCCTCGACACCGGCCAGCTCGCGCTCAATCTCCTCGACAGCCTTGCGCAGCTTACGCAGCAACTTCTCCTGCTCCTTCTTCTGCTCGTACGAGAGCTTTCCGGTCGATGTTTCGCGCTCCACGGCCGACACCTCGACCGCCTTGCGCTCCAACTCCTGCAACGATTCGAGCTTGCGCTTTTCGAGGAAGTAGTAGATACCTCCCAGATACTCTCTCACGCCTCCGTCGCGGAATTCGTAGACCTTATCGACCATCCCATCGAGGAATTCACGGTCGTGCGATACAACAACCACCGTACCGTCGAACTTCTGGATTGCGCTCTTCAAGATATCCTTCGAACGCATATCCATATGGTTCGTAGGCTCGTCGAGTACCAGCAGGTTGTGCGGTTCGAGCATCATACGCGCCATAGCCAAACGCGAACGCTCGCCACCCGATAACACCTTAACCTTCTTATCGACATCCTCACCACGGAAGAGGAAAGCTCCGAGAATATCGCGCAGACGAGTGCGAATATCGCCCACAGCGACCCTGTCAAGCGTATCGTAGACCGTAAACTCGCCATTCATCAAATCGTCCTGATTCTGGGCGTAGTAGCCGATGCTGACATTGGCACCAATACGTATCGAACCCTCAGTCGGCTCCAACTGACCGATAAGCATACGCGCAAAAGTTGTCTTACCCTCGCCATTGCGGCCCACAAGCGCAATTTTGTCGCCCTTGGTTATCGTAAACTCTGCGCCCGAAAAGATGCGTTTCTGGCCGAAGGCTTTGCCTACCTCCTTAACTTCGGCCACAATCTGTCCCGAACGGGGTGCAGGTGGAAACTTGATATTGAGCGTTGCCAAATCCTCCTCCTCGACCTCGATACGCTCCAACTTATCGAGCTGCTTAATGCGCGACTGCACCTGATTCGACTTGGTAGGCTTATAGCGGAACTTCTCGATAAACTCCTCGCTCTTCTCGATAAGGCGTTGCTGATTCTGATAGGCAGCAAGCTGCTGAGCTCGTCGCTCGGCACGCGCCACAACAAATTTCGAGTAGGGCAACTTATAGTCGTAAATCTTACCCAACGACAACTCAATGGTACGGTTGGTTACGTTATCGAGAAAGGCGCGATCGTGCGAAATCACGAGCACCGCACCGCTATAATTTTTCAGATACTCTTCGAGCCACTGAATCGACTCGATATCGAGGTGGTTCGTAGGCTCGTCAAGCAAGAATACCGACGGACGACGCAACAGCAGCTTTGCCAACTCGATACGCATACGCCAACCTCCCGAAAACTCGCTTGTCGGACGGCCGAAATCCTCACGACGGAAACCCAAACCGAGCAGCGTCTTCTCGATGTCGGCATCACGGGTCTCGCCACCGAGAATATGGTAGTGGTCATTCGCCTCGTTCAGGCGTTGCAGCAGAGCGGCATACTCCTCGCTCTCGTAATCCTCGCGCAGAGCTATATCGGCTGTAAGCTGTTCTATCTCGGCTTCGAGCGACAACACCTCGGCAAAAGCCGTAGCTGTCTCGTCGAGTAGCGTTGTCGTATCGGCCACCTTCATCTGCTGGGGCAGGTAGCCCACCGTGCAGTCGCCATTGCGCGTAATTGCACCCTCGGTTGGTTGCTGCTCGCCGATAATCATACGCAGCAGAGTTGTCTTGCCGGCTCCATTCTTGCCAACCAGACCTATGCGGTCCTTCGGATTAACCAGGAACGAGATGCCGTCAAAGAGGGTCCAACCTCCGTAGCTCACCGATACGTTATCTACCGAAATCATCGTGCCTCCAACATTTTAACGATTTCTGCCTGCGGATCCTCGGCTCCGAATACCGAACTACCCGCAACCAACACCTCGGCACCCGCATCAAAGAGCAGAGCCGCATTGCCGGCCGAGATACCGCCATCAACCTCGATAATAAGCGAGGGATTATGCTCCGCAGCCAACTCACGCAACTCGCGCACCTTATCGACAGAATGGGGCATAAATGACTGCCCGCCAAAGCCCGGCTCGACACTCATAATAAGCACCATATCGACCATCGACAACCAGGGAACAAGCTCCGCAACAGGAGTTGCAGGGCGCACCGAGATTCCCACCTTCACGCCGGCCTTGCGAGCCAGCTCGACGCACTCGGCAACCTTCGCAGTGGCTTCGAGGTGGAAGGTTACCATATCGGCACCTGCCTCGGCAAAGCGCGTGATGTAGCGTTCGGGCTCGACAATCATCAGATGCACGTCCAGGAACTTGGGCGATGCCTTACGGATAGATTTCAGCACCGGAAATCCAAACGAGATATTCGGCACAAAAACGCCATCCATAACGTCTATATGTATCCACTCTGCGGCACTTGCATCAACCATTCGGGTATCTCGTTCGAGATGTCCGAAATCGGCCGAAAGCATTGAAGGAGCAATAATTCTCATACTTACCTATTTTATTGAGTACAAAAATAGCCGAAAATATCCGAAAAAGAAAAATAAACTCTAAATTTGTAGGAACAATTATCGTACTTATGGAGACAATCGTTATAATTTTACTGATTTGCATAGCCGTCGCAGCCGTTGCGATGACACTTTTGGTCGTACTGATGAATCGCGAGCGTTCGCGCCTTATCACAGAGAAGAACGACACTGAGTTGCGACTTACGGCCGAAAAGAACGAAATTACCGAACGTGCGACAGCCGAGCGCACTGCCCTCGAAAATCGCCACGCTGCCGAGCGCACATCCCTCGAAGAGCAGCTACGCGAGAAGATGGTCGAGGTAGCAACACTGCGTACGCGCATAGAGCAGAACGAGTCCGAGCGCGAGAAGATGGAGGAGCAGTTCAAGGCTCAATTCCGCAACCTTGCGAACGACATCCTCGGTGAGCAGACTCGCCACTTCCGCGAGACCAACAAGGACGAACTCGACAAATTATTAAAGCCCTTTCGCGACAATATTACCGACTTCCGTGAGCGTGTAGAGCGCATCTACTCCTCCGAGAACGAGCAGCGCGGAGCCTTGCGTAACGAACTCGAAAACCTGGTGAAGCTCAATGCCCGCATCACCACCGAGACGGCAAATCTTACCCAGGCACTCAAAGGCAACTCGAAAGTGCAGGGCGATTGGGGCGAGATGATTCTCGAAACAATCCTCGACAACTCGAACCTCATTCGCGGCATACACTACGACACACAGCACAATCTGAAAGATGCCGAGGGCAACAACCTGCGTCCCGACGTTATCCTCTACCTGCCCGAAGGCAAGCAGATTGTCATCGACTCGAAGGTGTCGCTCACAGCCTACACCGAATACGTCAAGGCCGAGGAGCACTCGGTGCAGGAGCAGCACCTCGCAGCGCATATCGCCTCGGTACGCCAGCACGTCAAGGAGCTCGGTAGCAAGGAGTATCAGCGTCTGTTGCAGTCGCCCGACTTTGTGATTATGTTCATCCCGAACGAGCCTGCATTCCTCACAGCGTTGCAGAACGACAACGCCATTTGGAGCGACGCCTACGACCGCAAGGTTATCGTCTCGTCGCCCACAAATCTCTTTGCATTGCTCAAATTGGTTGATGACCTCTGGAAGCGCAACGACCAGAGCAAGAACACTGCCGACATCGTGACCTACGGCACCAAGCTCTACGAGCAGTTGGTGGCATTCGTTACCGCACTCGAAGGTGTCGGGCAATCACTCGAAAAGGCTCAATCGAGCTACGACGAGGCCTACAAGCGTCTTTGCACGGGTAACGACAACATCATACGTTCGGGCGAGCGTCTGCGCAAGCTCGGTCTGCCGACCAAGAAACAACAAACCCGTCGCGCCATAGCTGCCGCGGGCGAAGAGGCAGAAGAGGTGCAAGAGTAAAAGCCGCATCGACAGTTAATACCGCAAAAGAATAGGGGTTGTCCAACACGAAAGTTGAACAACCCCATTTTGTATACGCAGTAGAGTAAAACTCTCCGCTTATTACTTCACTGCCTTAACCGACACACGGCCCACGCGCAGAATAAAGGTCTTATTCAAATCGCCGGGAATATCGCCCTGGATAGTATCCTCCAATGCGCTGGTCGGGATAGTAGCCATACGACGCGATGCAGGAGTCAGCAGGATGGTTACATTCTTCTGTCCGAGCAACGATGCCGGCAACTTCACACTATGGTCTGTGAATCCCATACCCATATCGCAGTTAGGCTCACGGTCAACATTATCCACACCCTTCAAACGACCCGCAGTATAGGGCATAGCACGTAGCACGATATTCTCCTTTGCAACCGTAAAGTTCTTGCCGTCGGTCGAATAGAGTACATTCCAATATACCGGGAAGCCCCAGCAGTTCTGGATGTCGTGGTTACCCACGCCAAAGGTAAAGTCGAAGGTCAGAGCCTTACCGGTAACGCCCTCGGTCGAAACCTCGCAGACAATACCGCTATTCTTCGCAAGCCAATTCTGCACATTCGACTCGAAACGCAGGCAGCCATACTTGCGCATACCGGCATTATCGTTCGAATAGCGTGTATCATAGTCGGTATCGAGGCGATATGTAGCGCTCGTATTAGCCGAGAGAAATCCTGCACCCTCATCTGGCAAGATACGACCCGAATAGCGAGTCGGCTGCATACCCTTAACCTTACCGAGACCCTCGATATCGATCTGAGCCATATAATTGCGGTTATAGTGCCAATCGGCAATCACCTCATACGACGAGCTCTCCTCCTTCGGCATACCTGCTACGACATCCTGCTCATTGAGCGGACGAATCGAATACTTACCGAAGTTATCGCCATAGCGACGATTATACTCGTTTACCACAATACCTGCAAGTTTACCTACGCCCTGTGGAACACCCTTACCGTTACGACGCCACGAACACTTCGAGTTAACGAGCATATAGATCGACTCGCCATCAGCATCTTTGAGCAACGAAGCCCATCCATCACCCAAAGACCAAGGGCCACGCTCCTGATTCATAAACGAACGCTGGGGCATCATCTCGAAGACATTCGTATAAGCACCCTGCTTGTTCATAAACTCGACATCCTTCAATGCAACGTATGTATAGACGTCTGCATCGGTCAGCTCCTTGATTGCCTTCTCCTTGGCAACGAGAGCCACACCTTCGGCGAGTTTCTCGACATTCTCAATCTTCACGCCCGAAATGGTATATCTTTCGGGGTTATCCTCGCGAGTTACAGTACAGCCTGCAAGGTTAATCTTCACCTTGTCGGCACGCTTGCAGCGGTTGTCATACAGACCGTCAAAAACGATTCGGAATCCATACTGTCCGTCTTCACTCTGGATATAGTTCACGCGCTTGTTGGTACGCAAATCGACGTAATCGAAACGGGTATTGCTGTTGAGCGCAACATTGGGCGAACGGTAGTCGCCGACAATCACACCCGTAATCTCGCCTGCGGGGAGAAGTGCTCCCTTTGTCGAAGCCTTCTTGCGCACCTCTTCAAAAGATTCTGCTGCAACCGGCATAGCTACCACTACGGCCAAAGCCAAGAGTAAAACTCGTTTTAAGTTGTTCATAATATTTAGGTTTTAAGTTATTCGAATCCGTAGAATCCGCAAAATATCTCTCAAAAATACGAATTTATATTCGTTTCGCAAACTATTTTCTCATTTTTTTTGCCGAGCGACTACTCGAACATCTCATTCAGAAGCTTCGCCAAACGATATCCGGCATTGCGTAGCAACTCCTCGCCCTTTTCGAGATTATCGCGTTTGAACTGCACCGGATCGATAACTTCATCGACCTTGTAGCGACGCATCG
Organism: Alistipes sp.; assembly: GCA_045644925.1. Taxonomy (GTDB): domain Bacteria; phylum Bacteroidota; class Bacteroidia; order Bacteroidales; family Rikenellaceae; genus Alistipes. The sequence goes on from JAZRHV010000009.1 coordinate 56,349, forward strand.
GTATCGCTGCACGAGCCACCTGCTCGCCCCAATCATACACTCCGCCCTTACAAATCTCGGCAATCTCCTCCTCAGAGCAGATATCGATATAACGAGCAAAGTCGTTGTAGCTCGCAATACTGCTGGTTGCAGCCACAAAACCCGAATCCCAGAGTTGGAACAGAGAGCGTGTTTTTTTACCATACTTCACATTGTAACGACACAACGTATCATCGTTCGGATAACGCACACGTACCGGGCAGTGCATATCGCCCATAGCGTGAACAATCATCGCAATATGCGTCATTCGCACCGAGTCATTCATCTTGGCGTGGTTTGACTTTAACTCGCCTGCCCACTGCTCGATAAAGTGGATGCAGTTTTTGACATACTTATCTCCTTGGCGCAAGCCATCTATCGGTTTACAATTATCATCGACGGTAAATGTATGCGGGAACGACACTATACGTTTATCATTTGACGGCTGCCAGCCCAGGTCGATATTGATTGGCTGGTAGTCATCGGCATAACTTGCATAATAGACCAACGAACGGCGATGCATATACTCATACAGGCACTGCTTCGCCTTGGGTGTAAGGTGATTCTCGGCAATCTTTGCCACCACAGCGTGTTCGCGTCGTCCCCAACCATAGGCCGAACTCACAGCAAACATCGCAACTATGCAGAGTGTAAAAATTCTTCTCATAACTCCCTCCGTCGATTAATTCAGAATATCGTTAAACACCTTCGCCAAGCGGTAGCCTGCCTTCACAATCCACTCCTCGGCCAACTTTTGGAATTTGGCGTGCAGCTCATCGCTATCGACCTCACAACCTGCCGGATAGGCCTTGTAGACCAGCGCAGCCTGCCGTGCCGACTCCTCGCCCCAGGTATAGAAATCGCCCTTGCAAATCTCGGCAATCTGCTCGTCGGTATAGGAGTCGAGCATCTTCGCCAAATCGCCACAACCCCAAGGGTTACGCACCCCTATCATCCGCATCTCCCACAAGCCGTGCATACTCTTGTTAATCTTCTTATTGCCATCGTGGAACGTGAGGCGATATTTGCCGTGTGGAGTCGGATTCTCGACATCAATCTCGACGTGCATCGGGCAGTGCATATCGCCCATACCGTGAATAATACAATAGAGATGTGTCAAACGCACCGAGTCATTCATCGTACGATGGTTCTCTTTCAAGCCTTTGGCAAGTCGTTCCATATCGTAGAGTGAGTTTTTCATAAACTCTCCCTTAGCGTTGAGCGGACCTCGCAACGGCTTAAAATTTTCGTCCACATAAAATGCGTGCGAGAAAGATGCGCTCTTCGGGATATTCTCACCCTCGACACCCACCTCAATCTGCAGTTGATGGCGATAATGGTCGGCGTGCGCAGCATAGTATGCCATCGGTCGGCCTCCGAGATACTCTTTGATCAACTCCTTTGCCTTGGGTGTCAGATGATTTTCTGCAATCTGTGCCACCGTGGCGTGCTCTCTACCCCACCAGCCGTAAGCCGAAGTCGATGCCAACGTGGCAACCACACACAATAATATCAATCGTTTCATCGCTTCTCCTATTTGAGTATATCGTTCAACAATTTGGCCAGGCGGTAACCAGCCTTGGCAACCAACAGCTCGCTCAGCTGCTGATACTTCTTACGAAATTCAATTTCATCGATACGCGCACCGGGGCCATACTCATAGGTCGGATAGGCTATCTTTGCCACATCCTTACCCCAAGCATATATATCGCCCTTGCAAAACTTGGCAATCTCCTTGGCATTGTAGATATCGAGCAGTTCGGCAATCTCGGTGTACGACCACGGATGAATCGTGCCAACCATCTTCGAATCCCACACCTTATGATAGGTCATCTTGCTCTTCTTCTTACCCTTGCCGAAATAGATCTCATAGTTACCATAGCTCTGCTTATCCTCGAATCCCACGTGCATCGGGCAGTGCATATCGCCCACCGCGTGAATCAGCAGCGAGAGGTGCACCAAACGCACCGAGTCGTTCATCGTGCGATGATTATCTTTCAGGTCTTTCGCGATACGTTCGACGTAATAGAGCATATTTCTACGAAATACACCGTTCTTATCCACGACACCGCGATAAGGCTTAAACGACTTATCAACGGAATAGAGGTGCGGAAAGCGCACCTTTTCGAAAGCAACTCCCGTCTTATCCCCGCTATCGACATAGATCGACCCGCGATTAAAGTCCGCATCCGAGGCGTAGTATGCCATCGGTCGTCTTTTCAGGTAGTCCGAAATCAGCTGTTTGGTCTCTGGCGTGAGGTGCTGCTCGGCAATTTGAGCCACAGCCGCGTGTTCGCGAATACCCCATCCGTAGCCCACGTTGCACAGCAATAACGTGAAGGCACAAGCGAATAGAAATCTCTTCATCTCTCAAAAATTTTATACTCAAAGGTAGGTATTTTTTCGTAAATTAACCATCCGCATTGTATTTTTTTCAAAAATTTTCCTACCTTTGTTAAAAGATAGAAAAACCAAAATGAATTTAACCTGATATGAAACGATTCTTACCTATCGTATTTGTAGTGACATTATTCTCTGCGCAGAACGTCTTTGCGTGGGGATATGCCCACAAACTGATTGCTGCGGTGGCCGAAAAACACCTTACCGAGCGCACCCAAAAGAACCTAAATCTCTACCTCGACCATTCGATTGTCGAATATGCCGAGTGGATGGACGTCTATCGTAACGGCACACCCTACCACATCTCGACCTGGTGGCACATGATTACTGTTGATGAGAATGGCGAGCCCAAGGGCACAACTCGCGACAATGGCGATGGCGATGGCATTCCCCAAATGGAGCGCATCATCAAGGAGTTGAATGACTGGCGCAACCAGCCCGATTCACTGGTTAATCTTAACCTCAAATGGGCTATTCATATGGTTGGTGACAACCACTGTCCTGCGCACGTCTTCTTCAACGACCTTCCTGGCGGTCCGCAGAATCGCTACAATTGGTTCAGAGTAAAGTACAAGGGACAGACCAAGGCATACCACGGTTTGTGGGATGTGCAGTCGACAACCGACATCAACACCCACCTTGTAAAGGACCTCTACGCTTATCGCGACTATATCGACAACAAATATGTCGCAAATAAAGAGGCTTGGGAGAAGGGCGATCCATGGAGCTGGGGTCGCGAATCGGGCAAGGCGTGCCGTCCGATGTACGAGTGGGCAAAGCCCGGCGACAGTTTTGATGCAAGTTTCTTCGAGGAGCACAAAGACTTGACCGAGACCCAGATTGCCAAGGCCGCTTATCGTTTGGCTCGCGTGCTTAATAATGCTTTTGACAATTAAACGAGAAAATATTATAACTCTACATTCAACAAGGTTTATTATGAGAAAATTATTTTTTGGAATGTTATTTATCTTCGCCCCGCTTACAATGGTATTTGCAGAGGGCGTAGTTGGTAAGTGGAAGTTGAGCGACGGCACCGCTATCGTCGAAGTGTATCAGGAGGGCGAGGTCTATAACGGCAAGATTGTCTGGTTACAGAACCCCACCGAGCCCGATGGCACTCCCGCAGTGGACAACAACAACCCCGATGCAAAGCTCCGCAGCCGCCAGCTTATCGGTCTTAATATGTTGAGCGACCTGAAAGCTAAGGATGGCGAGTATTCGGGCGGAATGATTTACGATCCGGGGAACGGCAAGACCTACTACTGCTCGATGTCGGTGGAGGGCGACGTTCTGAAAGTTCGCGGCTCACTCGATAAGCGAGGATTCCTCGGCCGCACGATGGATTGGTTCCGCGTGAAAGAGTAAGCAATATCTCAAACCCTAACGGCTGCCGCAAGAAATTGACGTGCAGCCTTTTTTATGCTCATTCCGCAGGGCTCTGGCGCGATAATTGCACAAAAATCGAGATTTCGCACCGCAAAATTTTGGATAACTGAAAATTTTGTTTACCTTTGCACTCGCAAACAAGCGATATTACGATGTAATTACGATATATCGCGGGATGGAGCAGTTGGCAGCTCGTCGGGCTCATAACCCGAAGGTCGGAGGTTCGAGTCCTTCTCCCGCTACCACAGGATGACTTTCAGGTCATCCTTTTTTTGTGGGCAGTACAACTACGTTGTTTATGGGGTAACTCGGTTGCTTGATTATGCGTGCAAGCCCACCATTAGCAACCAAGTTACCCCACCGCAAAAGCGGCCTGCCCACATATCTCACGAGGTCTGCACTACTCTATAAATATGGAGGTTGCACGGATATTGCAATCTTATTGCTCGGTCTTACGACCTGCGCCAAAAGGTATCCGTGCGAGCTCGCCCACAATAGTGGGCGACCTTCGAGTCCTTCTCCCGCTACCACAGGATGACTTTCAGGTCATCCTTTTTTTTTGGCCGTTAAAGTTGACAGCAAAAAGTTTCCTTAACCTCCCCAAACTCTTTATATTCCTTAATCTCACTAACCTCCCTAATCTCCCTAAAAAAACTGCTTCCCGAATTTCAGGAAGCAGTTTTAGAATACATTCTGCCTCGACCTACAAGTCGAGGAGAATCTTACCACTTAGAACGGCAGATCATCCACCTCGGCTGCGGGAGTCGAAGAATATGCCGGCTCCTCGCCAAATGGCGGCATTTCGGGCATCGACGCACCGGCCGAAGATGCTCCGCCATAAGCACCTGCCGAAGCCGACGCACCACCATAAACATCTGCCGGAGCCTGAGCTGCGGGAGCCTCGGCAACCTTGGGCTGCACACGCCACGCCTTGACATCGGTGTACCAGCGGCCATTAAACTCGCGCGACTCGACATTTACCGATACCATACAAGCCATACCCTCGTGCAGCTGCGCCACCTCGCTATCCTTGTTGAAGAATGTCACGCAAATCTTGCGCGAGAACTCCTGCGGAAGCTCGAAGACCACATCCTGACGCTTCCATTCGCCTCGTGCGGATGTTCCGCTTGTGGGAGGCAATATCTTGTAAACTACACCTTCAAATTCCATAATTGACTATTTTTAATGTTTGGACAAAGGTAACAAAAAAAATCACAAAAAAAGCAGGAGTGTCCGTCAAAAACAGACACTCCCGACTCTTCTTATCGAAAATGAATAAACGGTATCTCTTCGATTAGTTTACCCACTTACCGTTCTTGTCAAAAGACTTGTAGAGCATAGTCACTACGGTATTGTAGTCAGCTACGTCCTCTGTGATCTCCTCGTAGGGATGGGGGATAACCACCTTCGAGATAGTCTCGGTCATTGTGATGTCGGTTACAACGAATACGAAACCGAACTCAACAACCTCCTCGCCATCAACCTCAGTCTTGTAGCGAACAACGTATGCGGGGTGTGACTCCTCGTCCAACTTGAACACCGATACATTATCGGGCTGATCAGCTGAGGGTTCCTGCAATACATTTGCTTCGGGGAGGTCCGACATCGGGAAGAAGTCGTCATCCAATACGTCAGTTGCAACATTAATCTGCGTGGGGTTCGTGAAGTTACCCTCAACCTTTGCGATCTCGCAATCGTACATCTTGCCCTCAGCGATAGCCTCATCATCGTCCTCGATAAGAGGCGAAGCCGAGAGGTAGTATGCGCCATCAGCGATATTAAGGAATACAGTCAGCTTCACATATTTACCATCCACGCGATAGATATTGTCTACACGGTTGAGCGACTGCTCGAACTGCGAATCTGCGCTGGTAATCTGCGTAGTGTCGTAGGTCAACGATACCGACTGGGGCATATCATTACCGGGAGCTTTGTACTCCGGTTTATCGGTACAACCCACAGCGAGCACTACTGCTGCCAATATGAATAATAATTTTTTCATTGTATCAACTTGTTTTTCGGGTCGGGGTACCGAAGCGAGCCTCGGCACCCGTCACCGTATTAATAAATCAATCGTTTCAACACTATTTCTTGATGGTCAAACCCAAGCTCGGCATCTTCTCGCCACGCTTTGCAAACTTCAAGTTCGCAGCCTTGCGATTTCTCGAAGCGAACTTCTGCTGAGCTGCAACAGGCTCTGCGCCACCACCCTGCGGTGTGGGAACGAGGAACGGGTTATTAACACCCATCTGCGGCCAAGAGAATGTCGTGTAGAGTGCTAAGTTCACATAGTCCATTACCCACGAGCTACCATCGTGGAATCCCATAACTATTGCGTAGCCATCAGCTGCATCTGCACTATTGAACGAGCTGTCGAATACGAGGTAGCCTGTCGTTGCATCTTTGTAAATCGAGATACGATCAGCAGTCTCAAGAAGTTCGCTTGTCCATTTATAATCAGGAGCGTCACTAGTACCATAATTGTAATCTGCGGCATTCGTCACACCCGGCTGGAAGTAGGGGTAAAGTGCCGGCATCGAGCTCACACCATAATAGTAAGAAAAGTATTCATCCGAAAGGCCAAGCGGTTTACCATCCCACTCTGCGCCGTGGAAGAACTGTGCAGGAACATCGATACGATCTGAGATGGGATCATAAGTAGCTTCAAGATAGCTATCAGCACCACCGAGAACGGCTGTATAGTAGCTATCGATCAAGCCCTTGATAATCACCTTATTCTTAATCGGGTTACCCTTTGCATCCTTAGCCTGCTCGATAACCACGGGAGTCTGGCTGCCTGCAATTGCCTCGTAGAGTGAGTTATAGTATGCCTCTTCAGTACTACGATCAGCTGCACCATATACGCTATAATAAACGTGAGTGTGCTCACCGAGGAATGCCTCCAAACCTACGGTATTAGCCTCGATATCGAAAGTCTCGGTGTAGTCACCAAGAACTGCACCCTCCTCGTTTACGATAGCCAAACCGAGAGTAATCTTCTTGATTGCACCCTTCTCGTTGAACTCGATAGTGCTATCAATATTCTGGCTCTGCGAAGCGTAGAGCTCGCGACCATTCCACTGCATATTGAGCGGCTGATTATCGACAAGCTTAGCGATAGTACCGTTCCAAGTCAAAGCCAAACCAAGCGCACCTGTCTCATCTGTTGCTGTACCATAAGGGTTATCAATGTAGTAAACAGTTGCACCCGAAACCGACTCAATACCTGTGTAGAGAGTCTTAGTTGCAAAGTTGCTCTGATACTCTGAAGTGAAGACACCCTCACCCATCTTGTGGTAGTCAACATCGTTGTTGTAATCAACCTTGAAGTAGTTAGCCCAGTCATCCTCGAGAGTATTCTTGTCCCAAGTGAACGACATCGGAGTATCAGGCCAACCACCACCTGCCTGGAGTGCATAGTAGTAGAGCGGATAGGTAAATGTGTTCATCACACGAGTAGGCTCTGCGCTAGTGCCGGGGAACCAGAACGGATAAATAGGTCCATATGACGAGTGAGTTGCCGGCAGCATAATTACAGCCATCAAAGTACCATCAGCTGACGTAAGGTAATTCATCGAACCATCGGGGCCGATACCTGCAGCCACACACATCGGATACTTCTTTCCGTCGCCAGGGAATACCGGATGCGGGTACTTTGCCTCATAGTCATAGAAAATCTCATAGTTGGGTGTCATAGCAAACATAACACCATCACCAGAAGCAAAATAATCGAGATATTCCTCGGTAAAGCAACCATCACCTGCAGCAACCGAAGCCGAAGCGAGCTGGTACATCAATTTCGGGATAAAGAATCGGATGTGAGTCAATTCATTACCATCCTCCAAAGCCTTCTTATCATCCTTGTGAACCTGGATAATGATATCCGAGTATACAGGAGTCTCCCACCACCACTCGCTATCGAAAGTCACCGTACCGCAATCCTCGAAAGGAAGCTCTACGGGCAACGAGTGCATAATCGAGAACTCAAACTCCGAAGCACCATAGTTAGATGCATTCTCCTTGTCCTCAAGCTCAGCAACGAACTCGTACTCGGTGTTGGTCTCAATTGCATCGATATCGAATTCGATGCGGAGAGTAGTCTCAGCAACCTCAGCGTCAAAAACGCAAGGAACTGTATAGGTTACAGTCTTAGCTGCTGCATCCTGATATGCCTGAGTCGAGCCCTCAGGAAGAGTGAACAAAGCGACATCCTCAGCGAGCATTGTAAGCATCACATTGAATGCATACTCCTCGGTGTGACCGCTCTTACGAGCAACCAACAGGTCGATATAGCTATCGTCTTCATAAGTCGAAGCTACCTGGTGAACGCCCTTGCTCAACTGCTTGAGCTCCTTAGCCTCCTCCTCTTTCTCCTCGGCAGTCTTAACATAGAATACCGACGTCGAGTTGTCGATATAAATCTGCTCGCCCGAAAGATCACCACCAGGGGTATAGGTCTGATCATTCGTACAGCCAACCATTACGAAGGCCGCAAGCGCGAACAGAGCGTATAATATGTTTTTAATTGTCTTCATATTCATTTACTTTAATCGTTTCACACTGATTACTCCTTCCAAGGATCAATCAAATCCGACGGGTCGGGGTTCGATACCACAGCATTGTTAGCGTTGTGCTCGGTACGAACGATACAGAAGTTCATCCAAGGAGCCAAACCATCCGAGTTAAGACGAGCATCCTCGTAGTGGTTAGTACCTGCATAACCACGAGTTACGCCCTTACCCAAACGCTTGTAGTCGAAGAAATTGATACCCTCGCCCCAGAACTCGATACGCTTCTGGAAGAAGAGCTCATCAACCAGAGCATCAACACCCGATGCAGTGCATACGTAGTCGGGATTACGAGTAGTCATAAAGTTCACAAGACCCACAGACGAGCCCTTGTGAGCATCAGCCTCAGCGATGATAAGCATCATCTCCTCCATACGCATCAAAGGATAGTCGCAAACTGCTCCCGGATCCTCGGTATCGGGGTTACCGCTACCCGGACGGAACTTGATTGCAGCATACTCAGGAACGCTCTCGCTACCTGCGTAAGATGCAGTTGCGGGGACAAACTTCTGGTCGATCTTAACGCCTTCCGGAGCCTTCCACCACTTCTTACGCCAGTCCGAATTAGAAATACGGCTGTAAAGACGTGCGTCGATCATACGGAACGGACCTGCCGAAGCATAACCAAATACGGTCTCAGACGAAATCCACGAAGTGAAGTTAATGATTGACGACTTAACAACGTCGTCCTCCTTCACAAGCGACGAGCACCACATCCACGAATCGTTCGAGCCTACCGAGTTGAAGCCGGTTGATGTATCAGTTGCCTGAGCCTCGGTCAAAGGCTTATACTCAACGCCTGTGAGCGCCTTATCGAGTGCGTTCTTCGCAGCCTGAGCAGCCTCTTCGTACTTCTCCTCCCACATATAAGCACGTGCCTGCAAACCGTAAGCAACGCTCAAATCGGGCTGAGTCTTATTCATACGCTTGAAGGGACGATCTGCCTCCTTCTCCTCTGTCTCATCGTAGAAGAAGTCGATAGCCTTAGCCAAGTCGCTGTGGATATGCTCCAACAACACGCTCTTCTGAACGCGCGGGTTGTTACGAGCCTCAGCCTCGGTCATATTCTCGCGGATGATGGGAATAGTAAGACCCTCCATCTCGGGAGCGTTAGTGTAGTTGTTCTTCTTGAACTCGAACATACGACCCATATCGAGGTTGATCATCGCACGGTAGCAGTAAGCCATTGCGAGGTACTCCTTCTGAGCCTCGGTAGCAGTAGCCTCATCAACCGACGAGATAACCGAGTTTGCAGTCAAGAGAAAACCTGTATAGTAGTACCAAACCTGCTGGGGATAAGCATACTGATCGCTCAATGCGATAGCCTCAATCCAAGGTCTAAAATGCTCGTATGCACTTGATGCGGGAGCCATATCCTCACCCATAAGGTCACGAATCATACCCATCGCAGGATAACCGAACTCCGAGTGGTTTACACCAAGGTGCTCATATTTATTAACGTATGCAGCCATACCGTTAACCTGCGACTCCAATGCCGCGGGGTTAGAGGCAACCTGTCCGCTCGTTGCAACGCTTGTGGGGAAGGTCTCTTTGATACAACCGCTCAAAAGTGCAGTTGCTGTCAAAGCCACAAATCCTATTTTCAATATATTTTTCATATCTTTTTCTCCTTTCTTTAAGCGTTAATTAGAATGAAAGGTTCAAACCGCCTGAAATGGTGCGAACTGCTGCATAACCTGCAACAACCGGAGCACCGGTGAGCGATGTGCGCGGGTCAAAGCCCTGACGACGCGACCACAAAGCTACATTCTCGCAAGCCAAGTATACACGTACCTTGTTCACACCAATCTTGCTGGTCCACTGACGAGGCAGAGTATAACCGAAGTTGATATTCTGCAAGTTCAGATAGCTGGCATCGAGCAAGAAACGATCCGATGTAGCAGTGCTATACTGGTCGTTGTACTGGAATCGAGGAATGTTCGAATCACGGTTAGTGGGCGACCAAGCATTTGCCAAATCAGTGTGGAGGTTGTTACCAGTAGTTGATGACGTAGGCGAAGCCATATACGATGCGTAAGCCGAATCGTATGCCAAACCACCAATCTGGTATGTAAAGTTAAGTGTCAGATCGAAACCGTAGAGTTCCAACGATGTACCGAAACCACCATAAGCATCCGGAAGAGGATTGCCACAAATGTAGTCGGTAGCCAACGAGTAGTCGGTAGTTGTTACGGTCTGGCCGTCCAACTCACGGTACCACATCGGAAGACCTGTGTTCTTCTCTACGCCTGCATACTTAGGAATATAGTACGAGTAGAGCGACAGACCCTCACCGTAGAAACGGTTGCTCGACGAGTAACCCTTGTAACCATCGGGTGTCTCCATCGACAGACGCGAAGGATCGAGCTTGGTGATGCGGTTGTTAACGTAAGTAAGGTTAGCGTTCAAAGTCCAAGTGATGTTCTTGGTACGAACGGGAGTTGCATACAACTCAACCTCGACACCACGGTTAACCATATCACCGATGTTAGCATAGTAACCCGAATAACCCAACGAGGGCGGTACGGTAAACCACGACAACATATCGGTAGTCTTGCGGTAGAAGCCCTCGATAGTACCGCTCAAACGGCCTTTGAGAACCTCGAACTCGATACCTGCATTGAAGTTACCGTTGGTCTCCCAGGTAATATTCTTATTACCCTTGTTATTAAGCACGAGAGCCGGCTTACCACCTGCGTTTGCAATCTCGTAAGTATCGGTATAGAGGTAGTTACCAATACCGTCGTTACCCTGCGAACCGTAAGATGCTTTAACCTTCAACATATCGATCCAGCTCACGTTGAACCACGACTCCTTGCTGATGACGTAACCTGCACCAACAGACCAGAAGTTACCCCAACGGTGATCGGGATGGAAGCGCGACGATGCGTCACGACGATACGAAGCCTGTGCGTAAACCTTGTTATCCCAATCGTACATTACACGACCAAAATAACCCTCGGTGTTGTACGAATCGTACGACGATGTAGCCGACTTATCGGTGATAGCACCTGAAAGCTCAAGGTTGTCGGGCGAGAACATATTGCTCTTCGAACCGTAGAGCGAGTATGCCTGCGACATATAGTTCTCGTGACCGAGCATTACGCTAAGGTTGTGAACACCTGCGAAAGTCTTGTTGTAGTTGAGCAACTGCTGGAAGTTGTATGCCCACGAACGCGAGTGTTGCTTCTCGATGATACCGTTAGCCGAAGCATACTGACCATAGAATGCGTTGGTCAAAGCGGTCGAGCGTGACTCGTCGAGCGAAGTACCTGCATTCAAAGTGAAGGTAAAGTCCTTCAAGAAGTAGATATCAACGAATGCATTACCTGTGAATGCGTTACCGTCGTAGAGGTTCTTGTTGAGCAAGTGATCCGAAACAGCATTCGACTGACCGAATACGGGACGCTCCAAACCTGCGTTCATACCATCACCATAGTCGTACATCGGCAGACCTGTTCTGCTATCGGTCATAATCTTCTTGTTGCCATCACGCACGTAGAGCGGATAGATAGGAGCGATAGTAGTTGTAGCAGCAAACATATTTCCAGACGAGTTAGACTCACCTGTCTCCGAAGTCAGATAACCGCTGTAATGTGTGTACGATGCATTAGCACCTACGCGCAACCACTTCTTAGCCTGGTACTCAGCCTTCAAACGGCTGGTAAAACGCTCGAACGACGACTGCTTAACGATACCCTCGCTATCGAGGTAACCTGCCGAAGCATATACCTGAGCACGCTCGTTACCTGCCGAAACGCTTGCGGTGTACTCCTGACGGAAACCGGTACCCAGAGCCTCCTCGGTCCAGTTATCAGGATAGAGCCAGTAGTCCTGACCATCCACATTAACCATATTACCGAGAGTTGCGTTCGGATTAACCTTACCGTTCTTACCGATGAAGTACTGACCATCGGGCACATTGTAGACCTGGTAAACCAGACCACCACCCGACATCGGACCTACGATAGCGTTGTTAGCTTTGAGGTGAGCCTCTGCGGGCGAGCTACCGTTGTCGATGTAGTAGTTTTCGAGAGCCTTGTAGTGCTGCTCGTAGTAAGCTGCGGGATTCTTGATGAAATCGTAATCCTTCACGCCACGCGAAGATACACCCCACTTAGCGTCGAAATTAACAACTGCATCACCACTCTTTGCGCGCTTGGTGGTGATCATAATGACACCATTAGCACCACGCGAACCATAGAGGGCGTTCGAAGCAGCATCCTTCAATACGGTCATCGACTCGATATCGGCCGGGTTGATGTTGTTCATCGCACCACTGTAAGGCACACCGTCGAGAACTACGAGCGGAGCCTGACCTGCGTTGATCGAGCTGAAACCGCGAATACGGATAGTCGGGCTATCACTTCCCGGCTCACCCGACGAGTTCGCCATCTGAACACCGGCAACCTTACCATTCAGCGCATTCATAGCATTCGAAACCTGCGAAGCTGCAAGCTCATCTGCGCTAACGACGGTAGCCGAACCGGTAAATGCCTCCTTTGAAGCGGTACCGAAGGCCATAACGATAACCTCCTCGATAGCCTGACCCTCTTTGAGGACTGCATTGACCTGTGTCTTACCGGCGATGGGCACTTCTGCACTCTGATAACCGATAAACGAGAACTCCAACACGCCGTCAGCGGGTGCTTCGAGAACGTACTTACCGGCAGTGTCAGTAGTTGTACCGATAGTGGTACCCTTCACAGCTACAGTAGCACCTGCGATCGGAGAACCAGCGTTATCGGCAACTGTACCCGAAACCTGCTTGTACTGTGCTTGGAGCGCGAAGCATCCCATAGTCAGTACAGCAACAATTGATAGTACAATTTTCCTAACCATAAGCATAAATTTTATTGTTAATTACTAAAAAAGTTACGTTGCAAAGTTAGCAATATTAAAACATTTTAACAACTAATTTTTAAGAAAATAGGGGCTGTATAACAGTTCAGAAGCATATTACTACCACCGATTACATTTCGAAAGCAAAATGCAAAGATATGATTACAATCCGAAAGTGGTTTTTGAGGTCTTTTTCAGTTTTTTTGCAGCAAATAGGCCTCTCATAGCGATAAAACGCACCCTAAAAGGGTTAAAAATTGTAATCACACCCCCACAACAACCCCCAAACTGCATATCTATACCTATATATATAATAAGGCGGGAAATCTCACTTACAATCCGAAACTCACATTTTATACAGAGTGCAAGCGGGGGGGGTGAGGAGAATGTGGACGCG
>JAZRHV010000010.1:0-321571 GCA_045644925.1 Alistipes sp.
TATTCCTCACTGCTGCCTCCCGTAGGAGTCTGGTCCGTGTCTCAGTACCAGTGTGGGGGGTTAACCTCTCAGTCCCCCTATGTATCGTCGCCATGGTGAGCCGTTACCTCACCATCTAGCTAATACAACGCATGTCCATCTCTAACCGCCGGAACTTTCAACTCAAGAAGATGCCTTCCTAAGTGTTATAGGGTATTAGTACCAATTTCTCAGTGTTATCCCCTTGTTAGAGGTAGGTTACATACGCGTTACGCACCCGTGCGCCGGTCGCCATCAATTAAGTATTGCTACTTAATTATGCTGCCCCTCGACTTGCATGTGTTAAGCCTGCCGCTAGCGTTCATCCTGAGCCAGGATCAAACTCTCCATTGTAAAAATTTTATAATGTTTTGTTAGAGTCCTGACTACTCATTTTCCAAAAGGAAATGACAGATAAATACTACACTTTTTCTCTCAATTTTAACCAGTAATTCAAAGAACCGTTTGAAAAAACTTTTCGTCATATTTCAGACGCGAAAGGACTGCAAAGATAAAGCATATTTTTGAATCCTCCAAATATTTTTCCAAGAACTTTGCATTTTTCTTATTTTTTCTTTCAAAAACCTCTTTTCAGAGCTATTTGGAAGCGTTATTTCTCAAATGCGGATGCAAAGGTAGTGACTATTTTTTAATCTGCAAATATTTCCACAACTTTTTTCGATATTTTTTTCATTTTTCCCAATATTGACATTTATACCTATATTTATATTATATAAAGGGGGTTTTAACCTCTGCGGAGCCGCTTCGTCCTATAAATATCGACTATTTCGAGAAAAATGAGTGAAGGATTCAATATTTTGAATAACTTTGTACCAAAGAAAGATTTTATGCAGACAAATATCGAAGAGCGCGTAATGCGCGCACGCAACTTTTTTGTTTCGGGGTACAATTGTGCTCAGGCTGTAGCTCTCGCCTATGAAGATATCATCGAGCTGGATGCCCAGACCATAGCAAAACTCACAGCGTCGTTTGGTGGTGGGTTGAGCCGACTGCGCGAGGTCTGCGGAGCTGTCAGTGGAATGGCCTTTGTTGCCGGTGCGCTGATTCCGGCAAATGACCCGCTCAACCTGACGGCCAAGCACGAGAACTATGCGCTGATGCAGCACTTTGCCGAGGAGTTCCGCAAGGAGAATGGCAGCATCATCTGCCGCGAACTGCTCGGATTGACTCAACCCAAGGACGACCCAAAGCCTTCAGAGCGCACGACGGAGTATTACCGTAAACGCCCGTGTGTCGAGTATGTCGCAACGGCAGCGCGCATTATCGGGGAGTATCTGCTTTCAAATTCGGCGAAAAATTTATAATTTTGTAGCATATTAATTTAGCAAATGAACCACAAGACCCTACTTTCGACGCTCTGCTTAATTTGGCTATCTCTCTTTGCGTCGGCACAAGCTCCCGTAGTCGAAGATTTCCGCACCGCAACAAGCAAAGCCTTTTCGGAGTACTATAAGCACGGTGGAGTACAGGAAAAACTCTATCTCGTCACAGACAAGCCCTGTTACAGCGCAGGTGAAAAGATCTATTTCAGCGCATTCCTACTCAACCCGCTGCGTTTCACACCCGCGATTGAGTCTGCATTTTTATATGTTGAGTTAATCAGTGCCGACGGCCGATTGATTACTCGTTTGAAGCTCCACAGCCCGAACGGACGATTCGCAAATGCGATGGAGCTCCCCACCAAACTTGATGCCGGACGCTATACACTGCGAGCATACACCAAGTGGATGACCAACTTCGACAGCCAATTCCTTTTCCGAAAGGAGATTGAGGTCGGCAACTATATCGACGACGCAGTTACGACCGATATCCGATATACTCCCAATAACGACAAGACGATGATGGCTCGCATTGCATTCCGCAACGATCGAGGCGCAGCCATCACGGCAACCGACGTTGAGTATACGCTCAACATTCGCGGAAAGTCGAGAGTCTACTTGGCAACTACGGATAGCAAGGGTGAGATTGCTATCAAATTCCGACCGTCGAACGATCAGGGTGACTGTATGCGCATCAAAATTACTGCCAACAACCGTGTCCTCGAACGCACAATCCAGCTGCCGTCATTCTCGAACGACTTTGCAGTTCAGTTTATGCCTGAGGGCGGAAACCTTATTGCCGACACCCACCAGGCCGTCGCCTTCAAGGCTATCGGTACCGATGGAAAATCGGTCGAAGTCGAGGGTTATATCAGCGACAACGAGGGTAATAAACTCTGCGATATCAAGTCGCGCCATAAGGGTATGGGCGTATTCGTTATGACGGCCAAGGTCGGCAAACGCTACACCGCAACACTCACTTCGGCCAGGGGTCAAACTCGCACATTTAACCTCCCGACTCCGCTCACTACGGGCTGTGCTATGCAGGTAAAACAGATCTCTGCCACCTCGATTTTGATGAAGGTCAGCGCAACTCCCGACCTCCCCATTTCACGTTTGGCAGCAGTCATCCAGTCGCGAGGAATAGTCGAGGCAATCATCGAAGATGTATCTCGCGTTACTCGTATTTCGACGGCAAATATGAACAGTGGTATTGCCCAGATTTCGATTGTCGATAAAGTAAGTAAACAAGTTGTTGCAGAGCGACTTATATTTATCGAGCCGGACAAATTTGCCACGGTTCAGATTACGCCCAACCAGCCACGATTTATGCCCCGCGAGAAGCTCTCGCTCAACTTCAATGTCAAGGGCAGCGACGGCCGTCCGGCGAGTGGAAATTTCGTTGTTTCGGTTACCGACTCCGAGAGCGTGCAACTTGACCCTTACAGCGAGAATATTTTTAGCTACCTGCTGTTGAGTTCGGACCTCCACGGCAACATCGAGAAGCCTGCCGAGTACTTCGACAATAAGAATCCGCACACCAAGGAGTGTCTCGACCTTATTATGCTGACTAATGGTTGGCGACGCTACGATCTGAGCAAGATTCTCAAAGGCGAGCACCCGCAACATCGTCACAAGGTCGAGGACACCCAGCGCATCACGGGCGAGGTCTTTGGCACAATCGGTAAGGCGAAGGATCCGAGCGTGATGATCTTCCAGAAGGGTCAAAAGATTCACGGAGTTTTCCCGCTGAACAAGTCTAACAGATTCGAGATTACGGGCATCGACGCACCCGATACAGCTGCATATTATATCCAGGCTCTCAACCGCAGAGGCCACAGCCGCTCGGTACTTATCCGCGTAGACCCCGAAACATACCCCTCGACCAACATTCCGCTCAGCCGTCCCTACTACGAGCACTACAAGCCGACTGTTACCGAGAGTATGCTTATGGGAGCTAAGGAGAGCTACTACAACGATGGCGGTATGCGCGTGATTGATATTGACGCGATTGTCGTTACAGCCAAGCGCGAGGCCAGCTACTCATATTCGAGCGTTATCGACTCGTTCAACTCGTTGTCGGGCGACCTTACGCGCTACGCCTCTATCTACGATGCATTGCAGCGATTCCGCCAGCTCGAAGTTATCGGTACCGATGTTCGCGTCCGCAAAAGCAATAGCAAGCCCTCGTCATTAATTACCGAATCTGATGGAATCTTAGAGATACAAGAGCCCACTCCCGACGAGAATGAGCGTGTTCCGGGAGTTTTGATTAACGATACCGAGGCAGATATCAACTCGCTCGATATGTACCCCTTGGAGGATGTTAAACGACTCGCCTATATCGACGCAAGCGAGGCGATGGGTATGGGTACCAACTCCGCAAATGGCGTAATCATTATGGAGGTGCGCGACATCAACCACACCCTCTCGACCGGCAACGAGTCGATTGCCAAGGTTGTGGTTGCCGGCTACTGCAAGCCTGCCGAGTTCTACGCTCCGCGATATGACACCCCGACCACCAGCCACAAGAAGGACCTCCGCTCTACCATTGCGTGGGAGCCCAATCTGCGCAGCGACGCATCGGGTCGAGCATCTATGTCGTTCTGGTCTGCCGACCGTCGCAACGACTACAACGTAATCATCGAGGGCATCACCAACAAGGGCGAGCTGTGCCGAGCGACATATCGACTTATCGCTGAGCAGTAAACTTGAACAACAGACGCAAAATCAAAAGTAACGCTATCAGAATCATACTCAATAACAATATAGACTCGACAATCAAACCGCAACAGGTCCTCGCGACCTTGCATAACAAATATTATGAAGAGATTACACCTTATAATTACTACGACACTCGCGCTTCTGCTGATCATCACGAGCGCAACCGCGCAAGAGAGCACACAGCAGAACATCGCACCCGACTCTACGGCAATTCTCGACAAGAAGGTTGCCAAACTCGAAAATATCGTTTCGAAACTGCCGCAAGTTTCGGGATTTATCCAGACAATGTTTTCGTGGTCGGAGGACAATGGCGAGAGTTCAAACTACTTCCGCATCCGTCGCGCACGTCTCATCTTCAAGGGCAGTCTCTACAAGTCGCTGATTAACTACAACTTCACAACCGACTTTGCCGGAGGTGTCAAGATTGTCGATGCCTATATGTGCATCACTCCGTGGAAGCAGTTTAACATCCAGGTCGGAGCTTTCCGACCCTCGTTTACCATCGAAAATATGTTCTATGGTTCGCTCTCGATGGAGGCTATCGACTATCCGCAGATTGTCAAGAAGATGACCCACTTGGGCGACATCACGGGGCTCAATTCGGCTGGTCGCGATATCGGAGTGCAGATACACGGCGGATTCTTCAACAAGCGTGGATTCAGCACGTTAGAGTACCGCATCGGCGTATTCAACGGTAACGGAGTGATGGTTACCAAAGATGACAACAAAGCAAAGGACTACTCTGCGATGCTTGGCATCTACCCCATCAAGAATCTCGTTTTTGTCGGTTCGTGCTACTGCGGATTCTGGAACAGCGGAGATAAGACAAACAACCTCCGCGCACGCTGGAATGTCGGCTACCGCTATGACGACGGACGAATCTTCACTCGCGGAGAGTATATCCGCGGTAAGACCGAAGGCATCGCCAACTCGACGGGCGACAGCAATATGTTACTCAGCGAGGGCGCATTCGTAATGCTCGGCGCACGTTTCTTCAAGCAGCAGTTCGCCCCCTTCGTACGTGCCGAATACTATGCGCAGGACCGCCTCAACCACAAGGGTACGGGCGAGCCGGGCTTCACTCTCGGTGTCGATTACAACCCGCTGAAAAACATCCGTTTCCAGGCTTGTTATACCTACATAAGCCGCAACAGCGGAAAACTTCCGCGCAACACGGTCGAGTTGCTTCTTACAGGCAAGTTCTAAACATAGTTTAGTGCAATACCAAACAGCCCAACTTCCCAAAGGAGGTTGGGTTGTCTTTTTTTTACCAAAAAAACACCGCGCAAGCTATTGGAAAACACCACAAATATTCGTATATTTGTGCAAATTATGCCGTGATATAAGCAATAGATAAAAACAATAACAACTTAAAACCTAATTCAAAATGAAAAAACTCTTTACGCTGTTCGCAGCAATTACCGCAGTGGTGAGCATATCGTGCTCGCGTCACATCCCGACAGATGGCAAGATTACCATCATTCCCCACCCCTCGAAAGTAGAGGTTTGCGAGGGTTCGTTTACACTTACACCCGAAACAACCGTCGTTCTCCACTTTGCAGACGAGCGACTCCCCTACGCTGTCAATTTCCTCAATGGCGTAGCTGAGGACATCTTCGGTCAGGCTCTCACAGTAGCATGTGGCAAGGAGTGCACAATTGCCGAGAATGTAATCAACGTGCGTCAGAATCCGTCTTTGCCGGCCGAGGGCTACACTCTCGAAGTTACGCCGACGACTATCGACATCACCGCAGCAGATGCACACGGTGTATTCTACGCTTTCCAATCATTGCGCCAGATGATGAATACTGAGGCACTTACCGAGAAACACGTAGGCGCGGTAGATATCGTTGCAGCAAAGATTGAGGACACCCCTCACTTCCCGCACCGTGGCGCTCTTTTTGATGTATGCCGTCACTTCTTCACAGTCGAGGAGGTCAAGACCGTTATCGATATGCTGGCAATGCACAAGATGAATGTTCTACACTGGCACATCACCGAGGACCAGGGCTGGCGTATCGAGATTAAGAAATACCCCTTGCTTACCGAGATTGGTAGCGTACGCGCAGACTCGCAGGTTGTAGGTACACACCGCGCACACGGCGAGCAGTACGAGGGTAAGCCCTATGGCCCCTACTTCTACACCCAGGACGAGATTCGCGAGGTTGTGAAGTATGCAGCAGAGCGTTTCGTTACCGTTATCCCCGAAATTGATATGCCGGGACATATGGTAGCCGCACTTACATCGTACCCCCATCTTGGTTGCGCTGGCGAGGGCTACAAAGTTCGCGAGTTGTGGGGTATCTCTGAGGAGGTGATGTGCATCGGTAAGGAGAGCACCTTCGAGTTTGTCGAGGGCGTTTTGGCCGAAGTTCTCGATCTCTTCCCTTCGGAGTATATCCACATCGGAGGCGACGAGTGCCCGCGTAAAGCTTGGAAGGAGTGTCCCCACTGCCAGGCTCGCATGAAGAAGGAGCGTTTGAAGACTGAGGCTCAGTTGCAGACCTATTTCAACCACCGTATCGAGGCCTTCCTCCAGAAGCACGGCCGCAAGATGATTGGTTGGGATGAGATTCTCGAAGGTGGCGTATCGCCCACAACTACCGTTATGTCGTGGCGTGGCACCAAGGGTGGCATCGCTGCTGCTAAGGCTGGCAACCAGGTCATTATGACCCCGACCACCTACTGCTACCTCGACTACCCGCAGGGTGCAGACACTACTCAGGAGCCTCCGTTTGGCGAGCGTCGTCCCGAGAAGCCGCACTACCTCCCCTTGACCAAGGTTTACAGCATCGACCCCTACGATCAATTGACCGAGGATGAGCAGAAATACATTATCGGTATGCAGGGCAACCTCTGGACCGAGCACGTGGCAACTTTCGACCACGCAATGTATATGTTCCTGCCCCGTATATCGGCTATCGCTGAGTCGGGTTGGAGCCACACAAACAAGGACTTCGAGCGTTACACCGAGAGTCTGAACAGCCTCGTAAAGTTCTACGATGCTTACGGCTACAACTACGCTAAGTCGTTCTGGCGCGAGGGTAAATAATGTCAAAAAACCGCACATCCCAACCCACTCCAAGGTTGGGATGTGCTAAAAAATAGAATCTAAACACATTTTTATACAGATATGGAGGGCAAATATTCATTACCCAAAGATGGTGGTCTGATTGCGGGCGCAGTGCCTCGCGATATCATCCACCGTTTCGAGAAGATTCCCACTTCGATATTCCGCAACGAGCACGAAGGCGCGACCTACGTCGTTGAGAAGATTATCAAGAGAATCAAAGAGTACGAGCAGAGCAACGTGATGAACGACGAGGGCGACGTAGCCGAGCCGTTTGTGCTTGGTCTTACCACAGGCCACACACCGCTGGGCGTCTATCGCGAGTTGGTTAAGCGTTACCACAATGGCGAAGTTTCGTTCCGCAACGTCGAAGTTTTCAGTCTCGACGAGTTCTACCCCATCACAGCTGCCGACTGCCAGAGTCGCAACTACCGCATTCACTCGGAGTTCCTCAACCACGTGGATATCAAGCCCGAAAACATCCACCTTCCCGACGGCGAGGTGCCAATGGAGCATATTTCGGAGTATTGTGCCGAGTACGATAAGTCTATCAGCAAAATCGACCTGATGATTCTCGGCGTTGGCGAGCAGGGCCAGATTGGTTTCAACGAGCCGGGCTCATACGTGAAGTCGCGCACACGCCTTGTGCAGCTCTCGTATAATTCGCGCAAAGTTCAGTCGGGCGCATTCGGAGGCCTGCGCAACACCCCGACAATGGCTATCAGCGTTGGTCTGAATACCGTTTCTCGTGCCAAGGAGATTATCCTTATGGCGTGGGGCGAGCATAAGTCGGATGTTATCCAGCGTATGGTCGAGGGCGAGATTTCGGACCTTGTACCGGCATCACACCTGCAATCTTTCAGCGGTGTCGAGGTGGTTATCGACGAGGATGCTGCCCAGAATCTCACTTGCGAGCAGACACCGTGGCTCGTAGGCCCCTGCGAGTGGACCAAGAAGTTCATCCGCAAGGCAGTGGTATGGCTCTGTGGCGTTGTCGAGAAGCCCATTCTCAAACTCACCTACGATGACTATATCGAGAACTCGTTGGGCGACCTGCTCGAAAAGACAGGCTGCACCTACGACAAGATTAATATCGACGTATTCAACGACTTGCAGCACACTATCACCGGCTGGCCCGGAGGTAAGCCTAATGTCGATGATTCGACACGTCCGGCTCCTTCGACTCCGTTCCCCAAGCGCGTGGTTATCTTCTCGCCCCACCCCGACGATGATGTGATCTCGATGGGTGGTACGTTCCACCGACTTGTGCAGCAGGGTCACGACGTTCACGTTGCATACGAGACTTCGGGTAACGTCGCGGTTTACGACGATGTTGTTCTCCAAAATCTCGACACAGCCAAAGAGTTGGGCATTGGCGACCGTTACGACGAGGTTGCGCAGATTATCGCCAACAAGCGTAGCGACGAGCCCGAACCGCGTGCGCTGCTCGACCTGAAAGGTGCTATCCGTCGCGCTGAGGCTCGTGCTGCCTGCCGTACACTCGGTCTGAACGACCGCACAAACGCTCACTTCCTCAACCTGCCGTTCTACGAAACGGGTGGCATCAAGAAGGGCGAGCTGTCGGATGCCGACACCCAGATTATCGTCAAGTTGCTGCGCGAGGTTCAGCCTCACCAGATATATCTTGCAGGCGACCTCTCGGATCCGCACGGTACACACCGCGTCTGCGCCGAGGCTGTCTTGGCTGCTTTGGAGGTTGTCGATAACGACGAGTGGGTCAAGGATTGCCACATCTGGCTCTACCGTGGAGCTTGGCAGGAGTGGGATCTCGGAATGGTTGATATGGCGGTGCCCATCTCTCCGACCGAGATGATTACCAAGCGTCACGCAATCTATCGCCACCTCTCGCAGAAGGATATTGTTCCCTTTGCAGGCGATGATAAGCGCGAGTTCTGGCAGCGTGCCGAGGACCGCACCCAGAATACTGCCAATATGTATAACAAGCTCGGTATGGCCGAATATCAGGCTATCGAGGTCTTTGTAAAGATGCGCTAAATCGTAAAAACAGATAAGATTATGAGATTAATTATCGAAGAAAACGGCCAGAACGTAGGTCGCTGGACAGCAAACTACATCGCCGCAAAGATTAATGCACACAAGGGCGACCGTCCCTTTGTGCTGGGTCTGCCCACAGGCTCAACCCCGCTGACAACCTATGCCGCACTTATCGAGTTGCACAAGGCAGGCAAGGTTTCGTTCGCAAATGTCGTAACATTCAATATGGATGAGTACGTGGGTCTTCCTGAGGAACACCCCGAAAGCTACCACTCGTTTATGTGGAACAACTTTTTCAGCCACGTCGATATCAAGCCCGAAAATGTAAATATCCTCAACGGCAACGCGGCCGATTTGGAGGCTGAGTGTGCTGATTACGAGCGTCGCATCGAGGCTGCCGGAGGCATCGACCTCTTTATGGGCGGTGTTGGCGAGGATGGACACCTGGCATTCAACGAGCCCTTCTCGTCGCTCTCGTCGCGTACTCGCGTAAAGACCCTCACACAGGACACAATCATCGTGAATTCGCGTTTCTTCGACAACGACGTTACGAAGGTGCCCAAGTTGGCTCTCACGGTTGGTGTCGGCACCGTACTCTCGGCTCGCGAGGTTATCGTGTTGGCTGTGGGTCACAAGAAGGCTCGCGCTCTGCACCACGCAATCGAGGAGTCGGTAAGCCACGCTTGGACTCTCAGCGCATTGCAGAACCACCCGAAGGGTATCATCGTCTGCGACGAGGCTGCTTGCGCCGAACTCAAAGTCGGTACCTACCGTTACTTCAAGGATATCGAGAAGGATAATCTGTAATCCGTACGATTCGATAGGCCAGAGGGGTTGCCAACAGATGTTGTGTAACCCCTTTTTCTTGCAGAAGTTTTCGCTTGTGGAGGTAGTTTTGATTTGCAAAAGCCCGAACGCAGAGTCGTAAAATCTCGATTTTTTCACTATTTTTGCAACAGCATAACCTTAAAAGAGATATTTATGGAGTTCAAAGAGATAATCGAGAAGCGTCGCAGTGTGCGTAAATTCTCGGAGCGCAAAGTCCCCCGCGAGGTCATCGAACGACTTTTGCAGGCGACATTCACAGCCCCCTCATCGCGTAACAGCCGCTCGACACGTATCTTCGTGGTCGAGAATCGTGACATCATCGCCTCGATGTCCGAGATGCGCGACTACGGCTCGGCATTTATGAAGAGTGCACCGCTCGCGCTGGTCGTGGCAGGCGATAAGAGCCTTTCGGATTTGTGGTTGGTAAACTGCGCCATTTCGGCAACGACACTACAACTCGCCTGCGTCGAGGAGGGCCTTTCGTCGTGCTGGGTACACGTAGACGCTCGCCCTCAGCTCAAAGATGAGCTGAATGGAGCACAAGCAATCGACCACCTGCGTACACTCATTGCACTACCCGAAAATTACGAGGTACTCTGCGTGATTGCTGCCGGATACTCCGACTTCCAGCCCGCACCACTTCCCGAACACGACGATATGGCAAATGTCGTTTGGGTCGAGTAGATTTTTTTACAGGATTCTTATAGAAAGAGGGGGAGGATGCTCACACATCCTCCCCTCTTATTTTTTAGAAGTTGTATAACAAGAGCTAATTTTAGGCTTGCGAAGCTCGAAAAAGCGCAGTTTACTCAGGCGTAAATGAGCATTTTGAGAGCGAGTATAACGCAAAAGAAGCCTTGTTAGACAGCTTCGTATATAGCTTGGAGAATACCCTCCGCATCATAACCACACTCGGCATACAGCTCAGCGGGCGTACCCTGCTCGACAAAGCGGTCGCTGATACCGAGCGACTGAACTTTCACGTCATAGCCATTGCCATTGAAGAATGCCGACACAGCCTCGCCAACACCTCCGCGCAGAACACCATCTTCGACAGTTATCACTCGCTTGAACCGACGGCCGACCTCGTGAAGCAACTCCTCGTCCAAAGGCTTTGCAAAGCGCAGGTCGTAGTGTGCCGCATCGAAACCTTTGGTTGCGGCCTGCTCGATTGCTGCGGTGGCGAATCCTGCGGTTGTGCCAATAGTCAAAACTGCAATATCGCTACCCTCCTTCAAGCAGCGGCCCTTGCCTATCGGCAAGCTCTCGAACTCGCAGTTGCGCCACTCAACACCCTCGCCACATCCGCGCGGATAGCGGATAACAAAGGGCTGACCCGCGTGGAGAGCCGTAAACATCATATTGCGCAGTTCACGCTCGTTCATCGGAGCTGCAACTATAAGATTGGGTACGCATCCAAAGTATGCCAAATCGAAGGCTCCGTGGTGCGTAGCTCCATCCTCGCCCACAAGACCTCCACGGTCGAGGCACATCACGACGGGAAGTCGCTGCAATGCAACATCGTGAATCACATTATCGTATGCGCGCTGCATAAATGTCGAATAGATATTACAGAATGGCACCATACCTTCGGTTGCCAAACCTGCCGAGAAGGTTACGGCGTGGCCCTCGGCAATACCAACATCAAAACCACGTTCAGGCATCTGCTCCATCAGGATATTCATCGAGCAACCTGACGGCATTGCGGGCGTGATACCGACCACACGGCTATCCTGACGCGCAAGGTCGAGCAGTGTCTGACCGAATACATCCTGATATTTATCGGCCTTGCTCACCGATTTTTTGCGTTCGCCCGTCTCGACGTCGAAGTGTCCCGGAGCGTGCCACTCGGTGGGATTCTTCTCCGCGGGAGCGTAGCCCTTGCCTTTCAGGGTCATTACGTGCAGTAACTTCGGGCCCGGAATATCGCGCAGGTCGGCAAGTGTGCGGACCAGCTCCTTGACATTATTGCCGTTGATGCGGCCGAAGTAGCGGAAATTAAGACTCTCGAAGAGGTTGGAGTTATTCATCAAGCCCTGCTTAATCATATTTCCGACCCTGCGGAATAGGCGCAACAGGTGGGGTGTGCATCTCATAGCTCGCCACAGTCCTCCCTTGAAACGGTTGTAGGCCTTCGAGGTCGAGACTCTCGTCAGGTAACCTCCCAACGCACCTGTAGGCTCGTCTATGGCCATATTGTTATCGTTGAGAATAACTAGAATATCGCAATTCTTGCCATCGCCGGCATTATTCAACCCCTCGAATGCCAGACCTCCGGTCATCGAGCCGTCACCGATTATGGCTACGACCTTGCGCTTCTCGCCCTTCAACTCCGAGGCTCTTGCCATTCCGAGTGCAGCCGAAATCGAGACCGAGGCGTGTCCGCTGACAAAGGCATCGTACTCGCTCTCATCTCTTTTGAGAAATCCGCTCAGACCTCCCATCTTGCGATTATCGACAAAGCGGTCGCGACGACCCGTGATAATCTTGTGAGCATAGGCTTGATGGCCTACATCCCAGACTAAACGGTCATCGGGCGTATCATAGACATAGTGGAGGGCAACAGCCAACTCCACCGCACCGAGGCTCGATGCGAGGTGTCCGGGGTTTTCGGCACAACACTCGACGATATAGCGTCGCACCTCCTCGCAATATTGCGGAAGTTCGGCTATCGAGAGCTTTTTCAGGTCGCTCGGAGAGTCTATCTGAGTCAATAAATTGTATTTATATTTCGACATAGCGACACAAAGATATAAAATTTTCGAAAAAATTTGTATATTCGCAATGTGAAACATTGTGCATTGCGACGAAACGGTCGTTTTAGACGACTCTTCCGAGCAGCAGAAATTATAGACTAAACGTATGAAATACAACAGAATTCTACTCAAGCTTAGTGGCGAGTCGCTGCAAGGCGCACAGAAGTATGGCATCTCGACCGACGTGTTGCAGGAGTATGCCGAGCAGATTAAACAGGTAGCTGCACAGGGTGTGCAGATTGGTATCGTTATCGGCGGCGGTAATATCTTCCGTGGTTTGCAGGGAGCTAAGCGAGGCTTCGATCGCGTGAAGGGCGACCAGATGGGTATGCTGGCAACAATCATCAACTCTATCGCGTTGCAGGCAGCTCTCGAAGATAACGGAGTGAAGACCAAGGTGCTGACCTCGATATGCGCCGAGCCTATTGGCGAGCACTACTCGAAGGCGAAGGCTCTGGAATATATGGAGCAGGGCTATGTTGTAATTCTCGGTGGCGGTACGGGCAATCCCTACTTCTCGACCGACTCGGCAGCCGCTCTGCGTGGTGTGGAGATCGAGGCTGACGTACTGCTCAAAGGTACTCGTGTGGACGGCATCTATACTGCCGACCCCGAAAAAGACCCGACAGCAACACGTTTCGAGCAGATTACCTTCGACGAGGTCTATGAGCGAGGCCTGCACATTATGGACCTCACGGCATTCACCCTCTGCAAGGAGAATGGCTTGGAGATTATCGTCTTCGATATGGATACACGTGGTAATCTCGGAAAGGTTCTTGCAGATGCAAAGATCGGAACGCTTGTCAAGTTGAAATAAAACAGCCTACCGAAGCGTTGGAATAGTACAAAACTAAAAAACGAAAATTATGGCAATCAAACGAAACGGAACAACACGATTGTTGGTGCTTGCGGCATTGGCTATCGTTGTAGGCTTGATTATCTGGCTGCTGCCGAGCGCACAGGCACAGAATAGCAAGCAGGATATGGCAGCTGCTATCGAGCAGAGCACACTCAAAAAGGTTGGCGACGTTGCTCCCGACTTCACTGTCGAGATGCTCGACGGCTCGAAGCTTTCGCTCTCGTCGCTCAAAGGCAAGGTTGTGTTGGTAAACTTCTGGGCTACGTGGTGCCCGCCCTGCCGCGAGGAGTTGAAGTATGTACAGAAGGATATCGTCGATCGCTTCGCAGGTCAGGATTTCGCCTTTGTGGCTGTTTCGCGCGGCGAAACTCGCTCGAAGGTTGAAGCTTTTGTCAAGGAGCACGGCTATACATTCCCCATCGCTCTCGACCCCCAGCAGACAACCTACAAACTCTTTGCATCGAACTACATCCCTCGCAACTTCCTCATCGGCCGTGACGGCAAGATCGCCTTCTATGGCGTAGGCTACGACACCGAGGAGTTCAAACACCTTATTTCAGAAATTGAGAAAACCTTAAATAAAAAATAATTATGGATACGAACACCATTCTTGATGGAGCGTCGAAGAAGATGCAGAAAGCGGTCGATTTCCTCGAAGAGACCTTGTTGAATATTCGTGCCGGAAAGGCATCGACCAATGCCCTGAACGGAGTATATGTAGATTACTACGGTTCGCAGACCCCCGTATCGGGCGTAGCGAGCGTTACCGTACCCGATGCAAAGACCATCCTTATCCAGCCTTGGGATAAGAATATGATTCGCCTTATCGAGAAGGCTATCATCGACTCGAATATCGGACTCACACCCTCGAACAACGGAGAGCAGATTCGTCTGTCGATGCCTCCCGTGACCGAGGAGCGTCGTAAGGAGCTGGTTAAGCAGGTTAAGGCCGAGGCCGAGAATGCCCGTATCAGCTTGCGCAATGCTCGTCGTGATGCCGTTGAGGCGTTCAAGAAGGCTCAGAAGGAGGGTATGCCCGAAGATGAGGCTAAGGATGGCGAGACCCGTTCGCAGAAGTTGCTCGAAAAGTACAACAAGCTTGTCGATGCAGCTGTCGAGAAGAAGGAGAAGGAGATTATGACCGTGTAGTCCGCGCGGACTATCAGCAATCCCGGTCAAGTCAAAGACTCTCCCCAAACTATGCGGAAACTACTTACAATAGTGCTATTTTGTGTCACTGCTCTCTGTGCGACAGAGGGCAGTGCGCAGATTTATGCCAAGTTGAACGGACTATACGCCTGTGTCGGCGTTATCAATCCGCAGGTAGAGTTCCGCCTCTCCAACCACTCGGCATTCCAGACCGAAATCGTCTATTCGCCCTGGCAATCAATCAAGGGGCATCCGTTCCACTTCGGAATCTTTATGAACGAGTACCGCTACTACATCAAGGAGCATAATCGCGGATTCTATGTTGCCGGCAATGTCGGAATGATGGCATTCAAGATGTCGAAGCCCTATTTTGCGAATGGACAATTTGCATTTCAGGATAGATATTGCAAAGGCTACGGCTTTATGTTTGGAGCTGCCGTGGGCTACGAGTATCAATTTTGCGGGCGTTGGTTGCTCGACGCATTCTTCGGATTCTCGTGGATGCACAGCGCCTACAACGGCTACTCGCTCGATGGCGAGATCAACCTCTATCCCCACCGCCCGGCCTGGAAGGAACCTCCCTCACCCGACCCATTCAACTTCTCGGCCGAGTGGCTACCCAACAAGATTGGATTATCTATCGGATATCTTATTTTTAAGCCGAAGAAGTAGTAATAGAAAGGGGTTGTTCAACACATTCGTTGAGCAACCCTTTTTCTTTACTTAGAAGTTGTATAACAAGAGCTAAAACAATTTCTTCTTCGATGCTGTAACCACAAAATCTTTGAGATAGAAGGGTTCGAAGTAGGCGATATCCTCGAAACGGCCCTCGTCGAAAGCCTTTTGAGCCAAGGGGGCGATACCTCGCACCGAAGGGATAACATTGACCAAAACAGCATCTGTCAGCACCTCGGTACACTTCGCTGCTCCGTTGCCGAAGATTACGAAGTTGCCCTCCTTGCGCCATTCGGCAAAGCTCTCGTCGGTAACAACCTCGGCAGCTACATCCGTGAGGGGTGCGCCTGCGCTATCGAAGACCTGGGCATAGACCTCCATACGACGTGCATCGACCATCGGGCAGAGGCGAGCCTGCTCCCAATTCTCGACATCGACAATTCCTGCCTCGTAATCTTCGCGAGCCACTGCTGTCAGAGCATCGAGCGAGCCTACGGCAATCAGCGGCTTCTGCAAACCATAGCACAAACCTTTGGCGAACGACACACCGATACGCAGACCCGTGTACGAGCCGGGGCCCTTACCCACAGCCACAGCATCAATCTCGTCGGGAGAGATACCCGTTGTGCGCAGAAGCTCATCGACGAATACGCCCACCTTGCGAGCGTGGTCGCGACCCTCATCACTTTCGAGCATCGAGACAATCTCACCCTCGCGGGCAATTCCGACCGAGCAGATGTCGGTGCCGGTTTCAATACAGAGAATTGTAGCCATCGTTATTTATAGTTTTTCATTGCTTTATCCATCTCTCTCTTGGCATCGTTTGCTTTGAGATACTCACGCTTGTCGTACGATTTGCGACCACGAGCCAAGCCTACGGCAACCTTCGCCAAACCTCGGTCGTTGAGGAATATGCGAAGACCCACCACGGTCAATCCACGGTCTTGTAGCGAGCGTTGCAGCTTGTCGAGTTCCTTGCGGTTGAGCAACAACTTGCGGTCGCGCTTGGGGGTGTGGTTATTGCAGGTACCCCAACCATACTCAGCGATATTGAGGCCTCGCAACCAGAGCTCTCCGCGGTCGAAATAGCAGTAAGTATCGACCATCGAGGCCTTGCCTAAACGCAGCGACTTAATCTCGGTACCGACCAAAACGACACCAGCGAGATACTCTTCGAGAATCTCGTAGTCGAATGTCGCACGTTTGTTGCGAATGTTTATCTTCTTGTAGTCGGTCATAATCTTTTGCCGGGTCCTTGCGACCCGCCACAGTGCAAAGATACTCTTTTTTCGTAAGTTGTAAAAAAAATCGTACCAAGTTTAGGCGTATGGGCCATTCGGCACGGGATTTGTTCCATTTGGGTATGGGTGGAGCCGGATAAGGTAACTAATTCTTTTATCTTTGATATGTTTTACACACATCTTTCTGTTTATTTTCTGTTTGCACACTGTTGTACGTAGCGATACGTACACGACCCCGGCCCCACCTCTTTTTTTCAACTGCATCAAACTATATACGGGCAGGGGTTGGTTTTTTCAATCCAAATTGCTATATTTGCTGAAAGAACCAATAAATATTATATAATATGAAGAGATTTTTAAGAGTTGCTTCGCTCTTTGCGTTAGCAGTAATGATGGTTGCGTGCGTCGAGCCCAAGCGCAGCGGAAACCCGATTATCGAGGGTTGGTATGCCGACCCCGAAGGCGTTATCTTTGGCGACACCTATTGGGTATATCCTACCTGGTCGCAGCGTTTCAGAGATCAGCTCCACTTCGACGCCTTCTCGTCGAAGGACCTTGTAACCTGGGAGAAGCACGAGCGCATTATCGACAGTTCGCGTATTTCGTGGCTCCAAAAGGCGTTGTGGGCGCCCTCGATTATCGAGAAGGATGGCCGCTACTTCCTCTTTTTCAGCGCGAATGACGTTCACGAGGGCGAGATTGGCGGCATCGGTATCGGTGTGGCAGACACTCCGGCAGGCCCCTTCGAGGATTACCTCGGCAAGCCGCTGATTAACGAGATTATCAACGGTGCGCAGCCTATTGACCAGTTTGTCTTCAAAGATACAGACGGCACCTACTATATGTATTATGGCGGTTGGAAGCACTGCAACGTCTGCAAGCTCAACGACGACTTTACGGGATTCGTACCCTTCGAGGATGGCGAAATCTTCAAGGAGATTACTCCGGGCGAGTATGTCGAGGGTCCCTTTATGTTTATCCGCGACGGCAAGTACTACTTTATGTGGTCAGAGGGTAAGTGGAAGCGCGACAACTACCGCGTAGCCTATGCTATCTCGGACAACGCTATGGGCCCGTTCGAGAGCAAGGGCGTGATTTTGCAGACTGACCCCGAGGTAGGCACAGGCGCAGGCCACCACTCGGTAATGCACAACCCTCGCAGCGGCAAGTATTATATCGTCTATCACCGCCACCCGATTGGTGCTACCGATGGCAACGACCGCCGCACCTGCATCGACGAGTTGCGTTTTGCCGAGAATGGCGACATCCTTCCCGTTGTGATGACCTATGAGGGTGTCGAGGCCGACCCGTTGAAATAATTTATCGGGCCAAACAAAAAAGAGAGGTTGCCGTTTTCGCGGCAACCTCTCGTCGTTTATAGGGTTGGTAGAAATTACTCAGCCTTACCGTCCGAACCGAGTACCTCCTTGATCTTGTGGATGTACTGCTTCTTCATATTCTCGCGAGCGGGACCCAAGTACTTACGGGGGTCGAACTCAGCGGGCGAAGTTGCGAATACCTCACGGATAGCTGCGGTCATTGCAAGACGCGAGTCAGAGTCGATGTTGATCTTGCAAACTGCGCTCTTAGCAGCCTGACGCAACTGCTCCTCGGGAATACCAACAGCAGCCTTCAAAGCACCGCCGTACTTGTTGATAGTCTCAACCTCCTCCTGGGGAACCGACGACGAACCGTGGAGTACGATGGGGAAGCCGGGGAGCTCCTTCTCGATCTCTGCGAGGATATCGAATGCCAAGGGGGGAGGTACGAGGCGACCTGTCTGGGGATCTACAGTACACTGCTCAGGAGTGAACTTGTAAGCACCGTGCGAAGTACCGATCGAGATAGCCAACGAATCAACACCGGTCTTAGTTACGAAGTCAACAACCTCCTCAGGCTTAGTGTAGTGGCTCTCCTCAGCCGAAACCTCATCCTCAACACCTGCCAATACGCCGAGCTCACCCTCAACAGTTACGTCGAACTGGTGTGCGTACTCAACAACCTTCTTAGTGAGAGCAACGTTCTCCTCGTACGAGAGGTGCGAACCATCGATCATAACCGACGAGAAGCCCATATCTACGCACGACTTGCAAGTCTCGAACGAATCACCGTGGTCCAGGTGAAGAACGATCTGGGGGTTAGCCCAACCGAGCTCCTTTGCGTACTCAACAGCACCCTCTGCCATATAGCGGAGAAGGGTCTGGTTTGCATAGTTACGCGCACCCTTCGATACCTGAAGGATTACCGGCGACTTGGTCTCTGCCGAAGCCATAATGATTGCCTGCATCTGCTCCATGTTGTTGAAGTTGAATGCGGGGATAGCGTAACCGCCTTCTACTGCCTTTGCGAACATCTCGC
This sequence comes from Alistipes sp., assembly GCA_045644925.1. GTDB lineage: Bacteria > Bacteroidota > Bacteroidia > Bacteroidales > Rikenellaceae > Alistipes. The sequence continues at coordinate 19,035 of JAZRHV010000010.1, forward strand.
GGGTGTTCACAAGACCTAACTCTTTGTAAGAAATCATAACTTTTTTGTTTTTATAGTGTTATCAAAAAATCTTCCATTTTCTAAAACGCCGCAAATATAGTGATTTTTTATAGATTTTCACTAAATGTTGCAGTTTAGAGTTCAAAAAGCCCCAGATTGTAGAGGAATATCCACAGCAACAGCACAGGACAGATGTATCGGAGCAGTACAACGAGCAGTCCGAAAAGTCGGCATTTGAGTCGTCCGTGGTCCGAAATTTCGGCGCGCAGAATCTTGCGGTCGAGCACCCAACCCGCAAATACCGATGTCAGAAGGCCTCCGAGTGGCAACAAAATATTTGCTGTCACAAAGTCGAGCGAATCGAAGATGTTAAGTCCGAATATCTTGAATTCACTCCACACGCCCAACGAGAGTGACGAGGCGCAAGCCAACAGAGATGTACCGATAGTCACAACCCACGCAGCCTTCTTACGCGAAAGGCCTCGCTCCTCGTGGAGATAGGCGGTGAGCACTTCGTGTAGCGAGATTGTCGAGGTGAGTGCAGCCAAAATCAGCAGCAGGAAGAAGAGTGCCGACCAGAAGGGACCGAAGGTCATCGTATTGAAGATACTCGGCAGCGTAACAAAGACCAACGAGGGTCCCGATGTCGGCTCGATGCCGACACTGAAAACGGCAGGGAAAATTACCAGACCTGCCAGCACAGCCACCAACGTATCGAGAGCAACGACATTGAATGCCGTATTTTGCAGATTTGTCTTGTTGTTAAAGTATGAGGAGTAGGTAATCATACATCCCAAGCCGATTGACAACGAGAAGAATGCCTGACCCATAGCATCGAGGAAGGTCTTAGCCGTAACCTTCGAGAAATCGGGCTCGAAGAAGAAGCGCAAGCCTTCAATACCTCCGGGCATTGTCATCGATCGCACGGCCAGGGCGATAAGCATCACAAAGAGGATCGGCATCATCAATTTCGACGAACGCTCGATACCCTTCTGCACTCCGAGAGCGATAACCACGTGCGTCAGCAGTGCAAAGAGAACCGTATAGATAACCGGACGCAGAGGCGTAGTCGTAAATTCGGCAAATCGTGCAGCATTAATCTCCGACGAAGAGTATTCGGCAATGACACCCGTTACCGAGGTCGAAAAGTATTCGAGGGTCCAGCCCGCCACCACGAAGTAGAAGCCCAGAATCAGCAGCGACGAGATGACGCTGTTGTAGCCCAGGAACGACCAACGCTTCGATAGCGAGCGATAGGCTCCCACCGAGTTGAGGTGTGTATGACGGCCCACCGTAAACTCTGCGAGCAGAACAGGTATGCCCAACAGCAAAATACAGCCAATATAGATAATCAGAAAAGCACCACCGCCATTCTCGCCGGCGATATATGGGAAACGCCAAATATTACCCAAACCCACGGCACTACCTGCCGCCACCAATATAGCACTTAATCTACCTCCGAACGAGGCTCTCGATTCTCTCTCCATAAATAACCTAAATCGTCTTCAACGAAGAGCAAAGATACGTTTTTTTTGAATTTTTATTATTTTTAGACCATATTTTCACTCCAAGCATACCGCTGCTGGTATAAAATTCGTGTCGAGAGTATCAAGATACGTCAAAATTACTATCTTTGCAACAAGTTAATGTTATGAGAAAATGAGCGAGAGAGTCGGACACAAATTATTGATCGGGCTGAAAGAGTATTCTCTTATGGCGCTCGGTATGTTTATCTACGCATTTGGCTGGATTGGCTGTATCCTTCCGGCAAACTGTATGGGTGGCGGTGCCAGCGGTGTCAGCCTTCTGGTTTATCACATCATCGGAGGCAGCCTCTCGATGGGTGTGATTCTCTTTATTATCAATGCGATACTGCTCTTGATTGCGGGATTTGTCGTAGGTTGGCGCTTCGGCATCAAGACGATTTATTGTATTGTCGTCCTATCGGTTGCGATGAGTGTTTTGCAGTCGGTGATTCCCGCTGGTGCAGACCTTTTCCATCTGGATAACCGCCTACTCTCGGCAATCCTCGGAGGTATCTCGGCAGGTGTCGGTGTGGCTATCTGTTTCAGCCAGGGTGGCTCGACAGGTGGTACGGATATCGTTGCGATGATTATCAACAAGTATCGCAAGATGAGCTATGGCCGTATCGTTGTATTCTCGGACTTCATCATCATCGCCTCGTCACTCTTCGTTAGCGACCTGGGTATCGACGGTGTAATCTACGGTTATATCTTCGTGGCGGTGTTTGGCTATACGGTCGATATGATTCAGGCCGGTAACAACCACTCGAATCAGATACTTATTGTCACCCACGATTATAAGGCTATGGCCGATGCAATGCTCTACAAGGCTAATCGCGGTGCTACGCTGCTCGATGCGCAGGGCTGGTACTCGAAGGAGGAGAAGAAGATCGTTATGGTTGTCTGCCGCAAGCGTGATACCTCGATGATTCTCAAAATTGCCAAGTCGGTCGATCCTAATGCCTTCATTTCGGTAGGCTCGGTGATGGGTGTCTATGGCAAGGGCTTCGATGCTCTGAATAAGGTCTGATAAATCTCTCTACTGCCCAAAACGCAAATTGATGTCGCTCTATGCCGACATAGTGCTGCCGCTCTATCAGCCGACCTATACTTTCGAGGTCGCTGAGGGGTGTGAGCTTATCGTAGGCGATGCCGTGGCGGTGCAGTTTGGTGCAAAGGCGGTATATACGGGTATCGTGTGGCGTATTCACGACCAGCGTCCCGATGCGAAGAAGGTCAAACAAATCTCACAAAAACTATACGACCAACCACTGCTCACTCCCGACCAGATGAAGTTCTGGGAGTGGATAGCCGACTATTATATGTGTACTCTCGGCGAGGTTATGCGCGTGGCTCTGCCCTCACTCATCAAGCCCAAGGGTGCAGACGAGGAGGCCTTCTCCGAGGAGGTCTATCGACCACGCACCGAGAGTTTTATCCGCATCTGCCGAGAGGTTTCGGACGAGGAACGGGCGCAGATGGAGCGTCGCGCACCGCGTCAGCACGAACTTTTGGAGTTGCTCTTGCAATGTGGCGAAATGCGTCGCGCAAAGTGTGATGCAGCAGCCATCACAGCCCTACGCAAAAAGGGTATAGTCGAGGTTGTAGAGCGTGAGGTCGAGGGGTTTGTGGCGGACGAGCAGGAGTATCCGCTGCCGACACTTACCGAGAAGCAGAGTGCAGCTCTGGCCGAGATTGTCGAGGGTTTTTCGCAGGTGCAGACCGTGCTGTTGCGCGGTGTTACGGGGTCGGGCAAGACCGAGATATATATGCACCTTGCCGCTCGCACACTTGCCGATGGGGGCGATGTGCTATACCTTGTCCCCGAAATAGCGATGAGCTCTCAGCTCCTCTCTCGCGTGAGAAAGGTCTTTGGCGAGAGGGTTACACCCTACCATTCGAAACTCACAAATCTGCGTCGTGCCGAGATATATCGCCGACTTGGCCGCTCCGAAGGTGGCGAGTTGGTCTTGGGCACACGCTCGGCACTCTTCCTGCCACTGAAAAATCTCAAACTCGTAATTATTGACGAGGAGCACGATTCGAGTTATAAGCAGACCGAGCCTGCACCGCGTTATCAGGGTCGTGATGCGGCTGTAATGCTGGCACATCTGCACGATGCGCGTGTGCTGTTGGGAAGCGCAACTCCCTCGATTGAGAGTTATGTGCGTGCAGCGACGGGCAAGTACCGCGAAGTGGTGCTCTCCGAGCGATATGGCGGAGCGCAACTCCCCGAAGTGATCATCTCGGATGCTATACGTGCAGCCAAACGTGGCGAACGCAAGTCGCACTTTAACAAGATACTGCTCGATAAGATTGCCGAGCGTTTGGAGCGTGGCGAGCAGATACTTCTATTCCAAAACCGACGAGGCTATTCGCCCTTCATCTCGTGTGGAGATTGCGGTTGGACGGCCCGATGCCCCCACTGTAACGTGACGCTCACGTTGCACGGAGCTAATAAGCTGACCTGCCACTACTGCGGATATAGCGAGCCTATGCCGCGACGCTGCCCCGATTGCAAAGGTGGCGAGGTGAAGCCTATGGGCTTCGGCACCGAGAAGATCGAGCAGGAGATTGCCTCTCTTTTCCCCCAGGCACGAGTTGCACGACTCGACCGTGATGCCGTAACCTCGGAGAGTGCCTGCAACCGCATCATCGAGGCTTTCGAGCGAGGCGAGACCGACATCCTGGTCGGCACACAAATCATAACCAAAGGTTTCGACTTTTCGCGCGTGACACTCGTCGGAGTGCTCAATGCCGATAATCTGCTCAATGCCCCCGACTATCGAGCTGCGGAGCGAGCCTTCCAGACCATTATGCAGTTTGCCGGCCGAGGTGGCCGAGGAGCACAGCCCGGAGAAGTCGTAATCCAAACCTCCGAGCCTAATCATCCGATACTTCAACAGATACTTGTGGGCGACTATGTGGCTATGGCTCGCGAACAGTCGGCCGAGCGTCAGGCCTTCTTCTATCCGCCCTACTCACGCATCGTAGGACTCACGTTGCGCTATCGCGATGTCGAGGTCCTGCACCGTGCAGCCGTCGAGCTGACCGAGGCTCTGCGCACCCGTTTCTCGCGCCGAGTGCTTGGCCCGACAATCCCGCCCGTAGACCGTGTTCGTGGCGAACATATCGTCGAGATTATGCTCAAAATCGAGAGCGGAGCTTCGTTTGCTCGCGCTCGCAAGATTCTGCGCGAAGTGCTCGATGAGGTTATGCACAAAAAGGAGTACCGCAATATCGTAACCATCTGTAATGTCGATGCTTCGTAGAATAGTTGCGGATATCGCATCGTTGCTCTTTCCGCGCGAGTGTGCCGTCTGTGGCGACACCCTTGCTGAGGGCGAGGAGTTCGTCTGCACGGCCTGCCGATTCCGTATACCGATGACAGGATTTGCCGATATGGCAGAAAATCCGATGAAGGAGCGGTTGGCCACCCTAACACCTATCCGAGAGGCTGCGGCACTCTTCTACTTTGTGGCCGAAAGTGATTGGCGACGCACAATTCACGACTTCAAATATCATGGTCGATGGAGCCACGCCCGTAACTTGGGCATCTGGTTTGGCCACGTGCTACAAAAGAGTGGCAACTACGACGATATAGACCTCGTTATCCCCGTTCCGTTACACCTTCGCAAGCGTCTGCAACGCGGTTACAATCAGTCGGAGTATATTGCCGACGGCATCGCCTCGATCTTGGGCGTCGAAGTTGCTCACAGAGCCCTTGTGCGCAAGGTCAATAACGAGAGCCAGACGCGCCATAACCGTAACGAGCGTTGGGAGAATGTCGAGGGCATCTTCGAGGTGCGCCAACCCGAACGGTTGGCAGGTCGCAAGGTCTTGCTGGTGGATGATGTCTTCACGACCGGAGCGACCATAATTTCGTGCTGCGATGCACTCTTTGCCGCCTGCAAGGATATCGAAGTAAGCGTAGCAGTTCTTGCTGTTTCCCAGAAGGAGTTTGGCTTCGACAGATAAACTTTTTTTACGACTTTTCAACATCTAAAAACACCCTCAAGGAGCATTTGGGGCGAGTTCTCGCGCGCATAGGCGAGTTGTAAACAGAGTTTTTAACACTGCACCCGAAAGGGCATTTGCGCGTTCACAAATCTTTCTCTAACTTTGTTGTTTGAATTTAAGAGAAGAAAATGGCAAAAGATTTCAAACCCTCAACACGCAATCGCGAAGCATACGAAGCCCTCACTGACGTAGCGGCTGCCGTACCTCCTCAGGCCCTCGAACTCGAAGAGGCCGTACTTGGTGCGCTGATGCTCGAACGCGACAGTATCGTTACCGTTCAGGAGTTCGTCACTCCCGATGCCTTCTATACCGAGGAGCATCGCCTGATATACAAGGCTATCGAGGAGCTCTCGGCCGAATTGAAACCGATTGACCTCTTTACCGTAACCGAGAAGCTTAAATCGAAGAAGCAGCTCGCAAAGGTTGGTGGTGCGACCTACCTGGCACAGCTGACCCGCAAGGTCGGCTCGGCAGCCAATGTCGAGTTCCACGCCAAGATTGTGGCGCAGAAGTACGTGCAGCGTGAACTTATCCGTTCGGCAACCGAGATTCAGCGTCGCTCATACGATGAGGAGTCGGACGTAAATGAACTTATCGGCTTTGCCGAGAGTGCAATCTTCAAGGTGGCCGAGGGTCACGTGAAGCGTTCGGTGCAGAGTGCCAAGGATATCTTGAAGGCGGCAATCGAGCAGATTGAGGAGGCGAGTCGTAAGGGTGGTGCATTCAACGGTGTACCCTCCGGCTTTATGGACCTCGACCGTCTGACCCTCGGATGGCAGCCTTCGGACCTTATTATCGTTGCAGCACGTCCGGCAATGGGTAAAACCGCTTTCGTGTTGTCGATGGCTCGAAATATGGCTATCGAGCACGAAAATGGTGTCGCTTTCTTCTCGCTCGAAATGTCGGCCACACAGTTGATGATGCGTCTGGTTGTGGCCGAAACAGGATTGAAGAGTACCGACATTCGCAGTGGCCGCCTCACACCCGAGCAGTGGCGACACCTCGAAGTCAAGACCAAACCGCTGGGTAATGCTCCGCTCTTTATCGACGATACGCCCGCTCTTTCGGTCTTCGAGTTCCGCTCGAAGGCTCGTCGTTTGAAGCTCACGAACGACATCAAGATTATCATCATCGACTACTTGCAGCTCATGACCGGCCCGCAGGATTCGAAGGGCAATCGCGAGCAGGAGGTTGCATTTATCTCGCGTACGTTGAAGGCTATCGCCAAGGAGCTCAATGTGCCTATCATCGCACTGTCGCAGCTTAACCGTACCACCGAGTCGCGTGGTGGCTCGAAACGTCCCCAACTTTCGGACCTTCGTGAGTCGGGAGCTATCGAGCAGGATGCCGACATCGTAGCATTCATCCACCGTCCGGAGTACTACGGTATGACCGTGACCGAGGAGGGTGTGCCGACTGCGGGTATGGCCGAGATTATCGTCGCAAAGCACCGTAACGGTGCGGTTGATACTATCAACCTGCGATTCTTGAACGACCAGGCTCGATTTGCCGATATGGATGTCGCAGATGTTGCTCTGGGCGGCAAGGCTCCGACGCAGCAGTACGAGGATTACGCAAGCGAGAGTATGACCGGAGGAGCTTTGGGTGGCGGATTGACTGATACCTCGATGGGTGGATTGGGCTCGATGCCGAATAACGAGTTTGGCGATTTCGGTGTACCCCCCACGACAGGAGATGCTCCATTCTAAACTCACACTATAATTCTGATTGTAATAGAATCCAAACTCACTGAAAAGATATGTTCGTCAAGACCTACGCAGGAGCTATTGTCGGCATTGATGCCGTAACCGTGACCGTCGAGGTAAACCTCGCCGAGAGCGGTCTTGGACTCTTTTTGGTGGGTCTGCCCGATAATGCCGTTAAGGAGAGCGAGCAACGCATCCGCTCGGCATTCGAAAATTCGGGTCTGAGGATGACTGCCAAGAAGATTGTGGTAAACCTCGCACCTGCCGACTTGCGCAAGGAGGGAGCTGCTTTCGACCTGCCGATTGCTGTCGGTATGTTGGCAGCGACCTCGCAGGTGGTTGGCGAGAAGCTCGCTTCGACGATGTTTGCCGGAGAGTTGTCGCTTGACGGCGGAGTGAAGGCCGTGAAGGGTGTGCTCCCGCTGGTCGTAAAGGCTCGTGCCGAGGGCCTTAAACGTGTCGTTCTACCCATCGAAAATGCAGCCGAAGGAGCTGTGGTCGAGGGTATAGATATCATTGGTGTTCGCTCGCTTGGCGAGGTTGTGGGCTATCTGAATGGCGATATTGCAATCGAGCCGACCGTCAGTGATTCGGTCATCGAGAGTATCGCTGCGCTCAATCGCTATGTCGAAGATTTCTCGGACGTGAAGGGTCAGGCTCAGGTAAAGCGAGCTCTCGAAATCGCAGCCGCAGGTGGCCATAACGTAATAATGATTGGTGCGCCCGGATCGGGAAAGACGATGTTGGCACGTCGCCTACCCTCGATTCTGCCACCTATGACGCTCGAAGAGGCTTTGGAGGCGACAAAGATTCACTCGGTGGCCGGAAAGCTCGGCACAACATCGGGACTGCTGACCACACGACCTTTCCGCGCTCCGCATCACCTCACGTCGCAGGTGGCTCTTATCGGCGGCGGTCAGTCGCCACAGCCGGGCGAGGTGTCATTGGCTCATAACGGCATCCTCTTCCTCGATGAGCTGCCCGAATTTGGACGCAATGTGCTCGAAGTGCTGCGCCAGCCTCTCGAAGATAAGAAGATTACCGTATCACGCGCAAGATATAGCGTCGAGTACCCCGCGAACTTCTCGCTCGTGGCCTCGATGAATCCCTGCCCCTGCGGATACTATAACCACCCGACCAAGGAGTGCACCTGTCCTCCCTCGGCAGTGCATCGCTATATGTCGCGCATATCAGGCCCGCTGCTCGACCGCATCGACCTGCATATCGAGGTGACGCCCGTACCCCTCTCGGAGATGATGTCCGACCGTGTAGAGGAGTCGAGCGAGGTTGTACGCGAGAGGGTTATCCGCGCACGACAGATTCAGTCCGAGCGATTCCGAGGGCTCGGCATCCACACCAATTCGATGATGAACTCGAAGATGCTGCGCGACTACTGCCCATTGGATGACCGCTCGCGAGCACTGCTCGAACGAGCTATGGCACAGCTCAATCTCTCGGCTCGCGCGCACGACCGTATAATCAAGGTTGCCCGCACGATTGCCGACCTCGCAGGCGAGGAGAATATCGGTGTGGCGCATATCTCCGAGGCGATAACCTACCGCACCCTCGACCGCGAATCGTGGGGCAGATAGAGATCCTATAATTTCAAAAAAATAGGTCGTAGGCTATGCGCCATACGACCTATTTTTTCTTTTTACGTACCGACCAACCGAAGTGGCCAAGCGACTTACCGAGAGTGAAGTACTCTCCGTGCGAGTAGGCCATAAGCCCTGCACGGACCATATCGAACTTCCCCTTCTCGTCGAGATACTGCTCATCGACCACAACATTTACAACTTCGGCGATAAACATATCGTGCGTACCGAGGGGGATAATCTGCTTCACACGGCACTCGATACTCACGGGCGACTGCTCGATAATCGGAGCCTTCACGACCGTTGCCGGCACAGGGGTCAGCCCCATCTGCTCCCACTTGTTGTAATCCTTGCCAGAGCGCACGCCACACCAATCCGTAGCACGAGCCAGAGCCTCGGTCGTTAGGTTGATGACAAACTCGCCCGTACGCTTGATAATCTCGTATGAGTGGCGTTCGGGACGCACCGAGATATAGCACATCGCGGGGTCGCTACAAATAGTTCCCGTCCACGCTACGGTCAGCATATTATACTCATCGGGGGTGGCTCCGCAACTTACCAGGACGGCAGGCAGCGGATATATCATCGTTCCGGGTCTCCAATTCTGTTTCATAATGGACTGTTTCTGATTTGTGAGAGTCGTCGCTCTTGCGAATATGTCCGTCGGGCGGTCTACTCTGCATTTTTGAAGAGGTCCATCTCGCCTGACTCGACCTTGCGGTAGAGGCTTGCCAACTCGGCAACTACGGGCGAAACAAACTCGATAGTATCCTTCACGGCCCCCTTCTCGCCCTCGCCCTTGATGCGGTAGAGCATCGCGGCATAGAGCGCACGGAAGCAGAGCTCGGTATCGGTCATCTCGGCACCTCCGACAAGCTCGCGCAGACGCGGCAGCTCGGGCTCCAAGCGCGAGAAGGTCGCGCGGTAGTGGTCACCAATGGGCAACTGCATAAGTTGAAGGTGGAGGTTGTGCATATCGGCAATCAGGTGGAGCGTGTGGTTCAGATGACCCTTCTCCTCCTTACCCTCCTCGCGCAGGAGGTTTACGATATCCATATACCAAAGCAGGAATATCTGCTTCTGCTCCTCGGCAACCTCACGACGCGCAACAAGTTGCGAGTAGATAGCCTCAGGGCTGAATTGCAGAGCACGCAGCAGATCCTCGATCTGCCACAGGTAGAGAATATACTCGGCGATATTCTCCTTGCGTTTTGCTTGTGCGATATCCATAGTGGACTACTCGTTGTTACGTACCAACTCTGCAAAGCAGTGACGGCAGATAGGCTCGTAGGTGTCCTTCTCGCCGAGCATCACCAACTTCTCGTCGGCTGTGAGGCGGTGCGAGTGGTGCGCCAGGTTACCGCAACGTACACAGATAGCGTGTACCTTTGTGACATACTCTGCGGTAGCCATCAGTGCGGGCATCGGGCCGAAGGGCTTGCCCATATAGTCCATATCAAGGCCTGCGATAATCACACGCACACCATTATCGGCCAGCTGACGGCATACGTCGATAATACTCTCGTCGAAGAACTGCGCCTCGTCGATACCCACGACATCCACGTCGCTCGACATCAGCAAGATATTCTGCGGTGAATCGACCGGAGTCGAACGAATGGCGTGAGCATCGTGCGACACGACCTCCTCCTCCGAGTAGCGGGTGTCGATGCAGGGTTTGAAAATCTCGACCTTCTGGTTTGCAAACTTCGCACGTTTGAGGCGACGAATCAACTCCTCGGTCTTGCCCGAAAACATCGAGCCACAGATAACTTCGATATAGCCTTTACGGCTTGCACTCTCTAAAAACATATTTTGTTGGGTTATTTATCTTAAATTGCGAATTTTGAATTTTGAATTAAAATCACTCGTCCTCCAAACGAGTAATTTTCGCTCCGAGGGCATTCAGTCGGCCGTCGATATTGCTGTAACCGCGGTCGATCTGGTCGATATTCTGGATTGTGCTCGTACCCTCGGCACTCATTGCAGCAATCAGCAGAGCGACACCGGCACGGATATCAGGCGAGGACATCTTCGTTGCGCGCAGACGGATGCGGTGGTCGTGACCGATAACGGTGGCACGGTGGGGATCGCAGAGGATAATCTGTGCACCCATATCAATCAGCTTATCGACGAAGAACAGGCGGCTCTCGAACATCTTTTGATGAATCAAGACCGAGCCCTTCGCCTGAGTTGCCACAACGAGGAAGATCGACAAAAGGTCAGGGGTAAGTCCCGGCCACGGAGCGTCGGCAATGGTCATAATCGAGCCGTCGATAAAGCTCTCAATCGAATAGTGGTCCTGCTGCGGGATGTAGATATCATCACCGCGCTGCTCGAAACGAATACCCAAGCGGGCAAACTGCGCGGGAATGATGCCGAGATTCTCATACGACACGTTCTTAATCGTGAGTTCCGAGCCTGTCATCGCAGCCATACCGATAAAGCTACCCACCTCAATCATATCGGGCAACATCGTGTGCTCGGTACCGCCAAGCGACTCTACACCCTCGATTGTAAGCAGATTCGAGGCTACACCCGAAATCTTGGCTCCCATACGGTTGAGCATCTTGCAGAGCTGTTGCAGGTAGGGCTCGCAGGCGGCGTTGTAGATTGTGGTTGTACCCTTCGCCAGAACGGCAGCCATAACGATATTTGCCGTACCCGTAACCGAAGCCTCATCGAGCAACATATAGCAACCTTTGAGTTCGTCGGCCTCAACGGCAAAGAACTCGTCGGCACTATCGAAGTTGAACTTCGCGCCCAGCTTCTGGAAGCCGATAAAGTGTGTATCCAGACGACGACGGCCAATCTTATCGCCACCGGGCTTGGGCACATAACCCACACCAAAGCGAGCCAAGAGCGGGCCCACCATCATCACCGAGCCACGCAGGCGACGGCAACGCTTCTGGTAATCTTCGCTACGCAGGTAATCGAGATCGATATCTTTGGCCGTAAATGCAAACGAACTCTCCGACAACTCCTCGACCACAACACCCATCGAACGCAACAGGTCGATAAGCTGCATAATGTCAAGAATGCGCGGGATATTGTGAACCACAACACGTTCGGGCGTAAGCAATGTGGCGCAGATAATCTGCAACGCCTCGTTTTTCGCACCCTGCGGGGTTATCTCTCCGTGGAGGCGATGACCTCCTTCAACCTTAAATACTGCCATAGTATGCTAATTTTTACCAAAGGTAATACTTTTTGGTCAAACTGCGAAACGCGCCCGCCTAAATTTTCTTTTTTGTTGGGATATATCTGTCGAAAACTCTCAGCAAATAAGGCCGCGCAGGAGAGTGCCGAGGCAGTAAAACGAAAAAAGCGAAGCAGTTGCTTCGCTTTAATCTCCGGCTTTTCGCTCGGTTGGTGCCCAGGACGAGACTCGAACTCACACGACCCTAATTAGTCACTACCCCCTCAAAGTAGCGTGTCTACCAATTCCACCACCTGGGCTTTTCCCGATTTGGGTGTGCAAATATAGACACTATTTTGGTATCTGCAAAATTTTTTTCGCTTTTTTTGAGCAAACTGCGCTTTTGAGGGTGAATTTTATCGATTCTCGCTATAAAACAGTGCTATTTTGTCTGTCTGACCAAACTCTATTTCTTACCACCCCACTTGGGCGTAATGCCGACGAAGATTTCGAAGTTGATACCCGGCATCGGACGTGAAAGCACCGAGAGATACTCCTCGTCGAAGAGGTTGTTGATTGTGCCTTTCAGCGAGAGGTCTGCCCACTTGAAGGTCAAGACCTTTTCGAGAGTGACGTTGCTCATAAAGTATTCGGGGAGCTTACCCGAAAACGAGATATCGTTGCTCGACATCGTAAATCGCTCGCTATACCAGCACCACTTGTAGAGGAATGACCAACTGCGCCACGACAATCTGCCCGTAACCGACGACGAAAATTCGGGAACGTATGGCAGCTGTTTACCTACCGAGCGGTCGGCAATCGAGCGTGGGTCGCCATTATTAATCGATGGTGTCCACGAGAAGTTCCCGTTTATATCAAGGTGCCACTGCGACGAGAGTGCTACCGACAAGTTGGCCTGTAACTCGACACCGTAGGCGTGGACGTCTTTGATGTTTTCGGGCGAGAAGAAACCTTTGGTTGTCGGCAGCCAGATAATCCAATCGTGGATATACGAGTCGAACCAATTAGCCGAGCCCGTGAGCGAATATACACCCTCTTTGCCGACGGCAAACGATACGCCTGCGTCGTAGGTCCAACCGCTCTCGTTGCGCAGGTCGGGATTTCCGCCAGGCAGGAAGTAGAGGTCATTAAGGGTCGGGAAGCGGTAGTTGCGCGACACCGATGCTTTGAGTGTGATATTTCCCTTTTCGGATATCACGCCGTCGATAAAAAGTGCAGGGATTATCGGGGTCCAATCGACTCCATAGAGCTCTTCGCGCAGTACTGCCGAGATGCCGATGCGGTCGATGGGTCGCCACTTTGCCGACACCAATCCCGACAGCTCGAAACGGCCCGAGTTATATCCGACTACAGCCTTATTACCATCCTGACGGATGATATTCTTATCGCGGCTCTGCACCAGATGCTGATGCGCTGAAAGGGTGGCCGTAAATAGCCACTTTTTGCCGATATAGTACTCACCCTCGGCCTGGCTGTAGATTGTATTGACAAGGCTTCGCGAGCGGGTCATCACCTGCATATTTCCGTTACCGACATCACGCTTATAGTCGTACGCCATCCAGGTATGGATATATCCAGCCTTGGCAGCAACCTTCCAATTAGAGCGCAGGTGGTCCCACGAGAGAACTCCGCGGAAGGTCTGCTCGCGCTGTCGGTTGTCGAACGAGGTGGCCGAGCCGTAGTCGGTGGTCAGCATCGGCAACTCGCGGTTGGAGTTTATGTACCACGCATTCAGCCCAAAGCGGTCGCCCTTGCCGGTGTTGTAGTAGGCCTCTTGCAGGATATGAAGGTCACGGAATGAGCCGCTGCGGTTGCGCTCCACAGGATAATACTGCCCGATGATGTTCATATCATCGTCGTAGATATTCTCCTTCTTGTCGTGGTTGCGGTACTTAAAGTCGTTTTTCGACATCGAGAATACCGCACGAGTCGAAGTCTGCCAATGGTCGTTGCCCCACGTCAGGCGCAGAAAATCGTCGATAGTGGTAAACGAACCTACACCCTGCACGAACTGCAAGCCGAAACCGTCGGCATTGGCAGGTTTGGTCTGCAACTTAACGGCACCGCCCAGACCTCCGCCCGTCTCGTTTACCGACGAGGTGCCGTGCAGCAGCGAGGCATCGTCGATAAAGTATGAGGGAATCATCGAGAAGTCGGTCATTCCGAGCATCGGGTTATTTATACGCATACCATTCCACGTTACCTGCGTATGCGAGGGCGAAGTGCCACGGAAGGCTACGGTCGAGAGGGTTGCTCGGCCGAAATTCTTGACAAAAATCGAGGTATTGAAGGTCAATACATCCGCCAACGAGAGTGCGATATTCTCTTTGAGGGCCGTCGTATCGAGCTTGGTCTGCTGGGTGCCAATCTCCTTCATCGGGCGCAGGCCATAGACCGGAATTTCGGGGATATTGTGCGTACGCTTGTACCACTCTCGCTCGGTCTGGGCCGAGAGGAGTGTCGGAATCATCAAGAGCAGTATGACTATTGCAAATCGTTTCATAATCCCCTACTATTTCCAACAAAATGCTCCGGGAATAATTCCCACATAAAACTCGTCTATCAACTCGCGGTCAGGCGAATAGCGATAGATTTTACCATTCTGCATATAGTCTATGGCATCCGCTACATAGACCTCTCCCGTGCGGGGACAGACGGTCAGTCCATAATAGAGTGTACCCTGATATGGCAGGAATGGATACACCGGCACTCGGTCGGCAGTAACATCCATCTCCCAGACATCGTCATTGAGCCAATAGATTTTATCCTTCGTACCGTTGAGTTGCACCTCCGAGGGCCAATCGCCAAACTCGAACTTAAACTGCTTCTCAACAGAGAAGGAGTCGGCATTGATACGATAGAGTGATGGAGCCTCGTGGCCGTACGGAGAGCCCTCGTAGCCGCCATCGGTCACACACCACAACTTGGCGTTACAATCCATAACCAGCGATGTCGGCTGGATGCCGACAACAAGCTCATCGACCACTTGGTCGGTCTCGGTGTCGATTTTCAGGATGCGATTCTGGTACGACCAGCAGTTTACGAAGAGATATTTGCCATACTGCACCATCTGCTCGGTCGAGCCCGACTCCATAGTCATATTCGGCACCTCGATATAGCCCGTAATCTCGTAGCGCTTGGGATTGACTATAAAGATTCGGTTGTCCCAAATCTGTGTGATGTAGGCCTTCTCATCCGAGATGAAGTGCATATATCGGGGCGATGTAAGGTCGGTAATGCGACCCACCTCTTTGAAGGTGTTGATGTCGATTGCAAAGACTACGTGCGAGTTATTGACTACCACCCAGCCTATGCCGTTGTGGATAATCATCGATTGGCAAACATCACCCAACTTCATCGCATTGGCGCGATAGAAGATCTCGTTCTCTACCTTTTTGGCCTTCGGGTTGTAGTACGAGAGCGTCGCATTACCGTATTGGAAATTACCCTCGTTGCAGATAAACAACCCCTCGCCCGTAGCGTTGAACTTCTCCTCCAAACCATACGACCACTCCATACAGCCGCTGAGTGCGACCGCAAGCAGAGCCATTGTGGCAAACATTATCTTTTTCGCGACTATTTTCATCTTATTTCTCCGACGCAGCCGATTTCGGCTGCAAAGTTAGCTAAAATTAATGAATCTGCTCGACGTGCAGGTCCTTGAATCCAAAAACCTCTGTCGAAACCTCGCCCAACCAGCCACTTTTAGCATTCACGGCACACTGAACCTTCACAAAGTCGATAAAATCGAGGTGTTTGGGCTTGCCATCGACATCTATTGCATTCGAAATCTTGAAATGGTTGGCATTCGCCTCGGCATTGGAATTTTCGTTGTTGGTCAAGCGATCTATCGGGCTGAAATTATCGACATAACCCCAATCATACTCCACATTTACCCAATAGGAGCCATTGCCCGAAACGTCGTAGTTGCGGGCTTTCAGGCAGGTGCCTGTCAGCGTGTAACTATCCTCCTCGATCCACAATGGATAGTAATAATCTTGACGGTGGAATTGTCGAAGGTAGTCAATCTCGCCTGTATTGCCGAGATTATCGCGCCACAGCACGGGCTTTTGGGGTTCGCTTGGGCGGTAATAGGTCACGGCATAATTCTGAATCGTTTCGACTTTCCCCGTCTCTGAGCCGGCTAACTCGTACCAAGTATCATCGGGCAGACCATTGCCATTCTCGTCCTGCATAACCCACACAACACCAGGCTCCGACGAGCCGCTAAACGAGTTGCCGAGAATGGCAAAGTCATAGTCTCCCTTATTATCGACACTATGGTCAAAGCCGACAACAATATATCCCCCAAAACCACCGAGCGACACCCAAAAATCTGTGGCAAAACGCGCCTCGGCATATCTGCAAGCAGCCTCGGCAGTAGTCTGAGAGCCGTCGAAACCGCCCGTCTTGGTTTCGTTGATAAACTGACCCGGTGCGGGAGTGTATTCGTAAACCCTGTTACAGTAGGGGGTGCTATCCTGCGTTACGGGGCGATAGTGCGTCTTGCTGTAATCTTTGCCGTCGGTAATATACTCGTTCATATTGCACGACGAGAAGAGCGCAACAATTACACTTAACCCCAAAAATTCTAAATATTTTCTCATCTCTTATCTCTCAAATTGTACCGCGATATCATCGTATGCGAAGTATCCCGGAATCGTAAAACCATATTTGCCGCCCATATCCTCGGAGTAGAGGAAGTTGAAACGAACTTTTGCAACCTTGCCAAGAGGAGATAAATCCCATTTCTGCCAATCGGTTACAACATTTTTGCCTTGTACTAAATAGAACTCCACCTCGCTGATAGGCTCGGCATAAGCGTCAGCATCTACGTCGTCAAATCCGTAAGCCACAATCTTCAACCAAGCATCATCATTAAGACCTTCCCAGCTACCGCCAAATGTATTGCCCTCCTCGCTCTTCACACCATTGACAAGCTGGTTGAGGGTGTAGTTGGTGTTGGTCACATACATATGATCAATAACACGAGCTTCGCCATCGGCAAACGCAAGCTCAGGAAGATTCTCGATATACGACTGGGCATCTTTGTAGCCATAATGCACCACGAAATTATCTCCCGAATGCGGTGCAACAGGCGCCATCATCTGCACATTGAACCAACCGAGGAATGCATCTGCACCCGGCTGACCAGCCCACTGATCAACATAGTCCTGACCATAGAACTTTGCAATGTGAGCATCTCTATCCTCGTCGGAGTACCCCTCGCCCCAATAGTTCGATATAGCGTGACCACCGCCCCAGAAGCAGTAGGCGTAGTTGTCGGGGAAGGTGTGCATAAGTTCGGTGTTGCCCTCATCCCACCAGGTGTACATCGCATCCATCTGATTATTACCGTATGTCAATGGACCCATATACTGCGGATTGTCAATTAGGTCGCTCCATTTTCTAATCTCCACTCCTGCATAGTCCAAGGTATATGGCTCAAAACGAGCATCCTTATCTTCGAAGGTCAGTACTCGCAAAACATAATCCTCATGAGGCTCACTCACGAGGTCGCTCTCGGCAATTTTTGTTGCGATGCGACGCACGGCTCCCGCTTCGAGATCCTTGCTCGGGGTTTTGATTTCGGTAAAGGTGCGGCCATCAGCAAAGGTGTAGGTTATGGTCAAATCCTTGCCTCCGATAGCTGCCGGCAGGGCAACTACCGCAGCCATAACGCCACTATTTGACGATTCGAGCTCGCGGCCCTCCTCGCCAAACGAGAGGGTTATGCTCGACGAGCCGTCGGTGGTGCTGTTTGCCCAAAGGTTATTTGCGTAATCAAAAACTCTCTTGCCCGCAAGATAGATACCCTCGGGAGCCGAAATCGAGATTGTCGCGAGGTTCGGCAGTTGGTCATCAGTCGTGGTGTCGAACCAGAAGTAAGAGGTCTTGTGCGAGAGTACAAAGGTACCAAACTCATCAGCCAAGGCATATCCGAAATCTCCGTCGTTACCCAGGTTGCCGTCTGCACTCTGCTCAGCGAGTACGTTAGCCGTCTTGTTAGTGCCGGTCATATTGTAGAAGATGTGGTAACCTCCGATTACCGACGGTGTATCCTCCCATCGGAAGTTTGCCGAAGTGCAATCTGCTGCGATAGGGTTACTCTTGTAGTTGCCGAGCCAAACATAGTCGCCCTTGCTCCACGCGAAGGGGATTTTGGTGGCCGTCGGGGCACCAAATGCGGTGCGCGAGAGCTCGCAGTCGCTATAACCACGCAAAATCAAAGGCTCAGATGTCGAGAATTTTTCGTTTGTGCTGCACGACACAATCAACGATGCCGCAATCAGCGAGAAAAACAACTTTTTCATATTTTTACCAATTTACATTTTAGACTACAAATCCTCCCACGGTGCGGGCTCTTGTTGCGACTCGGCAAATCCCGATTCAACAGCAAATTCAACAATCTCCATTGCCGGTGCGATGTAAAGTTCTCGTTCCATAACTCTATAAAGTTTTAAGTCAAACAAAAAATCCGTACTCCTCGACCTCGGAATACGGATGTTGCTCGTCTCAAAATACTTTTTATGAAGGGTGTAGAATTAAAAAGACTTAATCCAATAGACCCTTTTTTGTGCGACTATAATACGAGCCAATAATAATGACCCCAATAATCATACACACCTTCTCGGCTTACGCCAAACCTATGTAATAACTGTAAAAAGTATTTCGATTCAACCCATAGTCCTGCAGGCCAAAATCTTAATTACACAGGCAGGTCTTCTGACTTGTCCGCTTACCGTGCCTTCCCGGTTTCCCAGTGGCAAAGAATACGATAAGCAAAACTCCTTGGTGTGCGACCCTTGCGGTCGGCGGAGTTGGACTCACAGCAACAGGCATTGTCCCGGATTTGCACCGGATTCCCTTTTCACCCTTCGTGACGCTCGGTCCGTAAAGGCGCCTTGTGCACTACAAAGGTAGAGATTTTTTTTTGCACAAACAACCTGTTTCGAAAAAAATCACTACATTTGTGATGTACAAATATTAATATAAGCTATGGCTACCCAATCACTTCGCGAACGAATCCTCTCGACCATCGTCGAGAAATCGTCGCTCAAACAGAAGGTCTTCGACAACACTTTTACGACCTTCAACGAATTGAAAGACACGCTCTTCGAGATGGCATCCGAGATGGACGATGCTCTCGAAGGCAAGCTCGATAAGCGCGTACGTCTCGAATACCGCGACCGTGGCAAGTTCGAGGCGCAGCTCCAAATTGCCAGCGATATCCTGATTTTCCAGATGCACACCGACGTCTTCGAGTTCGACTCGAACCACATCATCTGGCAGAACCCTTATGTGCAGGCAGATAAGGCCAATTCGTACTGCGGAGTAATCAATATCTACAACTTCCTCTCGGATTCGTTCAAGTTCAACCGCAATCAGGACGGCGGATACCTTATCGGCCGCATCTTTATCAACCGCGAACGTATGTTCTTTGTCGAGGGCAAGCGTCAGACGTTGGTGCGTGCAATGAGCTTCGGCAAGAGCGAAATTAACCGCGAGTCGCTGATAGCAATTTTGGAGTCGGCAATCAACTACGCTATCAACTTCGACCTGCTCGTGCCGCCCTACGAGGCCAACAAGCACGTTACAATCGACCAATTCAACTCGAAGATGGACAATTCGAAGTTTGTGACCGACAAACGTACGGGTTTTGACTTTAACGTAGACGATATTTAGTTTAGATACGATATGAATTTACGCAAAACAATACTCTCGGCAGCCGCACTTCTCTGTACGGCTGTCGTTGCATTCGCTCAGGGCGATTACGCCTCGATTTTGGAGTTACGCAAAGCCAACGGCTCGATTTCGGGTTTGCGCTCTACAGCCGATGGCGAACATTACACCTTCCGCGACGGTGGAGCCATTGCTCGTCGCAGCTATGCCGACCGTACGCAGAGAGAGGTACTGCTCAACGTCCCCTTTGCCTGGTTGGACTATACATTCTCGCCCGATGAGCGCGTGCTGCTGGTCGCTGCGGCCGAGGGCGCGCAGACAATCTACCGACACTCCTTCACGGCTGACTATTGGCTCGCGGAGGTGGGTGGTACGCCCGAAAAAATCCTCTCGGTAGTGCGCGACGTAACCTTCACGCCCGACGGCAAGGCACTGGTCTATGCCAAGGAGAATAACCTCTACCTCTATGACCTCGCTACGCGCCAATCGACCGCCATCACCGAAGATGGTCGCTGGAACGAGATTATCAACGGCACAACCGATTGGGTCTATGAGGAGGAGTTCGGATTCACGCAGGCTTACGCCATTTCGCCTGACAGCCGACAAGTCGCCTATCTGCGATTCGACGAGAGCCGTGTACCGCTCTTCGAGATGATGCGATTCGACGGCTCGCTCTATAATAAGGCCTACTCGTTCAAGTACCCAAAGGCGGGCGACAAGAACTCGCTTGTCGAGTTGTGGGTTTACGACCGCGAGAGCGGCTCGAAGCGCAAAGTTGATGTCGGTGCCGAGAGCGACCAATATATCTCGCAACTCGGCTGGACCCCTGCGGGCGAACTCTACTTCTTCCGCGTCAATCGTCGCCAGAACCACTTTGAGATTGTGGTCGATAATAACGGCTCGCAGCGTGTAGCTTACGACGAGCAGGCTCCGCAGTATGTCGAGCGCAAGAGCGTCTCGGATGTACTCTTTATTGATGCCGACCGCTTTGTGATGCGTGAGGAGACCACTGCGGGATATATGCATCTCTATCTCCACTCGCTCAAACGTGGCCGCATCTGCGCCCTCACGTCGGGTGAATGGGAGGTTACGCGCATCGTCGGCACGGATGGCCGAGATGTTTGGTATCTCTCGACCGAAGGCTCGCCCCTGCAACGCCAACTCTGCCGCGTGGCCCTCAACGGCAAAAAGCGCAGCTGTCTGACGACAAACAAGGGTTACTACGCCATTGCTCCGAGCCGCGGAATGAAATACTACATCTCGACCTTCTCGAACGCCTCGACTCCCAATATCGTTACCGTCCACAAGGGCTGTGGCGCGGTGGTCGATACGTTGGTCGATAGCCGTAAGGCTGTGGCAGCACTCGGCAAGCGAGCTGTGCGCGAGTTCTTCACCTTCACAACCGAGCGTGGCGATGAGCTTAATGCCTATATGGTGCGACCGCTCGATTTCGACCCTGCGAAGCGTTACCCCGTCCTGCTCACGCAGTATTCGGGCCCCGGCTCGCAGTCGGTGGCTGATCGTTGGTCGGCTGATTGGGAGGATGCCGTTGTTCCGCACGGATATATCGTAGTCTGCACCGACGGTCGCGGTACGGGCTATCGCGGCGAAGCCTTCAAGAAGGTGACCTACGGTCGCCTTGGATCTCTCGAAGTCGAGGACCAGATATCATTGGCTCGCTATATGGCTCGTCAGAGCTATGTCGATGCCGAGCGCATCGGCATCTATGGTTGGTCGTATGGTGGATTTATGGCATTAGGCTGCGCTCTGCGAGGCGAGGGGCTCTTCAAGATGGCTATCTCGGTGGCTCCCGTGACAACGTGGAGATATTACGACACAATCTACACCGAAATCTACAACGGACTGCCCCAGGATAACCCCGCAGGTTACGACGATAATTCGCCCATAAATTTTGCCGAGAAGCTCCACGAGCGCACTCGACTGCTGATTATGCACGGCACGGCAGACGATAACGTCCACCTGCAAAACACTATCGAGATGACTCGCGCACTGAATCGTGCGGGCAAGCAGTATGATATGATGATCTATCCCGATCAGAATCACTCGATGCGCCCGAACGACACCGCGAACATCCGTACCAAGATGGTAGAATATACTTTGAAAAATCTCTAATATGAAATATTGGCAGTGCTACTCTCGGTCGGGAGTAGCATTTGCCAATCGGTCTGTCACGGCAGCACACGCAGCGTCGCCCGTAATATTGAGCGTCGTGCGAATCATATCAAACATACGGTCGAGAGCGTAGAGCAACGGCAGGCCCTCGATAGGTATGCCTGCGGCAGCAAGGACCGCCACAACCATTAACGTAGGACCCGGAACGCCAGCCTGACCAATGCTGCCCAAAGAAGCTGTAACGGTTATCGCCAGATAGCTCATCAAGCTCAACTCTATGCCATAGAACTGCGCGAAGAAGATTGCGACAAGGGTATAATATATGGCGTTACCCGTCATATTAATCGTTGCACCGAGCGGAACAACAAAACCCGACACTTGCTTCGAGATGCCCATCTTATCGCAAGCTCCCATAGTCACAGGAAGCGTGGCCATCGACGAGGCTGTCGAGAATGCCACAATCTGCGGTCGGGTCATAGCCGTAAAGAACTCTTTGAGGCTCACTTTCGAGAAGAATACCAGCGTCAGCGGATAGACCACCAGACCCATAACAAACACAGCTATCAAATCGACCCACAAGAGGTTGGCCACTTTCAGCAACACATCAAAACCAAATGTACCCATAGCGTCTGCCATAAGTCCGAAGACACCTATCGGAGCTATGAGCATAACCTTGCCGATGCACCAAATCAACGCTTCGAGCAGGTAGTTCAGTCCCGAAATAACCTTGTTACGCTTATGCTCCTCGATTGACGATATGCCGAAGCCGAGCAGCAGTCCGAAGATGATAATCTGCAAGATATTTCCCTCGGCAAAAGCCTTCACGGGGTTTGCCGGAATCATTCCGATAATCGTATCCCAGAACGAGAGTTCGGCCGGTGCGCCCTGCTCTGCGGATGCGTGGGCCATAATCGAGGCTACGCCCTCGACTCCCAAGCCGGCACCGGGCTTGAAGATAAGTGCTGCCACGATAGCTATCGCCACCGAGATAACCGTTGTGAGCAGGATGTAGCCGATGCTCACAACTCCGATTCGACCTGCCGAACGGCTGTTGCCAAGCGATGCAGCTCCTGAGATTATCGAGATTCCGACCAGCGGAACAACCAACATCTTGATAAGTTGGATAAAAAGCGAGCCGAGCGGGGCGAAGATGCTCGCCTCATCACCCATAGCGATACCTGCAACGATTCCGGCAATCATTGCCACCAGAATCCAGACACCGAGGTTTTTTATCATCTTTTTCATCATAAGTACGACTATAACGTAAACATTAAAGGCATTAGTCTTTATTCCCAAAAAACGGAGGCTGCTCAACCCGAAAAGTCGGCAGCCTCTGCTTATTCTGAATCTGCGAAACTGCGCTACTCACTTACATCTTCGAGCAGACCCGCCTTGGCACTCACAGCCTGGCGGAAAGCAACGTAGTTGTCGCTCTTGTGAACGAAGTGTTCGAGCGAGCGCATAATGTTGCGTGACTGCAAGACCATAGTCTTGGTCTCGTTGAGGATGTTGAAGTAGAGAATAGATGCCGAGGTCGAGAATTCGCCCTCCTTCATTCGACGCAGCTGGTTGCGCATAACCACTTCGAGCGTGTCGAATAGGTGGTCGCGCATCTCAACGATAATTGCAATATCCGAGAAGTGTTTGCGACGCAGCATCTGGCTAATCGTTACGAAGATTGCCTCAACCTCGTCGTTTACCTCCTTCAAATCGACAATCTGCTCCTTGGTGAATCCCTGGTGGTTGTTGTCGATATGGTCAAATGCGGGACGAGTGATATGGTTCAGAGCCTTTGTCGCCTCGGACATATAGTCGATAACCTGAACGTAGAATTGGCTGGTGTTGATATCGTGCGACTGAATATCTCGCAGTGCCGGCAGGAGCTGGTACTTGCGCTCACGAGCTTCGAGGAAGAGGTCGTTCGACTCCTTGACCATATCGCGCAGCACCTTGCGATTCTCCTTGAAGACAGCAAGAATCGTACGGCTGTATATGCGGGTTACCTGGTCCATAGTTGCACAAACTTCCTCGATGCGGTTAATCATAACATCTGCCGAGTCGCTTGTGTCGAACTTTTTAGAGGTTTTCTCCTCTTTATCTTCCTTTTTCTTGCCTGCAAAGTTACCCTTGATTACGAGGTATGCACAGAGCACTACCAAGACAACCGCAGCGATCCAACCTCCCCACATCAAAATCAGCGTGATAACCAACGAGATGATAAAGCCTGCAATAGCCGTAATAAACCAACCCGAAATCACGGTCATAACGCCCGTAATGCGATATACGGCACTCTCGCGGCCCCAAGCACGGTCGGCCAACGAGCTACCCATTGCAACCATAAAGACTACGTAGGTTGTCGAGAGCGGGAGCTTGAATGATGTAGCCACCGCGATAAGAATCGAAGCGCACGTAAGGTTTACCGTCGCACGGATAAGGTCGTATGCAGCCGAAGTCTGCTCCTCGCGGGTGAGCGGCTCGAAGCGTTTTTCGATTTTGGCCTGCACTGACTTAGGAATAATGCGTTCAAAGAAGTGGTTCATCTGGATAGCTCCGCGAACAAGTCCGCGCGAGATGAAGGTCGAGTCATACTTCTCTTGACCCTCATTCTGGCTCGACAGCGAGAGCTCGGTCTGTGATACGTTCATCGCCTTGCGCGACATAAAGAGGGTTACAACCATTATCAGACCAGCGGCACACATAACCCAGAAGTTAGCCTTGGCCGGATTCATCAGAGCCTCCATAGTCATCTGCTCGTTGCCCGATGCGAGAGCCAACTTATACGAATCAAAGCCTGCCAACGGCACACCGATAAAGTTCACAAGATCGTTACCCGCAAATGCCAACGCGAGCGAGAATGTACCCATCAAAATCGTTGTTTTGAGGATATTGACCTTGAAGAGTTTGAGGAACTGCAAGAATGCCGAACTTATAACCCAAACACAGAGCAACGCTACACCAAGGTGCTCATTAACGTAATCGAGAAACTCCGCGGGAAGAAGGCCCTTCAAGCCCTTGAAGACTGCGAAGTAGATAATTCCCGTGAACGATATACCGCACCAGATAGCACCGATACGGTTGAACATCTTGTGATAGCGGAACGAGAAGAGAACTCGCGAGAGCCACATTACAAACAGACCCACGACGAAGGCAATTACCACCGACATCAGAATTGCCGAAATGATGACCATCGCCTTGCCCGAATTGATAAAGTGCGACATATCGCTGAGGACGAACTCCTCGGTGGTTGCAATCTTGTGCGAAGCCACAGCCATAGCCGAGCCGAGCAAGCCAAAAACAAGCGACACGGTAGTCGAGGTTGGCAGTCCGAGCGAGTTGAAGATGTCGAGCAGGATGATGTTTCCGAGCATCATACCCAAGAAGAGCATCATTATCTCCGAGAAGGTAAACTGCGAAGGATAGAAGACTCCGCTGCGGGCAACCTCCATCATACCGCTCGATGTCATCACACCGACCATAATACCGGCCGAGGCGATGGCGAGGATAATGTTTTTGGGCGCGGCCTTCGAACCGAGTGCCGAGTTGAGAAAGTTCACCGCATCGTTAGTAACACCGACCACGATGCCGAGAACGGCAAGCAGTCCGAGCGTGACGAGAATAAAGGTAAAAATAGGTGACATACGTCAAAAAGTTTGGGTTTTATGCATACAAAGGTAAAATCTTATCGCCATAAGTGTCCTCGCGCGACGTATAATTAACATAAATGTAATATTGACGAGTGGCAAAAAGCCGTTATTTGAGGGCTGTTTCGATTTTTGGCGAGATAAGATTTCGCGCATTGCAGAAAATGGCTATCTTTGTAGTATGGAAGTTTCGTTTTTGGGAACAGGCACTTCGCAGGGCGTACCGGTTATCGGCTGCCGATGCGAGGTTTGCCGCTCGACAGATGAGCGCGACAGGCGACTGCGCACCTCGGCAATGGTCGAGGTCGAAGGTGTGCGTCTGATTATCGACGCAGGGCCCGATTTCCGTCAGCAGATGCTACGCGAGGGTGTGCGTCAGATTGATGCGATACTGCTCACACACGGGCATACCGACCACATTGCAGGCCTGGACGATGTGCGGGCCTTCAACTTTGTGGACTACCCCGAAATTCATCGTGTCGATATCTACGCTGCACCCTATACGACCCAGACCGTCTTGAAAGTCTTTGACTACGCATTTGCCAAGAACAAATATCGCGGTGTTCCGGAGATCGACCTGCATACAATCGACATAGAAAGACCCTTCTGCATTGGCGATATCGAGATTATCCCGGTTGCGGGCAAGCATTCGCGATTTGACGTTACGGGCTACCGCATCGGCAAGCTCGCCTACCTGACCGATTTTAAGGAGATTGCCGACGATGAGATGGCGAAGTTGAGTGGGGTCGATGTGCTTGTTGTCAATGCTTTACGTTTCGAGCCGCACGACTCGCACTTCTGCGTGGAGGATGCGCTCCGATTGATAGAGCGAATAGCTCCGCGCGAGGCTTACTTGACCCATATGTCACACGAAATCGGGCTCTACGACCAAGCTCAAAGCCGACTGCCCGAAGGGGTGAGATTTGCTTACGACGGATTGAAAATCGAGGTAAAAGAGTAGATGCGTTGCATCGTTAGCGAAAAAAGATTAAATTTGCACCATATCTGATATAGTATAAAATGTCGCGCAGATTAATAGCCGTATTCACAGCCGTTGTGCTACTCTCGATGGGGTGGTTGGGATTCAGCGGTTTGACAACTCTCGTAGGGTTGGCGCCACTGTTGTGGATAAGCGACTCCTATGGCGATACACGTCGCGATTGGTGGAGGGTCTTCGGCTGGTCGCTGCTGACATTCGTCTTGTGGAATGTTGCGACGGTATGGTGGATTTGGAATGCCACCCCCGTAGGCCCTATCGCTGCAACGCTCGTTGCAACCACGCTCAATATGATAGCCTTTATGGCCTACCATACGGTGTCGAAAAAGGCCCCGAAGGCATTGGCCTACGTTCTGCTCGTTGCCGGCTGGATTACCACCGAATATTGGGCAACATATGGCGAGATTTCGTTCCCGTGGCTTATCCTCGGCAACGGATTTTCGGAGTCACCCTGGGCCGTACAGTGGTACGAGTATACGGGCGTATTTGGCGGCACGTTGTGGGTCTTGCTAAGCAATATCCTTGTCTACGAGGCGGTCCGCAGGCGCAACAACAGATATACCGCAGCAGCTGCATTGGCGGTGGTAGTGCCTCTGGCAATTTCGCTCGGCATCTACTGCACTTACGAGCCTTCGAATCGCACAGCCAAAATCGCAGTCGTGCAGCCCAATGTCGATTGCTACGATAAATTCCACGGAGATACGGCTTGGCAGGAGGAGAACATCCTCGACCTGCTGGGCAGAGTACCTCGCGGAGTCGATTTTGTCGCGCTGCCCGAAACAACACTGCCCGAATATATCTATGAGCCGAACGCCGAGCGCGAGGCCATTGTCGATACGATTGCCGGAACGCTGCGAGCGCAATGCCCCAATGCTGTGGTCATTGCCGGTGCAAGCACCTGGCTCGATTACAAGACAGGACATCAGACGCGCACGGCCCGCAAGCGTCGAGGAGGCGAGTACTACGACATCTTCAACTCGGCTCTCGAAATCACTCCTGCCGGAGAGGTCGATATCTACCACAAGTCGCGCCTGGTTATCGGTGTCGAAAAGATGCCGTTGCCGTGGCTCTTCAAGATGCTCGAATTTTTGGTCATCGACCTCGGTGGTACGGTGGGTCAGTTGGGTGTGGGAACTCACGCCAAGACCTTCGACAGCAATGGCATCAAGGTTGGCCCCGCAATCTGCTATGAGGCAATCTATGGTGACTTCTATGGTGGATTTGTCCGCGAGGGAGCCGATGCGATGACCGTGATTTCGAACGATGGCTGGTGGGGCAACACCCCGGGCCATAGACGACTCTTCGCATTCTGCCGTCTGCGTGCTATCGAGCACCGTCGAGCCATTGCCCGCAGTGCCAATACGGGCATTTCGGGATTTATCACCGAGCGTGGAGATGACGGCCAGCGTATGGAGTGGGAGGAGCGCGGAGTGCTCACGGCCAACATTACGCTGAACGACAAACTGACCTTCTATACCCGCTATGGGGACTATATTGGTCGCATTGCACGATATGTGGCATTGCTCTGCATCTTGTACTTTATGGCATACCGCATCCGTCGCAAAAATTACCTTGTGAAATAAATTCCTCTAAGATATGAATTACACCCAAACACTCGAATTTTTATTCTCGTCGATGCCCTCATTCCAGGATAAGGGCGTGTGTGCTTACAAACCGGGCTTGGAGCGCGTGACAGCTTTCTGTCGCCACTTGGGCAATCCGCAGCGCAACTACTTTACGATTCACGTTGCCGGCACCAACGGCAAAGGCTCGGTATCGCATATGCTCGCCTCTATTTTGCAGCAGGCAGGCTATCGCACAGGCCTTTTTACTTCGCCTCACCTGAGCGACTTCCGTGAGCGAGTGAGAGTTGATGGCGAGATGATTTCGAAGCAGAAGGTGGTAAACTTTGTCGATAAGCACCACGACAAGATGGTCGAGCTTGGCCTCTCGTTCTTCGAGATGACGGCTGCATTGGCTTTCGACTACTTTGCGCAGAGCGACTGCGAGGTTGTGGTCGTTGAGACGGGTTTAGGTGGCCGTTTGGATGCGACAAATATCATCCTGCCGGCAGTGAGCGTTGTGACAAACGTAGGATTAGAGCATACCGACCTGCTGGGCGATACGTTGCAGAAGATTGCCTCGGAGAAGGCCGGAATCATCAAGAAGAGCATTCCGATTATCCTTGGCGAGGCGAACGAGGAGTATAACTCGGTATTCGAGGAGGCGGCAGCAGCGAATAAGTCGCGTGTAATCTATGCCGAGCAGACCTTCCGCCTTGACGAGCATCACCACGAGGGCAACAAACAGCATTTCGAGATTTCGCGTCTGCGCGACAATTACAAGTACATCTTCGAGCTCGATCTCGAAGGCGACTATCAGTGGCATAACGTGATTACGGCCTGCACCGTTTCGGACTATCTGCACGAGGAGACACCGCTCACAATCAGCCGTCGCGCATTTATCGACGGTATCAGCAACGTCATTGGCGAGACCTCGCTGCGCGGACGCTGGCAGACGCTGCAAACCGAGCCGCGCGTAATCTGTGACACGGGACACAATGCTCACGGATTGCACTATGTGACCGAGCAGTTGAAGAGCTTGACCTGCGGAAAACTCTACTGTGTCTTGGGCTTTGTGAAGGATAAGAATATCGACGAGATTCTGCCGATGTTCCCCGCAGATGCACACTATATCTTTACTCAGGCAGGTGTCGAGCGAGCTGTCGATGCCGAGGCTCTCGCATCGAAGGCTGCCGAATTTGGCTTGCAGGGCGAGGTGGTACACGAAGTACCGAAGGCTTTGGCGCGCGCCAAGGAGCTCGCAGCAAGTGGTGATGTAATCTTTGTTGGCGGTAGCACCTTTGTTGTTGCCGAAGTGGTCTGATACGAGCGGTTCTGCACTACCCTATCGAGCGATAGGTTGTGGCGAAGCCAAGACTTTCGGAACACTGCGAGTCGATGGTAGATTCTATGAAAATCGAGGATATTGCATTGGTGATGACACGCGGGCTCGGTGTCAAGGGCGTTGCCCATCTCTTGGAGGTGTATGGCGATGCCGAGGCTGTGTTCCGTGCCTCAAAGCAGGAACTGATGCAACGTGCCGAATTGCGCGAGGATATCGCCCAAGCACTCGCAACCCGCGAGGGTTGGTCTGCGGCCGAGCGAGAGATTGCATACTGCCGTCGCCACTCGATTAAGGCTATCGCCTCGACGGACGAAGAGTACCCTCCGCTACTTCGTGAAATTCCTGATTATCCACACGTTATATATGTCCGTGGCAATGTTGAAGCACTCTCACGTCGCACCGTATCGTTTGTCGGCACGAGGCGAATGACCCACTATGGCGAGCGTGCCTGCTCGGAGTTGATATCCGGACTTTCTGCGCGAGTTCCCGACCTTTGTGTAGTGAGCGGTCTGGCCTTTGGTATCGATGCGGCAGCCCACCGCGCAGCTCTACTTAATAATATCCCGACGGTGGCTGTGGTGGCTAATCCGTTACCCGAAGTCACCCCGACACAGCACACGGCTCTGGCCGAAGACATCATAGCTCACGGCGGGGCTATCGTCACCGAACTATCATCCGCAACACCCAAGAAGGGATGTTACTATATTTCGCGTAACCGTATAATCGCAGCTCTCGGCAGCGGAACTGTCGTGGTCGAGTCGCACGCGGGAGGCGGAGCCCTCACAACGGCACAATTTGCCGACGACTACAACCGTTCGGTTATGGCACTGCCCGGCAGAGTTACCGATTCGGCATCGAGCGGCACAAACCATCTTATCCGCAGCCGTCGCGCACAACTCGTCACCTCGGCCGAGGATATCATCAACGAGCTGATGTGGGAGTTAAATATACCGACAACGCAGGCTGCGCAGAGCGACCTCTCGGCCCTCGATCTCACGCCCGACGAACGAGGTCTTTTGGGTTGTTTCCGAACATCTGACCCACTCTCGGTGAGCGAACTTATGGAGTTGAGCGGTATGCAGTCGGGCGAACTGTCGGCACTGCTGATGTCGCTCGAATTAGCCGGAGCAGTGAGATTGCTGCCCGGAAATATGTACGAAAAACTTTTATAACCGAATATTTACGCGCTGACAATGCAATATAGGCTTATAGATACACACTCGCACCTCTACGAACCTGAGTTCGATGCCGACCGCACCGAGGCTATGGAGCGTGCCCGCGAGGCGGGTGTCGAGCAATTACTACTGCCGGCTATCGACCGCGAGAGCTACGAGCGTATGTTCGAGATGTGTCGCACGTGGCCCGACCGCTGCTTCCCGATGATGGGTCTGCATCCGACATCGGTCAATGACAACCCTGCGTGGCGCGAGGATTTGGCTCTGGTCGAGCTCTATCTCGAAAATCCCCCCGTAGAGCGTTTTTATGGTGTGGGCGAGATAGGTCTGGACTTCTATTGGAGCAACGACTTCCGTGCGGAGCAGATGGAGGCCTTCGAGCATCAAATCGAGCTGTCGTTGCGACATAATCTGCCTATTGCGGTGCATACACGCAGTGCGTGGGACGAGATGTGCGAGGTCGTTGAGGGTTTTCGCGGCAGAGGTGTGCGCGGAGTTTTTCACGCCTTCTCGGACGGGGTTGAGAGCTATAAACGTCTGCGCGAGTGTGGCGATTTTGTGTTTGGTATCGGAGGTGTCGTAACCTTCAAGAAGAGCCCTCTTGCGGAGGTCGTGTGCGAGATTCCGCTCGATGAACTACTGCTCGAAACAGACTGTCCCTACCTTACGCCCGTGCCATTCCGTGGCCAGCGCAACGAGTCGGCATATATTCCCTATATTTGCGAAAAGATTGCAGAAATCAAGAGCGTTACGCCCGAAGAGGTGGCTGCGCAGACAACCGCCAACGCAGAGCGTATCTTCTTAAAGAATAGTTAGTTATGGATGCTAAATCTAAAATTTTGCTGATTTATACCGGTGGTACAATCGGTATGCGACGTGATGCAGGCGGAACACTCGTTCCGTTCGATTTCTCGGCTATGTACGAGGAGATTCCCTCGTTGCGACGACTCGAAGTCGATATCGAGGTCTTGACAATGACCCCGATTGATTCGTCGAACGTAACCCCCGACCGTTGGGTCGAACTTGCCGAAGTTATTCGCGATAACTATGCCCGTTTCGATGGCTTTGTTGTCCTGCACGGCACCGACACAATGTCCTATACGGCAGCAGCATTGAGCTTTATGCTCGAAAATTTGTCCAAGCCCGTAATCCTGACTGGTAGCCAGATTCCAATGGGTATTCTGCGCACCGACGGCCGCGAGAATCTTATCACGGCACTCGAAATTGCAGGTGCTCGACGCGATGGCCGTCCGATGATTTCGGAGGTAGCTCTCTACTTCCAAAATCGTCTCTTCCGTGGTAATCGAACAACCAAACAGAGTGCCGAGGAGTTGAGTGCTTTCAGCTCGTATAACTACCCTCCCCTTGCAGAGGTCGGAGTTAATATTTCGTATAATCAGGCAGCTATCGCCAAGCCCGATATATATGCTGATAATCTGAGTATTGCGACCAATCTGAGCGCAGGTGTTGTAGTCATAAAACTCTTTCCCGGAATTAGCGAATCGATACTTCGCGCCATCCTCTCGGTCGAGGGTTTGAAAGGCGTGGTTCTCGAAACATTCGGTTCGGGAAACGCCCCCACCAGCGAGTGGTTTATCCGCGTGTTGGAGGAGGCTATCGAGCGAGGTATCATCGTTATCAACGTCACCCAATGTGCCGGTGGCTCGGTGTCGATGGATTTGTACGAAACGGGCGTAGGTTTGCAGAGTATCGGCGTGGTTAGCGGACACGATATGACTACCGAGGCGGCAGTCACCAAATTGATGTATCTGTTGGGCAAAAATTACCCACTCGAAGAGTGCCGTCGCCTGCTCGGTTGCTCAATTAAGGGAGAATTTACAACCGAAGACGTTGCATAAACCGAAAAAAAATACTATATTTCGCACTGATATTGGCACAAAAACCCCGTAATCAGAGCGTATTACGGTGTTTATTTGGTTGATACACAGGTTTTTGCCTGCTGTTTTGCGCATCAAAAGGCGAAAGGCCGTTTTGGTATGTCGGGTGGCAAAAAGCGAGAAAAAAGGATGCGTCGGACGAAAAAAATGAAGAATTAACAAAATTTTAATGCAATAATAAACTAATTCAAATTATTAACTTATTAAAACTGTTATGAAAAAATTATTTTTGATGTTGTCAGTAGCCATGTTGACTTTTGGCACTGCTAATGTTTTTGCTCAGGAGAACGCAGCAGCTGCTGCTCCTGCAACCGAAGAGGTAGCTGCTCCCGCTGAGGAGGCTGTTGCTGAGGAGGCCACTGTTGCTGAGGAGGCTGTTGAGACTATCGACGCTGAGACTCAGATTCAGGGTGAGACTATGCACCACGTTTTGATGCAGAAGTTCCTCGAAGGTGGTTGGGGTTGGATGCTTCCTATCCTTATCGCTCTCGTGCTTGGTTTGGCTATCGCTATTGAGCGTATTCTCTACCTCGCATTCTCGTCGATCAACACCAAGAAGTTCATGGCTCAGGTTGAGGAGGCTCTCGCTAACGGTGGTGTAGAGGCTGCTAAGGAGGTTTGCCGCAACACTCGCGGTCCTATCGCTTCGATCTACTGGCAGGGTCTCGACCGTGCAGGTCAGGGTCTCGACGCTGTTGAGAAGGCAGTTGTATCGTATGGTTCGGTTCAGACCGGTCAGATGGAGTCGGGCCTCAGCTGGTTGTCGCTCTTCATCTCGTTGTCGCCTTCACTCGGATTTATGGGTACTGTCGTAGGTCTTGTACAGTCGTTCGACTCGATCCAGGCAGCAGGTGATATCTCTCCGGCACTCGTTGCAGGTGGTATGAAGGTCGCTCTTCTTACAACTCTGTTGGGTCTTATCGCGGCTATGATTCTTCAGGTATTCTACAACTACATCATCGCAAAGATCGACTCTATCGTTAACGAGATGGAGGATGCTTCGATTTCGTTGTTGGATATGCTTAACAAGAAATAATCACAGACCGTAACAACCTGTACACAGAAACAAAACTATGAAAAAGGCGTTAAATATCGTATTGGGACTTCTGTTCGCAATTACAGCAGGCTTTGTTGCGTGGGCTGTAATTTCTAGCGGAAATGAAGTTGCCATCAGCTGGAACCTTATGTGGTTCTACACACTGCTCGTAGGTGCAGTGGTATGTATCCTCTGCGGTGCCGTTGCAAACTTGATTCAGACCCCCGCAGGTCTTAAAAAGACCGGTCTGGCGGTAGTAATCGTGCTTGCAGTTGTCGGTGGTGCTGTGGGTATTGCGTTGAGCAATGGTAGCCAGCCTATTCCTTCGGCCGAGGGCGGTTTCTTTGAGGATCCGTTCGAGTTGGCAATCTCGGAGGTTGGTCTGCTTGTTACTTACGCAGTTGCAGCCGCATCGATTCTTGCAACACTCGTTGCCGAGGTTCGTAACTTATTAAAATAAGAGGTATAAATAAATATGTCAAGTAAAAAGAATATACCGGAAATTAATGCTTCGTCACAAGCGGATATCGCCTTCACGGTGCTTATCTTCTTCCTTGTCGTTTCGACAATGGATGTAGATACAGGTATCGTGCGTGTGTTGCCGCCGATGCCGGATCCGAACGTAAAACAGGAGGAGATCAAGGTTAAGGAACGTAACCTTCTGTTGGTGTTCGTGAACAGCAGCGGTAACATCATGGTCGGTAACAAGATGATGGACCTCCGCCAGTTGAAAGACAAGGCCAAGGAGTTCATCCTCAATCCGTACGATGACCCGAATCTCCCCGAAAAGGAGGTGAAGGAGATCGATATGCCGGATGGTTCGAAGTGGGCATACCCGATTAGCCAGGGTGTGATCTCGCTCCAGAATACCCGCGATACGGACTATGAGGTTTACATCCGAGTTCAGAATGAGCTTACCCGCGCCTTCAACGAAGTACGTGATGAGGTTTCAATGATGAAGTTCGGCAAGAAGTTCGCCGACCTCGAAAAGGAACAGAGTTCAGTAATCACCAAGGCTATTCCTCTGAAGATTTCTGAGGCAGAGCCCCGTAATATGGCAAAGAAGAAGTAATATGGCAGTAATGAAGAAAAAGGGCGACCGCGAGGTCCCTGCAATGTCGACGACATCGCTCCCTGACGTAGTTTATATCATTCTCTTCTTCTTTATGCTCTCGACTTCGATGCGTGACCAGGAGCTGCTCGTACACTACAAGGTGCCCGAAGCAACCGAGGTTCAGAAATTGGAGAAGAAGTCTTTGGTAAGTTACATCCACATCGGTCAGCCGGTGCTCGCTATGCAGGCTAAGTTTGGTACTGCTCCGCGTATCCAGCTGAACGACTCGTACAAGACAACGAAGGACATCTTGGATTTCGTAGCCGGCGAGCGCGACCAGCTTAGCGAGGTCGACCGTGCGCTTATGACTATCTGTCTTAAAGCTGACGGCAAGACGAAGATGGGTATCATCACCGACGTTAAGCAGGAGCTGCGTCGTGCGAATGCCCTCAAAATCTCTTATGCGTCTTCGAAGACTCTGGGTTACTAATCCGCAGTCTGTCAAGATTCCCAAAACGCCCAACTTTCGAGTTGGGCGTTTTTTGGTGTTTAGACCCAAGGTACAGCGTGAGCAAGGCCGTGAATGTAGAGAACCGAGAGTGGCGGAGCAAAGCCCGACAGTTGGGCTTAAAAGGTCTGTTATGCGAGAAGATTAATCCATACGACCCTAACAAAAAAAGCGAAGCAGTTTGCTTCGCTTTTTTGGCATTGTGCGGATTGGCGGGTTTTAGAGCCTCTCCGAACATTCGGCTTGGTTGTGCCCAGGATAGGAGTCGAACCTACACGTCTCTCAACACTCGCACCTGAAACGAGCGCGTCTACCATTTCGCCACCTGGGCCTTTATTGCGATGCAAAGGTAATAAATTTTTGCAACTTACAACAAAAAACCGCGATTTTTTCAGAATTATCTACGTTTGCATCGTAAACAACACTCCTCAATATCGGCAGTTTAGGAGCTGTGGCGCGGGGTCGGGAGAGAAGCTACGTATAGGGCGCAATCTCCTGCTTGGCGATTCACCGGCCGATTTGGTCGATTGGCAGAGTGGTTGCCTATTCCCAAAACCGTGTCACAGCTACTTCTGGCACGGATTTTGCGAAATATCGGCTCGATTGACGATTCGGGCGCGATTTGGAAAAACCGAAAAATGTTCGTATCTTGCAATCAAATTAAAGCGAATTATTAACTAAAACACGTTGCCTATCGAGAAAAATCTACTCTTTAACATTTATTAAAACAAAGAGTATGAACGTACAAGTATTAAGTGACCAAGTATTGCTTAATAGTTATATTTCGGGTGACAAGAGTGCTATATCTCAACTCATCGAACGTCACAGCCGTCGTGTGAAGGAGTATATCCGTATGATGGTTAAGGATAGTGACGTGGCCGATGACATCTTCCAAGAGACTTTTATCAAGGCGGTTCGAGTAATCGACGAAGGTCGCTATGCCGATAACGGCAAGTTCCTTTCGTGGATTTTGCGCATCGCGCACAATCAGGTTATCGACTACTTCCGCGCTCGCAAGCAGCAAAAGCAGATAACCGAGTCGGATGCCGGCTATAACGTGCTGGGCACATTGCGATTTGCCGAGCCGACCATCGAGGACGAGATGGTGGCAACGCAGATTAGCAGCGATGTGCGTCGCCTGGTCGATCAACTTCCTGAGGAGCAGCGCGAGGTGGTTATGATGCGATACTATTCGGGGTTGAGCTTCAAGGATATAGCCGAGCAGACCGATGTGAGTATCAACACTGCATTGGGACGTATGCGCTATGCGCTTATCAACCTGCGCAAACTGATTAAAGAGAATAATCTGATTTTGAGTTAATTTTTTTTCGGGATGTAGTGCAATAATCCCACAAGGTGTTGCGTTTGTAGATTAGAAAACCAATCACAAAGCAGCCTATGGGAGAATTTGACGCAAACGATTCATTATGTTCTGTTAGCGATGAAGATATCCTCTTCTCGGAGGTAATATGCGGTGACCACGAACTTCTCTTCTTGGACACCTATCTGGGAGAGATTCTTCGGAGTTAGCATTCAGGGTTAATTTTTAAGGGGGGGAGGCCTGCTCGATTTACGTCGAGCAGGCTTCTTTTTGTGGGTGGCACAAATGGGGCTGGCACAAATAGAAAGGATGCGCTCCTCTGCCGAATCGCAAAACAGGCATCTGTCACGATAATAAGTTATACTCCTATATTTTATATGGTCCCAAGTATGGTTGTTTTGGACTTTTTATCTATATTTGCGATAGATTATGCGATTTTTGCGACACATATTCGTCCTGTGTGCCACCCTTCTGATTGCGGTGTCCGTTCCGTGTGTGTCGATGGCGCAAGTCGCAGGTGCAGACTCTCTAAATCGCGAAATCTTCACTCCCAAAACGGCCACTACCGAGAGCGTTGTCCTTCGTAAAAAGGGTTGGTGGCAAGATCACAGCGACTATACTACCCGATTCCGTGCCGAGCAGCTGGTAGTGCCCGGAGCACTCTTCTTGTTCGGAACGCTTGGCATTGGTGAGAATGCCCCGATGCGCGGAATCAACTGCTCGGTGCGTGACGGAATGAGCCGAATCAGCCAGAACCGCCAGCTCCACTTTGACGATTATGTCCAATATCTCCCCGTGGCGACCTATTTGGGTCTTTGCGCCACGAAGGCGAAGGCAAAGCACACCGTCCCCGAACGTGTGGCAGCGGGTGTGGTGGCCTATATCTCGATGACTGCGCTGACCAATGGTCTTAAATATAGCATTCGTGAGCAACGTCCCGATTCGAGTGCTCGAAATTCATTCCCTTCGGGTCATACGGCTACGGCATTTACGGGAGCCGAGTTGGTACGTGCCGAGTATGGTTGGGGTTATGGCCTTGCAGCATATACGGTGGCTACGGGCGTAGCATTTATGCGCCTGTATAATGGTCGCCATTGGCTCAACGATGTCCTGGCGGGTGCGGGTGTCGGCATTATCTCGGCACATATCGGATATTGGCTGCTGCCGCTCAATCGCAAAATCTTCAAGATGGACCGCCGCAAGGCTCTGGTCTCAACTCCGCTATATTACCCCGAACAGCGAGCTCTTGGTCTGGCTTGTGCGATGAGTTTTTAGCGATGTTCTGAAAATTTGAGTATATTTTTCAGGGTATAGTCAGAAAATACACGTAAACTAAATAGAGTATGATTAAAGCATTAACAATTTTGATGACCGTGGTACGTATTGCCGCCTTCGACTCTTCGGATGCGGATAAGGCTGCGGCAGATGTGGTCTGCACAGGAACACACGACGAGCTTACCATCCAACAGGTGTTGGATAAGTTCGAGGGTAACAATACCGACACTTGCGAACTCTACTTCGCAGACGGTACGTACAACATCGACGGCTTCCACCGCTACGGAGATGCAACCCACCGTACGGCTATCAAGTTCCCGCCGATCGCAAGCCTTCGTTTCGAGGGTAAGAGCGATATCGTTCCGCGCGTGGGTGTGAATGTCGAATTTAAGGTTCGCCCTGAGGCATATAACGACCTCGCACCCGATGAGCAGGTCTGCGTTATGCTCTTTTCGGACAATATCGGCAGAAACACTAACAATGCCAAGCTGCGCAACTTCCAGATTATGCTGCCCGACACGAAGCACAAGGTTATATGTCTAAACCTCTACCGCACGGGTGGTGCAATCCTCGAAAATCTGCGTATGAATGCAGCCGGTGCAGGCGCAGGTGTGATTCCCGTCGAGGGCTCGGTCGGCATCCGTGGTCAGAATGTCAATACTAACGGTATCGGCCAATATTGGAAAGATATATACAGCATCGGCTTCTACGAGGCGTTCCAGATTGGTGGTGAGCACACTATCTGCGTCGGACTGCTCGGCTATAAGAGCTACTATGGCTACACCTTCGGCAACTACGAGACCGTTGAGTGGGGAGTTTGGGAGCACCCGATTACGCTGATAAATTGCAGCGAGGAGCTCTGCGCATCGTTGCCTCTTTTCAATCTCTGTGGCGAGATGCGCGATCCGAACAATCCCGGACGTCAGTGTGTCGATATGATATCTCACACTATGGAGTTCCGCGAGACCGAGAACCCGACGCTCAAACCCGTCTTGCCGGCTCGCGAGGTTTACCCCGGAACGTGGTGTGGTAATATCACATTCGCAGCCAACACAAAGCCTTTGAGCAAGGGCAATGCAGTCGATATTCTGTTCTGGGAGAAGGGCAGCGGTCATCGTTTCAAGACCCGTAACTCGGCACACGCTATGGCAGGTACGACAGCCGAGCGATTGACCTATATCCCGACATTTGTGCAAACTTATTACGACACCGATCTCAACAAGCTCGTTATCTACAATGGCGAGGCTTGGGTTGATGCAAACGGCAATAAAGTAGATTAATTATGAAGAGATTGATTTTTACGATGTTGGCAATGATGATTGCCGGCATCTCGACAGCAGCACGTTTGGACCTCTCGGCAAACGAGACGGCAAACTGTTATATGGTCAGTGGAGGCGAGAAATATTCGTTCCGTGCAGACGTTAAGGGTAACGGTGTAGCGACCCTCGGCCTCTCGGCAACCATCGACCTCAACACGGTAAAGGGTATTAAAATCATTTGGGAGGATTGCGACATTATCGACGATGCAAGTCTGAAATTGTCGGGCAATAAGATTCTTTTCACAACCATAAAGGGCGCAACCAAGGGTAATGCTCTTATCGGCATCTATTCAGATGCTGCGTGTAGCGAGGGTAAATCTATCTGGACGTGGCATATCTGGCTCAACAAGCCGGCAGATTGTCAAATCGGAGGTTTCACCTTCCTCGACCGCAATCTCGGTGCTTACAGCACCAAATTGGGCGAATCGGGCACCAATGGTTGCTTTTGGCAGTGGGGTCGCAAAGAGCCCTTCACCGCATCGTTAGAGGGCATACAGGTTTGTCGTGGCGAGAAGAAAAGCTTTGACTTTGCTATTGCTAATCCCGCGACCTTCATCGCGCGCGACGGTCGATGGATGGATATAGGCGCAGAAGAGGCGTGGCGTAAGGATGGTCGCAAGACGATGCTCGACCCCTGTCCTCCGGGATATTGTGTGCCTGTTTACGATGATATCCTCGTACTCAAAACGATGGGTATCAAGGAGGGATTCCTCAAAGCAGGAGCTATTTGGTACGACCTCGATCCGAGCGGTCAGCGTATGGTCGGCAAGGCAGGATGGTATTGGACCTCAATGCGTACACCCAACCTCCAGAGCCGTTCAAACGACTTCTATATCTGGGAGAACGGTATCGGTCTGGTTTCGCAGTATTACAATGCTTCGGCATTCAGCATTCGACCCCAGAAGATTAAATAGCTGGCGAAATCTGCCTACCATCGTTCGAAATACCCCCAATCGAAGTCGTGATTATACAAGAAAACGGCTTTGATCGGGGGTAAATCTTGCAATTTGTAATTTTTATCCGAAAAAACACCCGGTTTTTCGGCTAAAAATTCATATCTTTGTAACAAACATTAACAAAATAACACTTTATCCTATGTACGGAAAAATCAAAGAGCATCTGCAAGCAGAATTGCAAGCGATTCGCGAGGCGGGTCTTTATAAGACCGAGCGCATAATTTGTTCGCCCCAAAGGGCCGAAATCACCGTTGCCGAGAAGCCGGTATTGAACTTCTGCGCCAACAACTATCTCGGTCTTTCGGATAACCCTCGCCTTATCGAGGCGGCAAAGCGCGCAATGGATGAGCGCGGCTTCGGTATGTCGTCAGTGCGCTTTATCTGTGGCTGTCAGGATATCCACAAGGAGTTGGAGCAAGCTATTGCCGACTACTTCGGAACAGAGGATACGATTCTCTATGCCGCTTGTTTTGATGCTAACGGCGGAGTTTTCGAGCCACTCTTTACCGAGCAGGATGCAATCATCTCGGACTCGCTCAACCACGCCTCGATTATCGATGGTGTGCGTCTTTGCAAGGCTGTGCGCTACCGCTATGCCAATGCCGATATGGCCGAATTGGAGGATTGCTTGAAGCGCGCACAGGCTCAGCGTTTCCGTATCATAGTGACCGATGGCGT
Source organism: Alistipes sp. (assembly GCA_045644925.1). Classification (GTDB taxonomy): domain Bacteria; phylum Bacteroidota; class Bacteroidia; order Bacteroidales; family Rikenellaceae; genus Alistipes. The sequence continues at coordinate 59,617 of JAZRHV010000010.1, forward strand.
CTTCTCGATGGACGGTAATGCCGCTCCGCTCGACAAGATTTGTGAGTTGGCTCGCAAGTACGACGCTCTGGTAATGGTCGATGAGTGCCACTCGGCAGGTGTTTTGGGTGCTACGGGTCGTGGTATTACCGAACTCTATAATCTGCGTGGCGAGGTCGATATCCTGACCGGTACGCTCGGCAAGGCATTTGGCGGTGCAGTGGGTGGATTTACTACGGGTCGCAAGGAGATTATCGATATGCTTCGTCAGCGTTCGCGCCCCTACCTCTTCTCGAACTCGTTGCCTCCCGCAGTTGTCGGTGCAGGTATCGAGATGTTTAAGATGCTCGCCGAGAGCGACGAGATTCACGACCGCCTGGTGGCGAATGTCGAGCACTTCCGCGCCAAGATGTTGGCTGCGGGGTTCGATATTAAGCCTACCCAGTCGGCAATCTGTGCCGTGATGCTCTATGATGCGAAGCTCTCGCAGGATTTTGCGGCAAAGTTGCAGGAGGAGGGTGTATTCGTTACGGGATTCTACTATCCCGTCGTTCCGAAGGGTCAGGCACGTATCCGTGTGCAGGTCTCGGCAGGTCACACCACCGAGCAGTTGGACCGCTGCGTCGAGGCATTTGTTAAGGTTGGTAAGGAGTTGAACGTAATAAAATAGTTGAGAGATATGAAACCCCTGTTTGATGAGATTGATCGCAAGATTTTGAAGTTTTTGATCAATAATGCACGTATGCCGTTCCTCGAAATTGCCCGCGAGTGCGGAATTTCGGGCGCAGCAATCCACCAGCGTATCAAGAAGTTGGAGGATTCGGGCGTGATTCTGGGCAGCCGCCTGATTGTAGACCCCAAGCGAATGGGCTTTGATGTCTGCGCCTTTATCAGCATCCGCATCCAAGACCCGCAGTTGCAGCTCAAAACCGTCGAGGAGCTCAAGCGTATCCCCGAAATCGTGGAGTGTCACTTCATCACCGGCACCTACAACGTAATGGTTAAGCTCTACTGCCTGGATAACGACCACCTGATGAAGACCATCTTCAACTGCATCCTACCCGTCCCCGGTGTCTCGACAACGCAGACCTATATCTCGTTGAACGAGGCCTTCCAGCGACAAGTACACGTAGATTGTTTGGAGTAGAGTATGGCACGCATTAGACTTACCAAGGAGTTTACCTTCGTGTCGGCACACGCCCTCGAAGGGTATGACGGCAAGTGTCGCCATATCCACGGCCACTCCTATCGTTTCTATGTCACCGTCATCGGCGAGCCTGCCACCGACCCCGCAAATCCCAAGTGCGGTATGGTTATGGACTTTGGCGAGTTGAAGGCGTTGGTAAACGAGGAGGTTGTCGAGCCGATGGATCACGCCTTCGTGATGCGTCGCACCGAGAGTGCCGATGCTGTCGATAAGGTCCTGCGCGAGGGATTTGGCAATGTGGTGTTGGTAGATTACCAGCCTACGTGCGAGAATATGCTTGCCGACTTTGCGGAACGAATCTCGCGTCGTCTGCCCGCAGGCGTTGCGCTCCACTCTCTGAAAATGTACGAAACTGCCACCTCCTATGCCGAGTGGTATGCCGAGGATAACGAGTAATTGCCCGATATGAAAAAACTCTTTTTGGTCGATGCTTATGCATTGATTTTCAAATATTACTACGCCTTTATGGGTCGTCCGATGCGTAATCGGGCCGGTCTGAACACTTCGATTGTCTTCGGATTTACGAAGTTCTTGCGCGACATTCAGAAGCGCGAGAAGCCCGACTTGCTCGGAGTGGCCTTCGACCCGAAGGGGGGCTCGTTCCGCAAGGATATATTCCCCGAATACAAGGCAAACAGACCCGCTACGCCCGAAGACATCATCGAGTCGGTGCCCTACATCAAACGCCTGCTCGAAGCGATGTGTATTCCGATTCTCGAAGTCGAGAACTACGAGGCGGATGACGTTATCGGAACTCTCGCATTCAAGGGAGCCGAGGCGGGCTATGAGGTCTTTATGGTTACGCCCGACAAGGACTACGGTCAGCTGGTGGGCGAAAACCGCCACCTCTACAAGCAGAAGGGCGATGGCGTCGAGGTCGTTCGCACAGCCGATATTTGCGAGAAGTACGGTATCGAAGAGCCGATTTTGGTGCGTGATATTCTGGCCTTGTGGGGCGATTCGTCGGACAATATTCCCGGAGTGCCGGGCATCGGCGAGAAGGGGGCATGCAAATTGGTACGCACTTGGGGTACGGCCGAGAACATTCTCGCCAATGCCGATAAAATCGGTGGTAAGGTGGGTGCAAACATTGCTGAGTGGGGCGACAAACTTCTTTTGGCTAAGCGTTTGACAACGATTTGTCTGGATGTTCCCATCGAGTTCTGCCCGGAGGATTTGACCGTCTGCTGTCCGCACGTTGATGCGCTGAAAGCATTGTTTGCCGAGTTGGAGTTCAGAATGTTTATGAACGACTTGGCTAATCTTGCTCCCGCAGAGGAGATTACGGATATCCCCAAACAAGCCCCGCAGACTCAGTTGGCGGAGGTTGCTCGTGCAAAGTCACACGCACTCAAACAGGCAAAGTTAGAGGGTCAGGGTGACCTATTTGCACAATTTGACGCAGCACCCGTAGCTACTGCAACACCTGTGCCTACTGCCGAGCCGACAACCCCGACCGAGCATAATGTTCAGGAGATTGGTTTGTTCGATATGGAAAGCTTAGAGCCTGCAACGGCACACACCACTCCCCACGAATACCGCACAATCTATTCGGCCGACGAACTGCGCAGTGTCGTAGCCGAGGTTTCGCGCTACGCAGAGTTCTGCTTCGATACCGAGACTACGGGCCTCGATATCTTCAACGACCGCATTATCGGTCTATCGCTGGCTGTCGAGCCACACAAGGCGTGGTATATCCCCTTCAATGGCTTGTGCAACGAGGAGTATGCCTCGATTCTGCGACCGCTCTTCACAAACGAGAACATCGCAAAGATAGGTCAGAATATCAAGTTCGACATAATGGTTTTGAGCCGTTTGGGCATCGAAGTCAAGGGCCGCAAGTTCGACACGATGATTCTCCACTACCTGCTCGATCCAGAGTCACGCCACGGAATGAATCATCTCGCACTACGCTATCTGAACTATAAGCCTATCGAAATCGAGACTCTCATCGGTCGCGGAGCCAAGCAACTGACGATGGATTTGGTTGCCGTCGAGCGTGTTGCAGAGTATGCTGCCGAGGATGCCGATATCACGTTACAGCTCAAACAAGCACTTCTTCCGCTGGTCGAGGAGCAGGGTCTGCTCGACCTCTATCTCGATGTCGAGGAGCCTATGATTGATGTGCTGGCAGATATGGAGCTTACGGGTGTCTGTATAGATTCGGCACTGCTCGACAGTTATGCCGTCGAGCTCAATGCCCGCCTTGCGGAGCTCGAACGTGAGGTGCGCGAGGAGGCCGGCGAGCCTGCGCTCAATATCAACTCGACACGCCAGCTTGGTGAGGTGCTCTTTGCGAAGATGCGCATCAGCGATAAGCCCAAGATGACCAAGACCAAGCAGTTCTGCACCGACGAGGAGTATCTGCAAGGCTTTGCGCACGAACATAAGATTGTCCGCCTTGTTCTCGAATATCGTGGAGTGAAGAAGTTACTATCGACTTATGTCGAGGCTCTACCGCAACTCGTAAATCGCACTACGGGCCGCATTCACACCTCGTTCAATCAGGCCGTGACGGCTACGGGTCGCCTTTCGTCGGCCAACCCCAACCTGCAAAATATCCCCGTGCGCGAGGAGCAGGGTCGTCGCATCCGCGAGGCTTTTGTCCCCTCGGACGAGGAACATCTGCTCCTGTCAGCCGATTATAGCCAGGTCGAACTGCGCGTTATGGCTCATCTGAGCGGCGATGAGTCGCTTATCGAAGCATTCCGCAATGGCGAGGATATCCACGCGGCAACAGCAGCCCGACTATTCGGCAAGGGTCTTGAAGAGGTGTCGGGCGAGGAGCGTCGCAGGGCCAAGACTGCCAACTTCGGCATAATCTACGGCATCTCGGTATTCGGTCTGAGCCAGCGTTTGGAGTTGCCACGCGCTGAGGCTAAGGCGATAATCGAGGGTTACTTTGCATCCTACCCGAAGGTCAAGGAGTATATGGACAACGCAGCCACATCGGCTCGCGAAAAGGGTTACGTTGCGACAATCTTTGGCCGTCGTCGCTATCTGAACGATATCGACTCGCGCAATGCCGTGGCACGAGGTCTGGCCGAGCGAAACGCCATAAATGCCCCTATTCAGGGCAGTGCTGCCGATATTATGAAGATGGCTATGGTCGCTATCGCTCGTGAACTCAAAGCGCAGGGATTGCAGTCGAAGATGATTTTGCAGGTGCACGATGAGGTAATTATCGACCTCTTGCGCTCGGAGCAGCAGCAGGTTGTCGAGATTGTCACTCGCGCTATGGAGAGTGCTGCCATGTTGAGTGTACCGCTCACAACCGATTACGGCATCGGCAAAAATTGGCTCGAAGCGCACTAAACGCCACTAATATAGAACAAGAAGAGGGCCTTCCGCAATGGAAGACCCTCTCTTTGGTAAGTGTGGTATGCGCCAGGCTTATTTAGCCAAGCGAGCACCTCTCAACGTCTTAGCTGCGGGGCGAATCTTCGCTGCCGAGCTGAAATGACGCAAGGCCTTGCGAGCAGCACGAATATTGCCCTTAGACGACATCGAAGTCTCCTCAACAATCTCGCCCTCTTCAACCACCATTGCACCGGTATAGTCCACCGTAATCTTGTTACCCAACTCGTCGGCCAAGTTCGCTACGACGGTATAGTTAGAACCTGATTTAGTTACACTAACTGTACCCGAAGTGATAAGCGCATAAGCCACCATCTTATCCGAGCTATCATACTTGAGATAGTAGCTCGGCCAAATATAACCCTCGTCATCAAACTCACCCGCAATGGCATTTCCTGCGGTTATATTATCCGACCAGGGGACCACAGTATAAGTACCCACGGGCGAAGTGCTATTCAACGCAGTAAGGAACTCAACATAGAGAGTCTCGAGGTCGTTGTAGAGATACAAATCCCAATCATTGCATCCATTCTCGTACAAATCGCCATAATAGTAGGCTTCGGCAGCAGCAACATTGATGGCGACATCGCCTGTCAGAGTCGTCGTTTCATCACCACCTGTATTTCCACCGCCCGAAGTGCTGTTGTAGGTAAAGGTGTACTCGGTAATGCCGGTTGTCGGAGCATCTTCGTAGCCGAAGACATAAACGGTGTAGGTCTCGCCGGGTGTCAGGTATTCGCTCATATCAAACGTATCAACGCCCGAAACGAGGTAGGACGAAAGACCACCCTGATCTTTGTAGTAATCAACAAGGTCTGTCATAATAAAATCGTCAGTCTTACCCTCGTAGTAGTAACTCGGTGTAATATCCCAGAAATACTGGTCGTTGTTGCTCGGAGTGATAGTGATAACGCCATCAACTACATTCACCGAGAAGGTGTTGTTCGAAGTCTTACCCTCATCGGTCTTGAACGCTTTGAGCGAGAGGTCCGAAATGGGGTTAAGCTTAGCATCTACGGCAAAAGCGAAGATGTAGTAGTCGGTCGAAGGGGCCAACTCGCCACTGTAAGTGTGCATAGCCTCGCCCACAGAGAGCGACTGGACCAATGATACACCCATCTCTTCGCAATATACGCGAAGGGCAGCAATGCGAGCCTTCATAAATTCAAGATCGCTATCGTAGGTTTTGTACGAAGCCTTTGTAACCTTGTCGAAGTAGTAGATTACCGTATCATCGCTGGGATCTACCGACACAGTCGCGCTTGTCGAGCCAATCTCACTCACGGTAATATCGAAAGTCACGTCGTCATTGAGCGACACGCCCGGACCATCGGTACAGCCCACGACACTGAACAGTGTAAATGCAGCAATAATGGCCGCAAAGAATTTTGTTGTTTTCATAACTTATGAGTATTTGGTAATATAGGCCACAAAGATATACAATATCTTTATATGGTGTACTGTTCGCCGCCGAAAAAAACATCCCACCAACAGTTCGTCTGGCTGAGTGGCAGAGGTTTCGCGTTGTTTTATTCGGAAAATAGTCCTATATTTGCGACACAAAAAGCGAGGAGAGGTGCAGGAGTGGTTGAACTGGCCCGCCTGGAAAGCGAGTAAACGCCCAAAGCGTTTCAGGGGTTCGAATCCCCTTCTCTCCGCAAAGACCAAACGAGGCAAAAGGTATCGAATTCGATACCTTTTTGTGTTTTATACCACTCCGTGACAAATTTATTTGGCAAAGGAGTGGTGTGAAACGCAAAAGTAGTTGATTTATCAACTTTTGCCGAGTGCCGGTCTTTGCAAGGGCCCCACCGGCGAGGTGAGGGGATGGGCGTAGCGGAGCGAACGTCAGTTCGCAGAGTAGCCAATTCCCTCTCGCCGCATAAAGATTTTTGAGAGGGTCTTATCAACTTTTTGCCGAGTGCAGGTCTTTGCAAGGGCCCCCGCGGCGAGGTGAGGGGATGGGCGACCGCAGGAAGCCAATTCCCTTCACCTTGCTCAAAAACAGATTGAGGATCACAATTCCCCCCCCACCGGCGAGGTGAGGGGATGGGCGACCGTAGGAAGCCTATTCCCTTCACCTTGCTCAAAAACAGATTGAGGATCACAATTCCCCCCCCGCGGCGAGCGGAGGGGAACTGACGCCAAGCCGAGAGCAAAGAATGCTCGCATGCTTTGCCGAGGCGCGAAGGAAGAAAAGGAACTTATGGGCGACCGCAGGAAGCCAATTCCCTAATTATTATTCAAGATCCTTTGACTACCACCCTGCGGAGAATCCCCAACAGGCCAAAACAAAAAAGAGAACTCTCAATGAGTTCTCTTTCTGTGGTGCCACCGGGATTCGAACCAGGGACACAAGGATTTTCAGTCCTTTGCTCTACCAACTGAGCTATGGCACCATCATTTTTGCGGTGCAAAGATAGGTATATTTTTTCTAATTCCAAATTTTTCGTCGCTAAAATCGGCCGTAAATATCAAAAATGTCGCAAACCTATCACGCACAACACTGATTACCAACCGATTAACACAAATGCAACAAACACCACATTCTGCCTAATTTGCAGATTTTTACACATTTACATCTCGGCCACGGAAGTTTCCGCTGCGACCTCCGCATCCCAGACACCGAGATTGTACATATAATCGCGCAGCTCGCAACGCTCGGCCAGGCGAGCAAACTCGTAACCCTCAGGCAGCTCGTGCCAACGCTTGAAGTGGCGCAAGTCGGTGGTGCTGTGCTCCAAGCAGATAACCCCATCCTCGGTCTGGTCGTAGAATCCCCAAAGGCTGCTCTCGGGCGGACACGCGGCGTCGCAACTGTGAAAAAGATACAGCTCGCCAACCTGAAAAGATGATACCGAAGTTATGGGCGTCTTCATTTTGTTTCTGTTTGTTTGTTGCACAATAAAATGTAAAAACGGCACTGGACGCAACCTTTTTGCAGGTCAATATCGCTGTCAGCCACCGCATAAGTCACTATACAAAGCTAACTTATTTTGGGGTATCTGCCAAATTATCCCACAAAAGAGGCCCTATTTCCGCACCATCCGGACCAAATGTGCTATTTTGGGGTAGGAATTAGGCGGGTAATTGTGAGCAAATCGAACAAAAAATACCCACGAGTTCGGGAGGCTCTGCGAGCGGAATGTGGGATATCGAACAAGAAACTACGGACAAAAGTTTGTGGGATTGGGAATTTTATATTACTTTTGCTCGATTTTCAGGCGTTATGTGTCCGATTTTATGTGGCTTTCGCCCGAAAACAGGTCTGGTTCCGTAGCTCAGTTGGATAGAGCAACAGCCTTCTAAGCTGTGGGTCGTGGGTTCGAATCCCGCCGGAATCACGAGGAGAGCGAGAGCAATAACAAACAAGGTGTTGCTCGAAGAGCCAAAAAACAGAAGAGAGATGACTTCAAGTGTATTTGAAAGTTATCTCTCTTTGTTTTTGCTGTGTGCGCAGCACAGACACATTGTTTGTTATTGCCGAGCCGACGCAGTGAAAGACGAGCGAAGCAATGCGACAGCATTGTGAAGCGAAGTCAATCACACTGCAAGCAATGCTCGCGCTCTCTATGCCGAGGATTCCAGGGGAAAGACGCAGTAAAGCATAGCGGCTGCGTCAATTCTGCCGGACAAACCGAGGTTCCGTGCGGGAAAGACGTTTAGCGGAGCATCCGGAGGATGCGGAGTAGCCAATTCCGCCAAGCGATACTCTCAATCTGTTTTGCCGAGGAGCCCTACGCAGAGCTCCTCGGTTATGTTTGTTTAGACGCCTGCTCTACGGCTTATCGTAGCTTACAGGATAGAAGGTCCAGTTACGATTCGTCGAGCTGGTCGAGAGCGACACCGACGTAGAGTTGGTCTGGCGAATATAGTATGACCTTACACCCGATCGGTAGTAAATCTGTTTGTTGTTGCCAGAGGTCGCAATGGTATAGTTTGTACCCGACGACGAGAAGTTTATCGTGCCGGTTGTACCATTCAGGTATTGACCTCGTGCCAAACTCTTAATCTTATTGCTTTCGACAGTAAAGAGGTTATAGTAATCTCTGTTGGTGTCAGCCGCAAGACTTGTACCCTTAGAGGTCATACTTGTACTTGTATAGTTAGCATTCACCAACAGATAGAGCGTCTGGCCCGAAGTTTCGATTGAGGTGGTTCTATCGCCCACAGTCAAGCCATAGACCGTCACAGCAGGCATTTGTGCTCTGCTGGTTCTTCCGTTCAGCGTCGCCGCAACCTCCATATCGTAGACACCCTTTATATCCTTTGACCAGGTGATATACCAAGTGGTGTTCGAGACATCCTGACCTGCGAATGTACCGCCCTTGGTTGCCACAGCACCGTCTATTGTTACCGACGAAGGCTCGCTGCTTGCCGAGATATTCACATAGTAGCGAATCTCCTCGCCCACAACCACAAATTCGCGGGTGGTGTTGTTTACGCTACTCTGCGTCGTATCTTCCCAACGGTTGAATGCGATGCTCAGGTTATCACTAACGAGGGTAACCTCCTCGGTATAGATGAGGCCGTGCTCGTTGCGCACCATAAGGTGGAAGACGACACCTGCATCATTGCAATCCGAAGGAGTAGTGTAGGGTACCCTGCCACTTGTGACATACTCGTCAATGTTGTTTATGGTACGAATCTCTCGGTGACGCTCTACGCCCGAAGTGTCGGTGTAGTCGGCACTTATAATGATGCTCTCGATAGCACTACCGTATGAGTGTGCTTTGTAGTCGAGAGATATCTGCGTATTGGCCACAAGGTTACGCACTGACGGTGTGAGTGTCGCGGTGATACTTCCAATCTTCTCATCCTTAACGCATCGTACCGATGTTGCTGTACGGCGATTCGCAAAGTCGATATGCAGGCTTCCCGTGTAGGTGCCGACGTTGGTCTCGGTCCACTCCGCAGCACTCGATACATAGACGCGCGAGCGGTGCATATATTGGTTGATATCGCCATTATTTACAGCATCGGCATCGGTGCAGTACATCGACGATTGGTAGTCGCCCTTCTGGCCCACATACTTCCACGAGCAGATAAGTGAGTTCAGACCCACATCCACACCCTTAAATCCGGCATAAGGGAAGAAGAACTGCTTACCGTCGACGGTGCGAGTATATCCGTAAGTTCCATTCGAGCCGCTACCCATACTGAACAATGCTCCAAGCTCACTACTTGGCACGCGGTAACCGTACGGACACGGGTCGTAGATGGTCTTGCTTGTCATACCTGTCGCACTATCGTATCCCCACAGGAAGTCGTATCGCTGGTAGAGCCAATTGAAGATATAAGATAGTGGCTGACCGGTAGGCAAAATCAGATACATAGGATTCTCCACGCCATTGCGCAGTGTAGGCTGAGCAAACTGCGTAACCTCGGCAGCGGTCTTCTCGTCGGACGAGAAGTCGTAGTACGAAGCCGTATTGAGATTGATAGGCGAATAGTTGTAGGTCGGAGGCCCCATTGATGGGTCCTTGCGTCCCCATTGGTAATAGAGGCCATAGGTTGCCAGAGCTTCGCTGGCATTCGAACAAACGGCCTTCGTTGCTCCGATGTTTCTATCGAGGAGTGAGATTGTGTGCTCGCCCACCGAGAAGGATTGTTCAGCGGGGCGGTCAGTAATCCATATATGCCACGACCACAACACCTTGCCCTCTTTATCGTATACGGCAATCACTGCGTTTCCGCGCGATGATGAGTCGGGGAGCTTGAAGCGCACATATCCATATTTCAACTCTATATCCGATATCAGACCAAGCTGGCTCTCCCACAAGAGATGCGCCGTAATGGGAGAAATATTCTCGGTCTCAGGATAGAGTGTCTGCGCACCAGAAGATACGATACCGGCCTCGCCATTACCGATAATCGAAGCCAGGAAGCAGTATCCATCATAGATATCGTTGCCCTCTGCATCCTTATACTCATTCGGGTCGAGGATGTAGCAATTTGACAACTTGTAGGTCGATATGATGTTCTGGTCCAGAGGCTCATCGTGAATCTCAAACTCGTGCAGTGACGAAAGGTCGTAGTAACGCTCATCACCCTCCTTTTCGAGGATTGCACCGATAGAGCCGCTTGTGTGGAGGTCCAACTTTATGTTGTAGATGCAGCCCTCATCGAAGATGTTGATTATTGACTCATTGCCATCCGCGTCCTTAACCTTGTGTTTTGCCTCGATGATGGTTGTATATACACCGGAGGAGGTGTGAATCTCCAACTCCACGTCACGATTAGGCTCCACCAACGAATAGCCAAGATAAGTGTCGTGATCCAACGATGCACCCTTCATAGATATCGGGTATTGTACCGACTCGCTGTAATCCGGATAGTTACTGTCGTTATCGAACATAGGAGTTGTCACGATGGGCAAATCCTCGTAGTCGCCCCAATGGTAAACCTCGCCAAACTCGCCCAAATTGGTCGGCAACCACACCTTGCAAGATGTTGGCTGGTTGCGAATTACCACCGCATTGATATCTCCCCACATAATCAAGTTCTGCTCGCTCTGCTCGGCGTATGCCGTAAGGCGAATGGCTGAACGGTAGTGACGATAAGTCAGGTGGTTCGAGTAGACCGGAGATGTTATGCTGTGTCCAAAAGGCTGTCGGTAGATGTTGCTGCCGTCAATGGGATGAACATCGCTCCTGTGAGGATTATTCGGGTTATAGTTATGCCAATATTGACCCTCGCAGAGGTTGCTGACCATAAGGTCTGTTTCGCCATCAAGGCCCTTGAATTGTAGCGCTACAACATCGGTTGGGACGCCATTTATCTCGACTCTTTCGTTAAGACGAACAGCATCGAACTCCGAGAAGTCGAATTGCGCAGTCGCAGGCACACCCTCACGACGCGGCAGGGTACAGTTCATCGGGTACCAACCCACCAGACGAGTGTGGTAGAAGTGGGTGGTGTCGCTCACAATCTTGTCGCCATCCTTCTCCTCGACGATATTGAGTTTGTAGGACTGTTCGGGGGCTAACGATATCGAGCGATAGTGAATACCATCGGTATTGTCGGGCGCAGCGGTAACCGTAGCTTCGAGCAACAAGGCCTTATTCCAGTTTGTGGTGTAAGGAGCCGTAGCATCGTTACCCGTAAAGGTGTAGCAGCCGTCGTTCCACTCGTCCAAATCCTCGTCTATACGCAGGAAGTTCGACTCCAAACGCTTGGTTGTGATTTGGTCCACCAATGAACGTGTAGCCAACCTTGATTTCGAAGCCCGCGAAGTGTTGCGTGACTCGACCAGACAGGAGGGCGTAAGACGATTCTCGCCACCGGCAGAAGTGCTACCATTGATTGTGGTGTCGATGGTGTCGCCATCCATCTCACAAGCCACAGCCGAGAGAGCAACAACTCCCAAAACCAATATATTTCTGAAAAATCTCATCATAATATCCACTACTGTTAATCTTTTTGGCATCGTGCCGGCATTGCGTATGCTGCGCCATATCCATCTCCTCCGGAGTTGGCAGTCTGTCCCGAATAGCTTCTCGTGTAGACATAGGTTCGGGTGTTGTACTGTCCCATCGGCATACCCGTAAGCATCCATCCGCCCGTTCCTACGCTGGTGTATTTACCCGTTGTCGGATTGCGATATCCCGCAAATGGATACCACGCAGTATCGAAATAGCTCTTGTTGAAGACAACGCCATAAGTATCATAGTTTCCCTCTCCGTTCGAGAAGTTGATGTTACCTCCGTTCTCGCCATAGGAGTATCCCTGATTGTTACCATATCCCCAAGCGTGGTGGAAAGGTGTTCGGTAGCCCGGAGGACAAGGGTCGTGCATCGTCTTTGAGAAGGTCTGACCCTGGATAGAGTAGTCCTTGACAGCATAACCCCACAACGCCACATTCGTATATCCGTCGGCAAACGAAGCAGGGAACCAACCACTCGTATTATTTCCGCATTGCGAAGTGCTGCGGAAGAAGGCCATCGGATTCTGCACCACATTCGGAATCAACGCCGCAGCAACAAGGTCGATATCTGTACGACTCGACCACGCACCGTTGTAGGCCTTCACCCAATAGCGAGCTGTTTTGGGTTTTTCGTTTGTTCCGCCATTGTCGTTGCCCGCATTGTAAGATGGAGCACCCATAATAGGGTCTTTTCGGCCCCATTGGTAGTAGAAACCGTATGATGCCAATCGCTGATTATTGTTGTCGAACGAAACCCTGTTATTGCTGATTGTCGGTATGGTTGTTGCGCCCAGGAATCTATCCATAAGCGTATAGTTACCCGTAATCACATCGGTAGGCTTATCGGTAAGCCACAAGTGCCACGACCACATTATCTCGCCATCGACATCGTATGCTGCCAAACCGACATTACCCTCGCGGAACTCGCTGATGTGCAGTGTGATATAGCCATCCTTGTCAAGTTCGCCATTATTGAGAATCTGCACAGGCAGCAGGTCGAGGTCGTGGTTATTTGCGGTTGTCGAAGTCGATTGCGCCTCCTCGAAATCACATTGCCACCACAAGAAATCGACCTTTGCAGGGGTAAAGGTTGTCGATAATCCGCCATTGATTTCGGCTGTTGTTGTACCACCGAGAGGAAGTAGACTACCTACACCATTACCTCGCACCGTAGCCTTGAATTTGTAGTATCCTGAGCGGTGTATCATATAGCAGTTCGCAGTCTGCGACGCGCTCAGGTCGGTCACGATAGCCGTCGAGTGGCTCGATACACAGCGCACGGGAAGTGCTCGGTTGCGCAGGCTACCCGTTGAGGTGTAAGAGGATGTGCCACTTGCACCGTATTGCAACTCGTAAGGCTCGTTTGTCGAGCGTGTATCCACGACACTCGACCACAGACGCAACATCGTGCGCGAGTTGTTCTCCGTACCATCAGCCTCGATATAACCCTGGAACGGATACCACACATTATTCGATGCCACCGAGAGATTTACGCCAACATTGTTCTGCCAGCCGCCCGATACCTGGTAGTTTGCGATATTTTGCCATACACGAGTATCGGCAACCATATATCCCGGAGGACAAGGGTCGTACATCGTCTTTTCGAGGTCGATATGCTCGGCACGATAGCCCCACAAGGAGTTGTTGCTTGTAGCCAACCAATCGTGTCGCTCGCTATCGCCGCTACCATAGAGCGTTGTAGGATGCGCTACCGCCTCATCTACGGTTGCAACACTTGACGGGTCGCTTGGCACCTTCGATACCGAACCATAGATACCCGACGAGACATTCTTGAATGGCGTAGGTCGTCCCCATTGGTAGTAGAGGCCATCCATACCGTTTGCGCTATCGGGTTGTGCAGATACGGCTCCGAGGTTTCGGTCCTGCACGATATATCCGTTCGGATAACCCTGTGCCTTGACACGGTCGGTAAGCCATATATGCCAAGTCCAAAGGATGTTGCCACCCTCCTCATCGTAGGCTGCAATGACAACATTTCCCTCCGAGAGAAGCTCCTTGTTGTCGCTGTCGGTAGCACCCTGAACGTGGAACAACACACGACCCTGTGCCAATTTGTGCGAATCGAGTACGAGAGCCTTGCGCTGTATGCCATTGACAGTAATCATCGGCGTATCATCCCACAAGATGTCGATGTACCCCGGTGCTACGGTAGCGTCACCACCACCCACAAGCTGGCTCTCGCCGTTACCCTTCACTGTGCCATCAAAACAATAACCGTAGTTTGCCGAATTTACGATGTAGGAATTGGCCGTTTCGTAGTTGCTCAAATTGTAGAACATCTCGACATCCACATCTTGCTCTATCTCCTCGCCGTAAGCCAACCACTCGCTAACCGATACATCGGGATTTATATAACCGTGGTTCGAGAAACGCAATACGATGTCGTAAACATATCCTGCCTTGAAGTTTCGAGCAATCGACACTCGCAGTCTGTTCGGGGTGTTACTTGTCGAGAGGCTTATGTTGAGCAGGTTGCCACTTGGCGGTGCTGCTACGCACTTTGCCACCACACGACGATTTGCCAATCCCACAGGAATCTTATCGCCGGGCGAGAAGAAGATGTTGTTGTTCTCGTCGGAGAGATCGAGGGTCTCGCTACCCTCGTATGCTATGCCGAAGGTTCCCTCCGCATCGGTCGGAAGGGTCAGGATACACGAAGTCGGCATCTCCTCGATGAGCATATCTTCGAGTGAACCCCAAGCCGAAGTTTGGGCACTATCCTCGTCCTGCATCGAATAAATCGATATGCGATAAACGCACAGTGCGTGGTCGAAGGTCATCACCTCAAAGCCCTCGCTCTGTGAGCCTGTCGTTACATTTCCGTACATAATATCCGAATCGCCCGTGATAGGCATACGCACCGTCGTAGCCGAATTGTCGGAGTTGTATTCGTAGCCATCTTCGTTGGGCAACCACGGTTGCCAAGCCACATACTTCACATAATCGGTTGTATTGTAGAAGAACTGTGCCGAACTTGTGAAGGTTATATCGCGGATATAGCTATTCGCAGGATTAGGCCTACCCATCTCTGCCATAATAGGCTCTCCGCAGTTGAGGAACGCAGGGTATGATGGAGAGTAGAGTTCGTCGATGCGAGCCATACCCATCACGATAACGGTGTCGGTTGCGGGGTCGATAATGCCGCTCGTCGAGCCGGCATTGCCACGTGTGGCCGAGCGAGGACCATACTCGACATTTGGCGAGTAGCCCACATCTGCCCACAGACGCACCTCCATAGGGTTACGATTCGAGCCACCGATGCCTGGATCGCTCTCACAACCACACAGCGCAACGACCGCTATCAACGCCAAATATTTCAGAAAATATCTCTTCATAATCCTACTCCTCCTAATTTATCTCCGGCAGCACCGTACCCTCGATGTAACCGGCATCCTTCCACGCCGATATCGAGCCTTCGAGGTTTACACCCGAATCGACCGTTGCGGTATAGATGATGCGGTGTCCCGATTGATAGTTTATCGGCTGATAGTTGTAGAGCTGGAACTCCTCTTTGTGCGCCACGAAGTTATCGGGGCTCTCCGAGGATATCTTCTCGTTCACTTCGTATTCGATTGTAAGCTTTGTGCTTGCCGAAATCTGCTGGGGCAGACACATTATCGACATCTTCGCACCCGTGTTGTCGCGCTCATCGCCAATCGTCGCAGGCGTTGAGGGCTGGAAGGTATAAACCACATTATTGTTACCTGCAAGCGACACCTCCCACACATTTGTTTCGCCTGAGTTGGCTACCGCTTGTGCTGTACATTTCATCGAGCCTTGCGAGTAAACACCCTCGAAGGTCATCTTCGTAAGACGCGCCTCGAACATATTGCCACGCACGACATATATCTCCACGAGCGACATTGCGTGTTCGAGGTAGAGCTGCACGATAGGCTTCATCGCTCCGTTGCTAACCTTGAATGAGTAAGAGAGCAGATAATCGACCATTCCTGCCTCGTTGTAGGTGGTCGGCTGTTGTACCGCAAATTCAAGTCCGTCTTTGCTCTTTTCGAGCGTCAGACCGGTGGCGGTGTTATAAGCATATGCGTGGAACGAGTAGTTGCTGCCCTCGGTCCAATTTCTCTTTGTGGCGGCAAACCATTTTCCTGTTTCGGAATCGCGGGTTATGGCAGCATTATCGAAAATCTTTGTCGAGTTGTTCTGTACACCACAGACAAAGACCTTTCCGCTCTCGATGCTTCCCTGCGTCAGCGCAGCACGCGATATGGTCTTGGCGTCGAATTTTATCTCGCCCAATTCGAACCTGTCGAAGCCCTGTTCGCAACCGAACAGCGCAAGAGTAAACAGTATGCATATAAATCTCTTCATACTCTCTCGTCTCCTACAAATCAACATAGTTATCGACCCACGGCACAATCCTAACCTCGGTTGTTATGGTGTTGTCGGTGATGTTAAAATTATACTTGTACTTCTCGCCGGCTTTCCACTCGGTGGGTGTTGCGCCACCCAACATTCCGAGTTGTATGTCGCGCACGGCATACTCGGCATCACCCTGCTTCTTGTATTCGAGATGCAGCGTCACGCTACTCTTGTAGATATTTTGAGGCAACACCAGGATTGCTCCGTTGTCGTAGAGTGAATGTTCCACATCAATATTCACGGGCAGACCGCCTTCCGGCAGTGTACATACTCCTGCAAATGGCTGCAAAGTGGCAGAAGCCGAGAGGGGCGAGCCTTCGAGTGTCCACGAAGTGGTGTCCTCATAGTCGAAGCGGAAAGTTCCCTTGTTATACAACCCTACGAGGTATATATTGCGCACGTCAATCAACACACTATTCGATGCGTTCACAAGGTTGAATTGCAGGGCTGCGCAGGCGTGGTGAAAGTGGAGTTGCACTGTCGAGAAGTCCTCCTCGACGGCCAGGTCACGTGCTGCTGTGGCGTAGAGGAGATCCTCGCCGTAAGCCGAGCCTTCGTAGTTGGAGATGCTCACCAAATCTCTACCGTCCGAGAAGGTGCAAGGCGTAGCGTATGGACATACAGCGAAGAAGTGGTACGATGCGCCCCTTATCCAATACTGTGTGGAGGTATAGTCCCATCCCGGTAGCAAAGCATCGTAATAGAGTCGCTCGGCATCGAACAATCGGGCGGTGTTGCCGTCGAGGTGGTAGGCTCCATAGAGCTTTACCTCCTGCTCACGCAACGCCTCCGTACTGTCGATTAACGAGCGTGTCACCAGCGACGAGAAACCAATATTGCGTGGCTCGCCCGTCGGGATTGTTTTGCCGCAACCCGACACGACTAATGTTGTCAATACTATTGCCAATACTTTGCGCATATTCATATTTTTGCTTTGTACCCGTAGGGGAGTTCAGCCCCCTACGGATTAGAAAATTTCGGATTAGATAGTTGTGTTGCTACCACCGATTGTACCGTCCACCCACGCTTCAACATCGCAGTTGAACATAATCTCGCGCACGTTGACTACGAAGTTGTAAGTATACTTGTAACCCATCAACCAGTCACCGCTGAGAGTTTCTGTGTAGGTGTGATCAACACCGTCGATCGAGTACTCGATAACCAACGAAGTCTGTGCGCCGGGGATAACAAGAATAGGCTTCGGCGACAACGGATTGTTCTCGTCTGCATTGAGAACCATATCGAGAGCACCATCCTCAACACCTGTTGCATCTGCATCCAAGAAGTAACGGTTGATAGCAAATTCGTCACCCGGAGTTGCCCAAGTAGCAGTGCTCTCGCCACCAATTACAGGAACAACAGTCAAGGTACCCGAAATATGTACGCCCTGTACCGATACATTCTTAACGATAACGACAGCAGCCGAATCAGTCTTGCGGAAGGTTACATTGAGCTGCGAGTAAGCGTGGTGGAAATTCAAGGTCTGTGCGCTTTGCTGTGGAGCAGCGGTTGCGAGGTCATCGCTGAAGAGAACATCGTGCTGATCCTTCAAGTTGTTGTCGATATTACTAAACTTGACAGACTCGAATGTACCATCCGAAACCTTGTAGTTGTTGGTTACGGTAGCATTTACAGGATAGGGGCAGAGAGCAACAAAGTGCATATTACCACTTGTCGGCCAATACTTTGCAGGCTCGCCCTTCCACAAATTCAAAGACGAGTCATAAACGAACTTGGCATTCGAGAAGTAGGGGTCGAATACATTGTCCGAATTGTCATCCCATACGGCCGAAACCGCAATAGGATAGGTCATATCTGCGTTAGTCTCGATAATAGCACGACTAACTGCCGACTTAAAGCCCATCTGCTCGTTCTTACCGGTGTAATAATCCGAGCTCTTAACACAGCTGCTCAACGACACCATCGCTGCCACAGCAAAGAAAAACATCTTTTTCATAATTTTAAGAATTTTGTTGTTTGTAAATTGTTTTGTGTGTAAAAAAATTTTCTGTTTCGTATTGTGATTTTTAAGGTTTGTAATTTCGGTCGTTAAATGTCTATATCATACTCAAACTCCTTCCAATCATCGACACTCGGCTTGAAACCTCCACCAACCTCCGGTGCAGGAATGTTGATATCGCCTTCGATTACAATATGTTGTTCAGGGTTGTTCTCCATCTGGTCCGACACATCGAAATTATACATATACGGGTGGCCTGCCACATCAAAGAAGAGGATGCTCAATAAAGCCTGATCGCCACTTGTCTTTTCACGACCGAAAGTTTCAAATCGTGTGTGGAGCGAAGCCACGCTACGACGGGTCTCTACACCTTCAAAGTAGAGAGCCAGAGGCGTAGTCGAAGGTCGATCAGCAGCGATGAAGTGAGTGGCTATCTGTCCCGACAGCATCATCGACATCGAGCCGATGTACTCTACACCCGTTACGCCCTTAATCTCGACGGTCCAACTCTCGACAACCGACTTGGCTGTGGCGTTGATGACGAATACACCGTTCGAGATGTGGCGAGGGATGTGGATATTTGTCTCACGCGCCACAAAGAGGTGGCTCGGTGTAAGACGTATCTCATCATAGGAGGGTCGGCTATCCAATCGCGAGAGGAGGTAGCGCGTAAAGCCACGACGCTGCTGGTCGTTGATTTCGTCGGTATAGGCCTCCATTGAGGGCCACGAGTAGGTGTTGCGCACAAAGGTCTTGCTCGTCTCGAAATCGTAGACCACCATATCGACATCGCCATAGGGGGCAAAGATATATCCGCCCTGCTCCGACACAAGGTCGTGGCTGAGATAGTCGCCCGTGTTGTGGTCGAAGAATGCCACACGCATCAAGCCGGGCTCGCCGCTCTTTGCCTCGTAGTTTGTGATATTCTTGTCGATGGTGAGGTCGAGATAGACACGCAGATACTCCTCCTCCATCGGGCGACGCTGACACGCCACCGACAGAAGAGCCGTCAAAACGACAAGCAGTATGTAACGCACGCTACTCATCGCCTTGCTTTTTATCGTTTGGTTTAACTCTCTGGAATATCGGCACCACGAGCGATATGTTCGCCTTGGTAGGGCCGAAGAAGCCTATCTTCTTTGTTATCTTGTCACTGATAAGTGGAGCTCCCGGCTCGATGACGGTATATTTACGAGCCTCCGAGTAGATATATCCCACTCCCAACGAGAATTCGAAATGCAACTGTTTGCGCTTGCCCACCGCCATAGCGTATGTGTAGTCCAATCCCACATTTACGAACTCTCCCTGATGACCGTGGTAGTTGCGCTCGAAGTCGTAGTAGCCTGCATAGCCATACAGACCTATCGAGTGACCCTGCAAGCGGTCGAATATGGTGCGGTTGCGGCCGAACCAATAACGGCCCTCGATACCCCATCCCAAAAACTCAAAGCAGTTCTTGTTATCTCTCTTGGGCCATACCCAGGGGTAGTAGTAGTCGGCACCCACCGACCAATGGTTGCCAATCGGCACCTCGACACCCAGATTGAGGGCAGGAACAAGCAGGTTTGAACGGAGCGCAAACAGAAGCTTACGGGTCGTATCCTCACAAGTGACCTTTTCGACCTGTGTCGGTTGTTCGGTTGCGGACTTCTCGGTTGTTGTCGGCTGCGTGGCGAGTTGTTCGGTTGCGGGCTTCTCGGTTGTTGTCGGCTCGACAAACTCACTCTTCTCACGATAGTAGTCGTTGGGCAGAGCGTCGAACTCCAAAGGCGCGATTGTGCCTTGCAGATTTAGCTGCGAGGCAGAAACAAGGTCAGCCAAAGGTTCGAGCTCGACGATACGCAACACCGCAGCATTTCGGGCCGGGGCCATATACTCTGTAACCAACAGACGCCAGGTCTTGCCGTTATCGAGATTATAGAGCCTGCGCTCCTTTTCGTCGTTCGAGTCGTCCGAGTCGAGGATAGCAAGCACCTCCTCGCGATTGGTCTCGTTGTAGGTTTGGTGGATGTGGTCCGAAAACGTCTTCCAGTCCTCACCCATCGAGATTGTGTGGATGTGGAACCTGTCGCCACCCTCCATCTCCGAGATAATCCCTTTCAGACGCTCGGCACGACGCAGAGCCAAAGCGTTATTGTAGGCCTCGCTACCCACGGGCGATGCAGCACCCTCGATGATGATTGTATGCACGGTGACGCTGTCCGAAGCGAGCTTGTCGATAATTTGCGACAGAGTATTGTATGAGGCTTGGTTGCTCTGATAGTCCCAACGAGGGGTTGCGATATTATTCTCGTAGTGGATGAGAATGTCTTGGAGCTTGATGCAGTTTTTCTCGGCTGTTGTCTGGCTTGTGTGCGCTCGCGCGTAAGAAAAAGCCGGGTCAGATACCTCCACGACCTGTGCTGTGGCAAGCAAGGCTCCCCACACCATCAAGGACAGAAGTATAAGTCTTTTTACAGACGACATTTTCGTATAAAAACCAACTAACAATCGCACTACGTGCGTAAGAAATACACATTATTGGCGCAAATGTAGCAAATCTTTGGTGAAATTGTCCCCAAAAACGCACAAAAAAACAGCAATAAAAGTTCGCGCGCGAAATTACCCCCCCCCGATTTTTCGCATAACACCCTAAATATCAACAAGTTATAGAATAGCAAAGTTTAAGCGATTTTTCAAGTTTTTCCCAGGATGCCGAAGAGATTTGTTTTTAACACCGAAATTGCCGTACGTATTTAGAATACGTAATTTTTGTTGTGTACGAACAAATTTGGCAGAGAATCGAGTAAACACAGTCGGGCGACGGGAGTGGTTTGATACAGACTTTTCTTCTCCGTTTCGATATTCATCTTGCAGATTTCTGCAAAAACATTCCCAACTATGTACTACTTTAACCGATTTTGTGTTACCTTTGGGGAGAAAATTACCGAACTATGAGCAAGAAACCTACCGTAGCACTGATTTACGACTTTGATGGCACTCTCTCGCCGGGCAATATGCAGGAGTATGACTTTATCCCCGCCGTGGGCAAAAGCAACAAAGAGTTTTGGCACGAGGCCAACTCGTTGGCCGAGGAGCAGGATGCCGACGGAATCCTGACCTATATGGCCAAGATGATTCAGGAGGCAAAGTCCAAAGGACTTTCGTTGCGTCGCGAGGCGTTCCAGGAGTCGGGTCGTCGCATACAGCTCTATGAGGGTGTCAAGGAGTGGTTTTCGCGCATCAACGCATACGGCGAGGAGCGAGGCCTCCACGTAGTTCACTACATCAACTCGTCAGGTCTGACCGAGATTATCGAGGGCACCGAGATTGCTCACGAATTTAGTAAAATCTACGCCTGCAAATTCCTCTATGATGTCGATGGCATCGCCTATTGGCCGGGTGTGGCGGTAAACTACACCAACAAGACACAATTTATCTTCAAAATCAATAAGGGCGTAGAGTCGGTTTACGACAGCACCCTGGTCAATCGCTACATCGAGGAGAGAGAGCGTCCCGTACCGTTCAGCAATATGATTTATGTTGGCGACGGTACGACAGATATCCCCTGTATGCGCCTGGTCAAGAACTTCGGTGGCCACTCGATTGCGGTCTACAACCCGCAGGATAAGGGTGCTCGTAAAGATATGGCAACGCTGATTCGTGACAACCGCGTGAACCACGTATGCTCGGCCGACTACCGCGAGGGAGCCGAAATGGACATCGTCGTAAAGGCCATTATCGACAAGATCTGCACCGACCACAAATTGTCGCTTCTCGAAACCGAGAAACTATAAGACATTCAACTCGTTACAAATTAAGGGAGAGGGTGATTTTGCTCTGCAAAAAGGGCTTTTACCATCCGATTGTCTAACAATTTGATACTATTACCCTTATGAGAAATTTCAAGAGTATCGCACTACTGCTCGCTGTGCTATTCGTGGCGCAGGGAGCATTGGCGCAAACCAAGACAAAGTCGGTAGAGATTACCGACACCGAGACGATAACAACCATCATCAAACGAACGCCCCATTTTTCACCCAAGCACGATATCCGCATCGGCATCGGCTCGGTCAGTCTGCCGAGTTACTTTCTGCTTGACAATGGTAATTGGGGTTACGTCGATAGCTATCTTTTTGATGACCAGATGGCCAATGCCGACTACTACAACACGGCTCGCCGCTTCATCGGCAACTACACGCTGAGCTACACCTATCACGACCGTAGCTGGTTGCAGTATGGTGCAACGGTAGCCTTCGGAGCCTCGACCTGCACCCGCAAGAGCTCGCTCACGGGCGAGAAGGTCGAAAATCTCAACTACTACTCTCTCTCGCTGATGCCTACGGTCAGATTTAACTGGTTCTACCGCGAGAGCGTTCAGCTCTACTCCTCGGTGGCGGTGGCGTTTGTTACCGACTTTGAGGGGCTGTATCTTTGGGGCGATGCCACGATTTTGGGCTGCTCGTTTGGTCGCAAGGTCTTCGGCTTTGCCGAGTTCGGAGTCGGTATGTCGGGCTGGGCTCGCGCCGGCTTGGGATATCGTTTTAATGCAGTAAAAAAACAGAAGTAGGAGGGTCGAGTTATGAGAAGATATTTTTCGATTTTGGCAGTCGCTATGGCGACAATATTCCTCTGCTCGTGTGAATTTTCGAGCGCAGAGATTCCCGACCCGCAGCGGGCAAACAAACTTCTTTGGGGACGAGTATCGGAGGGTTTACAGAGCGAATATCGCCACGCGCAAGTGATTGCACACCTCAACGACATTATGTTGGGCAAGGCTCAATGCAATGCGACCTACGGCAAGTGCGAAGTAATCCATAACGACAGTATATACACGCTCGATTACCACGGCAGTAAGTATGGTGCCGAGACCTACCGGGTGGTTACCAACGGCAAGCAACTCGACGAGGGTGGCGAGTGGATGGTCTATGTCAAGTACGGAAGCTGTATGCAATTAGTCAATATCGGCACAGTGAGTGGCTCCGTTGGCGAGAATAGCAAATTTACCCTCACGACCTACAATACCGATTGGTGCCGCTATGACTACTCCGTTTCGCAGGAGAGCGTCATCGAGTACTCGGTAAACGAGATTGAGGAGGTGCTGACGCTCACGATGGTCAGCGCAACGGGTCTTAATACCGACTATCTGCGCGACCCTTCGTCCGCAGACTACACAATCGACTACACACTGCTGAGCCCGCTGGTATTCAAGGGCGACGAACTTATCTCCGGCAAGGTCGATATCATCTATCGCAGCATCTTGGAGCAGACCAAGCGCACATTGGTTGTCGAGGTTGCAAATAAAATTGTTACCTTCGCGGAGAATAATTAGCAAAACAAGATATGACAGAGATAATCTTTGCAACCAACAACGCTCACAAACTGAGCGAAGTACAGGCCCTGCTGGGTGATAAATTTCGCCTGGTAACTCTGCGCGATTGTGGCATTACGGAGGATATTCCCGAAACGGCCGACACGCTCGACGGCAACGCCTCGCAGAAGTCGCACTACCTCCACGACCGCGTAGGTAGAAACTGCTTTGCTGACGATACGGGTCTTGAAGTCGAGGCTCTCGGCGGCGAGCCGGGTGTTCGCTCGGCACGATACGCCACCGACGGACACGACTTCGAGGCAAACAACCGCCTGCTGTTGAAGAATTTGGAGGGCGTAACCAATCGCAAAGCTCGTTTCCGCACCGTCATCTCGCTGATTCTCGATGGCGAAGAGCACCTCTTCGAGGGAATTGTCGAGGGACGCATTGCTGAGAGCGAGGCCGGTTGCGGAGGTTTCGGCTACGACCCGCTATTCATCCCCGACGGCTACGACTGCACCTTTGCCGAGATGTCGGCCGACGAGAAGAATGCCATCTCGCACCGCGGTCGTGCAGTCCAGAAACTCGTAAAGTTCCTGAAAGGATAATATCAAACAAATGTTAAATAGAGAGGTCGCTAACTTTTTCGGTTAGCGACCTCTCTTCTATGGTTAATCTTGACGAAATTACTCGACCTTAACCTTCTTCATCGACTTACGGCTCTTCTCGGCCATAAAGCCCATAACGTGGCTCTCGATCGAAACGTCGATAGTGCTCGAAAGCAAGTTCTCATCCTGTGCAGATACGGCACGAACGAAGTCACGAACCAGAGCGTGGTCGCCACCACCGTGGCCCGAACCCTTATAGTCTGCGATCTCGCTAACCTTCTGGTCCCAAATGCTGGTGTGACCCGAACGGAAATCGTAGAACTTAAAGGTCTTCATATCGCCCTCGATAAAGCCCTTGGTACCCATAATACGGGTACGACGGCCACCCCACGGAGTAAACGCATCCATCGTGAAGCTTGCAGTCACACCATCCTGGAATCGGATAGCAGCTACGTAGTGGTCACACTGGTCGTTATTGCACTGGTATACGCAGCGACCGTAGTTGGTTGTTTTGAGCTTCTCGCGAATGAGTTTCGGGTCGTTGCCCGGAACATCAAATACATAGAGATGCTTCTTCTTTTCGAGATATACGTGCTTTGCCGAATAGGGGCACTCTTTCTCGTGCGGACAATCCCTACCGTCAGCATTGTCGATACAACGCTCGGTTGCGCCTTCGGGCATATTCTCCTTGCGGAACAGATGGAGCGAACCCTCTGCCGAGATAACCTCGCAGGGCTTGTTCACAATCCAGCGCATAATATCGAGGTCGTGGCACGATTTAGCAAGGATAATCGGAGTAGTCTTCTCTGCCAAAGGCCAGTTACCACGCACGTACGAGTGAGCCATATGCTTATGCTCGATAGGCTCCATATGCTGGATGCTTACCAAATCACCGATTGCACCCGAATCAACCACATCCTTCAATGCACGGAAGTAGGGAGCATAGCGCAAAACGTGGCAAACGGCAACGATACGGTTGTACTTGCGTGCCTGCTTCAAAATATCGCGACACTCCTTCTCGGTCGGAGCTACGGGCTTTTCGAGCAGGACATCATAACCCAGAGCCAAAGCCTTCATACAGGGCTCGTAGTGAAGGTTATCGGGTGTAGCAATAATTACTGCATCTGCAAACTTGGGCTTCGAGAGTGCCTCATTGAAATCTGCAAAGATGTTCTCTGCGGGGATATTGTGCGCCTTCTGCATTCTCTCACGACGATAAGGGTTGAGGTCAGCGATACCGACCACCTTCATTGCATCGGGGAACTTTTCAGCGTAGCGAGCATAGGTCCAACCGCGGTTACCACCACCGATAACCATTACGGTAATGGGCTTCGGAACCACAGCCTTCAAAGGCTCAATCTTGGTGCTAATCTTCTCTGATGCAGCAATTTCCGGAACGGCATCAAGCATCTCGTCATTCTCCGAAATCATTGCCTTAGCGTCTACACCCACCAGCGATGCGCCCACTGTGAGCATACCCAATCTTTTAAGGAATTCTAATCTGTCCATAATAGAGGTTTTATAGTTTTTTTAGGTTTTTGCCACTTTGTTGCCTACAAAGTTAAGCAAAATATTCCCCCCCCCAAGAAAAAGTCGAAATTTTATCAAAAAAATATGATTTTTTTCGAGATATTCCCCCAAAAGTCCGACCGACCCAAAGTTTTTGAGGTTGTGGAATTTGCGCAAACTGCAATTTTATACTATCTTTGCGTATATCGAAATCGGTATGAAGACTACTGAATGATGATTAACCAAAAATAACCTATTATGAAGAGATTTTTATCTATTTTGGCATTTGTGGCCATTTGCGTCTCGACGGCCTATGCGCAGAAGCCAATTCCACAAACCGTCTCACTGAAAAAACAGAAAAAGGCTACCCGCACAGAGATTATCCTGCCGCAAGTCCAGGGCTACAACTGCTATAAGGGCGATTTTCACGTTCACACCACCTACTCGGATGGTCGAATGAACCCCGCAGCCCGCATCGTTGAGGCTTGGATGGATGGCTTGGACATCGTGGCGATTACCGATCACTTTGAGCATCACAAGGGCGTTAAAAATATGCTCAACACTATCTCGATGCAGGACTCGACCGTCATCGATTACAAAAAGGCCAAAGTGAGCCACAACAAGATTCACGAGGAGGCTGTCGAGCAGATAGAGAAGTCCGGATGGCCGATGTTGCTCGTAAAGGGCGCCGAGGTTACCCGTGACTCGCAGACTGTCGGACACCTCAACTGCCTATTCTTGACAGACATTGACGCTATCTTCGACAAAGATCCCGCAGAGGCTCTGCGCAAAGCAAAGGCTCAGGGTGGTATCGTTATTCACAACCATCCCGCGTGGCGTCGCGGCACTTGCGACAAGACCGAATTCCACCAATTAGTCTACGGCGAGGGGTTGGTTGATGGTGTTGAGGTAGTCAATGGCGGAACATTCTACCCACCGATTGTTCGTCGTTGCCTCGACGAGAAACTTGCCTTGTTTGCCAATACCGACGAGCATAACCTAACCGAGTACCGCTTTGGTACCCAGGGCGACTACCGCACAATGACCCTCATTCTGGCGAAGGAGCTGACCGAGGAGGCTGTCAAAGATGCTATTCTCAATCAGCGCACCATCGCCTTTGCGCGCGGATTCTTGATTGGTCAGGAGACGTGGCTCAAAGATTTCTTGAATGCAGCCATTGATTGCCGCATAACTAAGGATGATGGCGAAAAGCGCACATTCCTGGTCAGAAACAACTCTTCGGTTACGTTCCATTTGCGTCGCGGTATTGTCCACACATTGGAGCCGTTCCAGATTATGACAATCAGCATCGGCCGTGACAAGACCACCGGCGAGTATGCTGCTCCCGTATTTACAATAGATAATATGTGGCAAGAGGATTACAAACATCCCAAATTCGAGCTCGAACTCGATATGTAACAGCAAGAAACTATTTCTTTATTCACAAAACCACCCGAATACAGCCGTTGTATTCGGGTGTTTTTTAGCGGAATCACAATTAAATACAAGGAGAGTGTTCGCCGAAATTTATCTGCTCTCGAAAAAAATCACTATCTTTGTGGCGCAATAACTTGAAATAAAGTAATAGTATGGAAATTATCGAAGCCATAGTTTTGGGTATCGTTCAGGGACTTACCGAGTTCCTGCCCGTGTCGAGTAGCGGCCATTTGCAGATTGCCAAGGCTCTGCTTGATGTCGAAATCGAGGAGAATCTTCTCTTTGACGTGACGCTACACGCCGCAACTGTCCTGAGTACGATTGTTGTACTGTGGAGCGAGGTAAAGCGTCTGCTCGGCGGTCTCTTTTCGAAGCACTTTAACGATGAGCAGGCATATATCCTCAAACTCATCCTCTCGATGATTCCTATCGGCATCGTGGGCTTCGCCTTCAAAGACTACATCAACGCGATGCTCTCGTCGCCCTATATTCTGACAATCGTGGGCGTGATGTTGCTGCTGACCGCAGCCCTGTTGGCCTTCGCCTATTATGCACGTCCGCGCGAGAAGGAGAAAATCTCTTACCGCGACGCATTTATCATCGGTTTGGCACAAGCCGTAGCTGCAATGCCCGGACTCTCGCGTTCAGGCTCGACAATCGCCACAGGTCTGTTGCTCGGAAACAAGAAGGAGGCGGTGGCAACCTTCTCATTCCTGATGGTCTTGGCTCCGATTTTGGGCGAGTTGTTGCTCAACATCGTCAAGGGCGAGGTAGTCCTCGGCTCTATCGGCCTTGCACCGATGGTGGCGGGATTTATCTCGGCATTCGTTGTCGGATGTCTTGCTTGCAAGTTTATGATTGGCATCGTCAAGCGCGGAAAACTCATCTGGTTTGCTGCATACTGCGCTCTTGCCGGCCTTGTTTCGATAATCTGCAACCTTATCTAACACTCTATGACAGAAAATATTTCGTTTGACGGCTTCGACTTCCAAGAGGGTTATATCGCAGTCATCGACAAACCCTACGAATGGACCTCGGCAGACGTTGTTCGCAAGATAAAATTCGCCCTGCGTCGTAAGGGTTACCGCAAGATTAAGGTCGGCCACGCCGGCACTCTCGATCCGCTCGCTACGGGCATCCTCATCATCTGCATCGGCAAGGCGACCAAGATGGTCGAGCAGTTGCAGGCCGAGGAGAAGGAGTATACGGCAGACCTCTGCCTCGGAGCCACCACTCCGAGCTTTGATATGGAGCATCCGGTAGATAAGACCTACCCCACCGAGCATATCACACGCGAGGCGGTCGAGGAGGCTCTGCGTTCGCTCACAGGCGAGCGTTTGCAGGCTCCACCCCTCTATTCAGCTAAAAAGGTCGAGGGTGTCCGCGCCTACGAATTCGCACGCGCAGGCGAGGAGGTTGAGCTGCGCAAGGCTCTTATCAACATCTACGAGATGGGGTTGGAGCGTTACGAGATGCCGAATATCTCGATTCGCGTACGTTGCAGCAAGGGTACCTATATCCGCTCGCTCGCAGGCGAGATTGGCGAGGCTGTCGAGAGCGGAGCATACCTCACAGCACTTCGTCGAGTTCGCAGCGGAGGCTTTACGGTCGAAAATGCGTGGCAATTAGACGATTTTCTGAAAAAACTCGAAGCCGAGTGAAACAAAACAGACAATTTATCGTATAGCTTTTGATTATCGTCTGTTTAATGGCGCAAGCCACAACCGACGGTCACAAAGTTTTAATACCTAAGTATAAAGTATGAAATTATCGCAGTACGGATATGAGTTTTCGCCCGAAATGTTGGCGAAGTATCCTGCCGAGAACCGCGACGAGTCGCGTCTGATGGTTCTCAATCGCAAAGACGGAACCATTGAGCACCGTGTGTTCAAGGAGATTTTGGACTATTTCGACGAGAAGGACCTCTTCGTCTTTAACGACACTAAGGTTTTCCCCGCGCGCCTGTATGGTAATAAGGAGAAGACCGGCGCGGAGATCGAAATCTTCCTGCTGCGCGAGCTTAATCGCGAGTTGCGCCTGTGGGATGTCCTGGTGGACCCCGCCCGCAAGATTCGTATCGGTAACAAGCTGTACTTCGGCGAGGACGACATCCTTGGTGCCGAGGTTATCGACAACACCACTTCGCGCGGTCGTACGCTGCGATTCCTCTTCGACGGCTCGTACGAAGAGTTCAAGGAGGCTCTCTACCGTATGGGCGAGACTCCGCTGCCCCGCTGGGTACGCGAAAAGGTCGAGGATATCGACGCCGAGCGTTACCAGACAATCTACGCTGATAAAGAGGGTGCTGTGGCAGCTCCGACTGCCGGACTTCACTTCTCGAAGCACCTGCTCAAACGTATGGAGATTAAGGGCGTTGATAGCGCATTCGTAACTCTGCACGTTGGTTTGGGCAACTTCCGCACAGTCGATGTCGAAGACCTCTCGAAGCACAAGATGGACTCGGAGCAGATCTTCGTGACGGAGGATGCCGCAAAGGCCGTAAACGCAGCCAAAGAGCGTGGCAGCAAGGTTGTTTCGATTGGTACAACCGTTATGCGCACTCTCGAAACAGCAGTATCAACTCGCGGAATGATTAACCCGATGGAGGGCTGGACCAACAAGTTCATCTTCCACCCCTACGACTTCACTGTTGCGGATGCTATGGTTACCAACTTCCAGCTGCCCTACTCGACACAACTTATGATGGTTGCAGCCTTCGGTGGTTACGATATGGTTATGAATGCCTACAAAATCGCCAAGGAGGAGGGTTATCGCTTCGGTACTTACGGAGATGCAATGCTGATTCTCTAACCTTTTGCGTGGAAGATAAAGTCTATTCCGAATCAAAAAACTCGAAAAAAATCACTATCTTTGCTATCTAAATACCAACGAACGTATGGCAAATAACAAGATATTGTACGTATGTCAGGAGATTACGCCGTATCTGCCTGAAACCGAGGAATCGACCCTCTGTCGAGCACTCTCGCCCGCAATGCAGGAGCGTGGTAACGAGGTACGTACCTTTATGCCGCGCTATGGTTGTATCAACGAACGTCGCAACCAGCTGCACGAGGTTATCCGCCTGTCGGGTATGAACCTGATTATCGACGACAACGACCACCAACTCATCATCAAGGTCGCATCTATCCCCTCGGCGCGTGTGCAGATTTACTTCATCGACAACGATGACTATTTCGCACGTAAGGCTGTATTGACCGATGCCGACGGCTCGGAGTTCGAGGATAACGACGAGCGTATGCTCTTCTTCGCCCGTGGTGTATTGGAGACTGTCAAGAAGTTGCACTGGACACCTTCGGTAGTACACTGCCACGGCTGGTTCTCGGCATTGGCACCCATCTACCTGAAACAGGTTTTCCACGACGACCCGATTTTCAAGGATGTGAAAATTGTAGTTTCACTCTACGACGATAAATTCACGCAACCGCTGAACGATGTAGGCAAAAAACTCGCAGGCGAGGGCGTTGAGGATGAAAATTTGTCAATTCTCGACGGAGCTTCATACGAAAATCTCTATCGTTTCGTTATGGGTTATGTCGACGGTGTGGTAATTGCGTCAGCAAATGCAGATGCAGCCGTTGTCGAGATCGCTCGCCAGAGCGGCAAGCCAATCTTGGAGTACCAATCGCCCGAAGAGGAGGGTTACTACGATAATTACAACCGTTTCTATGAAGAACTTAATTAGTCTGCGCAGGGTCCTGAATGGTGTTGCCGTGATTTCGATTGCGGCAATCGCTCTGTTTGCAGGATGTACCTCGTCCGACGACACGCTCGGATATGAGTATATCCCTGAGAATCAGAAGATGCAAATCCGATTCAAGAGTTTCTCGGCCGGCAAGGTCTGGAAGGATACCTTCGACAAGGAGCAGAATAAGTTTATCACCACTTCGAGCGAATGTCTTTCGTTCGTTACGACGCTCTATCGCTCGGACTCGATCATATCGTCCGATCTTCAAGTCGGATATATGGGCTTGGACCGCGACCTCGATAAAATCTTCGGAGAGCGCGAGGCAGGTTTCGCGTCGAATTTCCTCTTTATGTCCGATATCGGCGACGAGGGCTTCGGTTATAAGCCTATCTTCGACTCGATGCAGTTGCTCTTGTCGGTGACCGACTTCGGTGGGGATACGACACACGTCCAGACCTACGAGGTCTTCGAGGTTATCAAGCCTTTGGTCGATGTTATGGATGTTATCGAGAAGGATGGCGAGAAAGATACCGTTGCATACCTCAACTGCGATATGAGCCAGCTGTACGACAGCAGCAAGCCCCTCTTTACCTTCGAGTTCCCGAATCAGGAGAAGGGCATCTACACCACATCGACAGCCGTAACGATGACCCCCGTGTCGCTCGCCACGGATAGCCCGACGTGGGATTTTGTGCGTCGCCTGATGCTTATCCCCGACAATACGCAGGATTGGGACGGCTATGCCGACGAGACCGAAATTTACACCGATGATGCAAAGTGGGTCAAGGCGTTCAAGGGTCTTTATATCCGTCCGCAGCAAAATCTCGCAGCAGATAAGGAGGGCTCGATGTATAAACTCGACTTGTCGGCTACGGGAATCTATCTTTTGGGCCGTAACCGCAATCCGAAGGAGCCGATGCTCATCCAGGATACGACCTATATGTACTACTACTTCTTCGACAAGAATGCCAAGGAGGGCAACCGCTCGATCAATAGCGTGAAGCACAACTTCGCAGGCACTACGTTGGAGAACGCAGTACTCACCGACGATCAGAGCAAATCGCCTGAGGAGAATCGTCAGGCTCGCACCGAAAGCACCGTGGGTTACATCTCCGGTATGGGTGGCCCGATGATGGAGATCTACTTCTCGGATGACTTCTTGCGCGAGTTGCGCTCGATTAGTGCAGAGGAGAATTACAGCCGTGCAGCTATCAACCAGGCGAGAATGAGCGTTTATCTCGAAGGCTCGAACTACGATTGGTTGGCAATCGACCCCGTCCAAATCACACCTCTGCTCGATAAGTCGATTGCTCGTCTGGGTCTGTATACCAACTTTAATGATTTAACACCTATCCCAGACTACTACTACGTCTACGAAAAAAGTAACGAAACATCGCTTGCCTTTGGCGGATACCTCAACCGCAGCCGCGCAAGCTATGTAATGGATATATCGGGTTACGTACAACGCTTGAAAAACTATGTCGATACGCTCAACAAGGATAATGTTGCAGATTTCGACTATGAGGCGGTGTACGACTTGGAAGAGAACAAGACCAAGAGCAGCTACATCTCGCGCACGATCTACCTCGCACCTGAGGCCTACGACCTCTACACCTTCAAGCATTCGAAGGTTTGGGGAATGGAGGATAGCGCATTGCAGAACGCCTCGATAAAGATTGATCTCTCCTACACGATGATAAAATAAAGAAACGAAATGCAAGAAAATTTAGTAATCGTCGAGTCTCCGGCAAAGGCAAAAACCATCGAAAAGTTCCTTGGCAAAGAGTACACTGTCAAGTCGAGTTTCGGACACATTCGCGATTTGGCAAAGAAAGACCTCGGCATCAGCCTCGACGGCACCTATCAACCTATTTACGAAGTTCCTGCGGATAAGCGCAAGGTCGTAGAAGAGCTCTCGCGTTTGGCTCAGGCGGCAAAGACCGTTTGGCTCGCATCCGATGAGGACCGTGAAGGAGAGGCTATCGCTTGGCACCTGGCAGAGGTCTTGGGACTTCCGGTCGAGCGCACAAAGCGTATCGTATTCCACGAGATTACCAAGAATGCGATTTTGTCGGCTATCGAGAATCCCCGCACGGTGGATATGAATCTCGTGAATGCACAGCAGGCACGTCGTGTTTTGGACCGATTGGTCGGCTTTGAACTTTCGCCCGTACTCTGGAAGAAGGTACGTCCGGCTCTCTCGGCAGGTCGTGTGCAGAGTGTTGCCGTACGACTTATCGTCGAGCGCGAGCGCGAGATTATCAGCTTCCAATCGACTCCGTTCTACCGCGTAACAGCGCAGTTTGTGACCACCGACGATGCGAAGACCGTCTTCCGCGCCGAGGTTCCGCACAAGTTCGCAACCAAGGAGGAGGCCGAGGCATTCCTGCGCAACTGCATCGGTGCAACCTACCGCATCGACAGCGTCGAGGATAAACCCACAAAGCGTTATCCGGCACCTCCGTTTACAA
Organism: Alistipes sp.; assembly: GCA_045644925.1. Taxonomy (GTDB): domain Bacteria; phylum Bacteroidota; class Bacteroidia; order Bacteroidales; family Rikenellaceae; genus Alistipes. The sequence goes on from JAZRHV010000010.1 coordinate 92,968, forward strand.
CTTCGACACTCCAACAGGAGGCAGCTCGTAAGTTCGGTATGTCGGTTTCGCAGACGATGTCTGTGGCACAGCACCTCTACGAGCAGGGTCTTATTACCTATATGCGTACCGACTCGGTGAACCTCTCGAATCTCGCCATTGCAAAGTGTAAGGAGGAGATTTCGGATATCTTCGGCGAGAAGTACTCTAATCCTCGCAATTATACCACCAAGAGCAAGGGTGCACAGGAGGCTCACGAGGCTATCCGTCCGTCATATATCGACCGCCACACTATCGAGGGTACCGCAGCCGAGAAACGTCTTTACGAACTTATCTGGAAGCGTACCGTCGCATCCCAGATGGTGGCAGCAGATATCGACCGCACGAATATCAACATCACAGCCTCGACCGGAGCGCAGTTCAGCGCATCGGGAGAGACTATCCGTTTCGACGGATTCTTGCGACTCTACTCGGAATCTACCGACGACGAGCAGACCGAGCAGGGAGGTGGTATTCTGCCTAACCTCGCTGTGGGCGACGTCGTTACAGCCGATCAGGTTACCGCTACCGAGCGATTCACCATTCCTCCTATGCGCTACAACGAGGCACTGCTCGTTAAGCGACTCGAAGAGTTGGGTATCGGCCGTCCTTCGACCTACGCACCGACAATCACGACAATCATCAACCGCGGATATGTCGAGAAGCAGAGCAAGGAGGCTCGCAAGCGTTCGTATGTGCAGCTGACTCTCAAAGGAGAGAAAATCTCGGAGAAGAACCTCTCCGAAAATTTCGGCACCGAGAAGAATCGTTTGGCTCCGACCGATGTCGGTATGATTGTAAACGACTACCTCGAAGCGCAGTTCGCTCCGATTCTCGAATATAACTTCACGGCAGATGTCGAGAAGGAGTTCGACCGCATTGCCGAGGGCGATATTACTTGGAGCAAGATGATTGACGACTTCTATGTTCCGTTCCACGATATGGTCGAGCGTGCTATCGGCACCCAGGCCGATAAGAATACGCAGTCGCGCATCATCGGCACCGACCCCTCGACCGGACACGTCGTCAGAGCCCGCATCGGACGTTACGGCCCGATGGTCGAAATCGAGGGTGCTGAGGGCGAGAAGCCCCGCTTCGCCTCGCTCAAAAAGGGTCAGCTCATCGAGGCCCTGACCTTGGAGGAGGCTCTCGACCTGTTTGCACTGCCCCGCAATCTGGGCAAGTACGAAGGCGAGGATCTGATTGTCGGCATCGGCAAGTTTGGTGCATACGTTCGTCATGGCAAGACCTTCGCTTCGCTCGACAAGAAGGATGACCCCTACACCATCACCTACGAGCGTGCCGTCGAGTTGCTCGATGCACACAACGCACAGGTGGCAGCTGCGAACACTCCGGTCAAGACCTTTGTGGAGAATCCCGATATCGTCATCAAGAATGGCCGCTACGGAGCCTACATCGCATATAAAGGCAAGAACTACCGTCTGCCGAAGGGTATGAAGCCGGCACATATGATTATCCAGGATTGCCTCAGAATTATTAATTCAAGCAAAAAATAGACAAATGAAACGATTTACACTTCTGCTCGTTCTCGTAATGGGACTCACACTCTCGGCATACGCAGACAAGGGCTATAAATTTACCGACGGCAAGCTTATCAAGACTACCTCTGTAAAAAATCAGTTCCGCAGCGGTACCTGCTGGTGCTTCTCGGCTCTCTCGTTCCTCGAAAACGAGATTATGCGTAACGGAGGCGAGGAGATGGACCTCTCGGAGATGTGGATTGTCCGCAATATCTACTTCGAGAAGGCCGTAAAGTATGTGCGTCTGCACGGCAGCCTCAACTTCGCCGTGGGTGGAGCAGCTCACGACGTGACCAACGGAATCCGCAACTACGGAATTGTTCCGCAGGAGGTCTATCCGGGTCTGAACTATGGTACCGACAAGCCCCATTTCAACGAGATTGATGCAGTTTTGAAGGGTTATGTCGATGCTATCATCCGCAACCCGAACAAGAAACTCACAACCGCTTGGCAGGCAGGCCTGAACGGCATCCTTGATGCCTACTTCGGCAAGATGCCTGAAAAGTTCACCTACAACGGCAAGGAGTATACTCCGAAGAGCTTTGCCGAGTCGTTGCCTATCAATATCGACGACTATGTGAACATCACATCCTATACCCACCACCCCTTCTACTCGAAGTTCGTTATCGAGGTTCCCGATAATTGGGCGTGGGACTCGGTCTACAACGTACCTTTGAACGAGATGATGGCGGTTATCGACAATGCCCTCGAAAACAACTACTCGATTATGTGGGCTGCCGACGTCAGCGAGCGCGGATTCAGCCGCACGAAGGCTATCGGTATCATCCCCGAAGCAGACCTCGAAAGTATGAGTGGTACCGAGGCCGAGCGTTGGGGTCGCCTCTCGCAGCAGGAGAAGGAGAATGCTCTCTACAAGTTCGAGAAGCCCGGCAAGGAGAAGACTATCACTCAGGAGATGCGCCAGGAGGCTTACGACAACTACGAGACCACCGACGACCACGGTATGGTAATCATCGGCACCGCTACCGACCAGAAGGGTAACCCCTACTTCAAGGTCAAGAACTCGTGGGATATCCGTCCTCCCTACGACGGCTACTACTACTTCTCGCGTCCGTACGTGGAGTATAAGACTATGTCGTTTATGGTCAATAAGAAGGCTATTCCGAGCGAAATCCGCACAAAGTTGGGCTTGTAGTAGCGAGCTAAACAAAAGAGATTGGGGCTGTCCGACCAAAAGGTTCGACAGCCCCAATTTTTTTGCGTTATACGCCCACTCCGACTACTCGCCGGCAAATCCCTTCAACTGCGCAATCTCCTGCGCCCAAATCTCCTCATTTGGCGTTTCGAGGATAAGGGGAACATTGTCAAATCGCGGGTCCTCGCAGATAAAGCGGAAGGGGTCGATGCCGAGCATACCCTCCCCTAACGGAGAGTGGCGATCTACGTGGCTGCCGAGAATCTTCATCGCATCGTTCAGGTGCATACCGCGCAGATATTTGAATCCAATGATACGCTCAAACTCCGCAAATGTATGTTCGAAAGCCTCGCGCGTACGCAGGTCATAGCCCGCAGCGAAGGCGTGGCAGGTGTCGATGCAGACACCCACGCGCGATTTATCCTCGACGCGCTCGATGATGTGGGCGAGATGTTCGAATGCAAAACCGAGGTTCGAGCCTTGGCCCGCAGTGTTCTCGATTACGGCCGTAACACCATTCGTGCGGTCAAGAGCCATATTTATCGACTCGGCAATACGATCGAGCGATTGCAAAGCCGTAATTTTGTTCAGATGGCTGCCGGGGTGGAAGTTCAGACGATCCAAACCGAGCTTCTCACAACGCTCCATCTCCTCGAAGAATGCCGCACGCGACTTTTCGAGACCCTCGTGTTCGGGGTGTCCGAGATTAATCAGGTAACTGTCGTGCGGCAGAATCTGCGCAGCCGTATATCCATACTTCGCGCAGGCCTCCTTGAATCGAGCCGCCTGCTCGTCGGTCACGGGAGGGGCACTCCACTGACGCTGATTTTTGGTAAAGAGGGCAAAAGCCGTTGCCCCGATATTGTGGGCATTGAGCGGAGCATTCTCGACTCCGCCCGATGCGCTAACGTGTGCTCCTATATATTTCATATCTTGTATTTTATCAAATTTTCATTTACAAATATACAAAAATTCCCATATCTTTGTATCGTAATGAATATATGACAAAGGAATTATGAAGAGATTTTTGTCCTTAGTAGCAATGATTGCTGCAGTGTTGTTGGTTGGTTGCAAACCCCAGACCCACTATCAGATGAAGGGAGTTATTCTTGATCCGACTGACTTGACCAGTGTGGAGTGGGTAAAGCTGGCTGCCGAGAACGGTATCAACACCATCGGAACGCATATGGCTCCCGGATGTAAGGCGATGTGCGCTGAAATCAGCGAATTTATCCTCTCGGAAAAAGGTCAGGCATTTATGGCCGAGTGCGAGAAATATGGTATCGATGTCGAGCATCAGCTCCACGCAATGAAGGAGCTATTACCTCGCGATCTCTTTGCTGAGGATTCGACAATGTTCCGTATGAATGAGGAGGGTCGCCGTGTGGCTGACGTGAATTGTTGTGTACATTCAGAGCGTGCGTTAGGGATAATTGTAAAAAATGCAGTCGAGATTGCCAAGGTGCTGCGCCCGACCAACCACCGCTACTACTATTGGCTGGACGATGGTAAGCCCGTATGCCAATGTCCGCAGTGCAAAGATTTCAGTCCGAGCGATCAGGCTCTTATCATCGAGAATCGTATCATCAAGGGTTTGCGCGAAATAGATCCCGAAGCAAAATTAGCCCATCTGGCTTATCACAATGCTGTGCAAGCTCCGCGCAAGGTTAAACCAGTTGATGGTATCTTCTTGGAGTTTGCCCCCTACTTCCGCTCGTGGGATCATCCGTTGACAGACTTAGAGGTTGAAAGACGTGGAATGACTCACGGTGAAAATCTGCAATGTCTGAAAGATAATTTGGAGGTATTCGATCCCGAAACAGCTATTATTTTGGAGTATTGGTTGGATGTCTCTCTATTCAGCCGATGGAAGAAACCGGCCGTGGAGTGTCCGTGGCGCAAGGATGTCTTCCTCTCGGACATCGACACGTTTGCTAAGATGGGTATCAAGAACGTAACTTCGTTTGCTCTGTTTATGGATTCGGAGTACTTTTCAAAGTACTCTGCGACACCAGTAAAGGAGTATGGCGAAGGTTTGACCAACTACCGACTTTCGAACAGATAGTAGAGATTACATACAAAGAGATAAAACCAACTAAAAACACTATGTATATGAAGCAGATTTTTTTGACTTTTGCGGCACTTGTTGCAGCACTTACCGTGTCAGCGCAGAGCGCAACGGTAATTATTCCCCGCCCCTTGGAGGCTGCCCAGACAAAGGGGTCTTATGTTGTCACACCCAAAACCGTGATTGTGCCGACCGCTGACGAGCTGGTGCGTCCGGCAGAGATTTTTGCAGGCTATGTGGCAGCCGAGGAGGGTATGGCCCTCGCAGTCGATAAGGACAAGAAGAAGGGTATCGTCCTCGCGCTCGATTCGACTCTCGGCCAGGAGGAGTACACGCTCGACGTAACCTCAAAGGGTGTAAATATCGTGGGTGGAACTCCGCAGGGTGTCTTCTATGGTTTGCAGAGCCTTCGCCAGATGTTGGCTGCGGGTGAAGTGACCAAGAAGGGCGTGGAGTTGCAGGGCGTGTCAATCAAGGATAAGCCGCTGCTCGGTTATCGCGGTGCAATGTTCGATGTTTGTCGTCACTTCTTTACCGTAAAGGAGGTTAAGCAGTTTATCGATATGATTGCTATGCACAAGATGAATGTTCTGCACTGGCACCTTACCGAGGACCAGGGCTGGCGTATAGAGATTAAGAAGTATCCCAATCTCATCAAGAAAGGCTCGGTGCGCAAGGAGACTATCCTCGGTCGCAACCGCTCGACCTCGTACGACGGTACTCCTCACGGAGGTTACTACACACAGGAGGAGATTCGCGATATCGTGAATTATGCCGCCGAGCGTTACATCGAAGTTATCCCCGAAATTGATATGCCGGGTCATATGGTGGCTGCATTGGCATCGTATAATTGGTTAGGCTGCCGCGACGAGAAGTTCGAGGTACGCACAAAGTGGGGCATCAGCAAGGATGTTCTCTGCGTGGGTAAGGAGTCTACCTTCGAGTTTATCGAGGGCGTGTTGGAGGAGATTTTCGACCTCTTCCCCTCGAAGTATATCCACCTTGGCGGTGACGAGACTCCTCGTGACCGTTGGAAGGAGTGTCCCCTCTGCCAGAAGCGTATTCAAGAGGAGGGTCTCAAAGATGAGAACGAGTTGCAGAGCTACTTTACTCACCGCGTAGAGAAGTTCCTCGCAAAGCACGGCCGCAAGGTTATCGGTTGGGACGAGGTGACCAAGGGAGGCGTAAACAAGAGCGTTACCGTTATGCTCTGGCAGGATAGAAATCGCCAGCATGCCACAACTCTCGGCAACGATGTAATTCTCACGCCGAAGCGTCACTGCTATATGGACTACTACCAGACCCGTCGTCCCGAATCACAGAAGGAGGGCCCGATGTTCGCAACACGCATCATTACTCTGCGTGATGCATACAACCTCGATCCGTACGAGAATCTTGCACCCGAGCACCACAAGAATATCAAGGGTGTACAGTGTAACCTCTGGACCGAGTTTATCTCGACCTTCGAGCGAGTGCAGAACAAGATGTTGCCGCGTATGTCGGCTATTGCCGAGGCCGGTTGGTCGCAGGGCGAAAAGAATTTCGAAGACTTTGCTCGTCGTATGGAGTATATGCGCAAATTCTACGACAAGGCGGGCTTCCCCCACTACGCAACCTACTACTTCGACAATTTGGACGAGAAGTAGGCACATCGAGAGATCCTGATACAACAAGGGCGTGTTCCAAATTTTGGACACGCCCTTTGTCTTGGAATGAGAACAACCTACAAGCCGAACTCTGCACGAAGCATATCGACAGCGTCAAGTCGCTCCCAACCGAAGAACTCAATCTCGCGCTCGACCTCCTGACCCTCGCGTACCAACTTCACGGTACGAGTGTAGGGGCGATTACCGAAGTGACCATACGAAGCGGTATCCTCGAAGATAGGATTCTTCAAGCCGAAACGCTTAACGATGCTCGCAGGACGCAAGTCAAACAACTTGGCGATACGCTCTGCCAACTCACCGTCGTTGAGCGAGAGGTGATTAGTGCCGTAGGTATCAACATATACCGACAACGGCTCAGCGATACCGATAGCGTACGAAACCTGTACCAAAACCTCGTCAGCGATGCCTGCTGCAACCATATTCTTGGCGATATGGCGAGCTGCATAAGCTGCCGAGCGGTCTACCTTCGACGAGTCCTTGCCCGAAAAAGCACCGCCACCGTGAGCTCCACGACCTCCGTAGGTATCGACAATAATCTTACGACCCGTAAGGCCTGTATCTCCGTGCGGACCACCGATTACGAATTTGCCCGTAGGATTGACGTGGAGGATATAATCCTCGCCGATGAGATCTGCAAGGCGGTCGTTAGCTCGCTCCAAACGAGCCTTAACACGCGGGATAAGAATGGTGCGAACATCCTCCTTAATCTGAGCCGACTCTGCCCACTCGTCGTGCTGTGTCGAAACAACAATAGTGTGCACACGCAACGGCTTGCGCGTCTCGTTGTCGTACTCGATAGTCACCTGGCTCTTCGAGTCGGGGCGCAGGTAGGTCATCACCTTACCCTCGCGACGGATATCTGCCAACTCTTTGAGGATAACGTGCGAGAGAATAAGCGTTGCGGGCATCAACTCGCGGGTCTCGTTGCAAGCGTAGCCGAACATAATACCCTGGTCGCCGGCACCCTGCTCCTCCTCAGCGGCTCGAACTACACCCTGATTGATATCGGGCGACTGCTCGTGGATAGCCGAGAGGATACCGCACGAAGCGGCATCGAACTGATACTCGCTCTTGTTGTAGCCGATGCGGTCAATCACGCGACGAGCCACGCCCTGAACATCGACATAAGCCTCCGAACGAACCTCGCCCGAAACCACCACCAGACCTGTGGTGCAAAGCGTCTCGCAGGCTACCTTAGCCTGGTCGTCGTGGCGCAAAAATTCATCGAGAATTGCATCGGAAATCTGATCCGAAACCTTATCGGGGTGTCCCTCAGACACCGACTCCGACGTAAACAAAAATCCCATAGTACAAACTTTTAATTGTTAAACAGTTATACGTAAAATGGGGTATGATTTGCTGCGTGTAATAAAAAGATGCTGTTTTAGCGATTTTTTATTGTGGTTGCAATCAGTCAAATCTTTCCACATTTCATTTTCCCTCGAAAGGGAGTGCAAAGATACGCCCACCCGGCATAAATTCCAAATTTTTTATTAAATTTACCCAAAATTAACTCTACTTACACTAAACAACGTAGTATGGAGGTCAAAATTGCACAGGATTGGAAGGATATTCTCGCACCCGAATTTGAAAAACCATATTTCGAGGAGCTTACACATTTTGTTCGCGACGAGTACGCTGCACACCGCGTCTATCCGCGCGGCTCTAATATCTTTCGCGCCTTCGATAAGTGTCCGTTCGATAAGCTCAAAGTAGTCATCATCGGCCAAGACCCCTATCACGGTCCGGGACAGGCTCACGGCTTGTGTTTTTCGGTGGCTGACGGAGTCCCCTTCCCGCCGTCGTTGCAAAATATCTTCAAGGAGGTACACGCCGACACCGGTGCCGAGATTCCGCTCTCGGGCAATCTCGACCGCTGGGCCGAGCAGGGCGTGCTGCTGCTCAACGCTGTGCTGACCGTTCGCGAGCACGAGGCTGCATCCCACGCAGGACGTGGCTGGGAGACCTTCACGGATGCCGTGGTACGTGCCGTTGCCGAGCGCAAAGAGGGCGTAGTCTATATGTTGTGGGGAAGTTATGCCCAGCGCAAGGGTGCGATTGCGGACCCGTCGCGCAACCTTATTTTGAAGGCGGTCCACCCCTCGCCTCTTTCGGCATATCGCGGATTCCTCGGCTGTCGCCACTTCTCGCAGGCGAACGCCTATCTCGAAAGTATCGGACAAGAGCCGATAAAATGGTAGCCCTCCGCACCCTTACGGGACGGATTTACAACTCTATATCTTGAATGGAGGGGATTCTCGGACGAGAGTTCTCTACTCGACCTTCACGGCATCGACTGCGGTAGTGTCGGGCATCTCTGTCGCCGCTTGCTCGACGGGAGCCTCTGCCTGTGGCTCGGCCACGACCTCAACCTCGATAGTCGCAGGCATCTCTGCCGCCTGCTTACCGAAAACTATTGCTGACGAATAGCCCTGACGACCCATAATCACCAGAACCATCACAGCGATTACGGCCAATGAGCCAAAGATACCGATTATACGCTTTGTCATTATCGTTAATTCTCTTTTTCGCGCATCTTGTTCAATAGTTCGATTGAACGCTGCACAGTCTTGTCAATCTTGTTAATATTGTCGTAGAAACCGCTACTTTCGAGGGCTGTGTTACGACTGATATATGCTCGCAGCTGAGCCTCGATAATCTCGCGCGAGGTGGCAATCTCTCGCTGCACGGGCTTCACTCCGTGACGCTCGGCATAGCGCACAAAGTCCGCGAGCAGGTCCTTGTCGGCATCGAGGAATGCACGCAACTCGGCAAGGGTCGTAATCCTATCCAACTCTGCACGGTGACGGTCGGCATACTCAATGGTGTAACGATAGAGGATGTTGCGTCCCGACACCTCGACGTAGTATTTGGTCACGTTCATCGTATCGAGAGGCACAAACTCGTCGGGCATAATACCTCCACCGCCATAGACAACCTTACCCTTCGGCGTCACGAACTTCAACGAGTCGGCAAAATGGATGCTGTCGGCCGAGAAGAACTCGTTGTTCATATAGCGATTATAGAGGTCGCTCTCGTACTCCTCGCCCTTGCCGTTGGTGTAGGGTTTCTGGATCGAACGTCCCGTCGGTGTGAAGTAACGCGCCACAGTTATTCGCAGAGCCGAGCCATCCGAGAATGGCACCTGACGCTGCACCAAACCCTTGCCGAACGAGCGACGACCCACAATAGTTCCGCGGTCGTTATCCTGCAATGCTCCGGCCAAAATCTCGCTCGACGAAGCACTCGCCTCATCAATCAGTACAGCGACATCCAAATCTACCGAGCCACCCTTGCCATCACTAAACTCCTTAACCTGATTGCGAGCGCGATCCTCGGTATAGACAATCAACGCTCCTGCCGGCAGAAATTCGTTAGCAATCGCTATCGCCTGATCGAGATAGCCACCCGTATTACTACGCAGGTCGAAGACCAGCTGCTCCATACCCTCGGCACGCAGCTCTTTGAGAGCCTTACGCATCTCGGCATACGAGGTGCGGGCAAATTGCGAGAGTTTGATATATCCGATTTTCGGGGTCAGCATAAACGAAGCCTCGATGCTGTGGAGCGGAATGGCATCACGCACAACGGTAATATCGACCAGATCGCTGATATTCTGTCGTTCGATACCGAGGCGCACCGAAGTTCCGCGCTTACCGCGCAGCTGCTTGACGATACTGTTCTGCGGCACCTTGCGGCCGGCAACTATCGAGTCGTTGATGCGGATGATTCTGTCGCCCGCACGGATACCGGCCTTGTCGCTCGGTCCCTTCGGAATGACATTCAGCACAATAACCGTGTCGGTTGCCATATTGAAGACTACACCTATGCCGTCAAACTCGCCTTCGAGCGGCTCATTGACCTCCTGCATCTCCTCGGCAGGAATGTAAGCCGAGTGGGGATCGAGCTTCTCGACAACGTGCGGCATAACGTGCTCGATTATCGAGTCGAGCGAGAGCGAATCGACATAGCTCTTCTCGATAAGCGAGAGTGTATAGGTAAGTTTATTTGTCGGCATCGAGAGTTCGCTCACAATCTCGCGCAACTGCGTACGTGCAGCCTTGCGGCCACGCACCGCACCTACACGCAGACCCACAACAAAGACTGCCACTACCAAGAGCAGTGGCAGAATGTAGTTCCATCCGCGAAAACCCGATTTGCGCATTATCGTCGGCTACTACTTGTTCTTGAAGTTGTACGACAAACCTACGCCGAGCAGAATCTGTGTCTGCACCGACTTGATCTGTGCCTTGTTGTAGTACATCTGGAAGTAGAACTGTGTCGAGAAGTACTTTGTAGCCTTGATATCTACGGTGTGCTCCCAACGTACGGTCGGAGCGATATGCTCGTCAAACAGGCCCTTGTTCTTGCCGGTCTGCTGTGCAACCTCGGTAATCCAACCATAGAACGAGTAGAGCACCGTACGATAACGGAATACACCCTTCTTGCCGAATGTGCGGTCGAAGTTAACCTCCAATGACGAACCACCCTCGTAACGTGCGCTCTGGTTTGCAAGTGTCAAGCCATAGCAGTATGCCGTGTTGCGCTGGGCGGGAGTAAGGATTTTCGGATTAGCAAGATATTGGTCGTATGTAACCGCATTGCCATCAGCATCAGCAAACGCCTTCTCGGTAAAGAAGCCGCTCTTGACAACCTTATTGGTCACATAGGTCGCACTCATAGAGATAGGCGAGAGGTTTATCTTAATCGGAAAACCCTTCTTGGGGCAGACGTACGTAAAACCGAGCGAGAGGTTAAGGTACGCAGGCGAGAGAGCCGAACTTGTGCGACGATAAACATCATTCACACCATTGGCAAACTGCGAACGGAACGATGCAATAGCTCCGAAATTCCACTCATTCGAGATTTTGTAGGCAGGCGATGTCTGCAAGAACCACTCATCCTGGCTCTTGGTCCACTCATCCTCCTTGCTGGTGTAGCCGAGTTTGGCAGTAACCTTGTTGCTGATGGTAAATTTACCCTTCGTATAGCTGTGGGTGAAGAGGATATTTGCCAAACCTGTGATAGCATTGCTGTTACCATTTACCGAACGCCACTTGCTATTGAAGTTCGAGAGCGAGCCGTTGAGTGCAGCATTAAACTCGACGGTGTTGCGCTCCTTGCGTATTGCGGCACGCTCGGCACGAATCTTCGCTTCGTTCGAATACTCAGACTTAACTTCGTTCTGCTTTACCTTATCTTCGAAGACGATATCCTTGTTCGAAACTTTGGTCGGCGAAGCTGCCTCGATAGATACCTGCGCAACAGCAGGCGTTGCCATTGCAAAAATGGCGAGTGCTAAAATAGAGTAAACTTTTCTCATATCTTTGTGGTTTTGTTGTTCTTTCTCGCAAAGATAATCTTTTTTTCGCTTTTAGACAAACGAAAAATCCCGACCCCTCACATACGTCCCGTATGATGCGGAGTCGGAATTCTGTTTTCTCCATAAAAGAGCTGCGTTATCGTTGGAGTCTTATCAGGAAGTAGGGCGTAATCTCGCGATACTTGGCATTCTGGAATTTGCGTTTACCCGATTGTTCTACCTGACCGCTGACCGTGCCGACAATATTCATCTGCCAAATGGGTCTGCTCTTCTTGCCTCTCAGCTTATCCAGAGCCTCCTTGTTTAACTCGATATAGATCGTCTTCTCGTTCTCTTCGGGCATAATCGATATTGGTGCAAGAGTGAACATACCAATTTTGCGACCCAGAGTCAAATCGACAACCTCGTTAAAGCCGGGATTTCTGTCAATCAAGATCTTAATCGGCAGAACTTCATCATCCAGCGAGATTGGTATTTCTTTGTTGATGTCTAATGCCACCGATAGTCGGAATGGAGCCGGCTCAACCACATCGAGAGCCAACTCTGCGGCCTGAATGTGGTGGGTATAGTAGAATGCCTGCATCATCTTATCGACCGGCAGAACATCAGCCACCTCGCGACCATCCTTACCGGGATATTCAATCTTGACCTCTATTGGGAAACGCTTAACCTCAGCCTCCTTGGGTGCGGTTATCGAGACATCCCACATCTTTCCTCGTACCAGCAAGCTACTTGTGGTAAATCCGTTCGGCAGACCCACAACACGCAGCTCGGCTGGACGTTTCAATTTACCCGAAACATCCACACGGAACGTAGCGGTACCTCCGGCCGGAATAGTGATGTTTGCCGGCGACACAAAGGCATTGAATGTCGGCAGCTGCTTGTGGCGCAGCAGCAGGTAGTGATAATCCTTGCCGTAGCCACGGTGCAAATCCTCGACTTCGAGAGTCATCTCGCCACTCCTTCTTGCGGTGTGTTTGAGTATCGGGTCGGCGTGGAAGGTCATCAGACCCTGCAATGGGTCCTCGGTGTCGTCAGCCTCGGCAACCAGGCCGCCAAACTCATCATACAGACGCATCACAGCATCAATTCGCGAGTTGTTGCGTCGGCCGATAAGCTCGATGATAACCTCCTCACGCTCGTGAACATTAATCTTATAGCGTTTAATCTTCGCCTTCGCAGTGAGCGAGTCTGCAATCGCATTCGAGAGGGTCAGCGGCGCGCACTCCTTGGGCGAATAGATGAGAGATCTGCTCTTGGGCACCGCATAGAACGAAACGGCATTCGACGTGCCTGTCTTGTTGGTAAAGGTCAGGTGGTTATAACCCTCCTTCTTGACCTTGGCCACGCCCTTCGTTGCTCCGAGGTTTACGCCCTCAATCTGCTGTTTAACCTTCGCACCAACTGTTCCATACGCAGGATAACGACCGGTAACGTAGGGAATCACACCCAGCTGGATTCGGTAGTTGAAATCCTCGCGACCACGGAAAATAGCATCGTGGATAATCAACGTATATTTATCATCCTTGGGCAGCGTGGTTATAATCAGCGGATCGACGTGGTGGTGGTAATCGTCCGAGTAGGCCACCTCACGACCGTCCGAGTCGAGAAGGCGCAATACCGGCTGGAACCATCCCGGCACTGCATCGGCGATATATGGCACAAGCAGTCGTCCCTTGACCGCAGCGACGATATTCTCGCCCTTGCGACCCTCAAAGGTGAAGTAATCCACACCTCCGGGCGTTACCCAACCGCACAACACAGCCGGCAGTGAATGCACCATATCGGGCTTCTTCGGCTTGGACTTGCCACTCTCGACGAAGTTTGGGTACGATGCCACCTCGAAGGGGAGCATATTCGACACACCGCCCGGACCTTGCAGGCGCAGGTCATACAATCCGCACGGCACATCAGCTGCGATATTGATGCAAATCTTGATTCTGTCAGCAAGCTGCGGACTGCTCTGGTCGTTCAATCTCTTGCGCTTCTTCTTGACCGAGGGATCCTCTTGGAGAGGCTTCAACTCGCCACTAATTCCGGGGTGGCTGAATATAACCTTCGTAGCCTTGTTGATATTAAGACCTCCCGCCTCAATCTCGACGGTTGTGCCCACCTGGCCACCTGCGGGATAGAGATAGCCCAACGAGAGTTTCTGTGCGTAGAGGGCTGTTGTGAACAGTGTGCACAACACAGCCAATACAATATTTCTACTCTTCATAAGACGGCTTTTTTATATCAATAATTTCGTAGAGCAATCCATAGCTCTTCTTCTTGTCCAACAACGAGGGGAGAATCGGCAAATTGCCCTCTGAAACGTGCGGCAGGGTGCCATAGGGGTCGATACCCATCAACAGGTAGACCGTACCGATCAGGTCACACGGAGCGACGGGACGCTCAGCAACCTTCTCGCCCGTTTTGTTGGTCTTGCCGACAACCTTTCCTCCCTGGAAACCGCCACCTGCAACCAGATAGCTGAATGCTGCGCCAAAGTGAGCACGACCTCCATTCCAGGGGGCCTCCCACAACACCTTGGGGGTTCGGCCGAACTCGCCACCACAGAGGATTATGGTGCTGTCGAGCAGACCTCGCGCATCCAGGTCGGCAATCAGAGCCGAGAGAGCCCTATCCAACTGAGAAAGCATCGTCTCCATCTTCTGGAAGTGCTTTTTGTGGGTATCCCAGCCCGTAGTGCGGACATTGATAAAGGGCACACCCGCCTCGACAAGCTTACGGGCAACCAAACACGACTGTCCGAGTCGGTTTTTGCCATATCGCTGTCTTACGGAGTCGGGCTCGGTCGCAAGGTTAAAAGTCTCACGGCTCTCGCCCCAGATAAACTCCATATTCAGAGCTCGCAGCGAGTCGATCTTCTGCTTATCCATCGGCAGAGTTTCGAAGCTTTGGAGCAGGCCCATTCGCTTGCTCATTCTATCGCGGTCGATAAACTTATTGACCACACCCTCAACCTCATATATCTTCGATTCGGGTTTGCCGCCCGTATCGAACGATTTGTATTCGTTACCCAGGAAGCCGCCCTCATTAAAACGGCTGTTGGCTCCTATAACCGAGATATAGCAGGGCAAAACTCCCTTGTAAGTCTCCTTTTGCATATAAGAGATTACCGCACCGAACGAGGGGTAAACCACCGCACCGCCTGACGTGTCGCCCGTAATCATTGCATAGTGGCCCGTCTCGTGGGCATTACTGCCGTGGGTCATCGAACGAATGAGCGAATATTTATCGGCCATACCCGCAAGCAGGGGGAGCTTCATACCAATCTCGATACCCTCGACATTGGTCTTGATGGCGTTCTTGTAGTTGCCGTAATAGTTTCGGCCCGCCTCAGGTTTGGGATCGAATGTATCGGTCTGTGCCGGACCACCATCCAGATAGACCAAAATCACAGATTTTGCTCGTTGCGCCTCGGCACTGAATCCGACGGCCAGCAAGAGTATTAGAGTCAGATATATCTTTCTCATAGCATAGAAGATTAGTGGTTATAGAGGAACTCATTGCTGTTGAACTGCATCCACAGCATATCAATTGCCAACTCCCTCATCGAGAGCCTGTTCTGCTTTTGATACTCCTTGTAGAGTTCGACCTCCTCAGGTGTAGCTCTGCGCGACAGCACCCTCAACGTAATTGCATCCGCAAGCTGCTTAACACTCTCGCAGTGTTCGCATACCCATTTTATGGTCTGGCTCTTGCGCATACGCTGTTCGAGGTCCGACGAGTTCATCAGATAGAGCAGTTGTCGAGAGGTTATCGAGTTGTTGCGCTGGCTCTCCAACGAGACATCGCGCGACACCTTACCAAAGAGTTCGAGTTCCGATGACGACACCGTCGCATCGCCCAGGTGCGTAGCTCGCGTGGCACGAGGATAGAAGGTAAATGGCTCCGGCACACGGCTGCTGTAAGTACCCCACATACCCATTACCGACGAGATAGCATCCACGATAACCTCTGCGGGCAGACGCTGCGGCTGGTAGAAGCCTTCGGGAGCCGTCTTCGAGTTGAACTCGTCTGACAAGAGAATCTTCTTCATCAGAGCCCTCATATCGAACTTGCTCTCCAAGAAGTAATCGGTCAGCTGTTTGAGCAGTTCGGGGTTCGACGGCTTGTTCTCCTCGCGCCAATCATCCGGCTCGTGAACGAGGCCCTTGCCGAATACCCAATACCACATTCTATTGACCAAAACCTCGGCAAAGCGTCGGTTTTCGGGCGACGTAAGCCACGAAACATAGACCTCGCGCCAATCGCTGTCCAAACTGAGTTTGAGCACCGTGCCGTCCGCAAGTTCGACCTTCTGCCAGGGCAGATATTTGTGGTAATCGAGATAGATAATCTCCTCTTTCCACTCCTTTGTCGATTTGAACTTTATCTGCGAGAAGCAGTGATAGCCGTTATCCGTACAGTTTCGGTTACCCAAGAAGAGCAAATTGATATTGGCATAAAAATTTTCGGGCGTACGCGACTGGAATCCGCGGTAGAAGTTGGCCGCGGGCGAACGGAAGTTACTACCCTCCGAGAGCAGCAGGTCGCGGACCATCTTGTCGTAGGGCACATTGTTCATCAACTGCTCGTATACCCATCGGTTGTAGGCCTGCACTCCGTTGGGCCACAAGTTGCTCGGGAACTCGGACTTGATGCGCAGGATATCGCCCCAGCGCATCTGCATATATTTAAGTCCCAGCTCGCTTTTGAGCAGTTTATCGACCAACGCCTCGCGCTTGTCGGGCTCTTTGCTGTCGATAAACTCCAGACTCACTTGTCGAGAGGGCAGCGCACCCGTAACTGTAAGATAAGCTCTTCGCAGAAATACCTCATCTCGGCACCTCTCCGAAGCCATCGCCTGCACCGAGAAGAGCAGGCAGAACATGAACATCAAAATTGTTCTCATCATATCACGATATTAAAATACCTTCAATTTCGACCAGAAGTTCGCATCTGCACACATCGGCAATCGTATAGACCACCGGCATCTGCGGGAATCGCTCCTCGACCACCTCGCGCACCTGCTCGTAGTCCTCGGGATTCTTGATAAAGACTTGCAGCTGCACGTAGCGCAAATCGTAGGGTTTACAGCCATATTTGAGCAGATTATCCTTCGACACTAAGTGTTCGATATTCTCGATTGTCATAATGGTCTGCGACCTTGCGGACGAGGCCTCCATACTCTGCTCGCCACGAATGGCGGCCGTACCCGACACAAAGCAGCAGGCACCGCGCTCGGTCTCGATAAGTTTTGCTCGCTCGAACTTCGGAGTGCTCTTCATAGCATTGTGGTCCTCGTCGATAAGCACCTGCTTCGAGTAGACGTGCGCAGCAATCTGCAAGGGGTTGTCGATGGGATAGATACCCACGCTCGACGCACCCGCCTTTTTGAGTGCTATGCCTCCGACAATTATACCCTCCGACGATACACCGATACCCGTTGCTGCGGGATATCCGTTACCCCACGCACCTTTGCCATAATAGACCGAACGGGCATCGTTAAACTCTTGGTAGTTCTGCTTGCCGTTGCGATACGACACGATATTGCCGATATAGTTCCACTGTCGCACGATGTCATCCACTGAGAATCCAAACTCCGTGAGCAGATTATCCAACTTACCGAAGACCTCATCACTCTGCCGACGCACACTCTCCGCAAAGTCGGACGAGGGAATACCCTCGACAAAGAGAAGTGACTCGGCCTGATTTTCGATGTGGCCATAGCACACACCCTCTCGCTCGCCAATGTGAATTTCGGCTCCGCCTTCGAGAGTGTATATATCGAGCGAAAAGCCTCCATTCGGCAGTAGGTATTGCGGAATGAGGGTTACGGGGACTCTGCGCCCCAAAGTATTATAGACGGCAGACTTTATCCTTTCGAGCAACTCGTGATACTCTGTCGTATCACTCGTGCCACAAAATACGATTCCGCAGATATTATCGGTCGGAACACCTTCCAACGCTCTTTTTATGCAACCCAAATCGGGGTCACATAGTCCGAGTGTCGAAGAATAGATTTTTAATCCCATAGTTTCTGGTTGCTCTTTTCTGTTAAGACGAAATTACTAATAACAAGTTAAATTTGTAAATGGTGTTCCACAAAATCTCCTAACAACTACTCTGCACCGTTCTCGCACATCAGCAAATCGAGGCACTCGCGGATAATGCGGGCACTATCTCGAATCTCCTCCTCGGAGATTACCAGCGGAGGCGAGATGCGGAAAGCCGTATCGCAGAAGAGAAACCAATCACTCATAACGCCTCTCTCGGCAAAGAGTTCCATCATCCTGAACATCCTCTGCGACGAGCCGAGCTCGACAGCCAACAGAAGGCCACCACGACGAATCTCCTGCACCGCCGGGTGGTCAGCAAGCAGCGTTTCGTAGAGGACTCCCTTAGCCTCAACCTGCTCAACAACCTTATTCTCTTCGAGGTAGTCGAGAGCGGCCAAACCCGCAGCACAACATACGGGATGACCACCAAAGGTGGTGATATGTCCGAGCACAGGGTTATGGGTCAGTGTATTCATAATCTCTCGGCGGGCTGCAAAAGCTCCGAGCGGCATACCACCTCCGAGAGCCTTACCCATACAGACAATATCGGGCGTTACGCCATATTTCAGCGAGGCGAACATCGCTCCCGTGCGACCAAAACCGGTCTGAATCTCATCAAAAATAAGCAGAGCACCCACCTGGTCGCAACGCTCACGCAGAGCCGCAAGATAACCCTCCTTCGGGGGGCGCACTCCGGCCTCTCCCTGCAACGGCTCGGCAATCACGCAGGCCGTGCGTTCGGTAATTTCGGCCAGCTGCTCGAAGTCGTTGAACTCGATAGAGCGTACATCTGGCATCAACGGACGGAAGGCACACTTCCACTCCTCGCCTTCGGGCGAGCCCATCAGCGACATTGCCCCGTGTGTCGAGCCGTGGTAGGCTCGGCGCATCGAGATTATTTCACGGCGTGCCGTATATCGTTTCGCGAGTTTGAGCGCACCCTCAACAGCCTCGGCTCCGGTCGAGAGGAAGTAGATACTGTCGATATCTCCGGGCAACAGCGAGGCTATGCGCGTTGCATACTCCACCTGCGGACGCTCGACCATCTCGCCATAGACCATAACGTGCATATATCGAGCGGCCTGCTCCTGCACAGCCTTCACGACTGCGGGGTTTGCGTGGCCCACATTACTCACCGACACACCCGCCACAAGGTCGTAGTAGGGCTTGCCTTCGGGTGTGTAGAAAAAGACTCCCTCGGCTCGCTCGACCTCGATCATCATCGGCGAGGGCGAGGTCTGTCCGACGTGTGCCAAAAAGGCTTTACGCAAAATATCGTTTGCCATATTTTTGATTGTTAATTTCCCCAAAAATTGTCTAAAAATCCTCGCCAAAGCGGCGCATCAGCACAAATTCGTCGTCGCGCACGCTCTCGCGCGACCAACGGTAGAGAATCTCGTGATGCTCCTCGTCCGAGAGTTGCCAACCCTCGACCTCGTGGCGCATACGCTCCGAGAGCATATAGACCAGAATAGCTGCCGAAGCCGACACATTGAGGCTCTCGACCATTCCGCACATCGGAATCTTCAAAAATTCGTCCGCCTCGGCAATCACCTCATCCGAGATGCCGGCGTGTTCGGTACCGAAAACCAAAACAAACTTGCCCTTCGTGACATCAAACGTCTCAGGCGTACAGCTCTCGCGGTGGGGTGTGGTTGCTACGATGCGGTAGCCCTCCTTACGCAAGGCCGCCAAAGCCTCGGCCGTCGAGTTGTGGCTCTCAATATCGACCCACTTGTGCGTTCCGCGCATAATATTCTCGCTGAGGTCGAACTTACAGCAGGTCTCAACCGTATGCATCGTCTGCACGCCAAAGGCCTCGCAGTGGCGCACCAACGCACTCGCATTGTGGGGATGGAACGTGTTTTCGGCCATCAGTGTCATATATTTCGTTCGCATCGCCAACGAACGGCACAACGTATCGTATCGCTCCTCGCGCATAAAATCGCGCAAGTACTCGATACGCTCGCGATACCACTCGATGCTGCGACTGCTATTTTCGGTATTTGTCATCTTCATCTAAGATTTTCAGGTAACTTTCGTAACGCGAGTAGGCAATTTCGCCCTTCTCGACAGCTCGCACCACGGCACAGTCGGGCTCGTGGACGTGGGTACAGTTATAGTAGCGACACTCCGGCGCATAACGCATCATATCCGGAAAATATCTGCACAGCTCGGCATCCTCAATATCAATCAGACCAAAACCCTTCACTCCGGGGGTGTCGATAATCGAACCTCCACCCGTCAGCGGATACATCGTCGAGAATGTTGTCGTATGGCGGCCCTTGTGGTGGCTCTGCGAAATCTCGCCCGTGCGCACATCAAGCGTCGGCTCCAAAGCTCCGATAAGGGTCGATTTACCCACACCCGAATTGCCCGCAACCAGCGTCGTGCGTCCTGCAACCAACTCTTTCACGCGGTCGAGTCCCGTGCCATATTTTGCCGAAATCTCGACAACCTCATACCCTGCACCCTCATAGACCGCACGGAAGGCCTCCACCTCCTCGCGTCTGTCGGCCGCAAGGTCAATCTTTGCAAGCAGGATAGTTGCCGGAATCGAGTAGGCCTCGCAGGTAATCAGGAATCGGTCCACAAATTCGGGTGCCGTACGCGGTGACGAGAGGGTCACCACCAACATTGCACGGTCGATATTCGAGGCTATGATGTGTGACTCCTTCGAGAGATTCGAGGCGCGACGGATGATGTAGTTGCGTCGAGGTACCAACTCCTCGATAACAAAATCCTCGCCATCGGCGACAAAGAGTACCTCATCACCTACGACAATCGGATTTGTCGAGCGCACACCCTTCAAGCGCATACGTCCGCGGATACGACATTTACACACCGCGCCCTGCTCCGAGAGCACATCATACCAGCTTCCCGTGGCGCAAACCACCACTCCCTTTTGCATCAAATCAGACATTGGTGTTATCAACAGCTTGCTTTACGGTTTTCTCTAATGCCTTTCCGGCCTCATCAATATCGAACAACTCAAAGACCTCTGTGGCACGGCACAGCGGACGGAAAAATATAGTCTTATCGAGCTTGCTCCTATCGACAAGACCCAGACCACTGTTCAGCGAGTCGAAAGCCGAGCAGGCAAAGCCCAAGATGATAGCAACCTTCGCCACCGAGAGCAACGCACCAAGTATCGAATCCACAACGCCGAGACCGGCAAATGAGAAGAGTTTTTTCACAAGACGCGACACCACAGACAAGAGCACCAGCACAAGCAAGAAAATCAACAGAAAACCTGCTGCTTTGGCATATCGCGGTTCGATACCCAAAAACGCACCCGCATCCGCGCCAAACGAGGCTGCAAGCCACACACCACAGACGATGGCTGCGATGCTGCAACCCTGAATAATCAGGCCCTTACGCCATCCGTTTACCAGCGCAATCAAGGCCACAATCAAGACTAAAATGTCAAATATTCCCATAACTAATGTTATAATATGAGCACGAAGTTAGTATTTTTTTTCGTTTATTCCTATATTTGCACTATAATTCGCTAAGACTATGAAACGGTATATCCTTCTTCTGCTGGCTGTTGTGGCTGTTTTTTCGGCCGAGGCCCGCGAAATATATTCGCTCAACAACGAGTGGCGATTCTTCTTCAAGAACGAAAATACGGGCGACGGAGCGCGTTATGTCACCATTCCGCATACGTGGAATCTCGATGCGCTGACCGGCACTCGCGCCTATACGCAGACTATCGGAAACTACCTGCGTGACCTCTATATTCCCGCAGAGTGGAGCGACAAACGCCTCTTCTTGCGCTTCCACGGAGTGCAGAGCGTGGCCGACGTCTTCATCAATGGCGAACATATCGGCGAACACCGAGGAGGTTGGACCGCCTTTACGTTCGAGATTACAGACAGAGTACGTTTCGATGACAACAATGCGCTGCACGTGATGGTCAGCAACGTCTACCAAAATGATATCCTCCCCTCATCGACCGAGATGAATCTCTATGGCGGTATCTATCGCGACGTAGAGCTTATCGTCACCGAGCCGACAACCGTAACACCGATGTTCTACGGTACGGATGGTATTATGATTAACCAACAGGCCGTTTCGCGCGAGAGAGTCGATGGCGAGGCTCAGCTCTATCTCACATCGACCAAGGAGCCGATGTGCAACGTAACATTGTCGATTATCGGCCCCGACGGCTATGCAGCCGTTCGCAAGAGCCTGCGTGCCAAGACCGACGGCAAAGCTGTAACCATCCCCTTCGCTATCGAGACCCCCGAATTGTGGAGCCCCTCTTCGCCGAAGATGTACGATGTCTGCGTCGTTGCCGGCAACGATACCGTAACCCTTCGCACCGGCTTCCGCAAGATTGAGGTCAGCCCCGAAAAGCATCTGTCAATCAACGGCCGCACCATTCCCGTTCGCGGTGTCACTCTGCACCACGACCGCGCAGGTGTCGGCAGTGCAATGACCGAGGAGCACTACCGCGAAGACCTCTCGCTGATTCGAGATATGGGTGCAAATGCAGTGCGCTCGGCAACTGCTCCGCACGCACAATATCTCTATGATTTGTGCGACGAGCAGGGTCTTATGGCGTGGATTGACTTCCCGCTTACGCAGGCTCCGTTCCTGAGCGATATTCCCTACCTGCCGACTCGTCGATTCGAAGAAAATGGCCGCTTGCAGGTACACGAAATCATCGCCCAAAATCATAACCACCCCTCGGTTGTAATGTGGGGAATATTCTCGCTGCTCAAACCGCGTGGCGAGAAGCTCTTGGAGTATGTTGATGAGTTGAATGTTCTGACCAAAAAGCTCGACCCGTCGCGTCCGACCGTTGCTTGCAGCAACCAGGATGGCGATATCAACTTTATAACAGACCTTATCGTCTGGCAGCAGAGTTTGGGTTGGGATAAGGGTAAAATCTCGGATGTGAAGATTTGGCGCGATCTGCTTGCCGGCGAGTGGAAGCATCTTCGTCAGGCGGTAAGCTATGGAGCGTGCAGTGCTGTGAGCGAGCCTTCGGATGTGGTGGCTCACACCCGACACCGCGGAAGCCTCACTCCCGAAATCTGGCAGCGCAACTTCCACGAAGGTTATGTCCGTGAGCTGGATGGCGACACGCTCTTTTGGGGTACGTGGCTCAACAATATGTTCGACTTTGGCTCGGCTCGTTACCTTTCGGGGGTGCTCAATGCAGGTCTTGTCGAGTTGGATCACCGCACACCGAAAGATACATACTATCTCTACCGCGCATTGTGGAATCCAAAGTCGCCGACCCTCCATATCAAGGGTAAGGCCAACCAATATCGCAGCCGTGGCAACCAGACGATAAAATTCTACTCGTCAATGGCCGAGCCGACGCTCTTGATTAATGGCGATACGGTAAAGGTCGAGAATATCGGACCGTGCCAATATGAGTCTGCGGAGTTGCAGTTGCGCGGCACCAACGACATCGAGATTATGGCTGGCGACAAGAGCGACCGAATGACCCTTACAATCGGCAACGTCTTAAAAAGTCGATAGTTGCAGGACCCTCCGAGAAGAGTAAATCGACAATCGAGAGATTGGGCTCGAAGGGAAATCTATCAGAAAATAGCTGGAAATATCGGGGGGAGTCAAACAGGCTCTCCCTCTTTTTTGCACGAAGGTCCACATCGCCTTCCGAAGCCTCGACATAGGACTCCGAAGTGCGGAGTTTACCACCGATGCCGATCAATCGCATCAGCAGCTCGGTAAGTGCCGTATTATACTCAACCAGCGAGTCGTAATGGCGCGTATAGAAGGGCTCCAACATTGGTGCATAGTGCTCGAAGTAGGGCGACGAGCGGTATGCCGACAGGATAGCAACCCAATGTTGGTGCTGCCAACGCTTCGAGTAGTCAATCTTCACTCTCTGCATCGGTGTTCGCGGACGATTGGCATTCACGACGTGTACCGAGAGCGGCATAATGCCGTTAGCGGTCATAATCTGCGCACGGTTGCGCTCCGATCGCTTCACGTAGTGCTCGTGGATATCGACCACACACTCCTCGCCGCATTGTGCGAGGTAAGCGAAATACTCAATCGAGCCGAGATATGTTGAGGGAAGGATAACCACAAATTCAAAATTCAAAATTATTTTGTAGGATCAAACCAATTACCGTCAGCCTTGATTATCGAAATAAGATGCTCGATAGCCTCCTCCTGCGGAATGTTGCGCTCGACAATCTCACGACCTCGATAGAGTGTAATACGGCCCGGAGCCGCTCCGACATATCCGTAGTCGGCATCTGCCATCTCGCCGGGGCCATTTACGATACAGCCCATAACGCCAATTTTCAGATTTTTCAGATGCGAGGTCTTTTCTTTAATTTGGGCGAGGGTACCCTCGATGTCGTAGAGAGTGCGACCACAACTCGGACAAGCAATATACTCGGTATGCGAGAATCGCACACGTGCAGCCTGCAAGATTGTGAGCTCCACCTCGCGCAGCTCCTCATCCGAGAATTGCGGGGCCTCGATGCGCAGACCGTCCGCCAAGCCGTCGATAAAGAGTACACCCAAATCTGCCGCAACCTTCACGGCCAACTCTTCGAGCGAAGTGTCATCATATCTGCGAGTTACGGCTATCGGAGCCGTTGTATTCATATTGAGAATTGCAGCACGCAGTTCGGCTGTCGGGTTTGCCGACACCGACTCCACAACCGTAAAGTCGGGAGTTATCTCGTCGCGCACCACGGGAATCTGCACCTCGCTGCGACGACGGTACTCGGTAGGCGAGTATGCCGAAGCATCCTCAACCGTAAATTCGCCCTCGCGAGAGGTAAAGTAATCGACTAACATCTGCGCCACAGGCACCTCGTTTTCGGGAGCCTCGGTAAGCGACACACGAATCGTATCGCCGATACCGTCAGCCATCAGCGCACCGATGCCCACAGCACTCTTGATACGACCCTCGATGCCGTTGCCGGCCTCGGTTACGCCCAAGTGTATCGGATAGCTCATACCCTCACGCTCCATAGCCTCGACAAGCAGTCGGTAGGCATATACCATAACGCGAGTATTGCTCGACTTCATCGAGACCACCACCTGCGAGAACTCCTGCGCCTGACATACGCGCAAGAACTCCATTGCCGAAGCAACCATACCCTGCGGAGTGTCGCCCCACTCATCAAAGATATGTTTGGCAAGCGAGCCGTGATTTACACCTATACGCAACGCCACACCTCGCTCGCGGCACTGCTCGATAAGAGCCTCCAACTCGCCATTCGACGTGCGATAGTTTCCGGGGTTGATGCGCACCTTATCGACATAACGCGCAGCAATCGTCGCCACTTCGGGCACGAAATGGATATCGGCAACCAGAGCCGTGCGATAACCCTCGGCTCGCAGTGTCGCCATAATATTTTCGAGATTTTCGCCCTCCTTGCGACCTTGTGCCGTTAGGCGCACAATATCGGCACCTGCATCGGCTATGCGCTCAATCTGCGCAACGCTCGCCGCGGTGTCGGTCGTTGCAGTGTTGGTCATCGACTGCACAGCAACAGGGTTGTTGCCACCGATGCAGAAATCACCAATTCGCACCTCGTGGCTCTTTCGGCGTATAAACTTGGTTAAATCCATACTACAAAGATAGTAAAACGAACGGGAAAGAGAAAATAATTTTGAATTTTGAACTTTGAATTTTGAATTTTCTTACCTTTGTAAGAACTATGGCTGATTATCTCGATAACGGACTGAAATTTGTCGCAGGTGTGGGCGAAGTGCGAGCCAAACTTCTCGAAAAGGAGTTGGGCATCTCGACTATGCGCGATATGCTCTACCACTTCCCGTTCCGCTATATCGACCGCACAAAGGTCTACCGTATCGGCGACATCTCGGAGGCGGCCGGACTTGCCTACGTGCAGTTCCGCGCGCGAGTTACGGGTGTCAGCTATGCCGGCACCGGTCGCAAGCAGCGATTTTCGGTCTATGTTTCGGATGCGACAGGCTCGGCCGAATTGCTCTGGTTTCAAGGTATCAAGTGGATTGAGAAACGCATCGAGGTAGGTCGCGAATATCTGATTTTCGGAAAACCGTCATTCTTCCGCAACGAACTCTCGATTGTCCACCCCGAAATCGAAAATATCGAGAAGGCCCTTTCGCGCAAGGTCGAGAGCGGTCTGCAAGGCATCTACTCGACCACCGAGAAACTCTCGTCGTCACTCGGCACAAAAGGTTTTTATAACATTATCTGCAATCTGTGGGCTACGGCCAAAGAGCATATTGTCGAGAGTATGCCCGAATCGCTGATGCGCCAACACGGACTACTCCCGCTTGCCGAAGCACTGCGCAATATACACTTTCCGCAGTCGCCCGAAAAGTTGCGCCAAGCGCAGTACCGCCTCAAATTCGAGGAGCTACTTGGCATACAGCTCAACATCCAATCGCAACGCACCAACCGCATAAGTCGCCATAACGGATTTCTCTTCCCGAAGGTCGGCGAGGCCTTCAACAGTCTCTATGGCAGACTCCCCTTCCCACTCACCGGAGCGCAGAAGCGCGTAATCAAGGAGATACGCAACGATCTGGTTTCGGGATGCCAGATGAATCGTCTTTTGCAGGGAGATGTCGGCAGCGGCAAAACGGTGGTTTCGCTGCTCACAATGTTGTTAGCTGTCGATAACGGCTATCAAGCTTGTATGATGGCTCCGACCGAAATCCTTGCCCGTCAGCATTTTGCCACCATTTCGAGAATGCTCGAAGGCAGTGGGGTTCGCGTAGCAATCCTCACCGGCTCGTCGAAATCTCGCGAACGTCGCACCTCGCTCGAAGGCATAGCCGACGGCTCGATAAATATCCTTATCGGCACCCACGCCCTTATCGAGGAGCGTGTACAGTTCGAGAATCTCGGCTTTGTCGTGATTGATGAACAACACCGCTTCGGTGTGGAGCAGCGCGCCAAGATGTGGACCAAAAATTCTCAGCCGCCCCATATCCTCGTAATGACCGCCACGCCCATTCCGCGAACTCTCGCAATGACTCTTTATGGCGACCTGGATGTCTCGGTCATCGACGAGCTGCCACCCAACCGCCAGCCGATACGCACCTTCCACTACTACGACTCAGCCCGACTGCGACTCTTCGGCTTTATGAAGCAGGAGATTGCCAAGGGGCGACAGGTCTATGTGGTCTATCCGCTTATCAAGGAGTCCGAGACGATGGACTACAAGGATTTGACCGACGGCTTCGAGTCGATTATCCGCGACTTCCCGTTGCCACAGTACCGCGTGACGGTCTGCCACGGCAAGATGAAGCCCGAAGACAAGGAGGCTGCAATGCAGCAATTCAAAAATGGCGAGGCAGATATCCTGGTTGCCACCTCGGTTATCGAGGTCGGAGTAGATGTTCCGAATGCGACGGTTATGGTTATCGAGTCGGCCGAGCGTTTCGGTCTTTCGCAGTTACATCAGCTGCGCGGCAGAGTTGGTCGCGGTGGCGAGCAGTCCTATTGTGTGCTGATGTCTGGCGAGAAACTCTCAAAGGAGTCGCGCCAACGCTTGGAGGCTATGTGCGAGACCAACGACGGTTTCCGCCTTGCGGAGCTCGACCTCAAACTGCGCGGTGCGGGAGATATTAACGGCACGATGCAGAGTGGCGCGGCTTTTGATTTGAAGATTGCCAATCCGACTCTCGACACACAGATATTGCAAGTTACGCAAGGGGTAGCAATGGCTCTCCTTGCCGACGATCCGACGCTCGCCAAGAGCGAAAATCGCGGCTTGGCACAACTTAAACAGCGATATTCAGCCGAGAAGCAGCGTGATTTTTCGATGATTTCGTAACAACCATAATGTAATAAAGAGCCGCCAAGGGGCGTTTCGACTGTATGAAAAAACTTTTGTGGAGCATACTCCTCGCCTTAGCAACCGTGCTGACAGCCACGGCACAACTCTACTCCCCCGGAGAGGTTTTGTCGTATCGCGTGAGCTATAAGGCACGTCTCTTCCCGAATACCGAGGTGGCGACGGTCGATGTGCGCACCACGCTCGACACCCTCAACGGCAAGCCTCACTACAAAGTTCACGGCCACGGCCTCACGATGCCGGCATATCGCTGGTTCTTCACCGTCGATGACAGCTACTACATCTGGGCCGACACCACCGATAACCGCACGATGCGCTTTGCGAGCGACATCCGCGAGGGTTCCTACACTTTCCAGAGCGAGTATATCTACGATTGGGAGCGTGGCGAAGTCCACACCCGCTGGCAGAAGAAAAAGCTTCCCGAAAAGCGAAAGACAATGCAGATTTCCGCGCTCGGAATGGACCCCGTATCGCTCTACTTTAACCTTCGCACCGAGGCCTCCGATTCGTTCAAAGAGGGCGAATCGCGCCGTTTGGAGATGGTCTTGGAGGATACGGTGCGCTACCTCGAATTTCGCTTTATCAGGCGCGAGATTAAGCGTGTACCCAGAATGGGTAAGTTCCACACGCTGAAATTCAAGTGCCAGATTGGTACCTCGGACGGATTCTCGTTTACCGACGGCACCGAATTTTCAATCTGGATTACGGACGACAAGAACAAGTTTCCGGTGTACCTCGAATCTCCGATTCGCATCGGCAGCATTTGCGGCTATATTTCGAGTTTTTCGGGGCTAAAATACCCGCTCGATAGCTTTGTTAAGCGATGATTTTGCTCGCAACGAAACAATTAGTCAAAAAAACACTATCTTTGCGCAAATATTATTCAAAACTATGGAAGAGAATACCAAAGGATACGCTCCCGAAGAGGAGAATGATGATGACGATTACTACTATCAGACCGATGTGAACAAGTCGCTGCGCGGTTACAAAATTGTGATTGCAATTTTGGCTGTGATTTTGGCAGCTATTTCGGTGTTGTACTACAACATCAACCGCCGTCAGCAGCTCCAATATCGCGAGTTGGAGATTGTGCGTGACTCTATCAAAAACGACCTGACCCAGCTCGTTTCGGAGTATGACAGCCTGCAATATCAGAACGATACGATTGCAGCTCGTCTGGTCGAGGCTAACGAGATGATCGAGCAGCTCAAATATGAGCGTCGTCTCAACTACAATCGTCTGCGTGCCTACGAGAAGGAGGTTGGAACACTGCGTTCGGTTATGAAGCAGTATCTGCGCCAAATCGACTCGCTCAACCACCTCAACAAGAAGCTTATCAACGAAAACGTATCATACCGCAAGGAGATTTCGTCAGCTAATCTGCGTGCCGAGCGTGCCGAGGAGAAGGCTTCGGAGCTCAAAAACAAGGTTCAGCAGGGAGCTATCGTTCGTGCTCGCGACATTATGCTCGTCGCACTCAACGCAAAAGGCAACCCCGTTTCGCGTGTCCGCACAGCGGCAACTTTGCGCGTTGATTTTACGCTCAATGCTAATGAGTTGGCTACTCCGGGTAACCGTACCGTATATGTCCGCATCACTTCACCCGACGGCTATATCCTCTCAACCGAGCAGACTCCTACATTCGAGTTCGAGGGTGGCAAGCTGAGCTACTCGGCTTCGCGTGAGGTTGATTACCAGAACGAGGATCTCGACGTGAGCATCTTCTACAACGGTACCGGCTTTGCCGCAGGAACCTACAAGATACAGCTTTACAGCGGTGGCTATATGATGGGTAGCACCGAGGTTGTCTTGCGATAGGCCTCCTCGCGTAGCAAAATCGTATTGCATTGTTTCTGCCAACGACCATAAAGGAGGTACGCGCTCTGGGCTGGGATTCACTCGACGTGATTCTCTTCACGGGCGATGCCTACATCGACCACCCCTCGTTCGGAGCGGCGGTCGTGGGTCGTCTGCTCGAAGCCGAAGGGCTGCGTGTGGCCATTGTCCCGCAACCCA
Organism: Alistipes sp.; assembly: GCA_045644925.1. GTDB lineage: Bacteria > Bacteroidota > Bacteroidia > Bacteroidales > Rikenellaceae > Alistipes. Next base: position 122,604 of record JAZRHV010000010.1, read on the forward strand.
ACTGGCGCGATGATCTGCGTGACTTTACCAAGCTCGGTGCACCGCGTCTCTTCTTTGGCGTGACGGCCGGAGCTATGGACTCGATGGTCAATCACTATACGGCAAACCTTCGCCTGCGTAGCAACGACGCCTACACCGCAGGTGGCAAGGCGGGATTCCGCCCCGACCGAGCCGTTACGGTCTATACGCAGATTCTCAAAAAGTTATACCCACACATTCCGGTTGTAATCGGAGGTATCGAGGCTTCACTGCGTCGATTGACACACTACGACTATTGGAGCAACTCGCTCCACCGCTCGATACTCTTGGAGAGCGGTGCCGACCTGCTGATGTATGGTATGGGCGAGAGGGTTGTCCAGCAGGTAGCCAAGGCTATGCGCAACGGCTACAACGCCAAGTTGCTCCGCAAGATTCGCCAGGTGGGATTCGTTGCCGACCGCGAATATGTCGAGCGTCTTGAAGATAAAATCGAGCTCCACTCCTACGAAGAGTGCCAGCGCGACCGCAAGGCTTTTGGCGAGAACTTCGTTACGGAGGAGACGCAGAGCAACCTGCTCTCGCCCACGGCGGCTCTCGTCGAGCGCACGGGCGATGAGTATGTGGTCATCAATCCGCCAATTACAGACCTCACGACCGAGGAGCTCGACTACTCGTTTGACCTCCCATACGAACGCGCACCTCACCCACGATATCGCGGCAAGGGCGATATTCCCGCGTGGGAGATGATCAAACACTCGGTAAATATCCACCGAGGATGTTTCGGCGGATGTTCGTTCTGTACAATCTCGGCACATCAGGGCAAGTTCATCACCTCGCGTAGCGAAAAGTCAATTTTACGCGAGGTCGAAGCAGTGACTGCAATGCCCGACTTCCGCGGCTACCTCTCGGATATCGGAGCCCCCTCGGCAAATATGTATCAGATGCAGGGCCGCGACCGCTCGCTCTGTGCCAAGTGCCGCCGACCTTCGTGTCTGCACCCCAAAATGTGCCCAAATCTCGACAATAATCACCAGCCACTGCTGGCTCTCTACGAGAAGATTCGCGCGGTGAAAGGAGTCAAGAAGGCCTTTATCGGCAGCGGCATACGCTACGACCTATTCGACCATAGCCGATACCTCGAAACAGTCATCAAACACCACACATCGGGTCGATTGAAAGTTGCACCCGAACATACCGAAGATAGAGTCCTCAAATTGATGCGCAAGCCCTCGTTCGAGCTCTTCGAGCGACTGAATGGCGACTTCCGCACAATCTGCAAGCGCGAGGGGCTCAACTATCAGCTGATACCCTACTTTATCTCGTCGCACCCCGGATGCACCGAGCATGATATGCGCTCACTCTCACAGAAGGTGTTGGGCCGACTTCACTTTAACCTCGAACAGGTGCAGGATCTCACACCGACACCGATGACGCTCTCGTCCGTAATGTTCTGGACAGGCGAAAATCCCTACACGGGCGAACGCCTCTATGTTGCCCGCAACCAAGAGGATAAAAAACGACAAAAATCCTACTTCTTTCACAAGAAATAGGATTTTTAGACCATAAGTATCACGCTGCCGAAGCTTCATATCGGCAACATCTCGAAACGCTCTGCTAAGCCTCGCCCATCTTATTGTAGTTGTGGGGCATCTGCTCCGGCTGGCGGAACTTAATCTGACCCATATTGCTCTCGTAGCGAGTGATATTATCCTGCAACGACAGCAGCAGACGCTTTGCGTGTTCGGGGGTGAGGATTATGCGGCTCTTAACCTTTGCCTTCGGAACGCCCGGCAGCATTGCCGCGAAGTCCACAACAAACTCCGAGGCAGAGTGCGAAATAATCGCAAGATTTGAGTAGTGACCCTGTGCAGTCACCTCATCGAGTTCGAGGTCGATACCGACCTGTTTCATCTCTGACATAATCTTACTTTTTTGAAAATTCTGTTTTACGATGGCAAATATAGTGCTAATACCGGGCCACTATTCGCTTCGCAACGACTCTTTTTCGATAATTTATTAACAATCTGCGCTCTATTTGGATTAATCGGACGAAAATTCTAACTTTGTAAGAACCGAAAAATCAAAAAATAGTCATGAAACAAAAAATCTCTACCTTCGCTGTGCTCGCAGCACTCATCGCAGCCGCAGTATTATCGGGATGTTGCAATAGCGACAAACCCTACAAAATCAAAGATAACCAGATTATCTTCAACGAGCCGGAACGTGCCGCAGGTCAGCAGTCAATGCTCGGATTTGCAGCCGAGCCTCTGGATGTTGTCCGCGTCGGTTTTGTCGGATTGGGTATGCGCGGCCCCGGAGCCGTAAAACGCTTTGCGCAAATTGAGGGAACCGAGATTGTCGCCCTCTGCGACCTCCTGCCCGAAAATATCGAGAATACGCAGAGTCTGCTCGAATCGTTGGGTCATCCGCGCATTGCCACCGAGGCGATATATAGCGGCGAGGATGGTTGGAAAGAGCTCTGCCAACGTGAAGATATCGACCTTATATATATAGTTACCCCGTGGCGTCTGCATACTCCTATGGCGGTCTATGCTATGGAGTGTGGTAAGCACGTCGCTGTCGAGGTCCCCGCAGCGATGACGGTGGCCGAGTGCTGGCAGTTGGTCGATACCTCCGAGCGCACACGTCGCCACTGTATGATGCTCGAAAACTGCATCTACGACCACTTCGAACTCACAACCCTCAATATGGCGCAGCAGGGCCTCTTTGGCGAGATTCTGCACGTCGAGGGCGCATATATTCACAACCTCGACGAGTTCTGGGACGAGTATCAGGGAAATTGGCGATTGAAGTACAACCAGCAGCATCGTGGCGATGTCTATGCCACCCACGGCCTGGGGCCCGTCTGCCAGCTGCTGAATATCCATCGTGGCGACCGAATGACCCACCTCGTGTCGATGGATACCAAATCGGTATGCGGTCTTGCGGCAGCCAAAGAGAAGCTCGGAGCCGACACATTTGCCAATGGCGACCACACCTGCACCCTTATCGCCACCGAGGCGGGCAAGACAATCTCGTTGCAGCACAATGTCTATACCCCTCGCCCCTACAACCGCCTATATCAGCTCAGCGGCACCAAGGGTTTTGCCAACAAATATCCCGTCAAGGGCTTCCTCTTTTCGGACACTACATCCGCGAGCGGAAACCCCGACCACGAGAATCTCTCGGCACATAAATTTGTCCCCGATGATGTGCGCGATGCGCTGCTCGAAAAGTATCGCCACCCCATCCAAATCGAGCTTATGGAGCAGGCCAAGAGGGTTGGCGGACACGGAGGTATGGACTATATTATGGATGCACGTCTGGTCTACTGTCTGCGCCACGGTTTGCCCCTCGACCAGGATGTCTATGATGCTGCCGAGTGGTCGTGTATTGGCGAACTTTCGGCCGCCTCAATCGAGAATGGCTCGATGCCGGTCCTCGTTCCCGACTTCACACGAGGAGAGTGGAACCGAATCGACGGCTACCGCCACGCAATGAAGGAGTAACCCGACCGACCAAACCGTAAATACAACAAAAAACATCCCCGTCAGGAGTCCTGGCGGGGATGTTTAATATATGGATTAGAGCAGATTCGAGATTACTCCTCTGCCAATACCCAAGCGTTATTGCGGAAGATATCGCTCTCGCGAGCAACCTTCGGCATATCGAGGCGACGCATCTGCTTCGGGAGCGAAGCGTTGTTACGCGGCGAAACGCGCTTCATGCTCGAAGTTGTTGCGGGGAACTCCTTTTCGAGAATCGCATTCAAGGCGTGCGAGAAGAAGTCGGGCATATAGTAAACCTCTTTGCCATCACGCATAGCCGAAACAAAGTCTGTACCCCAATCCATCAACGGGAAGCCTTCATAAGACTCCTCAAGATCGAAACCGGCTGCGGGAACGAAACCGTTATCGAAATCAGACTCTCCATTGCAGTTGTAAGACTGGAACGAGATAGGAACAAGGAGATAGTGGTTGCCGTCGATTGCACCGATGTTCTGGGTGCTCATAACCTCCATACCTACGTTCTTACCGTTGGTAGTACCACCAACCAGAGTAACCTTCTTGCCGATACCGCGGAGAGCATTGATAAGCATCTCGCTCGACGATGCAGTATCGCTCGTTCCGATAACGTAAATCTCCTTAATCGGGAAGTTATAAGCCATAGCAGCATCCTTATCAAAGTCGTCGCGCTTGTAGGTCGTATAGTCGTTCTTGTTGCGACCCTGCTCAGCCATACGCTCATCATTGTAACGCGAGTACATAAAGACCTTCGGATCTGCTCCATTAAGTGCGTCAGCACCTGCAATAAGGCTCGTCAAGTAGCGGCACGATGCTACGTTACCACCACCATTGTAGCGCAGATCGAGGATTAGATAATCCAACGAACCGGCCTCAGCCTTAGCCTCTGCAAAGACATCAAACGCCTTGGTGATATCCTCGTCGAAAGCTGCGTCGAACGTGTTGTAAACCATATACGCAATGGATACCTTATGCGAATCGTCTTTTGTTGTGTAAGAGTAAACATCATGGAAAAGCACAGGATTCTCGAAGTAGGTAGCCGAGGTCATAGAGATGGTCTCGGTCTTGGTCGAGAGGTCCAATGTATTCCAGTCGAACTCAGCAACCTCAAGAGTGCAGGTTGTACCTACCGGCACCTCATAGAGGAATGTGTTAAGGGCGATATCGTAGTAATTCTCCTCTGTCAGAGTTGCACCATTAACCTTACCGATGTAGTGACCACGCTTCAAACCGGCCTTTTCGGCAGGCGAATCGGGATATACAAACTCTACAGCCAAGTGAATATATTTGCTGTTCTCGTCAAATGTAATAGCATAAATCGAAGCACCAAAACCCTGATACATAGCCTTATCGGCGCGAGTAATATTCTGAGTAGTCGGAGTTGTACGCTCGATATACGAGTAGAACACCCACTGCTGCTGACCTGTGCTGGGCGAAGTGTACATATATCCATCCATACTGTTCTTGGGATAGATCGACTGCAATGCACTATCAAGGAAGTCATCATAAGCCTGATCCCACTTCGGATTGCCCTTCTCTTTCAACTCCTTGTTCCAGAGGTAGTAACGCTCTAAAATAGGCCAAGTAAAGTTCTTGTTTACGTTTGCATCGGTACCCTTTGCGCTCACCGACAACTGCGTGATACGGCAGATTGTAACCTTCTGAGCCACACCCTCAACCTTAACGTAGAGAGTCACGTTACGAGAGTACACCGACGAGTTCTCGCCAAAATCCAAAACGATGTCGTAAGTTCCGGCATCGCCACTCTGACCCTCGACGATAGTTGCAATCTTCGAGCTCGAAAGCTGTGCAGTCCACGCTGCATCTGCGGTAATAGTAATTGTTACCTGCTGAGCCTCACCTTTGATCTCCATCTTGTCATCACAGCTCTTGTAGGTAATACCTGTCTGCGGCTGATCCGGACCGTCGGTATTGCCGGGATCAGTACAAGCTGCAAGTACGAATACCAATCCGCACAATGCCAATTTGAACAGATTTTTCATTTTCTTCTACTTAAAATTTAGTTATTAGCGTGCAAAGATAACGCTTCTAATCGGATTTTTATTCTTTTTTCTTCGAAAAATATTTACACCACTGCAAAATACCGCACTCCACACACTTTGGCGAACGTGCCGTGCAGACATATCTGCCGTGCAAAATCAGCCAATGATGAGCTATCGGCAAAAGGTGCGAAGGGATATGTTTTTCGAGCTGCAGCTCGGTTTGTAGAGGGGTTTTGGCGTTGCGCGTAAGACCTATGCGGGCCGAGACACGGAAGACGTGCGTATCGACCGGCATAACCTCTTTTTGCCACAGCACCGCCCCCACGACATTTGCCGTCTTGCGACCCACGCCCGGCAGTCGCTGCAACTCCTCGCGGTCGCTCGGCACCTCGCCACCAAATTCGTCACGCAGCATTCGCGCCATAGCCGCCAGGTGCTTGGCCTTGTTGTTGGGGTACGAGATGCTCTTGATGTAGTCGTAAATCTCCTCGACACTCGCCTCGGCCATAGCCTCGGCTGTCGGATATGCCGCAAAGAGGGCGGGCGTCGTAAGATTTACGCGCTTGTCGGTACACTGCGCCGAGAGCATCACTGCCACAAGCAGTTCGAAGGGCGAGCCGAAGTTGAGTTCGCTCTCGGCCATGGGCATACTCTCTTGGAAGTAGCCGATAATTCCTTCGTATCGCTCTTTGAGTGTCATAATGCTACAACTTTGTCAGTTTTGCAAACTTCGCCAACAGGGTCTTCTCGCCAAAGCCGGTAAACTCGACAACGAGCTTATGGTCGGTGGCCAAGGCCTCGATATGGCGGATTGTTCCGACACCGAACTTCGGGTGTTCGACCCTTTCGCCCACAGCATAGCTGCAAGGCGCACTCGCTGCCGTCGGAGCTCCGCTCTCGACCCTGCGTAACGACTCTAATCGACGCAGACCCTCGGTCGAGGTACGCATAGGCTCGGTAACGATAGGCTTCGGCTGTGTCGGCTTGGGCATATTTTGGGGCTTGGTCTGGAATCGGTAGTCGAAGCGACGACGCAACTCCTCAACAGCCGTACGACCATCCTTATTCACGCGGTGACCCTCCTCGTTGAATGTACGGGCAGGACGCGCAGCACTTTTGAGTTCGAAATCGGCCTCGATATACTGCTCGTCGATATCGGTCAGGAATCGGCTCGGCTGCGAGAACTCCATATTTCCCCACTTGAAGCGCATCTCGGCATACGAGAGCGTAGCCTCCTTCTTGGCACGGGTCAGCGCAACGTAGAACAATCGACGCTCCTCCTCCAATCCGTCGGGGGTCTCCATTGCCCGCTGCGACGGGAAGAGATTTTCTTCCAGACCGACAACGTAAACAAAGTCATATTCAAGACCTTTGGCCGAGTGGACAGTCATCAGCGTAACCTTCTCTTTATCCTCTTCGTCCTCGTTATCCATATCGGTCATCAGCATCACGCTCTGCAACCACTCCTCGATAGTTGCCTCATCGCCCACCTCGCGTTCGCCATTGCGGATTTCGGCCTCGCGCTGCTCGTTGAAGAGCTGCATCGTGTTGAGCAACTCCTCGATATTATCCACCGCACTCTGCGCTTCGGGGGTATTCTCCGCACGATAGAGTGCGAGGATTCCCGAACGGCCGGCGACCTCCATACCGAAATCGTAAAGACCCTTATTTGTTCGAGCCAACGAGAGTGAGCGAATAAGCTCAACAAATTCCGTAACCTTGCGCACAATAGCTCGGGTCACGCTGTCGGTCGTTGCCGTCACAGTCTCGGCAACCAGAGTATCGACCGCCTCCCACATCGAAACACCTCGTTCGCGAGCTATCGTTTCGATGCGTTGCACGGTTGTATCTCCGATACCGCGGGCAGGATAATTGACGATTCGCTTGAAAGCCTCGTCATCGCGAGGGTTTATAATCAGACGTATATATCCGAGCATATCCTTCACCTCCTTGTGGTCGTAGAAGGAGTTGCCCTTGTAGATTCGGTAGGGGATTCCCTTGCGACGCAGCGACTCCTCGAAGACCATAGATTGGTTGTTGGTTCGGTAGAGGATTGCTACCTCGCTCCACGGTGTACCCGTTTCGCGTACTCGGTCGCGCAGGTTGCCCACCACCAACTCGGCCTCCTCTCGGTCGGTGTAGGCGCGGAAGAGCTGCACGGGATTGCCCTTTGCACCCTCCGAGAAGCACTTTTTCTCCATACGTCGCAAGTTGTGCTTGATTACCGAGTTTGCCGCTTCGACAATGGTCTGCGTCGAGCGGTAGTTCTGTTCGAGTTTGAAGACCATCGCATCGGGATAGTCGCGCTTGAAGCTCAGGATATTCTCGATTTTTGCTCCGCGGAACGAGTAGATTGACTGTGCATCATCACCCACAACGCAGACCTTCGAATGGAGTTGCGACAGACGGCGGATAATGATATACTGCGCATAGTTAGTATCCTGATACTCATCGACTAAGATATACTGAAACAACTCCTGATACTTTGCCAGCACATCGGGGCAATCTTTGAGCAGAATATTGGTCTGCAACAGCAGATCGTCGAAGTCCATCGCGCCATTCTGCTTGCAACGGGCGCAGTAGATATTGTAGATATTGCCAAATTCGGGCATCTGTTTCTGACGATCCTCGGCTCCATACGACGGATTAGCGATATAGGCACCCGGAGTTACAAGGCAGTTCTTGGCATACGAGATGCGCGAAGCCAGCACATTGGGCTTATACTTTTCATCGTCTAAATTGAGCTCCTTGATGATAGTTTTGAGCAGATTTTTCACATCCGTCGGCTCGTATATCGTGAAGCTTTCGGGGAAACCTATACGGTCGGCATTTTCGCGGAGGATTCGCGCAAAGACCGAGTGGAAAGTACCCATACGCAGATAACGACTGCGAGGGCCGATCATCTGCTCGATGCGCGAGCGCATCTGCTCGGCAGCTTTGTTCGTAAAGGTCAGAGCCAGAATGTTATGCGGAGCCACGCCCTGCTCAATCATATAGGCAATGCGCGAGGTTAGCACGCGCGTCTTGCCTGAGCCGGCACCTGCGATGATGAGTGACGGCGAGGTATAGTTTACGACCGCATCACGTTGTGCGGCGTTGAGTCCTTGTAAAATTCCCGATTCCATATCTGCGACAAAATTACAATATTTCTCGTGGCGACGAAACTTTTTTCTCCGTTTTTATCGGGCAATCTCTCCAAGCGTGGCCACGACCACCTCTGCAATGTTTTGAATCGAAGAAATTTGGTGCGATTTTCGAAAATTTTATTAAATTCGCAACATATTTGCGCATTATGCGTTTTAATAGTACCATTGAAACAAACACACACTACAATATGAGCGAAGTAATTAACATCAAAGAACTCAATGAGCGTATCGAGCGCGAAAGCCTCTTTGTTGATACGCTGCGCAACGAAATGTCGAAGGTTATCGTCGGTCAGGCTCACCTGGTCGATACTCTGCTTATCGGTCTGCTCTCGAACGGACACATCCTGCTCGAAGGCGTTCCCGGATTGGCAAAAACCCTCGCAATCACAACTTTGGCAAAGGCCGTAGATGCCGACTTCTCGCGCATCCAGTTTACCCCCGACCTGCTCCCCGCAGACCTTGTGGGTACACTCATCTACTCGCAGAAGAGCGAGGACTTTACCGTCAAGAAGGGTCCCGTATTCGCAAACTTCGTGCTCGCGGATGAGATTAACCGTTCGCCGGCAAAGGTGCAGTCGGCACTGCTCGAAGCGATGCAGGAGCGTCAGGTAACCATCGGCGACAAGACCTACAAGCTGCCCGAACCGTTCCTCGTATTGGCTACGCAGAACCCCCTCGAACAGGAGGGTACCTATCCTCTGCCCGAAGCACAGGTGGACCGCTTTATGCTCAAAGCGAAGATTACCTACCCCAAGAAGCAGGAGGAGCGCGAAATTGTTCGTATGAATCTTTCGGGTGCAGGTATGCCAGAAGTGCAGAAGGTCATCACTCCCGAAGATATCGTGAAGGCTCGCAAGGTTGTCGAGGAGGTCTATATGGACGAGAAGATCGAGAAGTATATCATCGACATCATCTTCGCAACACGCGAACCTGCCGAATACAACCTCGACCGCCTGCGCTCGCTTATCGCCTACGGAGGCTCGCCCCGTGCAAGTATCTCGTTGGCAAAGGCTGCACGTGCATACGCCTTCATCCGTCGTCGTGGTTATGTTATCCCCGAGGATGTCCGTGCCGTATGTCACGACGTACTGCGTCACCGCATCGGCTTGACCTACGAGGCCGAGGCCGAGAACATCACCACCGAGGAGATTATCACCGATATCCTCAACAACGTAATCGTTCCCTAACGGCAGCAGAGCAAGATGCAGCAGAACGAAAACGATATCCTCAAACGTGTCCGCAAAATCGAGATAAAGACACGCGGATTGTCGAATGAGATTTTCGCAGGAAAGTATCACACGGCATTCCGCGGTCGCGGTATGTCCTTTTCGGAGGTGCGCGAATACCGTCCGGGGGACGATGTGCGCGATATCGACTGGAATGTGACTGCCCGCTCGCGCAAGCCTCACATCAAGGTTTACGAGGAGGAGCGCGAATTGACGATGATGCTGCTTGTCGATGTCAGCGGCTCGCGCCTGTTCGGCTCGGAGGAGCGCACCAAGAAGAACATCATCACCGAAATCGCTGCGGTGCTCGCCTTCTCGGCAGCGCAAAACAACGACAAGGTGGGTTGCATCTTCTTCTCGGACAAGGTCGAGAAGTTCATCCCCCCGAAGAAGGGCAAGAGCCACGTGCTGATGATTATCCGCGAACTTATCGGCTTTGAGCCCGAATCGCAGCGCACCTGCCTCTCGGAGCCCATTCGCTATCTGACCAACGTCAATAAGAAGCGATGCACGACTTTCGTGCTCTCGGACTTTATGGATCCGGCAAGCGACCGTGAGGGTCTCAGCGATGCGTTGAAGATTGCCGGTGGTAAACACGACATCGTTGCCATTCGCGTAACCGACCCGCGCGAGGCCGAGTTGCCCGATGTCGGTATCATCGAGTTGGAGGATGCCGAGAGTGGCCGCAAGGAGTGGGTAGACACCTCGTCGGCTCGCGTTCGTGAGCACTATGCCACCTCGTGGCGCAACCACAGCGAGGCAATACTCGAACTGCTGAAACACAACCGCATAGACACTGCGTCGATTTCGACCGACAGCGACTATGTGGCCGAATTGATAAAACTTTTCAAACAGCGATGAAGTTTTTACGACATATAACGATGTGCCTATCGGCTCTGTTCGGAGCGGCGGTGGCGTTTGGTGCGGTCGATGCTCCACGCATCACCTCGCGCATCGAGCCTGACAGCGTAATGATTGGCGACCGTTTTACCTACATCATCGAGGTCGAGAAAGATATGGTCCAGGAGGTTGCCTTCCCTGAATTTGAGGTAGATCCCAAGGGCGGCATCGAACTTATCGAAAACCACGATGTAGACACCCTCGCGCGCGAGGGTCGCCGACTTCGCCTGCGCAAGCGTTACACTATGGCCGCATTCGAGGAGGGTCGTATCGCTATGGGTCGCGCAAGAGTTCTCTATGCCGACAAGAATATTATCGACACCCTCACCAGCGACACCGAGGCTCTACTCAACGTGGCAACATTTCAGATTGACTCGACATCCCACGCCATATTCGACATCAAGCCCCAGAAGACTATGAAGTTCAAGCTCCGCGAGATTAGCGGATATCTGCTGTGGGCTCTGTTGGCGGCTGTGATTTTAGCCGGAGCAATCTATGCCCTCGTGCGCTGGCTGCACTCTCGTGGCAAGAGCATCAAGAGCCTCTTTACACCCGCTCCGCCCGAACCGGCACATATCGTCGCCATCCGCGCGCTCGAAGAGCTGCACAACCGCAAACTGTGGCAGAACAACCTCCACAAGGAGTACTATTCGGGGTTGTCGGATATCCTGCGAACATACCTCGCAGGTCGATTCGGAGTGGGTGCTATGGAGATGACCACCGACGAGATTATGGAGGCTGTGCGCGAGATAGAGATGCCGACAAAGTGCTCGGTAGACCTGATAAATCTGCTCCAAGATGCCGACCTTGCGAAGTTCGCGAAGTTCGAGCCCGATGCCGAGCAGAATGAGAGTGCCTACGCGAAGGCCTACTACTTCGTCGAGGAGACCAAACCCGTCGAGCCGACCACCGAGGAAGAGGATGAGCAGACGATAATCAATAAAATTAATTAAGCGGTGCGAATTATGGGTAAAAGATTGATATTCACAGCGATATTTGCTCTGATAGCATCGTGCATCGTGGCGCAAAATCTCCCCGAACGAGGTTTGGTTCGCAAGGGTAATCGCCAATTTGGTCGTGAGCGTTACGAGCGTAGTGTCGATAGTTATACACGGGCCTTGGAGGCTTCGCCCAGATGTTTCGAGGCGGGATATAACCTCTCGAACGCTCTCTTCCGCTCGGAGCGATATGACAGGGCCGAGCAGACGCTCAAAAGCTTTGTTACCGACTCTACCCGCAGCGCAAAGGATCGTGCCGAGGCATACTACAATCTCGGTAACACCCAATTTATGCAGCAGAAGTTGCAGGAGGCATTGGAGAGCTACAAAAATTCGTTGAGGTTGAATCCCGAAGATATGGAGGCGAAGTACAACTACGCCTACACCAAGAAGATGCTCGAACAGCAACAGCAACAAGAGCAGCAAAACCAGAATCAGGACCAGAATCAGGATAATCAGAACAACCAGGGTCAAAACAAGGATAACCAGCAACAAGAGGACCAAAACCAAGAGCAGAATCAAGACCAAAACCAGAAGGATAACTCCGACAAAGAGCAGCAGGGCAACAACGAGCAGCAGTCCCAGAGCGGAATTTCGCCCCAGGAGCGCGAAGCGATGTTAGAGGCCATACAGGCTCAGGAGGATAAGACCCAGGAGAAGGTCAAGGAGAAGCAGGGTGTGGTTATCTTCGGTAATAAAAATTGGTAAATATGGAGTTTGCAAACCCTTATATATTATGGTTGCTTGTGGTGTTGGTGCCGATGACGGCATACTACATCTGGCGCACGATGCAGGGCGGAGCCTCGATACGCATTTCGAGTGTCGATGGCGTACGTCGCGCACCGAAAACCATACGCTACTATCTGCGCCACACGCCATTTGTGCTGCGCTGTGTGGCTGTCGCTCTGCTCATTATTGCCGTAGCGCGACCCCAGTCTGCCGAGCATAACACCAAGACTAATGCCGAGGGTATCGACATCGTTTTGGCTATCGATGTCTCGACCTCGATGTTGGCTCAGGACTTCAAGCCCGACCGCATCACCGCAGCCAAGGAGGTTGCCGCCTCATTCGTGGCCGACCGACCCACCGACCGCATAGGTTTGGTAGTCTTTGCCGGCGAGTCGCTCACGCAAAGCCCCCTGACCACCGACCAGAGCACTCTCCAAACGATGTTGGCCCGTATCCGCAGTGGTGTTATCGAGGATGGTACGGCAATAGGCAACGGTTTGGCAACGTCAATTAACCGACTGCGCGAGAGTGATGCCGAGAGCAAGGTTATCATCCTGCTCACAGACGGCGTGAACAACCGCGGACAAATCTCGCCCCTCACGGCTGCCGAGATTGCCAAAGAGTACGGAATCAGGGTCTACACAATCGGTGTCGGCACTCGCGGCAAAGCCCCCTATCCCGCACAGGATATGTTTGGCAACCAGACGGTTGTAATGGCTGATGTCGAGATTGACGAAGAGATCCTCACCTCGATTGCCGAGCAGACCGGAGGTCAATATTTCCGTGCCACCGACAAGCAGAAACTCGCTGCTATTTACGACCAGATCAACACCCTCGAAAAGAGCAAAGTCGAGGTGTCGCAATACACCATTCTCCACGAGGAGTATCTGCCATTCGTCCTGGCAGCATTGGCAGCTCTGGTTTTGGAGTTTGTAATGAGATATCTAATCCTTAAACGAATACCGTAAGATATGTTCCGATTTGCAAATCCCGAAATGCTCTATCTGTTGGCATTGGTGCCGGCAGCGATTATCGGCTACATCTTTGCGGTTGTGAGCCGCCGCCGAGCGTTGGCTCGCTTTGGTAATGCTGCGACGGTGCGAACGCTGATGTCGGGCGTATCTGCCGCACGTAACCACCTGAAATTTTCAATCTTTGTTGTGGCGCTCACGCTGGTCGTATTTGCCGTGGCACGACCCCAATTTGGCTCGAAACTCCGTGAGGAGAAGAGCGAGGGTGTCGAGATGATGATTGCTGTCGATGTCTCGAATTCGATGTTGGCCGAGGACTTCGAGCCGAGCCGACTCGAACGTACAAAGTATGCTATCGATCGCCTCTTCGAGGGGCTCAACCAGGAGAGAGTTGGTGTGATTGTCTTCGCCGGCGAGGCTAAGGTGCAGCTGCCGATAACCTCGGATTACCGTATGGCTCAGGCCTTTGCCAAGCGCATATCTCCAAACCTCGTCTCGGAGCAGGGAACATCAATCGGCAAGGCTCTCTCGATGGCTATGATGTCATTCGCCGGCGAGAACAACCGCAGCCGAGCCGTAATTCTCATCACCGACGGTGAGACCCACGACCAAAATGCTCTCGATGTGGCAAAGCAGGCCGCAGAGCAGGGTATCAAAATCTTCACTATCGGAATCGGAACCCCCGAAGGTGCGCCCATCCGCATTGATGGCGACTTTATCCGCGACGAGAAGGGCGAGATGGTCGTCTCGAAGCTCAACGAAACAATGCTCGAAGAGATAGCAACACTCACGGATGGTGCATACGTTCGCGCCTCGAAACAGTCTATCGGTTTGGACGAGATTGTGCAGAAAATCAACGAGTTGGAAAAGGGCGAGATGACAGCTCTGCGCTTCGAGGAGTATAACGAGCAATTCCACTATCTGCTCTGGACAGCCCTCGCTCTATTGCTCGTGGAGTTCCTGCTACTCGACAGAAAAAATCCTCTGCTTTCGCGCTTTAATATCTTCGACAAACAAGAGGGCAAATAGCAGAAAGTGACTTATTTTTGAATTAGTTGGCGATATTTTTTTGGATTTCCGAAAAAATGTCGCTATTTTTGTGCCAATTGGAAAATAATGAACTTAAAATGCCGAAGTTGTATGACGAGGTAAATTTGCAGAGAAAACCCCATTGGTTGAAGATCAAACTTCACGACACCGCGACTTATGCGGAGGTTGACCGAATTGTAAAGCGTCACGCGCTACACACCATTTGCAGTAGCGGAATGTGTCCGAACAAGTCGGAGTGTTGGAGCAAGAGAACAGCTACATTTATGATTTTGGGGGATATCTGTACTCGCAGTTGCCGCTTTTGCGCGACTAAATCGGGACGTCCTTTGGCTCCCGACGCGGATGAGCCGCAACATATAGCCGAGAGTGTTGCTTTGATGCAACTTCGACACGTTGTCGTAACTTCTGTTACTCGCGACGACCTGCCCGATGGGGGTGCTGCGCATTGGGCGCAGACCGTCGAGGCTATCCGAGCGAAGAATCCTAACGCAACAATTGAGCTCCTTATTCCCGATTTCGATGCTCGACCCGAACTTTTGGATGTGGTCTTGGCATCGAAGCCCGACATTGTTGGGCACAACATCGAAACCGTCGAACGACTTACGCCGCTCGTACGCTCAAGAGCAAAGTATGCTACGAGCTTGGCTGCGTTGAGACACCTTGCAGAGCAGGGTGCCGTCACCAAGAGCGGTATTATGGTCGGTTTGGGCGAGAGCGATGATGAGGTGTTGCAGACTCTGCACGACCTGCGCGATGCGGGTGTGAGAATCGTAACCCTCGGTCAGTACCTTCGACCGACTTTGGAGCACTATCCCGTTGCGGAATACATTACTCCGGAAAAATTCGATTGGTACAGGCAAAAGGCTCTCGAAATGGGCTTCTCGTACTGTGCGAGTGCGCCGTTAGTGCGCTCCTCGTACTTGGCAGATGAGGCTTTGGAGAGCGTGAAGAACGTGAAATAACCATCGGGGTTGGCTATTTGCCACTTCGGGCCGCAGGTGCGGTGTGGAGTGTTGGCAGGCACCGAGACCGGTGGGTAAAAGGAATAAAACGTGTTTGCTTGGTACAAAGACTTGGGTCGCATGGACTACAAAGAGTGCTGGGATTTGCAGCGCTCGCTCTTCGATGCACTCATCGAGCGTAAGATGAGCCATCGCATCGAGAGCCCTGCCGACAATGAAGAGAACGTCGGTACGGTATTGTTGGTCGAGCACCCCGCGGTCTACACCCTCGGCAAGAACGGCAAGGAGAGCAACCTGCTGATGGGTGAGGAGTATCTGCGAAGCATTGGAGCCGACTTCTACCGCATAGATCGCGGAGGAGATGTTACCTTCCATGGCGAAGGTCAGATTGTTGGTTATCCGATTGTTGATATCGAGCAATTAGGTATTGGTTTGCGTGACTACATCGATGCACTCGAACAGAGCATCATCAACACCGTGGCGCACTATGGCATCAAGGCCGGCCGTGTGGCCGGAGCTTCGGGCGTGTGGCTCGGAAGTGCCGAGGAGCGAAATTTACGCAAGATTTGCGCAATAGGAGTTCGCGCCTCACGTTTTGTTACTATGCACGGGTTTGCGTTGAACGTATCGACCGACCTGCGCTATTTTAACCACATAAATCCCTGCGGATTTACCGATAAGGGTGTGACCTCGATGGAGCGCGAGTTAGGCTCGGCTCCCGATGTGGAGGAGGTCAAAGAATTGGTTATTAACAATTTAAGTAGAAATTTGAATGTTAAAATATATAAAAATTAAAGATTATGCCCATAAACAAAAGATGGGTAGTCAAGGATCAGGGCGAGCCCCAAGTCGTGGAGAACCTCTCCGCCTCGCTGGGTATTGCTCCCGTATTGGCTAACCTACTGGTACAAAGAGGCATAGACACCGTAGAGAAGGCAGACAGATTCTTCCACCCCTCTCTTGCGCATCTGCACGATCCGTTCCTGATGAAGGATATGGACAAGGCAGTAGCCCGCGTCGAGCAGGCAGTGCGTAACGGCGAGAAGATTATGGTCTATGGCGACTATGATGTGGACGGTACGACCGCGGTGGCGTTGGTTTACAAATTCCTGCGCCAGATTGGTCACACCAACCTGCTTTTCTACATCCCCGACCGCTATACCGAAGGTTACGGTATCTCGGTGAAGGGCATCGACTTTGCTGCCCGCAAGGGCGTGAGCCTGGTTATTACCGTCGATTGCGGTATCAAAGCCACCGAAAAAGTTGTCTATGCGAAGCAGAAAGGCGTAGATTTCATCATCTGCGACCATCACCTCCCCGCCGAGGAGATTCCTCGTGCGGTAGCTGTTCTCGACCCGAAGCGTCCCGATTGTCACTATCCGTTTGACGAGTTGTCGGGTTGCGGTGTCGGCTTCAAACTCGTTCAGGCGTATGCCCAGAAGAATGGCATCCCCTTCGAGCAGATTACACACTTGTTGGACCTCTTGGTCGTAAGTATCGCCAGCGATATCGTCCCTCTGTCGGACGAAAACCGCGTCTTGGCGCACTACGGATTGCAGAAGCTCCACGCCTCGCCCTCGGAAGGTCTCTCGTCGATCATCAAGATTTGCGGTTTGGAGAACCACACTATCTCGATTGACGACATCGTCTTCAAGATTGGACCGCGCATCAATGCCGCAGGCCGTATGCGTATGGACCAGAGCGACGAGAATGCAGCCCCGTCGGGTGGCCACGCAGCAGTAAGTCTTCTGATTGAGGGTGATGCAAAGATGGCTATCGAGCTCGGCAACGATATCGACTCGTTCAACCAGGACCGCAAGAATATCGACCGCAAGGTAACACTCGAAGCACACAACTATATCGAGAGCAACCCCGAACTCAAACAGCGCAAGAGTACGGTTATCTACAATCCGAAGTGGATGAAGGGTATCGTCGGTATCGTCGCTTCACGCCTTATCGAGACCTACTACCGTCCTACGGTGGTCCTCACGATGAGCAACGGTCTGGTTACGGGCTCGGCACGTTCGATTCAGGGCTTCGACCTCTATCAGGCTGTGGAGTCGTGCTCGGATTTGCTCGAAAACTTCGGTGGACATATGTACGCCGCAGGCCTCACGATGAAGCCCGAAAATGTCGAGGAGTTCACTCGCCGATTCAACGAGTATGTCGAGAAGAATATCGACCCGCAAACGCTCGTTCCGCAGGTAGATATCGACTCGCCGCTCTTGTTCTCGGATATCACACCCGAATTTAACAAGCAGCTCAACCGCTTCCAACCTTTCGGCCCCGGAAACTCGGCTCCGGTCTTTGCGACCTATGCCGTGAGCAATCAGGGCGATGCGAAGTTGGTGGGAGCCGACTTGGAGCACCTGCGAATGGATTTGATGCAGCGCGAAAAGCCCAACACGACAATCCAGACCATCGCCTTCCAGCAGCCCACACATTACGAGTGGGTACGTGCCGGTCGTCCGATTGATGTCTGCTACCAGATTGTCGAGAACCACTACCGAGGCACCGTTTCGACCCAGCTGCGCATCAAGGATATCAAACCCGTAATGAAGTAAACCGATGGATAAAAACTACAAACGCGAAGATATCTACTCGCCCGAAGCTATCGAGGAGTTGAAGGTCCACTACCGCGAGATTCTGCGCCTGCTGGGCGAGGATCCCGAACGTGAGGGACTGCTCAAAACCCCCGAACGTGTAGCTAAGGCTATGTCGTTCATCACGAAGGGCTACACCGAGGACCCTATCGAGATTCTCAAATCGGCACTCTTCAAGGAGGAGTACAAGCAGATGGTGCTGGTCAAGGATATCGAGCTCTACTCGATTTGTGAGCATCATATGTTGCCCTTCTACGGCAAGGCTCACGTCGCCTACATCCCGAACGGACAGATTACGGGGCTCTCGAAGATTGCCCGCGTTGTGGGGTGCTTCGCTCGCCGCTTACAGGTCCAGGAACGTCTTACGGTCCAGATTCGCGACAGCATCCAGGAGGCTCTTAACCCGATGGGTGTAGCGGTGGTAATCGAGGCCAGCCATATGTGTATGCAGATGCGCGGTGTCGAGAAGCAGAGCTCGGCAACAACCACATCGGCATTCACCGGTATCTTCCTCTCGGACCCTCGTACCCGCGAGGAGTTTATGACTCTTATCAGCAATAAATATCGTTAATCAACGATTCCGATAATCAGAAAAGGGGCTGTCCAACGAATTTGTTGAACAGCCCTTTTTCTCGTTGGACGGCATTCTCTCTTGCAAAGCGCACTATCTAATAAAAGAGACCCTTGGGCGAGAAGATTAACAGTCCAAAATTAAAGGAGAGATAGGTGTTCTTCCAACTATCTAAATCGTACTTGGTCAGCGCAAGGCTCACGGGACCGATAGGCGTATGATAGACAATCGAGAGGTCAGCTATGTGATGCCACGGTGAAGAGGTGTAGTTTTTGTCGCGGAACATCGTATAGAATCCTGCGCGGACCATCAAATTCTCGATAATTTTGAAAGTCGGCATCACACCCACAGCCGCATAACGCGCAGCGCGGAAATCGGGCATATATATCATATTCGCGTGTGGCACGGGTGCGTATAACGGAGATGACATTATGGTTGTCTCGACACTCTCCATTTTGGGGTGGTTGGTATAGATGCCATCCACACGATAGCCGAGCGAGAACCACTTCACGGCCGGCAGGTTGAAATACTGCTCCCAGCGCAAGCGTCCGCCAAACCAATACTTTCGCAACATACGTTCGGGGGTTGTTCCCACCTCCGGCAGATATTTGTACTTATCCTGACCGTAGATGTGGATGCCCGACAGTGTAAGGAAAGTTCCCTTTGTCGGGAATATGCGGTGGTCGAGTGTGCTACGCTTAAATTCGAGCTTGGTGCCGACAAATGTAAAGCGGGTATAATCCTTCCAATTAACCATTCGATAGAAGGTTTCGCCACCGTGCAGAACCAACTGCAAAACACTCTTGCGTGTGATGGCAAATCCCATAGCTACCGAGCCGAAATTCTCTTTGGTCTTTATTCGTTCGGTATTATCGACACCGGCCAAGTGGCCAAAGTTGCCATAGAGGGTGTTCATCACTCCGATATTGTATGCGTAGTCGAAGAATATGGGGATTTTGTGGTAGATTGTAGTGCGACCACCTATGCGACCCATATTGCAGATTGCTCCCAGGTAGAAATCGGCACTTACCGACTGCGACACTCGGCCGATAGCCTCGTATCGAGCACTAATCAACGCCTGGTTGAAGGCCGTAGACGAGATATTGCCACCAAACGAGAACCTCAACGACGGACGCGCCCGTAAATTCATATCGATAGAGAACTTGCGGCTCGCGGCATCGTAGGTCACCAACGGATAGTCGCACACGAAGTGGTCATCCACAAGCAAATCGTTCAGACGACTGCTAAATTCGTCGTGCGAGAGAGTTTTGGCATCGCCCTCTCTATTTCGCAGATGCATAACCTGCTCGACATAAACACGTTGCGCCATCGACAGACTATCGGCGGCATACTCTTCGTAAACCATTTCGGGCATACGGTTGCGGAATGCTTCGCGACGCTCTGCTACCTCGGACTCCGAGCGACGTGCCGTCACTCGCTGCAAGATTTCGGGCATACGTGCCATAGCATCCTCATAGCCCTGCTCGACAATCGCAATGCCGCGACTAAAATCGAGCATACCGCTCTCTACCGCCCTATCGAGCATTATGCTTCGCTCGGTAGGGAGCGAGTAGTCGGTCTTGGCCGTCATCAACATCAAGGCCTGCGACACCACGTTGCTATTCACATCCACAGGTGTCGAGCCGGCCGTACATTTCGAGCCGATGAAGAAATCAGGGGCGAACTCGTTTTCGAGCGTTCTCCACGGGAAGTTATCTATCAGACCGCCATCGTACAGCAACTGCGAATCGAGCTCTACGGGCTTGAATACCAGAGGTATAGACATCGAAGAACGAATAGCAATTCCCATATCTCCGCTATCGAAGATTTTTGCCTGGCGAGTGCTCATATCGGCAGCCACACAGCGGAATGGCACCATCAGCTTATCAAAATCTCCGCCCGAAGCGATTGTAGCCGGCTGGAACAGCCCGATAATGGCCATATCTATCTGCGATGACGAGATGATGTGGCTGGGCATCTGCACAACCTTCTCGCCGCGGCTGCGACCTCTCGGATTGAGTCGCACCGACACCATCGAGGGCTGCTCGTTCATCTCGTGGAAATAGAAACGATGCTTACGGTCAATCTTTCCCGAAACCCACTTCTCGACCTCGCCCGAAGCGACAATCTCGCGCATCTCGGCAGGCGAATATCCGGCTGCATAAAGACCCGCAATAATGGCGCCCATAGATGTTCCGGCGATGTAGTCTATCGGCACCGAATTCTCTTCGAGAGCCTGCAAAACGCCGATGTGATATAGGCCCTTTGCTCCACCACCACTCAACACAACTCCCACCCTCTGCGCCATAGCCGAGGAGCAAAGCAACATAGTTGCTGCAAGAAATGAGAGTGTTTTACGAATCATAACTAAATTTTTTATAACTTTGTGCGTTATTGTGGGTAGTGTTGCCCGATTTCAACACAAAGATAGGCACAAAATCGTCAATTATCTCGAAGATAGACTAAAATAGACGCTTTTAGGCTTTATAAAGGTAGCAAATTTGAACAAAACCACAAAATATGAACAACAAAATCAATGACCTGTTGAGCCGCGTAGAGGAGTTCGCTCCCAAATCGGCAGCCGAAGTCGAGGAGTTCCGCATCAAAATCCTCGGTAAGAAGGGTGAGATGAACGCCCTGCTCGAAGAGTTCAAGAGCGTTGCTCCCGAACAGAAACGAGAGTTCGGTCAGAAACTCAATCAACTCAAAAATCGTGCGTTGGAGCGTGTGAACACCCTCAAAGAGGAGTTCGCAGCAGCTGCTACTCCGGCAAATGCAATCGGCGATATGACCCGTCCGGGCAGCGGCGAGGAGCTCGGCTCACGCCACCCGATTTCGCTCGTGAAGAACGAGATTTGCGACATCTTCTCGCGTCTGGGTTACACCATCGCAGACGGTCCCGAAATCGAAGATGATTGGCACGTATTCTCGGCATTGAACTTCCCGCCCGAGCACCCCGCTCGTGATATGCAGGACACCTTCTTCATCGAAAAGAATCCCGACGTACTGTTGCGTACTCACACGTCGTCGATTCAGGTGCGCACTATGGAGCGTCAGAAGCCGCCCATCCGTGTAGTATGCCCCGGTCGCGTCTTCCGAAACGAGGCCATTTCGTACCGCGCACACTGCATCTTCCACCAGATTGAGGGCCTTTACATCGACGAGGGTGTTTCGTTTGCCGATATGAAGCAGTCGATTCTCTACTTCGCGAAGGAGCTCTTCGGTGAGAGCGCAACTATCCGTATGCGTCCGTCGTACTTCCCCTTCACCGAGCCTTCGGCAGAGGTGGATGTGTCGTGTAACCTCTGCGGTGGCAAGGGTTGCCCCGTCTGCAAGGGTACCGGCTGGTTGG
The DNA here is from genome assembly GCA_045644925.1 of Alistipes sp. GTDB lineage: Bacteria > Bacteroidota > Bacteroidia > Bacteroidales > Rikenellaceae > Alistipes. Next base: position 144,618 of record JAZRHV010000010.1, read on the forward strand.
AGATTATGGGTTGCGGTATGGTTGATCCCAACGTCCTCGAAGCGAGTGGCATCGACTCGAAGAAGTATTCGGGATTTGCGTTTGGTATGGGAGTTGAGCGTATTGCAATGCTCAAATACGGAGTTAAGGACTTGCGCCTCTACTTCGAGAACGACGTGCGCTTCCTCCACCAATTCGACAGCGCACTCTAAAACTCTTATTACCAATAATTTATGCGACGACTCGTTGCCATACTGCTGTTGTGCCTGTTTTTCTCGTGCGGATTCGTCAAGGCCCCGCAGCAGTCGGCCACGACCGTTCTCGGCCCCGACTCGACAAGCTCGCTATACCTCTACACCGAGGGCATAAAGCGCGTAGCTATTTTCGAGGATACGTTACGGGCACAGGAGCTCTTTGCAAAGGCGTTAGCGCAGGATTCGACCTACGCGCCGGCACACTACGAGTTGGCCAACATTGCGCTCTTCAAGGAGCCCCAGAACGCCATAAAACACGCGCAACGAGCAACCGAGCTCGACTCGACAAACCGTTGGTATCGCCAGCTCTACGGCCAGGCCCTGATAGTCAATAGACGCTATGCGGCAGCGATACCCGTATTCGAGACCCTCGTTCGCACCGAGCGCAATCCCGACCATTATCGACTCTTGGCGGCTCTCTACGAGCAGGACAGACGACCCTTCTCGGCCATAGCCATCCTCGACTCGGCAGAGCGACAGTTCGGCATCAACCCCTATTTGGGCGAGATGAAACGCCAGCTGCTGCTCTCGACCCACCAATTCGACCGAGCACTCGCCGAGGCTCAAAAGATGGTCACAAACATCCCCTATGCAGCCGAAAACCACATAGCATTGGGCGAGGTCTATGCCATTATGAAGCAAGACTCGTTAGCCGAAGTATCGTTCCGCAAGGCTGTCGAGGTTGATCCCACGGGCGTGGCTCCGTGGAGCGCATTGGGCGAGTTTTACCACAATCTCGGCAACACGAGAGCCTATCTCAATGCCACCTACCGCCTTTTTAGGCTCGACGAAATGCCCGTAGGCGACAAGATTAACCTCTTCAACCGCCTCACGTCCAATCTCCGATTCTACCGCGAGAACTTTACACAAATAGACATCCTCGCACAGACGCTCCATAGCGACTATCCCACGAATAAGGGGGTCACAAGGCTCTTTGCCCAGCACCTGATAAATTCGGGCAAGATAGATCAGGCTCTCGCTCTCTTCAAGGAGCAGGCATCAAAGCCCGAAGCCGACAAGGACACCTTCATTGCAATTATGGAGCTCGAAGATTATCTCGGCCTTACCGACTCGGTAACGCTCTACCTTAATCGCGCACTCGAACGATTCCCCAAGGATGCCGAGCTCTATATTCATCGAGGCCACCAGCACCTCTTGGGCAAGAGGTACGACAAGGCCATCGAGGCCTATTTCGAAGCGCAGAAATATGCGGACAACGACACCCTGCGTAGCACTATCTGGGGTTATACGGGAGATGTTTATCACCGTAAGGCTCTCGGCGATCGTAAGGTTGTTGTCGAGGGAAGTTTCGGCACCCGCTCCAAAGATCGCAACGAGCGCAAGTATATGGTCAAATGCTACGAGTGTTTCGACAAGGCCCTCGCGCTCCACGCCGAAAATTCGGGCGTGCTGAACGACTACGCCTACTTCCTCTCGCTCGAAGAGCGGGACTTGGAGCGTGCTCTACAAATGTCCGAGCAGGCAAACAGCCTTATCAAGAATAATCCGACACTCCTCGACACCCAGGCGTGGGTGCTTCACAAGCTCGGTCGTAACGACGAGGCCAAGCGCAAAATGCGTCAAGCCATATCACTCGACACGAACAACAGTGCCGAACTACAACTCCACTACGGCGATATTTTAGCCGCCTTGGGCGAGAAATTTATGGCCGAGGTATATTGGCGCAAAGCGCTCGAAAACGGCTACGATAAGCCGAGCATCGAGCAGCGTATAGCAAAGCTCAAACAACAGCAATAACCGAAGAGAATGATATTGACACGATATATAACCCGAACGATAACCCTGCTGGCGATGACACTGATTGTCGCCCTGCCCACCGTGGCGCAGAATAGCAAGAAAATCGCGGAGCAGCAGCGCGTAATTGCCAACCTCGAAAAGCGCATTGCCGAGGATGAGCGCAAAATCAAGAATCTCAAAAACACGAAGAGCAGTACCCAAAAGCAGGTGCAGCTCCTCACGCGCCAAATCGAGTCACGCAACCAACTCCTCAGCGCCAATCGCAAGCAGATAAACCTGCTCAATCGCGACATCAGCCGTACGGATAGCACCGCCCGCAAACTCTCGGCACAACTCGAACGCACCAAGGCTCAATATGCAGAACTCGTGCGTGAATCCTATCGCAACTATCGACACAACAACTATCTATCGTATATCTTCTCAGCCGAGTCTTTTACGGATGTCGTGCGACGCATAACCATATTGCGCGACGTAGCTCTCGTGCGCAGCGAGAAGATTAAGGAGATAGAGAATCTCAAAAGTGAGGTGGCCCGCCAACGCGACACACTCGCACGTCGTCAGGAGGCTCTGAACGCCACACGTCGCAGCTTGAACAACCAAAAGCAGAAGTTACAGAAGGATGCGAACACCGCCCGCTCGACGGTCAAAAAACTCACAAATCAAGAGAAACAGACCTTGCGCAACAAGATGGCCCGCGAGGAGCAGTTAGAGGTTGCAATCAAGGAGTTGCGTCGCCTAACGAAGGGTAATAAGGAGGGAGCCTCGTTCTCGAAGCAGACCTCGAATCTCAACCTGCCCGTAGTCGGTGGAACAGTACGTAAATACAAGGGAAATATGGCCGAGATTGTCGGTCGCAAGGATGCCGGAATCATCACCATCTATGCCGGCAAGGTTATCGACATCAAGCGCAACCGCATAACCAACAAATACGACGTCTATGTGGCGCACGGAGAGTATATTTCGACCTACGCCAACCTCTCGGAGGTCTGCGTGGAGAAGGACTCGAAGGTGACCAAAAACCAGCGCATCGGCACTATCGGCTCGTCGGTAAACCTGAATACGATGGAGATGGAGTACAAGTTGGTCTTCGGCATCTACTCGCCCAACCCGAACGAGGTGATGTCGGCATCGAGTTGTTTCAGCAAAAAATAGAGTGAAGAATATGGCAATAAAGTACTATACCGAAGATTGTAACTACCGCCTCGAAGGCAAACGCGCCATCCGAGAATGGCTCCACGCCGTAGCCGCAGATGAGGGTTATCGCATCGAGGAAATCAACTATGTATTCTGCTCGGCACAACATCTGCTCGAAATGAATCGTCAGTTCCTCGGACACGACTACTTTACCGACATCATAACCTTCGATTACAGCGAGTTACGCGAGGGTTTCGTGGCGGGCGACATCTTCATCGACATCGAGACCGTGGCCGACAATGCCCGCCTTTATGGAGCGACCCGTCGCGAGGAGATGTTGCGAGTGATTGTCCACGGCCTGCTCCACCTCTGCGGTCAGAAGGATAAGACCGAGCGGGCCAACAAGCAGATGCACCGCAAGGAGGATAAATATTTAGCCAAATACAAGGCTCTGTTCCACAAATAGGCTATATGCGCGATATGAAACTTCACTACGATATAATTGTCATCGGAGGCGGTCACGCCGGCTGTGAGGCTGCGGCTGCGGCTGCCAACCTCGGCTCGCGCACACTGCTGCTCACGATGGATATGACCAAGTTTGCCGCAATGTCGTGCAACCCGGCCGTCGGAGGCGTTGCCAAGGGTCAAATCGTTCGCGAAATCGACGCTCTGGGCGGTCAGATGGGTCGCATCACCGACCTCTCGACCATTCAATTCCGAATGCTCAACCGCTCGAAGGGTGCCGCTATGTGGAGCCCTCGTGCACAGTGCGACAAAGCCCGCTTCTCGGAGGAGTGGCGCACCACGCTCGAAAACACCGAAAACCTCTATATTTGGCAAGACACAGCCGACGGGTTACTCTTTGACACAAGCGGGGAGAAAACGCGCGTAATAGGCGTTAAAACGCGAATGGGCGTAACTTTCGAGGCCGATGCTGTGATTCTGACGAATGGAACATTCCTGTCGGGCCTGATGCACTGCGGACGCTCGAATGCCGAGGGTGGCCGTGCAGGAGATGCCGCATCCTATGGCATCACCGAGCAGCTGGTCGAGATAGGCTTCGAGGCCGGCAGAATGAAGACCGGAACTCCCGCACGTCTTGATGCCCGAACAATCAAATTCGAGCAACTCGAACCTCAATCGGGCGACGAAAACCCGTCAAAATTCTCGTTCTCACCTGACACTGAGGCTGTTAAGGAACAACTACCCTGCTATTTGGTTTACACCTCGCAGGAGGTCCACGACACCCTGCGCACGGGATTCGATGATTCGCCCCTCTTCAACGGCACAATCCAGGGTATTGGCCCTCGTTATTGCCCAAGCATCGAGGATAAACTGCGTACCTTCGCAGGCAAGGAGCAGCACCAGCTCTTCCTTGAACCCGAAGGTCGCACCACTAATGAATACTACCTTAACGGATTCTCGTCGTCGCTGCCTTACGAGGTGCAAATCAACGCTTTACACCAAATCAAGGGTCTCGAAGAGGTGCACGTCTATCGCCCTGGCTATGCGATAGAGTATGACTACTTCCCTCCCACTCAATTGAAGCACTCGTTAGAGACCAAACTCGTTGATAATCTGTACTTTGCAGGACAAATTAACGGCACCACAGGCTACGAAGAGGCTGCGGCTCAGGGTCTTATGGCCGGCATCAATGCCCACCGCCGCCTGCGCGGAGAGGAGGCTCTTGTCTTGCGTCGCGACGAGGCCTACATCGGAGTCTTGATTGATGACCTCGTGACCAAGGGAGTCGATGAACCCTATCGAATGTTCACATCGCGTGCAGAATATCGAATTTTGCTCAGACAAGATAATGCCGATGCAAGATTAACACCAATTGGATATAAAATTGGTCTAATTTCGGAAGAGAGATACGCAAATTTGCTCAAAAAAAATCATGCTGTAGAATCGCTTATTTCTTTCGCTCGTGAACAGAGTGTCAAAGCAAGCGAAATTTGCGACTATCTAAAATCGGTAAATTCTGAGCCTTTGACACAAGGTCGCAAGCTTTACGACATACTTTTGCGCAACGAAACGACTATCGAAGGTCTGCGCACCGCCCTGCCAAAACTCGAAAAATTCATCACGCGCGAAGAGATTTCGGGCGAAGCTATCGAAGAGGCCGAGATATTAATCAAGTATCACGGCTATATCGAGCGTGAAAAGATGGTTGCCGAGAAGCTGCAAAGGCTCGAAAACATCTCTATTCCCGACGGCTTCGACTTTAACACAATGAACTCTTTGACAATCGAAGCTCGACAGAAACTCTCACGCATTGCGCCAAAAACCATCGGACAAGCATCACGAATACCGGGCGTTTCGCCGGCAGATATCAATGTTTTGCTGATAAAATTCGGCAGATAAGCTGCAAACACACACCAACAACAATAATAATGGCGACCAAATATCTGGTCGCCATTACTATTGTTCCACGTGGAACACTCCGCTTACAAGCCCTCTATTATGCGAGTCCAGCCGAAAACATCCTCAGCTCGGCCATATTGTATATCACGCAACGCATTGTAAAGTTGCATAGACCACTCGCCAACACCGTCGCCATAATTATAAATACCACCCGTCTGCATATCGACAATCTTGCCGATGGGTGAAATCACAGCCGCAGTGCCACACGCACCAGCCTCCTCAAAGGTTGCCAGCTCCTCGATTGGCACCTGACGCTCCTCAACCTTCAAGCCAAGATGTGCAGCTAATTCGCGAAGGCTCTTGTTAGTAATCGAAGGCAGGATCGAGCCCGACTTCGGCGTAACATAGCACCCACTCTTAATTCCGAAGAAGTTTGCAGCACCGCACTCCTCGATATATTTGCGCTCGGCAGCGTCTACATAAAGCACATTCGAGAAGCCCGCCTTGTGCGCACGTTCGCCAGAGTAAATACTTGATGCATAGTTACCTCCGACCTTAACCTCGCCTGTTCCACGTGGAGCAGCACGGTCAAATTCGCGGTCGAGAAGAACCGAAATGGGTTTGATGCCCTCCTTGAAATATGCACCCACGGGGGTACCAAAAACGATCAACATCGCCTCGGTCGCAGGCTTAACGCCCAAAACCGCATTCGAGCCAATCAAAAGAGGTCGAAGATAGAAAGAAGCCTCTGTGCCATAGGGTGGCATAAAGCTCGCATTACGACGGACAACCTCCTCACAAGCCTCGACAAACAACTCTATCGAGGGTTCGGGGAGGCAGAGCTTACGAGCAGATGCCTGCATACGCTTCGCATTCTCCTCGGCACGAAAGAGTCGCACCTTGCCATCTACACCACGAAAAGCCTTCAAACCCTCGAAGAGTTCGAGGCCATAGTGCAGACACGCAGCAGAGATATGCATCGGAATATACTCGCTATCGGTAAATTCCAAATCACTCCACTTTCCGTCTTTGAAACTACAACGAACATTGCAGTCGGTCTTTGTGTAATTAAAACCCAAAGAGGCCCAATCCAAATTTTGCATCATTTTATGTTTTAGTGGTTTATTCTTATCCTACAATCGAGCCGCTACCAACCTTGCTGCTCGGCTGCAACAGAACCAACTTGCCCGAAGCGTCCTCACCCATCAGAATCATACCGCGAGAGAGAACACCCTTAATCTCGCGAGGTTCAAGGTTTACGAGCACCAAAACCTGCTGACCTACAAGCTCTTCGGGCGAGAAATACTCGGCAATACCCGAAACCAATTCGCGGGTGTCGATACCCGTATCAACGGTCAGGTGCAGAAGCTTCTTGGTCTTCGGCACGCGCTCGGCCGCAAGAATCGTCGAGACGCGGATATCCGCCTTGCCAAACTCGTCGAACGAGATATTCTCCTTCTGGGGCTCAACGGGCGCAGCAGCTGCCGCAGCCTCCAAATTAGCCTTTTTGGCAGCTTCGAGCTTATCGAGTTGCTTCTGGATAACATCATCCTCGATCTTCTCGAAGAGAAGCGATGGCTCGCCAATGGTGTGGCCCGCCTCGATAAGCGACATCTCACCGATGCGCTCCCAATCGAAATGGTCAACAGCCAACATCTTCTGAATCTTCGCAGCAGTGAACGGCATAAACGGTTCACAAACGATTGCGAGATTAGCAGTAATCTGCAATGCGATGTTAAGAATTGTCTTAACTCGCTCAGTATCAGTCTTTATCAACTTCCACGGCTCGGTATCGGCAAGGTATTTATTACCGATACGTGCCACATTCATAGCATCTTTGAGAGCCTCGCGGAAGCGGTAGTTTTCGATATTTGCTTCGAGTGACGCCTTGATCTGCGACATCTCGGCGATAGTCTCACGGTCGTAATCCGTAAGCTCGCCACAAGCGGGAACAACACCGTCGTAATACTTCTTGGTCAGCACCAGCGCGCGGTTCACAAAGTTACCGAGAACAGCAACGAGCTCGTTGTTGTTGCGAGCTTGGTAATCCTTCCAGGTAAAGTCGTTATCCTTGGTCTCAGGAGCGTTCGCGCAGAGAACATAGCGCAAAACATCCTCCTTGCCGGGCATATCTTCGAGATACTCGTGCAACCAAACAGCCCAATTTCTCGAAGTCGAAATCTTGTCGCCTTCGAGATTGAGGAACTCGTTTGCCGGCACGTTTTCGGGCAGGATATAGTCACCGTGAGCCATCAACATCGACGGGAAGACGATACAGTGGAAAACGATATTATCCTTGCCGATGAAGTGTACCATCTTGGTATCCTCATCCTTCCAATACTTCTCCCAATCGGGTGTAAGGTCCTTAGTAGCAGAGATATAGCCAATAGGCGCATCAAACCAAACATAGAGCACCTTGCCCTCGGCGCCCTCCACGGGAACGGGGATACCCCAATCGAGGTCTCGGCTCACGGCACGGGGCAGAAGACCTCCGTCGAGCCAGCTCTTACACTGACCGTAGACATTCGACTTCCACTCCTTGTGGCCCTCCAAAATCCACTGGCGCAGAGCCTCCTCGTGCTGATCGAGGGGCAGGTACCAGTGCTTGGTCTCGCGCTTCACGGGAACAGCTCCCGATACTGCACTGCGGGGGTTGATAAGTTCGTCTGGCGAGAGGGTCGAACCACACTTCTCGCACTGGTCGCCATAGGCGCCCTCGCTCTGGCAGCGGGGACACGTACCTACGATATAGCGGTCCGCGAGGAAGGTCTTTGCCTCCTCGTCGTAGTATTGCATCGAACTCTTCTCGATAAATTTACCCTCGTCATAGAGCTTGCGGAAGAAGTCCGAAGCGGTCTTTGCGTGGGTCGGCGAGGTCGTACGCGAGTAGATGTCGAACGAGATGCCGAGACCCTCAAAAGCGTTCTTGATGATATTGTGATAACGGTCAACAATCTGTTGCGGAGTCACACCCTCCTTGCGAGCCTTAATGGTAATGGGCACGCCGTGCTCGTCGCTACCGCAAATCGAAATCACGTCACGACCCTTCAGACGCATATATCGGGTGTAAATATCCGAAGGAACATATACTCCTGCGAGGTGTCCGATGTGTACCGGACCGTTGGCATAGGGAAGAGCCGACGTAATCAAATACCGTTTGTAATTTTTAGCCATAGTTTGGTTATGTTAAGAAATATTTCCAAAATTTCATCCAAAAATAATAATTTTTGGGAAAATAGCGAAATTTGACAACAAGTTATTATAAATTTTATTTTCAAGGCAGGTCTTTTGTTCTGTTTTTATGGGGATAAAAGAGATATATTCGCTGACAAAAGAGTATATAGCACCAATCTTTTTTATATATTTGCAGTAGAAAGAACAAGTATAAACCAATAAATATCGAAGATTATGAAATTCTTGAAAATTTTTCTGGCTTCACTTCTGGCCGTTGTTGTCGGTGGTGTCGTGTCAAGTTTGTTGTGGCTTTTCGTCTTTATAGGCCTTGCGGGCTCTATCGAGAGTACCACAGAGGTTAAGCCCAACTCGGTACTTATGGTAGATTTGGCAGAAGATATTACGGATGCTCCGCCGGCCAATCCGCTCGGAGCGATAGACTTCAATTCGTTTACCGTCCGCAAACAGCTCTCGCTGATGCAGGCTTTGCGCTCGATTAAGGCAGCCGAAAAGGATGACCGCATCAAGGGTATCTATCTGCGCCTCAATGGCGAGGGAGTAGCCGATATCGCCGCTGTCGAGGAGTTGCGCTCGGCAATCGAGGAGTTCAAGCAGTGCGGAAAGTTTGTCGTTGCTTTCAATGAGGTTTACAGCCAGTCGGGATACTATCTCGCTTCGGTGGCCGATAAAATTTATATCCAGCCTGAGGGAGGTATGAATTGGCAGGGTCTCTCTTCGACGCTCATCTTCTACACCGGCCTGTTCGAAAAGCTCGATATCAACGTCGATATTTTCCGCCCCACAGCCTGCAAGTATAAGAGCGCGGTCGAGCCCTATTTCCTCAAAAAGATGTCGGCCGATAATCGTCGCCAGTTGGCTGCTCTCGGCGATTCGTCCTGGAATGTTATCGTCGAGGCTGTCAGTGCTTCGCGCGGTATCGACAAAAAGGTGCTCAATAGTTTGGCCGACAGACTTGCCGTAACGATGCCCGAAGAGGCACTTAAACACAAATTTGTCGATGCGCTCATCTACGAAGATCAGATGAACGAGGTCTTCAAAGAGTTGGGTGTCGAACTCAATGACGACGACGAGTGCGAGTTGGTTTCGCTTGGCGAGTACGCTTCGCAAGTTGTTGATTTGCAGAATATATCTGCTGACAAGGTTGCTGTTGTCTATGCCGAGGGTCAAATTTTAGACGGCACGGGTGAGCAGGAGGCAATCTATGGTCAGACAATGGCCGAGACAATCAAATCTGTACGCTTGGACGACAAGGTTAAGGCTGTTGTTTTGCGCGTAAATTCGCCCGGAGGTTCGGCTCTGGCAAGTGATGTTATCTGGCGCGAAATCGAACTTTTGAAAGCCGAGAAGCCGGTCGTTGTTTCGATGGGAAGCGTGGCTGCCAGCGGTGGTTACTATATCTCTGCTCCGAGCGATGTGATTGTAGCCAACAAGATGACTCTTACGGGCTCGATTGGTGTCTTCGGAATGGTTATGAACCCCACCAACCTTCTCACAAATAAGGTCGGTGTTTCGTTCGATTCGGTCAAGACCAACGAACACTCGACATTCGGCTCTTTCGGACACAACATTGACGCGGCAGAACGAGCTGTGATAATGAAGGGCGTCGATAAGGTTTACACCCGCTTTACAAGCCTCGTTTCCGAGGGTCGTAATCTCCCGATTGAGAAGGTTCTCGACCTGGCTGCCGGTAGAGTTTGGACAGGCGTTCAGGCTCAGGAGAATGGTCTGGTAGATACTCTCGGCGGACTCTATACTGCTATTGCTCTGGCTGCTGAAAAGGCAGACCTCGAAAACTACCGCGTACACGAGGTTACAAGCGTCGAGGACCCCTTCACAGCTCTCTTGTCGGGTCTGGGCGCAAAGGTTCGCGCTGCGGTTTTACGTTCGGAGATGGGCAGCGAAACCTACACACAATATAGTAAGGTCAAGAGCGTTATCTCTAAGAATGGCATTATGACGATGATGCCTTACGAAATAGTATTCGAATAGTTATGCAACAACTCGTTACTGGGCTTCTTAAAAGTATCGTACACCCCGAAACGGGCGAAAATATCGTTGATGGTGGTTTCGTCGAGAGCGTTACCGCCACCGACGATAAGATTACCGTATCTCTGCTCTTTAAGAAGGCTCGCGACCCCTTTGCCATAAAGATTAAGGGTCAGGTGCAGGCTCTTTTGGAGGGTCGATTTCCGACGCTCAAAGAGGCTGCTGCTATTACAGTATTTATAAAGGAGGGTGCTCCTGCAAAGCCGAAGGTCGAGAAGCGCACCACAACCGGCTCTATTCATAATATCGTCGCTATTGCCTCTGGTAAGGGTGGTGTCGGAAAATCGACCGTAACAGCAAATTTGGCCGTCACCCTGCGCGATATGGGTTACAGAGTAGGTCTGCTCGATGCAGATATCTATGGTCCGTCACAGCCCAAGATGTTCGGTTGCGAGGGCTATCTGCCCGATGCTGTGCAGGAGGATGGTTTCGACTATATCGTACCGGCAGAGGTTGCGGGGATTAAGCTTATCTCGATAGGATTCTTTATCAAGCCTACGGATGCCCTTATTTGGCGTGGAACTATGGCTTGTAATGCCTTGCGCCAACTTATCCACCAGACACAGTGGGGCGAGTTAGATTATCTGTTGATAGACCTCCCCCCGGGTACGGGAGATATCCACCTCTCTATTATCTCGGAGTTAAAGATTTCGGGAGCAGTGATTGTTTCAACACCCCAACAGGTTGCCGTAGCGGATGTTGTGCGCGGTGTGGAGATGTTCCGCAACGACAATGTTAATATTCCGGTATTGGGCATCGTCGAGAATATGGCGTGGTTTACACCGGCCGAATTACCCAATAATAAGTATTATATCTTCGGACAGGGTGGTGCAGAGCGTTATGCCGCTGAATGTGGGGTAGAATTCCTCGGACATATACCTATTATTCAGTCAGTTATGGAGGGTGGAGATAGTGGTATACCGGCTGCATCGAGTGATTTGGCCGCAGGCGAATACTATCAACATATAGCCCAAAAGGTTGTTGAAAAGCTGTGATTAAGTTGTTAAAAACAATATAGTAACTTGTCGGAAAATTGATGCCAAAAAATTTGGATTTAGGCGGTTGCTGATTATACAAACCATCGAATGGAAAATGCAAATTTTTTTATCAAAATTTTTCACTCGGTTTGTCACAAAATTCCGACCCTCGGATGTTGATATTTTAAGGATGTTAAGATGTTGAAAAAGTTTTCTACGAATGTTCATATAATTAACTAAGTAGATTATTTTCAATGAATTAAAAATAGGAATAAATAACAAAATAAGTCGTAGTTGTAGATAACTTTCTCATCGAAAAACTTATTGACATTATCGACAGCGATTATATTTATTCTTATTAATTAAATTTATAAATAAGTATATAATAAAATTAAAAAAGAATGGTTGAAAACTTTGCGGAGTTGCGTTCCGAAATCGAAGAGCTCAAACGACAGAAACGTGCCGTCATTATGGCGCACTACTATACTCGACCCGAAATTCAGGAGGTAGCCGATTTCCTTGGTGACTCGTTGGCTCTGTCGGTCGAGGCGCAGAAGTGTGATGCCGATATAATTCTCTTTGCCGGTGTAAACTTTATGGCCGAGACTGCGAAGGTCCTCTCACCCGATAAGAAGATACTTCTACCCTGCCCTGAGGCCGGATGTTCGCTTGCCGAGTCGTGTGATGCAGCTGCATTTGCCGAGTTTAAGAAGAACTACCCCAACCACCTGGTCGTATCCTATGTAAATACATCCGTAGGTGTAAAGGCTCTGACTGATGTATGTTGCACCTCGTCGAATGCGCTGAAAGTTGTAGAGTCGATACCTGCGGAGCAACCGATAATCTTCGCCCCTGACCGTAACCTCGGCTCATATATCCAAAAGCTTACGGGTCGTGATAATATGGTGCTCTGGAATGGTGCCTGCCACGTTCACGAGGAGTTCTCGTTGGAGAAGATTTTACAGCTTAAAGCCGAGCATCCCGCAGCGAAGGTTGTTGTACACCCCGAATGTCGCGACTATATAGTTAAGGTTGCCGACTTTACCGGCTCGACCGCTGCGATTTTGGACTATTGTGGCGAGTGTGGAGCTGATGAATTTATCGTGGTTACCGAGTCGGGTATCTTGGCCGAGATGCGCAAACGCTTCCCCGAGAAGAGTTTTATTCCTGCACCTCCTGAGGATTCGACCTGTGCTTGCAACGAGTGTAAATATATGAAGATGGTAACGCTCGAGAATCTGCGCGACTGCTTGCGTGACGAGAGCCCCGAGGTTATTATCGACGAGGCTACTCGTGCCGCAGCCGAGCGCTCAATTAAGAATATGATTGCTATTAAGTAAAAGTCGTATAACAAGGTGATTTTGGTGTTGGACTTTATCTCAAAATCCTCATTTACATCAAGTAAACTGCGGTTTTTCGATCTGCGTCCGCCTAAAAATCCCACTTGTTATACGACTTTTAGTGGAGAGAGAAACTTAAACTTTTAGAGTTATGAAAAGGCTGTTAAAGATATTTGCTATTGTGGTGTTGACAACTACCCTGCTTTCGTCGTGTAGTGATGATCCCGATAATCTCTACGGAAAGAAAAAGCCGATGAGAATCTTGGATGAGAATGGTAATGTCACAACCAAAGCATATGTCTCGACAGTTAGCCATACATTTTTGGATATTGTCGGCGGTGTAGGTTATTATCATACAATAGAGGTCGAGGATGAATCTCTTGTTGATGTATTATATAGTAATAGAGGGGCTGTTAACTCCTTTTTGCCGAAATATTCGGAGACCGATCCTGCAGGTATTGCTATCAAGGCTCTGAAGTTTGGATCGACGACAATCAGCATCACAGACGAAGATATTGACAAAACTATTACTATTGATGTTGAGGTCGTAAACGAGTATAAGGCTGTTACGATTAAAGAGTCGAACGTCGAGGGATTGGAGAAGGGTGTAGAGTTGGCTTTTCTGAACGAAGAAGAGAATGAGTATCGCTTCGTAAAGAAGAATGGTCAGGAGTATATATCTTTGGAGCAGGGTACATACCATTTCGGAGATCCTGCAGATTATAGTCGTTTACCACTCACTCTTAATAACGGCAATATCGAGAGTAATTGGATAATTACCGATGCCGATAATAACAAGAATGGATATAAGCACTACTTCAGCCATATTCTGGAGGGTCTAAATCTGCCTAATGGTATTACTACGAGATTTCAGCCGGCTATTCATTATCCTCAGGAGTTTTTATTTACCGATACCTCGAACCCCGAAAAGTATTTTAAGACGGGCCCGGCTAAGACAACGATAAAGTATACTTTTGAATAGATTAACATATAATAATATAACTATGAAGAGACTGTTTTTAAGCCTTTGCGCGGCTTTTATCTCGATTAGCGCAATGGCTGATGAGGGTATGTGGTTACTACCCTACCTCCAAAAGATGAATATTAAGGATATGAAGTCGAAGGGTTGCAGCCTCTCGGCCGAGGATATCTATTCGATCAACAAAAACTCTATCAAGGACGCAATCGTAATCTTTGGTAATGGTTGTACCGGAGAGGTTGTGTCGGAAAAGGGACTTCTTTTTACCAACCACCACTGCGGTTACGGCTCTATTCAGGCGTTGTCTTCTGTTGATCACGACTACTTGAAGTATGGCTTCTGGGCAAATAACCACGCCGAGGAGATTCCTGCCCCGGGTTTGACAGTAAGATTTATTCGTCAAATTTCGGATGTTACAGCCCAAATCGTGGGAAATATTCCCGCAAATGTAGCCGAGGTCGAGCGAAACAAAATGGTGGCCGAAAACTCTAAACATCTCCAAAAACATCTCGAAGGCGAGAATAAGGGTAAAACAATCCTGATAAAATCTTTCTTTGGCGGAAATCAGTTTTTTGCTTTCGTTATCGACACCTTCAAGGATATCCGTTTGGTGGGTACTCCCCCATCGTCAATCGGTAAGTTTGGTGGCGAGACCGACAACTGGATGTGGCCGCGCCATACGGGCGATTTCTCGGTATTCCGCATCTATGCCGACAAGGATAACAACCCCGCAGAGTACTCGAAAGATAACGTACCTTACAAGGCCGAGAAGTATCTGAAAGTATCGCTCAAAGGTTACGAGGAGGGCGATTTTGCAATGGTTATGGGCTTCCCCGGCTCTACACAGCGTTATATGACTTCGTACGAGATTGACGATGTGCTCTCGGTGTCGAATCCCAACAGAATCTATATCCGAGGCGAGCGTCAGGCTATCCTTAAAAAAGATATGGCTGCGAGCGATAAGGTGCGCATCCAGTACGCCTCGAAGTATGCTCGTTCGTCGAACTATTGGAAGAACTCGATCGGTATGTCGCGTGGCTTGAAGCGCCTCGATGTTAAGTCGAAAAAGGAGGCCCAGGAGGCAGAATTTACCGCTTGGGCAGCGCAATTTACCCTGGCTGATGACCCTCGTTATGCTGAGGCTCTGCCCTTGATTAAGGGAGCTATGGAGGGTAAGTCGGCTATCGACCACGACCGTCAATATCTGCAAGAGGCTTTCCTCACGGCTGTCGAGATTATAACTCCGGCGCGTATGATCGATAAGGTTATGAACTCGCCTCAGACAATATCGGGAGAGGATGTGATAAAGAGTCTTGTTGAGCAGTTGAAGGGTTGGTATAAAGATTATAACGCAGAGACCGACCGCAAGGTGGCTAAACGTATGCTCACGATCGCACGCGAGAATATGAAGGTGCTGCCCTCGATTTATGAGGTTATCGACCGAGATTTCGGAGGCAACATTAATGCTTATGTGGACAATCTCTACGATAATTCGATTTTTGCTGACGAGGCGAAGCTTTTAGAGGTTGTTCAAAACCACGCTTCGGAGCAGATTTTGGCCGACCCTGTGCAGGCTCTCAAAAAGTCGGTGGTTGCGATGTATGGCAAACTGACGAAGGAGAGAAAACCTTTCGCTGCAAAATACGCTGAGGGTCATCGTCTTTATATCGACGGACTGATGAAGATGCAGCCCGAAAAAGCGTGGGCTTCGGATGCCAATTTCACTATCCGTCTGACCTATGGAAAAGTCCTTCCCTACACCCCGCAGGATGGTGTTCGTTACAGCTACTATACGACCCTCAAAGGAGTTATGGAAAAGGAGAATCCCGAAAACCCCGTGGAGTTCTTCGTGCCTGAAAAACTCAAAGAGTTGTACGCTGCTCGCGACTATGGTCAGTATGCCAACAAGAAGGGCGAACTTCCCGTGGCATTCCTCTCGAATCTTGATATTACGGGCGGAAATTCCGGCTCTCCGATTTTGAACGGTCGAGGAGAGCTTATCGGCCTTGCTTTCGACGGTAATTGGGAGGCAATGTCGGGCGATATCGCCTTTGAGCCTGAGTTGCAGCGTTGCATCGGTGTTGATGTGAGATATGTACTCTTTATTATCGAAAAATTTGCCGGAGCAAAGTGGCTTATCGACGAGCTCGATCTGGTAAAATAGCCCACAGAAAAATTTAATAAAAAGGCTGTCCGACCATTGCGGTTGCGACAGCTTTTTTTGTTGGTGGAGTGTTTTTTGGGATGTTAGGGAATTTAGGGAATTTAGCGAAATTCTTTTCCTTAAACTCCTTAATTTCCCTAAACTCATTATTCTCCTTAGCCGACGATTTTTTAAGGGCTTTAAGGGCGTTAATGGCATTAAGGGTGTCGGCTTTTATTTTTTTAGCTTCGGGCCAACCTTTAACCGACGAACGAAGCAATGGGGAGAGGCTGCTTGCAGACTATCCCTTGCAAGGAGGAGGAAAAGACCGCGTAGCGGGATTAACGCCCTTAATCACTTCCCTCCCCCCACCTCCCTCATTTTCCGCTCCTTACGCCCGCCCTGCCACAAAAAGTTAAAAAATTTTCACACTATATAACACGTTGATATACAGCATTTTACCCCCCCCCGAAAAATTTTCTGGCGAAAATAGATATTTTGTAGTCAAAAAAACATTGCTTAACTTTGCCAACTGCGTGATTATTAAATATTAAAGCAACAAACAATACATCAACTCAACTACAAAAAAATGAGAAGAAAATTTGAAAAGTGGGAATACGAGACACCCTACGCGGAGTATGTCGAGATTCCCGTGGAACAAGGATTTGCCGTAACGGGCAACATCGAAGAGGTCGGCAAGGACGACGAAGTTGATTTTTAACCCTAAAAACGAGATGAGAACTATGAAAAAGTTGTACTACATTTTAGTATCGATGCTCGTTGCCACAGTTTTGGCAGTGGGTTGTACTGAGGACACCACAAAGGACGAAATGGTTAATGGTCCCGAGCAGGGTGTCGTAAAGACCGAATTTATGGAGGTAACCGCAGCGTTGGAGGTAGATGAGGCTGCTGAGGGCGAGGATTCGCGTGCAGTGCTCTACGACAACGGCAATGGCGGTAAGATCGTATGGGACGAAAATGATGTTATCGCGGCTGTTTCGGCTGACGGTACTATCACCAAGTGTACTGCGACAACGGTAAACGGCTCGAAGGCAGTTTTCTCGGTGCCGACCGACACCAAGTACGCACTCTACCCTGCTCTTAGTGCTACACAGCAGAAATATGCAGATGGCGTATTGACCCACACTCTCTATGCAACATTTGACCTTGATGGCACTAATAAGGTGTTCGACAAAAACCAGAACTCGATGGTTGCCGAGTTGTCGAGCAATAACCTCAAATTCTACAACGTTTGCGGTTATGTAGAGATCAAACTCAAAGGCTCGGAGACTGTTAAGCACATCGCTCTGCGCAACAACACTCGCGCGTGGAGTCCGATTACCGGAGCCGGCACAATCGATATGACCGACCCGACCAATCCCGTGTTCGTAGGTACTAACGACCAGGGAAAGTCTTACCACTGGGTAAAGGCAACTGCTGATGTTCAGCTCACCACCGATAAGGCTACTTCGTTCTATCTGATTGTTGCCCCCGGCACTTACGACAATCTCTCGATTAGCGTAACTACCGACAAGGGTTCATACCAGATTCAGTCGAAGAACGAGATTACTATCAATCGTGCAAAGATTCGCCCCTTCGCAACTATCAATCTCGATAACGTGAAGGCTGCGACCGCTACCGATTTGAGCGCAAATGGCGTGGCAAACTGCTACGTTGTTCCCCAGAGCTCGGCGGCAAAAAGCTACTCGTTCCCCGTTCGCAAGATTAACGCAACAGAGAATATCGCCAATGTATCTTATGCTCACGTGGTATGGAGCGAGCAGACCGATATGATCAACAACGTACACTACGACGCTCAGGCAGGTACCATATCGTTCAAATATGAGGGTAATAACGTCGAGGGTAATGCCTTGATTTCGGTATTGGATGCTTCTCACAAAATCCTTTGGAGCTGGCATATTTGGTGTACCGATGAACCCCAAAGACTTGTGATTGCCGGTGACAACAAGAACTACGGTATTCTCGACCGTAACCTCGGTGCAACCTATGTTCCGACATCTGCCACAGAGGCTGCTTCGATCTCTGCTTCGGATGCTACTGATGCCGTAGGTCTCTACTACCAGTATGGTCGTCCGACACCCTTCCCGCGTATCGGAAACATCCAGTCAAGCACTGAGGATCCTGTTTTCTCAACGGCTCGTATTGCCTTGCAGTATGGTTTTGCTTCTTACGTACAGAAGATGGCTTGGAATTCAAATCAGCGCTACACTCAGGAGGTTGCGTTGACCTATCCCAACTACTTCTATGCTGTTTACTATGGAGATGCAACGGCTGCATCTTCGGCTACATCAGGAAACTTCCATACCTACTATTCTCCTGCTTACAACGGTTATAGCGAGGCAGAGAATCTCTGGTTCTCAGAGAATGCTGATGTTGTGAGCAAGAAGGCCACTCTCGACCCGTGTCCTCCGGGATATGTTATGGACGAGACCACAGGAATTCAAGGTTATCTCTCTAAGTCCTACACCGAGACCGCTTGGGGTACAGGTACAAGCAACACATATGGATATTACTTCGAGTGCCCCACAACAGGATCTTTGGTTTACATTCCGACATCAGGTTTCCGTACGATTGGAACGGCTAAGCCGAGCTACTGCGCACGTAACTTCAACCTCTGGGCAGTGCCGACCACTGTTACGAACACAAACAACAAACTCGTTGCAGTTCGTGTTTCGAGCAACAACAGCTGTCCTACAACGATGACTCCGACTACAACAAAAGAGTATACACAAATTGGAAACGCGTTCGCGGTACGTTGTCGTGTTATTGACCGTTCGGATTTGCAGGGTATAACGATTATCAAGAATCCTTTTGAGGGCCAGGGTACAGCAGCGTCGCCATACCTTATCAAGACAAGCAGCGATCTTGTGAAGCTTGCAGGTCTTTGCGACGGATCGCTTGTTGTGGCTGATGATATTGATTTCTCGGCTGCTCACTATGCGCTGACCGAGAGTATCGATATGTTGAACGTGGAAATCACCCCGATTACTCCGTTCAAGGGAACTTTCGATGGTCGCAACAATACCCTCTCGAATTTGAAGGTTACTCCGGCAAACGGAACACCGACCGGTATGTTTGGTGAGCTTACCGGTGCAACTGTCAAGAATCTTAAACTTTCGAGCGTAACAGTTCTCGTAACCGAGACTGCTCAGCTCTTTACCGGAGGTATCGCAGGTAAGGCTACCAACTCTACAATCTCGAATGTGAGGATTGAGGGTTCGATTTCGTCGGCAGCAAATGCAAAAGCAGCCTTCGAGACGGCAGCAATCGAACATTTGGGATCAAGCGCTGTAACGGGCGGTTTTGTAGCTTATGCTGAAAACTGTACATTTACGGATGTAACTCTCAACGGTCTGGTTACTACAACCGCTGGTCAGTACATCGGAGGTATCGTTGCTGTTATGCAGGGCGGCTCGATAACACGAGCAAATATCGAGCGTGGTTCGAACATCACTACATCGATGAACCACGTCGGCGGTATTGCAGGTACTCTGTGTCAGGATGCTGTGGTTAGCGACTGTGTGGTTGATGCCCCGATTTCGTCTAAGCACGCTTTTATTGGCGGTATCGCAGGTCGTATGATTAGTGGTAAGATTAGCAACTGTCTTGTTACGAGCAACTCGCGTGTCGAGGGTCACAAGTCTAATGCAACAAATAATCAGCACTACGGAGCAGGAGGTATCGTGGGCGTTATACAGCTCGTTGCAAGTCACGGAACAATGGCAACTATCGAGAAGTGTGCTTGCTATGCTGATGTATTGAGCAACTGCTACGTTGGAGGTCTTGTGGGAAATATTAGCTGTAGCGCTACCGGTGTAAACGCAATCAACGTAACTATCAAGGAGTCGGTATTCTGTGGTAGCCTTGTTAATAATTACAAGAATAGCTACGGCTATGGTTTGTCGGGCGGTCTTGTTGGATGTTCTAACCAGTCTAATAGCGCGAGTGGACAGACCAAGATTTCTGACTGTGTGGCGTTGATTGACGGCTTCTCATTCAACACGATTGCAACATCTGCCGGTTTTGGAGGTGTTGTGGGTTACACCAAGACAACCGATTACGTGCGTTGCTACACTAATCTCGAAATCGCGGATATGATTTCGCAGGAGGGCAATGCTATTTCGACGTATACCAGCCTCAAATATTATGGTGCTCTGCACGGCCGTACAAGTGGCGCAAGCGCAGGAAACAACTTCACAAATATTTACTACCTGACAGGTCAGAAGAAGGGTCAGGAGGCAGCAACCAGCGAGACAAGTGTTGAGACTGTTTCTGCTTCGCAGATGACAGACGGCACTCTGCTCGGCAAGCTCAATGGTGCCGGTGGTAGTTGGGTGGCAAACGCTTCGGGTTATCCCGTACCGACAAATGCTCCCGTTGATATCGCAGCTCCGGCAACTGTTGCCAAGACTCGCGTCAGCATCATCGGTGACTCGATCTCGACTTTCGAGGGTTGGATGCCTTCGGGTTATGTGAAATTCTACCCGATTGCAGATAATCCGACCGTAATCTCGGCTTCGCAGACCTATTGGTACAAACTTATATATAAGTATATGAGCAACGCTACACTCGAAAAGAATATCGCGTGGAGTGGTACCGTTGTGGCTCGTTCGACCGACGCAAACTACCTGGCTACCGACCACGGTGCAGGCCACTGCTTCGTAGAGCGTTTCCGCGATGATGGTATGGGTAATCCTGATGTAATCCTTCTCCACGGTGGTACTAACGACGTTGGTAACCGCGGTAAGAGCATCGCTGTTCACCCCAACTATCCGACATACGGTGGCTCGGGTTACTCGCAGTCGATGTGTCCGACCGATGCAGAGATGGCAGCAGTATTCTCGACAGTTGATGCTGCAACCACTTGGGATGCTCTGGTAGCACTCAACGATACTTCGTTCGTCGAGGCTTACGCGAAGCTTGTTGCAATGATGCACTTCAAGCACCCCAACGCAAAGGTTGTTATGTTGATCGGTGACTGGATCCACGCTGGTACTCGTCAGGCTATCCACAAGATTGCTGACCACTACGGTGCTAAGTATGGTTACAAGTGCGTAGACTTCCAGGATATCTCTCCCTACGGCTCGTACAATGTGATCCCGAAGGAGTCGGGTTGCCACCCGAACGAGGCTGGTTTCGAGGTTATGGCTGACTACATCTACAAGCAGGCTGGCTCGTACATCGATCCTAAGAACTAATCATAGATAGGCTAACGCCTTATAAAGGTTGGTCGCTCGACAAGTTCGGGCGACCAACCTTTTTTGTGGCAAAAGAGCTTCGTTTTTGGCGTTTCGCAAAGAATTAGTATCTTTGTTCATCAAACCAATAAAAAGCCAAAATATGAGCGAAAAGTGCGCAACACCGAATGACATCAACACCAAGAACGAAAAGATGATTATCTGCCCCGAATGTGGTGTTCCCGTGCCGGCAAGTATGGAGCGTTGTCCCTACTGCGGAATCCGTATGCCCCGAGGTTGCAAAATGCTTGTCATCCGCGTAGTCGCAGCCCTCGTGGCCGTTATCGCAGCGATTGTTTTGCTGGTAACTCTGCTGTAAGCAGGGGCGGTATCCATCTGTATTATCATACGAAACCCCCGTCGGCAAGGTGTCTGACGGGGGTTTTGTTATCTCTGTTTGTGGCGCAGTCGCAGCTACTCTTTGTGGAGATGCACATCGACTTGCGGGAAGGGGAAGTGGATGCCCTTGGTCGGCAAGACCTTGTAGATGCGTTCGTTCATATCTCCGATAACGCCCCAATAATCTGCGTTTTTGACCCACATTCGTACTGCCAGATTGACCGAGCTATCGGCCAGAGCCGTGACAACCACGACCGTTGCCGGCTCGACCAAAATGCGCTCGTCGGCACGTGCAAGTGCCAGGATTTCTGCGCGAGCAACATCAATATCGTCGCCATAAGCTATTGATACCGAGATATCTGCGCGACGAGTCTCCGACTCCGAGTAGTTGTCGATAATGGCGGTCGAAATCGACGAATTCGGGATATAGATTGTCTGCTTATCGGGGGTCTCGATGCAGGTCGAAAAGAGCATAATCTCTTTGACCGTACCCGACTGTCCTTGTGCCGAGATGTAGTCGCCGACACGGTAGGGTTTGAGCAGGAGAATCATCACTCCGCCCGCGAAATTCTGCATCGTTCCGCTCAACGCCATACCGATAGCCAGCGTTGCCGAGGCGAAAATGGCGAGAAGAGATGTGATGTTTACGCCAAGTGTCTGAACGACAGTTAGTATCAGCAATATCAGCAACAACAACTTAACCATATTTCTCAGGAATGAACGCAGCGATTTGTCGATCTTTTTGCGGGTAAAAATGTTGTCGAGCAACGCCAAAATGCGGTGGATTATCCAACGACCCACCCACCAGACGAGCAGGGCTATAACGATTTTCAAACCAATCCAGACGGTCTCGTTGGCCACATCGAGGACCAGCTGCTTGTAGTCGGTATGGATGATTTTGGTTATGGTCTCGGCAAATTGAGCCTTCTGAACGCTGTCGGGGAGAATCAGGTTTTCGATAGTGTCGGTCTGTGCAAATAAAGGAATCATATCTTTCTGGATTTGTCTTCGAAGACAAAGATACAAATTTTTCCCAAAAATAAATTGTGGCGAGTTTTGATTTTTCCGCCAGGGGGTCGAGCAGCGAACAAAAGTGCGTCAAATCGCCTAAAAAACGCCTAAAATCGCAAAATTCGCACTATCGGGTTTTGAAATCGGCCGATTTTAAGCCTTAAAATTGTTTATTTGTAAAATAAACACTATTTTTGCGTGTTATATTTTGGATAAAAGCGTAAACACAATACTGACTTGATATGCAAAGTGAAGAAGTAAAAAATGAAGGTTTGGTAGGCCGCGTGGTCCCCGTGAATATCGAGGAGCAGATGAAATCGGCGTATATCGACTACTCGATGTCGGTTATCGTCTCGCGAGCGTTGCCCGATGTCCGTGACGGACTCAAACCCGTGCACCGTCGTATTCTCTACGATATGAGTGCCGAACTCAACTTGTATTCCGACAAGCCGACACGTAAATCGGCACGTATCGTCGGTGACGTACTCGGTAAGTTCCACCCCCACGGCGACTCGTCGGTCTACGATGCGATGGTTCGTTTGGCGCAGGAGTGGAGTATGCGTTATCCCCTCGTCGAGGGTCAGGGTAACTTCGGTTCGATGGACGGTGACTCGCCCGCGGCTATGCGTTACACCGAGGCGCGTATGAAGAAGATTACCGACGAAGTTATGGCCGACATCGACAAGGAGACTATCGATTGGACGCTCAACTTCGACGATACGATTCCCGAACCGACCGTGCTGCCGACCAAGATTCCGTTGCTGCTCGTTAATGGTGCAAGCGGTATCGCCGTAGGTATGGCTACGAATATGGCTCCCCACAACTTGGGAGAGGTGGTTGATGCCTGCTGTGCGTATGTCGATAACCCCGAGATCGAGTGCGAGGATCTGCTCCACTTCGTGAAGGGTCCCGACTTCCCGACCGGCGGTATCATCTACGGCTACGAGGGTGTCAAGGAGGCTTTGATGACCGGCCGTGGCCGCGTGGTTATGCGCGCCAAGACCGAGATCGAGCATACAGCAACCGGTCGCGAGTGTATCGTTGTGACCGAGATTCCCTATATGGTCAATAAGGCCGAGATGATCAAGAAGATTGCCGACCTTATCAACGAGAAGAAGATCGACGGTATCTCGTACATCAACGACGAGTCGGACCGCAGCGGTATGCGTATCGTGATTATCCTCAAACAGGATGCAGTGGCAAGCGTGGTGCTCAACACTCTCTATAAGAACACTCCGTTGCAGACCTCGTTCGCGGTGAACAACATCGCCCTGGTAAATGGTCGTCCGCAGCTGCTCAACTTGAAGGATCTTATCCGTCATTTCATCGATCACCGTCACGATGTGGTTGTGCGTCGTACTCGCTACGACTTGCGCAAGGCCGAGGAGCGTCTGCACATCGTGCAGGGTCTGCTTATCGCGCAGGACAACATCGACGAGGTTATCCGCATCATCCGTGCAGCAAAGAGCGTAGATGAGGCGAAGGAGAACCTCTCGGCTCGCTTTGGTCTGTCGGAGTTGCAGGCTGCGGCCATTGTCGAGATGCGTCTGCGCGCATTGACCGGCTTGGAGCGCGGTAAGCTTATCGCCGAGCGCGACGAGTTGGAGCGTCTGATTGCATACTACAACGATGTTTTGGCTAACGAGTCGATGCAGATGCAGATCATCAAGGACGAGCTTATCGAGATGAAGGAGAAGTATGGCGACGAGCGTCGTTCGGAGATTATCTACGCTTCGGAGGAGTTCAACCCCGAGGACTTCTATGCTGACGAGGATATGGTTATTACCATCTCGCATATGGGTTACATCAAGCGTACATCGCTGGCCGAGTACCGCACACAGAATCGTGGTGGCGTGGGTGCGAAGGGTAGCGCTACGCGCGATGAGGACTTCATCGAGCACATCTACGTCGCTTCGATGCACAACACAATGCTCTTCTTCACCGAGAAGGGTCGTTGCTACTGGCTCAAAGTTTACGAGATTCCCGAGGGAACTCGCGCATCGAAGGGTCGTGCAATCCAGAATGTCATCCAGATCGAGCCGGATGATAAGGTTCGTGCATACATCAACTGCAAGCGTCTGAACGATGCTGAGTATGTTGATAACAACTATATCATTATGTGTACCAAGAACGGTACAATCAAGAAGACCAAGCTCGAAGCCTACTCGCGTCCGCGCCAGAACGGTGTGAATGCAATCGTTATCCGCG
This sequence comes from Alistipes sp., assembly GCA_045644925.1. Lineage (GTDB taxonomy): Bacteria > Bacteroidota > Bacteroidia > Bacteroidales > Rikenellaceae > Alistipes. The sequence continues at coordinate 169,603 of JAZRHV010000010.1, forward strand.
AGGGCGACCAGCTTATCGACGCTAAACTCACCAGCGGTAATGCAGAGGTTATGGTAGCGGCTCGCGAGGGTAAGGCTATCCGCTTCAATGAGCAGACCGTACGTCCGATTGGTCGTGTGGGTGCCGGTGTGCGTGGTATCTCGATTGAGGATAATGACGAGGTTGTAGGTATGATTTGCATCGAGCCTGAGAGCGGTCAGGATGTATTGGTATTGAGCGAGAACGGTTACGGTAAGCGTACCGACCTCGACGAGTACCGCATCACTAACCGAGGTGGTAAGGGTGTCAAGACTATTAACGTAACCGAGAAGACCGGTAAGCTTATCTCGATCCAGGCGGTAACCGACGAGAATGACCTGATGATCATCAACCGTTCGGGTCTTACTATCCGTACCGCAGTTTCGCAGATTCACCTGGCTGGTCGTGCTACGCAGGGCGTACGTATCATCAACCTGCGCGAGGGCGATGCTATCGCTTCGGTTATGGCTGTTCCCGCAAACGAGGATAAGGGCGACGAGGTTGTTGCAACCGAGAACGCCGAGACCGAGGGCGCAACATCAGCAGCAGAGGTTACCACTACCGAGAATGCCGAGACTAACGAATAATTTTTAACAAACAACTTATAACACTTAAATTTTAAGATTATGAAACGAGTATTATTGATGGCGATGGCAGCAATGTTGCTGTTTGCGCCCGCAGCGAATGCTCAGAAGGTAAATGATGTTACCTTGAAGCTCAACCTCGAAAAGAGCGACTTGGAGATTCAGGACGCAAAGAAGGGTGCGAAGGCAGCTACCTGGATGAAGCGTGCAAAGGTCTATTTCGAGTCGTTGCAGGAGCCCACAAAGTCACTCTTCGTAGGTATTGATATGGCGATGCTTAAAATCGCTTGTGGCGAGCCTTCGAAGAAGACCGATGCTTATTGGAAGTATCCTTGGATGAATGTCTACTTCAAGAATGGCAAGGTTTCGGCTTGGGAGCAGACTCAATTTGTTCACAAGAACGCAGCTAAGGTGGCTATCGAGGCGTTGGCTAAGGCTTACGAGCTCGACCCGAAGTTGGCTCCGAAGGTCAAGGCAGAGTTGGATAAGATTATCAACTTCCAGAATCAGGTTGCTTCTATCAGCTTCGACATTCCGCGCTACGATATCGCACAGCAGGCTTACGAGGTTATCTTCGAGGCTCAGCGTAACCCCGTATATGGTCAGCCCGACTACCAGAACCTCTACTTTGCAGGTCAGTTGGCTGCATACCTCGGAGCTAAGGACCCCGAAATGTTCGTACGTGGCGAGAAGTTGCTCACCTCGGCTCTTGAGAATGGCTATGCAGACGAGAAGGGTGATATCTACTACTACCTCTTCCACTGCTACTATGGCCAGAAGGCTACCGACAAGGAGTTTGTCGTAAAGGCAAAGAACGCTCTCTTGCAGGGTATCGAGAAGTTCCCGATGAACGAGCGCGTGCTGGACGGCTTGATGCAGCTCTACACCTCGGAGGAGGGTATCGGCAACCCCGCAGACCTCGTGACTCTTATCGAGAATGCGTTGGCTAACGATCCCAAGAATGCAGACCTGTGGTTTGGTCGCGGTCGTGTGTACTACAAACTCAAGAACTATGATGAGTGTATCAACTCGTTCTCGAAGGTTGTAGAGATTAAGCCCGACAACTTCGAGGGTAACTACTACTTGGCTCTCTTCATTATGGCTAAGGGTGACGAGCTCCGCAAGACTGCTCAGCAGACCGACTTCAAGAGCCGTGCAGATTTCGATGCAGCTTACGTTAAGGTGTTCGATACCTACAAGCAGGCTGTGCCCTGGTTCGAGAAGGCTTACGAGTTGAAGAACGACCACCTCGACACTGTTGATTGCCTCAAATCGCTCTGCTTCCGTCTGCGCGAGGAGGGTGATTATATGGAGAAGTACGAGAAGTACAACAGCATCTTCAAGAAGTTGAAGGGTATCGAGTAATTCTCGCCTCAGAGTCAATCTGATAAAGGCTGTCCGACCACTGCGGTCGCGACAGCCTTTTTTGTTGGAGAGGGTTTGTGGGTTAGATGGGTTAGATGAGTTGGATGGGGATTATGAGAATTATGGGGAGTATGGGGTTGTGCATTATTATTCTTCCTATAAGCTGTTGCGTTAGTCGACTGCGCTCCCACTCCTCACAAGCGGTCGTAGACCGCATTCCCATCTCACCCATCTCACCCATCTCACCCATCCAACTCATACCCTTTCCACCCCCCCCCAACAAAAAAGGTTGCCAACGAGATGTCGGCAACCTTTTGCGAGATATCTAAACCTCTGATTAGTCGAGATAGTAGTGCGATGCAATCTCCTGGAATGCAGCCACCTGCTCGTCAATCCACTTCTGATCGTGACCCAACTCGGCAGCCAAAATCTCAGCAACCTTCGGAGCTACGGCCGAAGCCTCACGAGCATCTACATAGAGCATACGTACGCGGCGAGCCAAAACGTCATCCACGCAACGAGCCATCTCCTCGCGGGCAGCCCAAACAACCTCTGCTACGGTGTAGTCGAACTTTTCTGACAATTTCTCGCCAAAAGCAATGTTTTCCTTCGCGAGAGCGAGGATTGCATCCTGATCGCTACCATAGACGTACATATGGTCGTCGAGGTTGGGATTCGGACGCCAGCCGTGAACCTTGTAGTTGTAGGTCTGACACTTAACCTTGGGCAGCAGACCGAGGGCGATAGCCTTGTCGATAGTATCCTGTGCCATACGACGGTGTGTGGTCCACTTGCCACCGGTGATGGTGATGAGGTTATTCTCCGAAACGAGGACCTTGTGGCTACGCGAAATCTCCTTGGTGCTCTTACCCTCCTTCTTGGGCGCAGCGAGCGGACGCTGACCTGCGAATACCGAGAGGATATCCTTGCGGGTAGGTGCGGGATTCATATAGAGAGCTGCGGTGTTGAGGATAAAGTCGATCTCCTCTTCAAGGGGACGCGGCTCCACTTCGGGAGTCTCACGAACGATATCGGTTGTTCCGACAACCACGCGACCGTGCCAGGGTACTGCGAAGAGTACGCGGCCGTCCGAGGTCTTGGGAACCATAATTGCGTAGTCGCTCTGCAAGAACTTCATATCGAGAACGATGTGTACGCCCTGGCTGGGTACAACCATCTTAGTATGGCTGTCCGAGTCCATCTTCATAATGTCATCCACGAAGCATCCGGCTGCGTTGATTACCGCCTTAGCCTTCACGGTGTACTCCTTACCGCTCTCGTTGTCTACAACAACAACACCGGCAGCCTTGCCCTGCTCGTCGTGCAACATCGACTTCACTGTCATCTGGTTGATGGGGCAACCACCGTGGTCAGCAGTTGTTTGTGCGAGGTTTACTGCCAGACGAGCGTCATCGAACTGACCGTCGCGATAGATTACACCGCCCTTCAAACCTTCGTGGTTGATCTTGGGCAGATGTTTCTTAACCTTGCCCTTCGGAATGAAGTACGAACGACCCAGACCGAGACCGCCCCACGAGAGCATATCATAAACAGTCAAACCGCAGGTGTAGAGGAAGTTATCCCACCACGAGTAGTTCGAGATGAGGAACACCTGATTCTTCACAAGGTGGGGTGCATTGCGACGCAGACGACCGCGCTCGTGCAGCGCCTCGCGTACGAGAGCAACGTCGCCCTTTTGGAGGTAGCGAACGCCACCGTGTACGAGTTTGGTACTACGGCTCGAAGTACACTTTGCAAAGTCGTTTTGCTCGAAGAGCGCAACGCTAAAACCGCGCATCGCAGCATCCACAGCACAGCCCAGACCGGTTGCACCGCCACCGACAACGACAACGTCCCAAACCTTGTCCGCATCGGCAATTTGTTCGATTAAGAGTTCTCTTTTCATTGATTTTGGAATATGTGTTTTGTAGTTATTCGTTCTCTTCGACTCGTTGCAAGCCAAAAATGCCCGCAAGCAGTGCAAATTTAGCTTTTTTATTACTTTTTGCAAAACTTTTTTGTTGATTTTTCTTGTGAAAAAAGGTCGAATATTCCGAAAGAATAAAATATTCATTCCCAGCGCGGTCGAAAACTTTGGCTTGGACGAGAAAACGGCCTTTGCAAAGAGTTTTTTGTTGATAAGTTTGAAATAAAATATCTGCAACGGCTTTTTTTTGCAAAAAAAAGAGTGTATTTTTGTGTCGATTTCCCGCGGATGTTTGTCGGGATTTTAACCCAAAATGTTGTAGCCGTGTATTTTTCGAGTCATACAGTATCTGTCGGTCATCTGCCTTCACAGAAGCAGTGCGGTTTGTCGGGTATGGAGTCAATGCGCCGAAAAATGCGCCAACAGCGTCAGCATCAGGGATAAACGAAATACCGAGCCGCTGCGACACACCGTGTCGTGGCGGCTTTCGGTTTTTATTTTGAGCAAACAGACAAATTAAAACTATAAATTTATGACTTTCAAGGTTGGAATTATTATGGGTTCGGCAAGCGACTTCGATGTGATGTCGGGAGCCATCAGTACATTGGAACAGTTCGGTATCGGCTACGAGAAGCGCGTTATCAGCGCACACCGCGCACCTGATGCACTCGCAGAGTGGACAAAGGGCGCTCGCGAGCGTGGCCTGAGCGTAATCATTGCTGGCGCAGGCGGTGCAGCACATCTTCCGGGTGTGATTGCAGCTATGACAACCCTGCCCGTAATCGGTGTGCCGGTACGTTCGAAGGCTCTTGGTGGTTTGGATTCGCTCTTGTCGATTGTGCAGATGCCTTCGGGTATTCCCGTGGCAACTATGGCTATCGACGGCTCGAAGAATGCCGCTCTCTATGCTATCTCGATGTTGGCTCTGCACGATGAGGAGCTCGCTGCGAAGCTCGAAGAGTTCCGTGCAAAGCAGACCGAGGCTGTGTTGAAGGTTGAGATTTAGAAGAAACAAACAAAATCAGATATGAATAACTACCGTATTTTTGTCGAGAAACGCCCGTTGTATCGTGTCGAGGCGGAGAGTATGCGCCACGAGTTGAACGAGCATCTGGGTCTTGCGATGGGCGAGTTGCGCCTGTTGAATGTCTATGATTTGTTCGGATTTACACCCGAACTCCTCGAACAGAGCCGCTACCGCGTCTTTGGTGAGATTGTTACCGACACCGTGAGTGACGAGTGCAACTTGGAGGGTAAGCGTTACCTTGCTGTCGAGTATCTGCCCGGTCAGTTCGACCAGCGTGCAGCTTCGGCCGAGGAGTGTGTGCGCCTTATCGAGCCGACGGCCGATATCCGCATCCGCAGCGCGCGCTTGCTGGTATTTGACGAGAGCGTTACCGAGGAGGCTTTGGAGCGCATCCGTCACTACGTAATCAACAAGGTCGATTCGCGCGAGAAGAACCTCGGACAGTTGGGTATGATGGAGAATCCTCCCGTGAAGGATGTTCCCGTCTTGGAGGGCTTTACCTCGATGGACGAGAGCGAGGCCGAGGCTTACTGCCGCCAGATGGGTCTGGCGATGAATGGCGATGACCTTCGTGAGGTTATCCGCTACTTCCGCGAGGAGGGCCGCGATCCGTTTGAGACCGAGCTGCGAATCCTCGATACCTATTGGAGCGACCACTGCCGTCACACAACCTTTACGACCGTTCTGGATGATATCGAGGTCGAGGAGTCGTTTGTTAAGGACGAGATCGAGTCGTCGCTTGCGCTCTATCTGAAAATGCGTCGCGACCTGGGTCGTGAGCACAAGAGCGTCTGCCTAATGGACTTGGCAACTATCGGTGCGCGTTATCTCCGCAAGAACGGATTTCTCGATGACCTCGAAGTGAGCGAGGAGAACAACGCTTGTAGCGTATTTATCACTATCGACGTTGATGGCGAGCCCGAAAAGTGGCTCTTGCAGTTCAAGAACGAGACTCATAACCACCCGACCGAGATCGAGCCCTTCGGTGGTGCATCGACCTGTCTTGGTGGTGCTATCCGTGACCCGCTGTCGGGACGTAGCTACGTTTACCAGGCTATGCGCGTAACCGGAGCAGGTGATATCTATAAGCCCGTAAACGAGACCCTCGATGGTAAGCTCCCGCAGTGCGTAATCAGTACGAAGGCTGCATCGGGTTATTCGAGCTATGGTAACCAGATTGGTCTTGCGACTACTCACGTGCGCGAGATTTTCCACGACGGCTACACCGCAAAGCGTTTGGAGGTTGGAGCCGTTGTCGGTGCTGTGAAGGCCGAGAACGTACGTCGCGAGCGTCCTGCTGCCGGTGATGTAGTGTTGTTGCTCGGTGGCCGTACAGGTCGTGACGGTATCGGTGGAGCAACCGGTTCGTCGAAGGAGCACACGGCGACCTCGCTCGAAGAGTGCGGTAGCGAGGTGCAGAAGGGTAATGCTCCTGAGGAGCGTAAACTCTCGCGTCTGTTCCGTCGTCCGGAGGTTACACGCCTTATCAAGAAGTCGAATGACTTTGGTGCCGGTGGTGTGAGTGTGGCTATTGGCGAGTTGGCAGATGGTCTGGATATCTTCCTCGACCGAGTACCGACGAAGTATAGCGGTCTGAACTCGACCGAGCTTGCAATCAGCGAGTCGCAGGAGCGTATGTCGGTGGTGATCGAGCCGAAGGATGTCGAGGAGTTCAAGAAGTATTGCGCAGAGGAGAATGTCGAGGTTACTCACGTTGCTAACGTGACCGACACGGCTCGTATGCGTATGTTCAACAAGGAGCAGAAGGTTGTCGATATGGCTCGCAGCTTTATCGATAGCGCAGGTGCTCCCCACTATGCTAAGGCAACTATCGCTGCTGTTGAGGAGAATAATCCCTTCGAGCGCAAGATAGAGGGCGAGAGCCTCACCGACCGAATGGTTAAAAACCTCTCGGATAAGAATGTCGTTTCGCAGCGTGGTCTGGTCGAGATGTTCGACGCGACTATCGGTGCTTCGACCGTCTTGATGCCGTTTGGTGGTAAGACCCAGGATACCGAGACCCAGGTTTCGGTGCAGAAGATTCCCGTAGGCAAGGGCTACACCGATGCTGCCAGCATTATGGCATTCGGTTACAACCCCTTCATCTCGGAGTGGAGCCCCTACCACGGTGCAGCATACTCGGTTATCGAGGCTGTAACGAAGGTTGTTGCTGCGGGTGCCGAGTTCGATAATATGCGCTTCTCGTACCAGGAGTACTTCGAGCGTATGACTGCCGACCGCACAACGTGGGGTAAGCCGCTGGCTGCTCTGCTCGGTGCTCTCAAAATGCAGGAGGAGCTCAAACTCGCCTCGATTGGTGGTAAGGACTCGATGAGCGGAACATTTGGCGAGTTGAACGTGCCGCCTATGCTTATGGCGTTCGGTATTACGACTGTTGATGCTAACCGCGTAATCAGCCCCGAATTTAAGAAGGCCGGCAACTACATATATATTGTTAAGCACACCCCGCTCGAAACACTTATGCCTGATACCGATCAGTTGCGTGGCAACTACGGTTTCGTAACGAAGGCTATCGCCGAGGGTACAATCGTTTCGGGTTATGCAGTGGGCTTTGGTGGTGTTGCCGAGGCTTTGGCGAAGATGTCGTTCGGTAACCGCATCGGTGCTGAGTGTGAGATGTCGGAGTCGATGCTCTTCGATTACGCTTATGGTTCGATTGTGGTCGAGAGTACCAAGCCGCTCGACTTCGAGAATGCCGAGTTGCTGGGTCGTACCTGCGAGGAGAAGGCTCTTACGATCAATGGCGAGAAGATGTGCCTCGAAATGTTGCGCAAGGCCAACACCGAGCGTTTCACAACCGTATATCCCGACAAGGGTAACAATAATGCCCCGATGGCAGAGTACGCTAACGAGGCTGTACGTATGGCTAAATACGAGGGAACTCCCGTCGAGCACCCCGTGGCATACTTGCCCGTATTCCCCGGTACGAACTGTGACTACGACACTGCTCGCGCATTCCGCAAGGCCGGTGCCGAGATTACGACCAGCGTATTCCGCAACCTTACATCGACCGATATTTCGGACTCGATTGCCGAGATGAAGCAATATATCGATTCGTGCCACATCTTCGTATTGAGTGGAGGTTTCTCGGCCGGCGATGAGCCCGACGGTAGCGGTAAGTTCATCTGCTCGGTGCTGGGCCATAAGGATATCACCGAGGCTATCCACGCTCTGCTCGATCGTGGAGGTCTGGTACTCGGTATCTGTAACGGTTTCCAGGCTCTGGTTAAGTCGGGTCTGTTGCCTTATGGCCGCCTGGGTATGGTTACTGCCGAGTCGCCTACGCTCTTCCGTAACGATGTGAACCGCCACATCTCGCAGATGGTTACCACACGAGTTGAGGCTGTCACTTCGCCCTGGTTGAAGGGCTTTGAGGCCGGCGACCTGCACTCAATCGCAGTGAGCCATGGTGAGGGTAAGTTTATGGTTAATGCCGAGCTCGCCGAGCAGCTCTTCCGCAATGGTCAGGTAGCATTCCGCTACTGTGATGCGGAGGGTCAGCCGACAGCCGAGGCTCCCTACAACCCGAACGGTTCGTTCTACGCAATCGAGGGTATTACCGATCCGACTGGTCGCATCCTCGGTAAGATGGGTCACACCGAGCGTTACGAGGAGAACCTGATGAAGAATATCGCGGGCGAGAAGGTGCAGAACCTCTTTGCTAATGCGGTACGCTATTTCCGTGGCGAGTAATTTAGTAACAAAATAAGGTTAGTTAAAAAGATAAAACAAATGAGTGTTTTAGGTGTTTATGGAGTAAGTCACGCGGCTTCACTTATATATTATGGTCTGCACACTATGCAGCACCGTGGCCAGGAGGGTTGCGGTATCGTGAGTGTCGATTCGGAGAGCAAGATGCACCGCCACCGCGGCAAGGGTCTTGTCTCGGAGGTCTTCAACGAGTCGAAGATGGCAGATTTGAGCGGAAGTATGGCTATTGGCCACGTCCTCTATACGGGTGCTGCGAGTCGCGGAGTCGATAATATCCAGCCCCTCTTCTTCCACCACGGATCGGGCGACTTTGCTGTGGCGAATAACGGAAATATCGTCAATGCCCAGCAGTTGCGTGATGCTCTCGAAAGCAAGGGCTCGCTCTTCCACTCGATGACCGACAGTGAACTGTTGGCTCATCTTATCAAAAAGGAGAGTTCCGAAGAGCCTCGTATCAACGCGATTATCGCGGCTCTGAATATGCTCGAAGGAGCCTTCGCCTTCCTGATTATGACCAAGAACCGTATCTATGCCTGCCGTGATAAGTATGGTATGCATCCGCTCTCGATAGGTCGCCTCGGCGAGGGTTATGTCGTAGCGAGCGAGAGTTGCGCATTCGACACTATGGGTGCCGAGTTCTTGCGCGATATCGAGCCGGGCGAGATTGTGACTATCGACCACAAGGGCCTGCGTTCGTCGTTCTATACCGAGCAGACCTTCCGCAAGATGTGCGCAATGGAGTATATCTACTTCGCACGTCCCGATAGCGATATCGAGGGCTGCAATGTCCACGCCTATCGTAAGGAGTCGGGCCGCAGACTCTACAAGGAGTCGCCTGTCGAGGCCGATATCGTAATCGGAGTACCCGATTCGAGTCTCTCGGCTGCGCAGGGTTATAGCGAGGCGAGCGGTCTGCCCTGTGAGATGGGCCTTATCAAGAATAAGTATGTTGGTCGTACCTTCATCCAGCCTTCGCAGGAGCTGCGCGAGTTGGGCGTAAAGATGAAGCTCTCGGCTGTGCGCAGTATCGTGAACGGTAAGAGGGTGGTTATGGTCGATGACTCGATTGTGCGTGGTACAACGTCACGTCGCATTGTCGATCTGTTGCGTAGTGCAGGAGCTACCGAGGTACATGTCCGCATCGCGAGTCCGACGATGACACACCCCTGCTTCTATGGCGTGGATACATCTACTCTCGACGAGCTGATGCTGGCAAACCACTCGGTTGAGGAGGCTTGCAAGCTTATCGGTGCCGATTCATTGGCATTCCTCTCGTATGACGCAACACTCCGTTCGGCTGTGGGTCGATGCGATATGTGTCAGGCTTGTTTCAATGGTGTCTATCCGACTCCGCTCTTCCAGAAGGTCGAGGAGGCTAATAAGTTCTAAAACGTAAAACAATAAACAGATAAAGATATGGCAGAAAGTTATGAAAAAGCAGGCGTGAACCTCGAAGCCGGTTACGAGGTTGTTAAGCGCATCAAGAAGCACGTTGCTTCGACTGCACGTACAGGTGTTATGGGTAATATCGGTGCATTTGGCGGTATGTTCGACTTGGCGGCACTCAATATCGAGGAGCCGGTATTGGTTAGCGGTACTGACGGCGTAGGTACCAAGCTCAAACTCGCATTCGAGACCGATAAGCACGACACTATCGGTATCGACGCAGTGGCAATGTGCGTAAATGACGTATTGGCACAGGGTGCCGAGCCGTTGTTCTTCTTGGACTACGTGGCAGTAGGCCACAACGAGCCCGCGAAGATTGAGGCTATCGTTGCCGGTGTTGCCGAGGGTTGCCGTCAGGCAGGCTGCGCACTTATCGGTGGCGAGACGGCAGGGATGCCGGGTATGTATGGCGGTGGCGAGTACGATATCGCAGGCTTCACTTGCGGTGTTGTCGAGCGCAAGAAGCTTATCGATGGCACGAAGGTTAAGGTTGGCGACGTGCTGATTGGCGTTGCATCGAGCGGTGTTCACTCGAACGGTTTTTCGCTCGTACGCAAGGTCGTTTCGGACAACGAGCTCGACCTTATGAAGGTATATCCCGAATTGCACGCCGAGAAGACTCTGGGCGAGGTGCTGCTCACTCCGACTCAAATCTACGTTAAGCAGGTATTGGAGGTTGTCCACAACTGCGATGTTCACGGCATCAGCCACATCACAGGTGGTGGTTTCGACGAGAATATTCCCCGCATCTTGCGTGACGGCCAGGGTGTCGAGGTTAAGGAGGGTTCGTGGGAGATTCTGCCCGTATTCTCGTTCCTCGAAAAGTATGGCAAGATTGCACACCGCGAGATGTTCAACATCTTCAATATGGGCGTTGGTATGGTCATCGCTCTCGACGAGGCCGAGGCCGAGAAGGCTTTGGCAATCCTGGCCGAGCAGGGCTTGAAGGCTTCGGTTATCGGTAAGGTTGTCGAGGGTGAGGGTGTAACCCTGCTCTAATCACTAATTTTAGAAACGAAAAACAAGAATCAGAATATGAGAGCGTTAATTAGCGTAAGCGACAAAGAGGGCGTAGTTGCCTTCGCTCAATCACTCCGCCGTCTCGGTTGGGAGATTATCGCCACAGGCGGTACAATGAAACTCCTCAGCGATAGCGGTGTGGAGGTTATCAACATTAGCGATGTTACGGGCTTCCCCGAAATTTGTGACGGTCGAGTTAAGACCCTTCACCCGAAGGTACACGGAGGTCTGTTGGCTCGTCGCGACGATGAGTCGCACTTGGAGGCTCTGCGCGAGAACAGCATCGAGTTTATCGATATGGTCTGCGTGAATCTCTATCCCTTCCGCCAGACAATCGCAAAGCCGGAGGTAACTATGGAGGATGCGGTCGAGAATATCGACATCGGCGGTCCTTCGATGTTGCGTAGTGCAGCCAAGAACTTCAAGGATGTAACCGTAGTTTGCGATCCTTCGGATTACGAGCGCATCATCGCCGAGATTGAGGCTACGGGCAACACAACAGTTGAGACTCGTTTGGAGCTCTCGGCAAAAGCTTACACTCACACCGCAGAGTACGATGCCTGCATCGCTACATATATGCGCCAGCAGGCAGGTCTGAACGAGAAGTTGTTCCTTAACTTCGACCTTGCACAGACCCTCCGCTACGGTGAGAACCCCCACCAGAGCGCGAAGTTCTACCGCCAGGCAGAGGCCGTGCCCTTCTCGTTGGCATTCGGTCGCCAGCTCAATGGTAAGGAGCTCTCGTACAACAACATCCAGGATGCTAACGCAGCTCTCAATATCGTTCGCGAGTTCGAGGAGCCTTTCTGCGTAGGTTTGAAGCATATGAACCCCTGCGGTGCAGCAGTAGGTAAGGATGTATTCGAGGCTTGGACCAAGGCGTACGAGGCCGATAAGGTGAGCATCTTCGGTGGTATCGTAGCCGTAAACCGCGAGCTCGATGCAGCTACTGCCGAGGCTATGAAGCCTATCTTCCTCGAAATCATCATCGCTCCCTCATTCTCGAAGGAGGCTCTCGAAATCCTCTCGACCAAGAAGAATCTCCGCCTTATGGAGGTCGATATGACCCGCACAGGCGAGAAGCAGATGCAGTACGTGAGCGTGAATGGCGGTCTGCTGACCCAGCAGCTCGACACCGAGACCCTCGAAGTTAAGGAGGAGATGACCGTTACCGAGGCTCGCCCGACAGCAGAGCAGTTGGCAGATATGAACTTCGCTTGGCGCATCGTTAAGCACGTTAAGTCGAACGCTATCGTAGCCGTTAAGGGTGGTTGCACACTCGGCGTGGGTGCAGGTCAGATGAACCGCGTAGGCTCGGCTTCGATTGCTTTGGAGCAGGCTAAGGAGAAGGGCGAGACAGAGGGTCTGGTACTCGGCTCGGATGGTTTCTTCCCCTTCGATGATACAGTAACTTTGGCAGCGCAGTATGGTGTAACGGCTGTTGTTCAGCCGGGTGGTAGCGTTCGTGACGAGGATTCGATCAACAAGGCGAACGAGCTCGGTATGACTATGGCGTTTACAGGTATGCGCCACTTCAAGCATTAGAATTTGTCAAAACGATGAAAGTTTTAGTTATAGGCAGTGGCGGCCGCGAACACGCCATCGTCGATGCGCTCTCGCGCTCGGCAAAAGTTAGCGAGATTCTCTGCGCTCCGGGCAATGCCGGCATCGCACAGCAGGCTCGCACATTCCCCGTGAAGGATACCGACGTCGAAGGTCTGTTGAAGATTGCTCTCGACGAGAAGGTCGATTTGACCGTTGTGGGTCCCGAATCAGCATTGGCTGCGGGCGTGGTCGATACCTTCAAGGCTAACGGTCTGCGCATCTTTGGCCCTACGAAGGCTGCGGCACAGATCGAGTCGAGCAAGGAGTTTGCCAAGAATCTTATGGCGAAGTACGGCATTCCGACCGCCGGCTACGAGACCTTTACCGACTACGAATCGGCAAAGGCTTATGTCGAGGCTCATTCGCTGCCCACGGTGCTCAAATATGACGGCTTGGCTGCGGGTAAGGGCGTGGTTATCGCTACAACTCTCGAAGAGGCCGACAGCGCACTGCGTGATATGTTGCTCGACGACAAGTTCGGCAAGGGCAAGGTGGTGATCGAGGAGTTCCTGACAGGTCCTGAATTCTCGCTCTTGTGCTTCGTTGCAGGCGAGGAGGTTGTGCCTATGGTGTTGGCGCAGGACCACAAGCGCGCTTATGATAACGATGAGGGTCCCAATACGGGTGGTATGGGTGCTTATTCGCCCCTGCCGTTCATTACGGACGAGGACCGTGAGTATGCTCTCGAAAAGGTTATGCTTCCGACGGCTGCGGCTATGGTCAAGGAGGGCGTTCCCTTCTGCGGCGTGCTCTATGGCGGTCTGATGAAGACTCCTGAGGGTGTGAAGGTTATCGAGTTCAATGCTCGCTTTGGCGACCCCGAAACCGAGGTTGTACTGCCCCGCTTGAAGAGTGATATTTACGATGTATTCTGTGCCTTTGCCGAGGGTAAGGGTGCCGAGTTGGAGTGGAGCGAAAAGGCTACGCTCGGCATCGTACTCGCTTCGAAGGGTTATCCCGGCGACTACGAGAAGGGCCACGTTATCGAGGGTCTGGATAAGGTTGATGCGAAGGTTTACCATATGGGTACTGCGCTCAAAGATGGCAAGTTCGTAACCAACGGAGGTCGTGTACTCTTCGTTGTGGGCGAGGGCGATACCTTGAAGGAGGCGCAGGCGGCTGCGCTCGCAGCAGTCGAGAAGATCGAGTGCGACAACCTCTTCCACCGTACCGACATCGGATACCAAGCGATTAAGTAATAACAAAAACCCAAGAAAAATATGATTATTAGTGGAAAAGAGTTGGCTGCATCGCTCAAAGCGCAGATGGCAGCCGAGGTTGCAACTTTCGAGGAGCGCTACGGACGAGTGCCCCACTTGGCAGTAATTCTCGTAGGCGAGGATCCGGGTAGTGTGAGCTATGTTACGGGTAAGGCGAAGGCTTCGGCTGAGGTTGGCATCAAGAATACGACCATTCGTCGTCCCGAAACAATCTCGGAGGAGGAGTTGCTCGGCATCATCGCCGACCTCAATGCAGATGACGCTGTGGACGGTATCCTCGTGCAGTTGCCCCTGCCCAAACATATCGACTCGGATAAGGTTATCGCAGCTATCGACTGCTCGAAGGATGTCGATGGTTTCCACCCGATGAATGTGGCAGCCTTGTGGCAGAAGCAGCCCTGCGTGTTGCCCTGCACCCCGAAGGGAATTATCAAGATGTTGAAGGTTGCCGGAGTCGAGATTGCCGGCAAGAACGCTGTGGTTATCGGCCGTAGCAACATCGTGGGTCTTCCCGTGTCGAAGTTGCTGCTCGATGAGAACGCAACAGTTACCATTACCCACAGCCGCACCAAGAACCTCGGTGAGGTGACTTCGAAGGCAGATATCTTGGTTGTAGCAATCGGCCGCCCGAAGTTTGTAACGGCTGATATGGTGGGCGAGAACGCTGTGGTTATCGACGTGGGTGTCAATCGTGACCCCGAAACCGGCAAGTTGTGCGGTGATGTCGATTTCGCAGCTATCGAACCGAAGGCATCTGTCATCACTCCCGTTCCTGGTGGTGTTGGTCCGATGACTATCTGCTGTTTGATGGAGAACACAATCGAGTGTTTCCTAAAAAAACAGGCCTAAAAAGGTAATTTTGGTGTTATACAGGTTTTGTCGCAGGGGTCACATACGTTTGGGTATGCTCCCCCTACGACAATCCCTGCAAGCCTAAAATTGTTATGAAAAAAATCGTTTTATCTCTTGTCGCTACACTCTTTGCGCTGACCACATTGGCTCAGAACGTCGCAAAACCCATTATGGGCGACTTGGCTATCAGGTTGTTCGACAACTCTGCGAAGCGAACAGAGATTGTTCTCCCACAAGTGAAGGGTTACACTCTCTATAAGGCGGACTTCCACGTCCACACCATCTACTCGGATGGCGATGTTACCCCTCGCGAGCGAGTTATGGAGGCGTGGTACGACGGTTTGGACATTGTGGCAATTACCGACCACCTCGAAAAGCGCACTTACGAGAAGTTTATGCTCAAAGCTCTCGCGCCATACAGCAAGGACGGCTCGCCATTTGTCTATGCTCACGCCGGAGCCGGAAATCCGAAGGATAACGACGCACCGATGATGTGCGATATGAATGCTACGGTCGATGAGGCTATTAATTGGGCCGAGCAGAAGGGCTATCCGATAATGGTTGTTCGAGGCTCGGAGATTTGGCGCGACCCGCGTACTGTTGGCGAGTATAACGCGCTATTCCTCAAAGATGTAAATGCTATCTGCGACAAAGATCTCTTCGAGAGCTTCCGTCGTGTCAAGGAGCAGGGGGGTATCATTATCCACAACCATCCCGGCTGGCGACGACCGACTATGGATAAGAGCGAGGTGCAGCAACGAGCCTATGCCGAGGGCTGGGTTGATGGTATTGAGGTGGTGAATGAGGCTAACCTCTACCCGAAGATGTTGCGTCGCTGTGCCGACGAGAAACTCTTTATTGCTGCCAACTCCGATACGCATCATCCGACTGCGCAGCGATGGCCGCAGGGTTGTGGAATGTTCCGCACGATGACCTTCATCTTGGCTAAAGAGTGTAGTGAGAAGGCTATCAAGGAGGCTCTGCTCGATCGTCGCACGATAGGCTACTGCGGTAACTATCTCGTCGGAGAGCAGCAGTGGTTGCAGGAGTTTTTCGACGCGGCAGTCGAGTGTCGCATTGTCGGAAAAGATGCCAAGACCAAGCAAAATGTCTATATGCTTACCAACACCTGCTCGGTGCCGTTTGCACTCTCTACGGGTAGTGCGGTGCATATGCTCCAACCGTTCCAGTCGATTCGCATTTCGGTCTCAGACAAGAGAACCAAGCCGTTGGATTTTGTTGTCGAGAATATGTGGATTGTGGATGAGCAACATCCTCGCCTGACCCTCAAAACCGACAAGTAGCGAGCCTTTCAGCCCGTTTTTCAATAGAGATAGAGCCTGTTTTGCAATTCGCAGAACGGGCTCTATTTGGGTAAATAGGGCTGATGTTTCAAATAGTTTCTTATCTTTGCACCTGATTTGCGGATTTATATTAACTTATAAATCTGAAAAGGATGACAAAGATTAGAGAAAACTGCGTCCTCATTACCGGTGGAGCATCGGGCATAGGTCGCATTATGGGAAGGATGGCACTCCAAAAGGGTGCACGTTGTTTGATAATTTGGGATATCAACGAAGCGAATATCGCATCAACCAAGGCTGAATTTGCGCCACTGGGCAGGGTCGAAGGTTATGTGGTAAATGTGGCAGACAAAGAGGCTGTTGTAACTACCTATCAAAGGGTTAAAGAGGAGTGCGGAGCGGTCGACATTCTGATAAATTGCGCAGGTATCGTGACCGGCAACAAGACCTTCGATAAGCAGAGCATAGATGAGATTGTGCGAACTATGGAGATAAACTCGATAGCGCCCATGGTCATCGCTCAACAAATCTTGCCCGATATGCTTGCCCGCAATCATGGCCATATCTGCAATATCGCATCGGCGGGAGGTATGATTTCCAATCCGAAGATGTCGGTCTATGCCGCCAGCAAGTGGGCAGTGATTGGCTGGTCGGACTCGGTGCGTATCGAGCTTGCCGAGCGAAAGAGCAAGGTGCGTATCACAACCGTAGCGCCGTTCTACATCAATACCGGAATGTTTGACGGGGTACGCTCACGCATAATTCCGATTTTGAATCCGGTGAGGACCTCGCGCAAAATCCTCCGTGCCATTGAGCACAACCGCGATTTTAGAGGTATCCCGTTTGGTTTCCATTTTATCCGTCTGTGTCAAGGCCTGTTGCCAACGGTGGTGTTCGACTTCCTGTTCGGCAAATGTTTTGGAGTATATTCGACAATGGACCACTTTACGGGTCGTAAATAGTAGAGCACGAAGAGTATGATGAAGATTGAAAATACACCGACAGAGCGCATCAAGGCTCTGGTTGCAGCCCAGAAGGAGTATTTCCGTTCGGGGGCAACACTCGACATCACTTTCCGCAAGCAGATGTTGCGTCGTCTGCAAAAGGCCCTTGCCGAGTGGGAGAAACCCTTGGCTGAGGCTCTTTATGCAGACTTGCATAAGTCCTACGAGGAGGCCTATATTACCGAACTGAGCATCGTTGCCGGCGAGGTGCGTAATCACCTGCATAATGTCGAGCGTTGGGCTCGTCGCAAGCGTTGCGCCACTCCTTTGAAGATGTTTCCTTCGCGTAGCCGTATAGTTACCGAGCCACTCGGAACGTCGCTCATCATCGCTCCGTGGAACTACCCGGTGCAGTTGATGCTCAACCCGTTGGTTGGTGCAATCTCGGCTGGTTGTACGGCTGTGTTGAAGCCGTCGCCTTATGTTCCGCACGTTGCCAAGACTATCGAGGAGATGATTCGCGCAACCTTCGATGAGAACTATATCGCTGTGGTGCAGGGTAATCGCGATGTGAATACCGCACTGCTCGCTGAGCGTTACGATGTGATTTTCTTTACGGGAAGTCCCGCCCTCGGCCGTACTGTTATGGCTGCTGCGGCAAAGAATCTGACCCCTGTGATTCTCGAATTGGGTGGTAAGAGCCCCTGCATCGTCGATGAGGATGCTGATATCGAGATTGCTGCACGTCGCATTGTCTGGGGCAAGGGTCTTAATGCAGGCCAGACCTGCATCGCTCCCGACTACCTGCTGTTGCACGAGTCGGTCAAGGGACGTTTTATCGAGGCCTTCAAGCGTGAGTCGCGCAATCTGCACGGAGAGGATGCGAGCCAGAGCAAACACTATGTTCGAATGGTCAATGACCGCGCCTTCGAGCGAGTGTCGGGATACCTTGCCGACGGTTGGGTTGTTGCCGGTGGCCACACCAAACCTGAGGAGCGATATATCGAGCCGACGCTGCTCGACGGAGTGTCGCCCGATGCTCCGGTGATGCAGGAGGAGATATTTGGTCCCATATTCCCGATTCAGACTTTCAAGAGTACTGACGAGGCTGTCGAGTTCGTTACCAAGCGCGAGAAGCCGTTAGCTCTCTACTACTTCGGAAGCGAGAAGCGTGGCTGGGAGGTTATTCGTCGTACATCATCGGGCGGAGCCTGCATCAACGATACGATTATGCACATCGCTAACGAAAATATACCCTTCGGAGGTGTAGGTAATTCGGGTATGGGTCGCTACCACGGCCGCGAGAGTTTCGATGCCTTCTCGCATCGTCGTTCGGTAGTGGTTACGCCCACGTGGCTCGACGTGCCGTTCAGGTATATGCCCTACACCCTCTTCAAATTTGTGAAAAAACTGTTGTAACACCCAAAATGAAGTTTCAGGAACTCGACATCGTCGCCCCGATATTGAGGGCAGTAGAAGAAAAAGGCTACGAAGAACCCACACCCATCCAGCAGGAGGCCATACCCGTAGTTATGGCCGGTAAAGATATCTTCGGAATTGCTCGCACAGGCACAGGTAAAACAGCTGCCTTTGCGATTCCGATTATCCAGCAGCTGATGGCTCTGCGTGAAAAGGAGGCGGCCGAGATTGCTGCCCGCGAGGCTGAGGCCGTCGCTGCGCAGGCGGATGTCGAGTCTAATCCTGACGAAAATGGTGCGGAGGCGGACGCCGAGGTTGCAGGTGCCGAGCCGAAGGTCGAGACGCGCAATCAGCGTCGCCGCCGACTCTATCGCGAGCGTGTGCAGAAGCGTCGCAACAAGCGCGCACAGGAGGAGCGTCATCCCCACACGATTCGAGCCCTGATTCTGACTCCGACGCGCGAGTTGGCTCTGCAAATTAGCGACTGCTTTACCGACTACGGTAAATATTCGGGACTGCGCCATACGGCAATCTTTGGCGGAGTGAAACAGAAGCCCCAGACCGACGCTCTGCGCAAGGGTGTCGATATTCTGATTGCCACGCCCGGCCGTCTGCTCGACTTGATGGGTCAGGGAGCCGTTAAAGTTGGTAAGCTGACGACATTCGTACTCGACGAGGCCGACCGAATGCTCGATATGGGTTTTATTGGCGATATCCGTCGTCTGCTCCCGAAGTTGCCCACCGAGCGTCAGACGCTCTTCTTCTCGGCTACGATGCCCGACGAGATTGTGCGCCTCTCGCGCTCGATGTTGCACCACCCGGTACGTATCGAGGTGACACCTGCATCATCAACCGTCGATGAGGTTGAGCAGTGTGTCTATTTTGTCGAAAAGCCCGAAAAACGTCAGCTGTTGGTCGAGTTGCTGCGTGAGCACGAGGATAAGTCGGTGCTTATCTTCTCGCGTACCAAGCACGGGGCCGACAACATCTCGAAGACACTGCGCGCTAAGGGTATGCGCTGCGAGGCGTTGCACGGAGATAAGTCGCAGTGCCAGCGTCAGCGAGCCCTCGACGACTTCAAGTCGGGCAAGTCGCGTATTATGGTGGCTACCGATATTGCTGCACGAGGCATCGACATCAAGGAGCTCGGAATGGTTATCAACTACGACATTCCCGACGTCCCCGAAACATACGTACACCGCATTGGTCGTACGGGTCGTGCCGGATGTGCGGGTATAGCCCTCACGTTCTGCACCCTTGACGAACACAATATTGTCAAGGATATCCAACGCCTGACAGGTCGCAAGATTGACACCGTACTCTACGGAGATACGTGGTAGTCGAGGCTGCGATTTGTGCAGTTTGAAATAGTTTTGTAACTTTGCACCGGCAAGTCCGCTCTATCGCTGCCTGCGCAAGCAGGGGGAGGAAAGTCCGAGCAACATAGAGCACCGTCCAAGTTAACGGCTTGATATCCGCAAGGGTATAGTAGTGTAACAGAGAATAACCGCCTCATGCGGAGTTTCGACCTTTGAGGTTCGGGATTCGAGGTAAGGGTGAAAAGGTGGGGTAAGAGCCCACCGCGGAGGTAGTGATACGCTCCGGCAGTACGCCTGACGGGTTGCAAGACCATGTATACCGATAATTAAGGATTGCTCGTCCGCTGTCGGGGGGTAGGTCGCTGGAGACCGTGGGAGACTGCGGTAGTAGATAAATGATAGAGGCTTCGCCCGTAGGGTGGAGAACAGAACTCGGCTTATAGGACTTACCAAGCAAAAGGCTGTCGCAACGTGATGTTGGACAGCCTTTCTTGTGTTTTATGGTGCACCCTTCGGAGCAGATGCCGTGTCCTAATCTTCGGGGTATGCCGCAACGAAGAGGTTGCGCTTGCGAATCTCATCCTTGATGGCATAGAGGTCGCTCAGACGAACATCGCCCACAACGTAGTTCGACGACTCGCTGGTGTAGTTCTCGCGCACTTTCAGGAAGTTGAACAGAGCCAAATCCTCCTCGTTCGAGTAGCGCAGATAGATGCGGAAAGTAAAGTCGTCGGTATATTCGGGAACAACCTCGGCATTGAGCTTCTTGTACTCGTATTTGTAGTTGTAGAAGCAGGCCATAATATCGCTCAGTACGGCCGAACCTGTCGGATAACCACCAGCACCGCGGCCGAACATAAATTGCTTATAGTAGAACTTACCCTTGATAACTACGCCGTTGAACTCATCCTCGACACTATATATATATTTATCGCGCGAGATAAGTTGCGGCATCACGCTCATAATCATCTTGCCGTTGTCGAGCTTCTCGACGTGTGCCACCAGCTTGATACGACGTTTCTTCTCGGTTGCGAAGCGGATATCGTCGTCGTTCATATTCGAGATGCCGTAGACGAAGATATCATCGGGCGAAACGTAGCGGCCGAAGGCGTGCATCGTGATAATAATCAGCTTGAAGAGCGAATCAAATCCATCGATATCGAGTGAGGGGTCCGACTCGGCAAAGCCCAAATCCTGTGCCAGGCGCAGGGCTGCGGGGTAGGACATATTCTCGTTAAAGATTTTCGAGAGAATGAAGTTCGACGAGCCGTTCAGGATACCCTTGACCGAGACGAGCAGATCGTTATCGTAGTACTCTTCGAGGTTACGGATGACGGGAATACTACCGCAAGCCGATGCATCGTAGAGCAACGGCACCTGCTTCTCGCGCTGAATCTCGATAAGCTCTTCGAGGTGGTAAGCGAGCATCTTCTTGTTGCCCGTAACCACGGGAATACCTGCTTCGAGAGCTCGTTTGACGATCGAGTACGAGGCCTCGGCATCGTCAATAAGTTCGACCACGAGATTGATGTCGGGGTCGTTGAAAATCTCGTCAGGATTGTCTGTGAAGGCCGCCTCTACGCCACGGTCCTTGCTGATGTCGCGTACACAGACGCGCTTGATGTGCGCCTCTTTGAGTTTGGTCTCCTCCAACACGTCGTAAAGACCACGACCCACGGTGCCAAATCCGAATAGTCCTATGTTAAGTACACCTCTGTTCATATCCTATATCTGCATAAAGTTTTTGATAATCGTATTGAGTTGTTCGGCCTCGACCAAGAATCCGTCGTGGCCAAAGTCCGAGTCGATGATGTGGTACTCCACATCGGGGATGTTGCGCACCAGAACATCGTGGTCGGCGGGCGGGAAGAGAATGTCCGACGTGATCGACACGACCAAAGTCTTTGCCTTGATGCCCTGCAAGACCTCTTCGAGTGAGCCGCGGCCGCGCGAGAGGTCGTGCGAATCGACCGCCTGCGAGAGGCGATAGTACGAGTAGGCATTAAATCGACGACGCAACTTTTCGCCCTGGTGTTGCTGGTAGGTTGTCGCGCGATAGCCTCGCAACTTCGAGTTGTCGGGGTCCTGCTGTGTGCGGTCGTAGGCGATACCTCCGCGGTAGCTCAGCAGAGCGATACTTCGTGCGGCAGCCATACCTGCGGCTCCGGCCTCGTCACTGCGCTCGCCAAAGCTCTGGTCGGCCTCGATAGCCATGCGTTGCGACTCGTTGAAGGCGATAGCCCACGGCATCGAGCGCGGTGTGGTGGCTATGAAGGCTGCTCGCTTGGCAAAGTCGGGGCTCTGCACCGTCCACTCCATACATTGGAATCCGCCAATCGAGCTACCGATAAGTAGCTCCACCTGCTCGATTCCGAGTCTTTTGGCCAACATCTGGTGGCAATGCACCATATCTCTTACAGTGATTTCGGGAAAGTCACCATACCACTTCTCTCCCGTTGTGGGGTTTATCGAGAGGGGGCCTGTGGTGCCGTAGTGCGAGCCGAGGAAGTTGGCACAGACCACAAACCAGCGTTCGGGGTCAAGGAATCGGCCATTCTCGACTGTATGCTCCCACCAGTCGTGTACCTCCGAGTTGGCGGTCAGGGCGTGACAAACCCAGATGACGTTATCTTTCGCAGGCGAGAGCGTTCCGTAGGTCGAATATGCCACCGTGAGGTCGGGGAGTGTGGCTCCACACTCCAACTCTACGGGTTCAGCGAAATATGCGTATTGTATAGCCATTGTTATTCGTTGAGAGCAGCTGCAAACGCCTGCTCGAAATCATCAATCAAATCCTCGACATTCTCCAATCCGGCCGAGAGGCGCAGCAACGTGGGCGAGATGCCTACGGCTGCCAAATCCTCGTCGCTGAGCTGCTTGTGAGTGGTCGATGCGGGGTGGGTAATTACGGTAATCGAGTCGCCAATCATTGTCATATTGGCTACGAGTTTAAGCGACTCCACAAAACGCACCGTAGTATCGAGCGAGCCCTTCAACTCGACGGTCAGCACGGCACCGGCACCGTGGCGGAAATATTTTTTGGCCATCTCGTGCGAGGGGTGGTCCTCGAAACCGACGTAGCTTACGCGCTTAACGAGCGGATGCTCGCGGAAATACTCCGCAAGGCGACGGGTCGATTCTACCGAGTGCTTCACGCGCATCGAGAGGGTCTCCAAACCAATCTGCATAAGGTATGAGTCGAAGGCCGAGGGCGAGCAGCCAAAGTCGCGCAGACCACCCACACGGCACTTGACGATATATGCCAGATTACCGAAGGTCTCGTAAAATTTCAGGCCGTGATAACCCTCCGAAGGCTCGCAGAGTGCGGGATATTTGCCATTGCCCCAATTATAGGTGCCGCCATCGACGATAACACCACCCATAGCCGTACCGTGGCCATTAATCCATTTGGTTGCCGACTCGACAACGATATCTGCTCCCCATTCGAGCGGACGGCAGAGGTAGCCACCGGCACCGAACGTGTTATCGACAACGAAGGGTATATCGTGGCGATGAGCCATCTCGGCAATAGCCTGCAAGTCGGGCACATTACATCCGGGGTTACCCATCGACTCGACGTAGATAGCCTTCGTGCGCTCGTCGATAAGTTTCTCCAACTCCTCAGCGCTCTCGTTCTTTGCCAGGCGACAGTCGATGCCGAGCTTGCGGAACGAAATCTTGAACTGGTTGAAGGTGCCGCCATAGAGGTAGGGCGATGCAACGATATTGTCGCCACTATCTGCCAACGAGGTGATGGCGATAAGCTGTGCCGACATTCCCGACGAGAGAGCCAAAGCTCCGACGCCGCCTTCGAGAGCTGCGATGCGCTCCTCGTATGCCGAGGTTGTCGGATTTTGCAGTCGGGTGTAGATGTTGCCGAACTCTTTGAGCTCGAACAGACGTGCCGCATAGTCACAAGTGCGGAAATGGTAGGCTGCGGTGGGGTAGATAGCTACGCCACGCGAGCCTGTATGGTCGGGGTGATAACCACCGTGTATCTGAAGCGTTTCGAAACGCAATTTTTTCTCTGCCATAGTATTTTTAATTATCAATTGTCAATTATCTCGATGCTACCGAGTTGTCGCAGATTGTTCCCATCGAGTCGAGGGCCCACGTGCCGTGAGCGCGAAGTACCTGCTCGATGATGTCGCGAACACAACCCTTACCTCCACCAAACTGCGAAACGTAGCACGATGCCTCGATGATTTCGGGTACGGCATCTGCCGGACAAACCGGAATACCTACCTCGCGCATACACTCCAAGTCGGGAATATCGTCGCCGACATATATCGCATTTTCGAGATTTACGCCCTCTGTCTCGGCAAACTCGTGAATAGCCTTAATCTTGTCCATACAATTTGTGTAGAGGTGCTTTACACCCAATCGCTGCATACGCGATGCGAGCAACGTGCCGAATCCGCCCGAAATGATGCAGACCTTATAGCCGTGCTTGATAGCGTAAGAGAGCGCGTAGCCATCCTTGGCATTGTATCGGCGCAAGAAGTCGCCATCGGGCAACGGCATAATGCTGCCGTCGGTCATCACACCGTCCACATCGAAGACGAATGCCTCGACTTCGGTTAATCTCTCTTTGAAGTTTCTTTCCATATACTTTGGCTTAATTTTTCGTAAATCTCTTTAAGTTGGGGTTGCGCGTCGAGCATTCCGAGGTGTCGCTCGATAGTGCTCCTATCGTTTCGCTTTGCGGGGCCGGTCTGGACTGCCGATGGCTTGCCGCTCTCGATGGCCTTACGTGCCGTCTCTGCAATCAGCGGAGCGAGCGTTGCGAAGGGTAGACCTGCTCCCTGCATCAACTCATCGCCTTTGGCGTAGAGATGATTGACAAAGTTGCAGACCACAACACCTGCGAGATGTGCCTGCGAACGCATCTGCGAATCGGCCTCGATAACCGTGCGGCTCAACCGCGACGCGAAGTTTTTAACTCTGCCGAGCAGCTCTGCGTTTGCAGCCTCGACAAAGAGCGGAATCTCCGAGAAATCGACCCTGCGCCCTGCGGTGAAGGTCTGTAACGGATAGATAACCGCCCTGTTTTCGAAATGAGAGGGGATTGCTTCGAGCGGCTGCGAGCCTGCTGTGTGGGCAACGACTGCGTTCGTAGGAATCGGTAATGACGAGAGTAGTGGTGTGATTGCCGAATCCGAGACGGCAACCAGATAGAGCTCTGCTTCGGCAAGTTGCTCCGGAGAGTTGCTCCACTCACAACCGGCAATAGCTGCCACCGCAGCACCTCTCGTGGCATTGCGCGCAAAGATTTGTCGCACCTCGACTCCCGATTCGGTGAGTGCGCGGGCGAAACCCTCGGCAACATTGCCACTTCCGATTATCACTACGCTCTTCATTCTCGGTTATGGGTTTTTGATATCCGTAAGTTTGGTGTTTTGTCGTGACGAGCGAGCCTCCTTTTTGATAAGCTCCAACTCTTCGCTCACTAATCGCAGCTCCTCGCTTGCATCGAGGTCTATCGAGCTGGTACCCGACTGCTCGACGGCCTCCAAAATGTTATAAATCGTGAACTCATCAACATCTTTTGCCGGCACAAACGAGTTTTCGAATCCCTTACCTTCGGCCGGAAGTTCGATAAGCTCTCCCGCCTCGACCAACGAGCGCAGGACCGAATTGACAATTCGCGTGGGTAGGTTCAAGGCTCTCTTGACCTCCGAGAGGGTTATCGACCCCTCGCCTGCTGCGAAGTGGCGCACTACGACCAACATTGTTGCGAGCAGCACCTTGCGTCGCGAGTCGTAGTTCACGTGTAGCGATTCGCGCTCCTCGTCGAACTTGTCGATATTCTGAAATGCGAATGACAACTCGCCTCCGAAAAGTAGAATTATCCAAGAGGTCTGCACCCACATCAAGAAGAGCGGTAACGCGGCAAAACTTCCGTAGATTGCGTTGTAAGATGTCATCACGCTCTGCAAGTAGATATATCCCCACTGGAAGAGGAGAAATGCCGTTCCTGCGATGATGCCGGCAGTTATGGCCGAGTTGATGCGTACTCTTGTGTTGGGGATGATGTAGTATATCAGCGCAAAGAGTAACCACATCATCGCGGTCGAGATAATCTTGCCGGCCCACACCCACCAAACGGCATCCTTCGCCTCGAAGAGTCCCTGTGCATAGGATGTAACTCCGTTAGCCGCTGCCCAAAATATTGGGACGATGACAACCACAGCGATATAGTCGGCAACCTTGCGAGCCATACTACGGGTCGAGGTGACTTCCCAAATGTTGTTAAAGGCATTCTCAATCGAGCCGAAGACGCGAATCACCGCCCAAAAGAGGGTTGCGATACCGACCGCTGCAACCAGACCACCCTTGGTTGTTTCGATAGCCTTGTTAGCAAATTCGACTACATAGTCTACGATTTCGGGATTCTTCGGGAATATCGAGTAGAGATTTGCAATCAGATCTTCGATGATGCCAAAGCCCTGAACTATGGCGAAGACTACAGCCAGAATCGGGACAATCGAAATCAGCGTATAGAAGGTCAGCGCAGCGCAGCGAACAACGGTGCCGTGCTCCTGCAATCCGCGAGCCGTATAGAAGAAGAGTTTGTATTGGCGCACAAGCAGATTAACCCACGAGGAGCGGAACTCCTTGTGGAAGATTGTGTCCGTGAAAAACTCTATAATCTTCTTAATCGACATAACCAAACCGAGGTTTGAACTACCAAAGGTAGTTATTTTAATCGGATAACCAAAAATTTACCCTCGACAGTTGTAAAAGCCATCCTCGATGAGCCGCCCTCTTTGAGTCCGGTCATCGCCATCAAACGCTCGGTCGCAAGGGGGAAGTCGCGTTTGAGAATCTGGACCTTTTTGCCCTTCAACTCGCGTTTGAGAGCCTTCGGGTCGAAGGGCTCGATACGGTCGATTTCGTAGATGCGACCCACAACTTCATCGGGTCGCTCGATAGCGAAACCATAACCATTCTCGCTCCAAATATCGGCCTTGTCGGCAAGGTGGCGACGCGCCAATCGACACTTCTGCAACGCTACATCGGGCTGCACCAACCAACGATACTCTTCGCCGTGAAATTCGGGTAGTGCAGGCTCTTTGCTCGTGCCGTGTTGCTCCGTGTAACTACCTATACCTAAGGCTGTTGCAGTGATTGTCTGCTTCTCGTTACGGCTTATGTAGATAAGCACCTCTTTGCACTCGTCACCGAGCGAACAGACCTCGACGCTGCACTCGCCAAAGAGGCGGAAAGCTTCGTCCACGTCGAACATCGGCGAAGCCTTGATGCAGACCTTGTCGGCGATGCTTTGCAGGCGGGGCATCAGCGCAACCATATCCGGAGAGCAATCTTCGAGCCGTACAAGTTTTTCGCCCTTTGCGCCACGACGGTCGGGGTCGGCATAGCACCAATCGAAGTGGTCGGTGCAGGTGGCGGCATACTCCGCAGAGTCGGCACAGACAACCTCGATATTTGTTGCGCCTAAGCGACGGAAATTTTCGCGGGCAATCTCGGCTAAGACCTCGTTGCGCTCTATGGTGACTACGCGCTCGAATCGCTGCGAGAGGTAGAAGGCATCAACTCCCAATCCACACGTGAGGTCGAGTACCGAGCCTCCTGTGAGGGGTTTATGCGCTGCGCACTCCTCGCTCGACGACTGCTCGAAGGCGAGCGACGGGATGATGCAGTGTGCCTCGAAGTACGAGGGTAACTTCTTTCGTGCGCGGTCGAGATACTTGACCTGTGTGGCGACCTCGGCAGCGTGGACTATGCGTTTATCGAGGGCAATATTGAGTGGGTCACGCGAGATATTCTCGGCGATAGCTTGGCGCACCTCGGGGTCGCATAACAGTTTATATTGTTCGATGGTTATCACAGTGGCAAATTTACCGATTTTTTCGTTTCGAAGTGTCGCACAACGGCAGTTATTGCTATCGCAATACCATAAATTATCCAGACGGCCCACATCGGGAGCGAGATATCGACTGCCGACCACTCAAATCGAGCAACGCCCGCAACCACGAAGTTGAGCCCTGCGCCCGTCCACGACAATACGGCTGTAAATATGGGCGCAAGCGGAGCAAAGGGCAAAGCAAGCCAGATAACTGACGCGATAACGATGATATATGCGCAGAGAATCACTATCGGATTGAGCAGAACTCCAACGAGCGAAATTGTCCCAAAAGTGTGTGCCACCAGGGGCATAGTCGCCACGCTCGACACTGTGCCGACGACCATTGTCGCTATCAGCGCATCTGCCCACAGCCTTCGTGTACGGAAGGCTTTCATCAGCGGAACGCCCCAGAGCAGAATTGCCACAACAGCAACGAACGAGAGTTGGAAACTTATGTCGAAGAGCGTGTCGGGCCGATAGACCAACATCGCAAAAGCCGTGGCGGCAAGTGTGTTAAGCGAGATATAGAGCGACGACGTAGCCACAGAGAGTTGCAGAGCTGAGAACATCACCGCAGCACGTATCACGCTGGGCGAAAATCCGCATACTGAGGCATATATCCATATCGGAACGATGACCGCTACGGCTCGGATAATCTGGCCGTGGCGCACCAATGGTAACCAAGCCAAGAGGATATTGACGAGCAGAAAGACGATGCCGACGTGAAGACCCGACACCGCCAAGACGTGTGATGCTCCGGCTCGCGAATAGGCCTCGCGCAGTTCGGGGGTCATACTCCGTCGGTCGCCTGCTGCCATAGCTCCGACAATGGCTGCGCACTGCTCCGAGAGGTCGAGTTGCGACAGTCGTTCGACAGCCGCTGTGTGGAGTGTCCATTTATTGCGATGTTCGACCTTAGTAATGTCGTCCGCGTGTAGAAAGAGTGTTCCTGCAAAGCCTCTGCGCGACATCAGGCGGCCATACGAGCCGAACTTTTCGGGATAGGGGAGTATGCGTCCGAGAGCCTCGATACGACTGCCAAATTGAGCCTTTACGAGGGTGTCGAGATAGAGGCTTACCCGCTCATCGGCGCGGTGTTGAACGCCATCGGACTCCCACTCCGAGATACGAGCCGGCATCACGGCAAAACCCTTGCGTATCACGGGGTTATCTTCGACTTCGAGGGTCAGATAGTGTCGCGTGTTGGGCGGTATCTGCGACTCGAAACAGCGCAGTTCGCCCACAGCCCCGCCAAAGAGAATCAGCGCAGCGACGAGAGAGATGTTTCCGATGCGTGATCGCAATCCGACGGCTGTCAACGCCGTGCAGAGCAGAAATCCTCCCCACAATGCCCACCACGGCAACGCCACCGCATCAAACAGTGCGATGCCTGCCATAAACGGAATTACGGCAGCCACCATCGGGTGTCGGTTTGTTGCTAAACGAGGCATTGTGAGTTTGGGTTTTTTATGGAGGGTTTAGGCGTTTTGGGGTGTGCTCCGAAACGGAGGCTCTTAATAGCAAGAGGCTGCCAACGTGCGTGTTGGACAGCCCCTTGTTTATACCCCTTTCGGGAGAGATACTACTCTTCGTCAGTATCGGTGTAAGCCTTCAAGAGCTTATCCTGAACATCCGACGGCACCTGCTCGTAAGATGCAAACTGCATCGTGTAGGTAGCAGCACCCGATGTGAGTGACGACAGTGTGGTCGAGTAGCGATAGAGCTCTGCAAGAGGTACGCGAGCGTTGAGGCGGTCGAAGCCCTTGTCAGACTCCATACCCATAATCATTGCGCGGCGGTTCTGCAAGTCGCTCATCACTGCACCCATATACTCGCTCGGAGTGAGCACCTCGACGTTGTAGATAGGCTCCATAATCTTCGGGCCGGCATTGCGGAAAGCATCCTTGAATGCGTTACGAGCTGCCAACTTGAACGAGATTTCATTCGAATCTACCGGGTGCATCTTACCATCGTAAATCACTACGCGGATGTCGCGAGCGTACGAACCTGTGAGCGGACCCTCGTCCATCTTCTCCATAATACCCTTCAAAATCGCAGGCATAAAGCGAGCATCGATAGCACCGCCGACAATCGAATTGTAGAACTGCAACTTGCCGCCCCAATCCAAATCGTACTCCTCTTTACCCTTGATATTCACGGTGATATCCTTGCCGTTCACCTTGTACTTCGTAGGTTCGGGCATACCCTCATAGTAGGGCTCGATAACCATGTGAACCTCTCCGAACTGACCGGCACCACCCGACTGCTTCTTGTGGCGGTAGTCTGCCTGTGCAACCTTAGTGATAGTCTCGCGATAAGGAATCTTCGGAGCGAAATACTCGATTTCGAGCTTGTTCTCGCTTGCCAGACGGCTCTTCACGATGTTGAGGTGGTGCTCACCCTGACCCTGAATGATCGTCTGCTTCAACTCCTTAGAGTACTCAACCAAGATAGTCGGATCCTCGTACTTGATATCGTTAAGCAACTTGCCGAGCTTCTCCTCGTCGCCCTGCTCCTTTGCCTTCACGGCTGCGCGGTAACGCGGTTCGGGGAAGACGATAGGATCAACCTTGACGTGTGCTCCGGCAGCTGCCAAAGTGTCGTTTGTGCGGGTTGCTTTGAGCTTCACGGTGCAACCGATATCACCAGCCGAAAGTTCGGTAACCTTGATACGGGTCTTGCCGGCTACGGCGAAGAGCTGCGAGAGTTTCTCCTTGTTGCCTGTGCGGCTGTTCACCAACTCCATACCCTCGGTAACCTTACCACGAACTACGCGGAAGTAGGTAATCTCGCCGATGTGCTGCTCAATCTGGCTCTTGAATACGAAGAGGGTTGTGGGCAGAGTCTCGTCTGCAACGAGCTCCTCACCCTCGGTCGATGTGAACTTGGGAGCTGTGGTCGGAGTAGTCGGGCCCGGAGCGACGTTGATGATGAACTCCATCAAACGCTTGGTACCGATATCGCGCTTACCGCTCGCACAGAAGATAGGCATAACCTCGCGGTTAGCAACACCCAACTTCAAACCCGAACGGATATCATCCTGAGTCAGAGCGCCCTTCTCGAAGTAGAGCTCCATAAGTGCATCGTCATAAACGGCAGCAGCCTCCGACAACTCCTGGTTCAATGTCTGAGCGTACTCCATCTGGTCTGCCGGAATCTCCAACTCCTCGCGAGTACCGTTCTCGTCGGTGAAGCGGTACATCTTCATCATCAGAACGTCGATGAAAGCGGTAAATCCTGCACCCTGCTCTACGGGGTACTGAACGATTACAGGCTTCACGCGCGAAGCTGCACGAAGGCCCTCGACTGTTGCGTCGAAGTTAGCCTTTTCACCGTCCAGCTGGTTTACGACACCAATCAGCGGCTTGTTGAGAATGCGAGCATAGCGCGACTGAATCTCGTCGCCCACCTGCCAGCCGTTCTGGGCGTTCATAACCATAACGCCTACGTCGCCAACCTTGAATGCCGAGAAGAGATTTCCGCAGAAATCGTCTGAACCCGGACAGTCGATGATATTGAGTTTGCGACCCATAAACTCTGTAAAGAGTGTTGTCGCATAGATCGAACGCTTGTATTCGTGTTCGATATCGGTGTTGTCCGAAAGTGTGTTGTTTGCCTCGATACTACCCCTGCGGTCGATGACCTTTCCCTCAAATGCCATGGCCTCGGCAAGGGTAGTTTTACCTGAGCCCGGGGCACCAATGAGGACAATGTTCTTGATCTCTTTTGCTGAATAATTTTTCATATTCTTATCTGTTTTAAGGTTTGTTTTCGGTTTTCAGTCTATAAATTTACAAAAAATTTCCGAGCGCACAAGAGCAAAAATAAAAAAATCGCGTTTTGAGCGCGATTTTTACAATTTTTCGACCATATCAGTCGAGGTTTTTAATCTTTTCGGCTACAAATCGAGTCCCGTGAGGTGTGCCGTTGCTCTGCGCCCCTCCTCGCCCAACGAGAGAGAATATTCATTCACAAAAAGGGCTATATGGCGGTCGATGACATCATCCTCCATCTCCTGCGCGTGTAACTTAATATATGTACGCGAGAGGGTAGGGTTATCGAAGGCAAAACGGATGCTCTCGGCAAGCAGGCTCTCGACCTCGCGTTGCATCTCTGCGCCCAAATCACGACGTATGACTATCGCTCCGAGCGGCAGCGGTAGCGAGGTCTGCTGCTCCCATAATGCACCCAGGTCGGCTACGAGTTCGAGATTGCGTCGCTGATAGACAAATCGACCCTCGTGGATGAGTACCCCGGCATCAACATCGCCACGCTCCACAGCCTCGGCTATCTGAGAGAAGAGCATCTCGCGACGGTCGGTAATTTCGGGGAAGAAGTGGCGGAGCATAGCGTTGGCTGTGGTGTACTCGCCGGGGATAGCCACGCTGCGAATGGGGGTGGTGTCGCCCTTGCGGCGTACGAGAAGTTGTCCGTTGCCGCGACCCAATGCCGAGCCGCTATCAAGCAGTGCATAGCGGTCGTAAATATGTGGCAGCAGGGCGGTGCTAATCTTGGTTATGTCGGGCGAGCCGTCGAGAACTCCGCGATTGAGCTCCTCGATATCGGCATACTCCACCTCGAAAGTCAATCCTCGCAGGTCGATGCGACGATTTACGATTGCATCGAACGAGAAGGTGTCGTTCGGGCAGGGCGATATGCGTAGTTTGAGTGGTTTCATTACTTGTGACCTAAAATTAAGCGTAGTTCGTGGGCGAGATTTTCGAGAGCCAAAGGTATCTCCCACCCCTCGCGAGGCTCGCCAACGTAGTTTGATATGGCGCGCAGCTCCGCACACTCCGCACCGAACTCCTCGCAGAGGGCAAAGAGAGCTGCACCCTCCATATTCTCGACCTCGGCACCGCAGCTCTCCGCTCCGCATCGACATACCGTATTGCTTCGCACCTCGCGCAATCCCTCAATCTTCAAGTTTGCGGAGTAGCTCTTGTCGAACTGCTCAGGGATTCCCGCCACGTGCTCCTCGCTGACTGTGACAACATCACCCTTGGCCAACTCTGTGGTGTAGGCTCCTGCAATGCCGGCTAACAGGAATTTTCGCTCCCCCTCGCCGAGCAGTCGAGCCACGCACGCAGCAGTCTGCGCCATACCGACACCGCAGATTTCGACTGCCGCATCGGGACACAGAGCGCGGAACGGAGCCGCCTCCAATTCGGTCGGAAATAGAATAATCATTATCTCAAACTAATAAATATGCGCCGCAGGCACCTTAATTATCAATTATCAACTATCAATTGTCAATTATCAATTGTCAACGCCTACTTACCCACCACAGCTTCGAGCTCCTCGACAGTGATAGGAATCTTCTTGTCGCCGATAAAACGGCAACCACTCTCGGTCACGAGCAGGTCGTCCTCCAAGCGAATACCGCCGAAGTCACGATAAGCGTCGAGCGCGTCGTAGTTCACGATACCCTTGTAAAGTCCCTCGGCACGCGACTTGTCGATAAGTGCCGGGATAAAGTACAATCCCGGCTCGTCGCTCATCACCGTACCCGGTCTTACGCGCCAAGTTGCACGGTGTACGCAGGTTGCCGACTCTTTGGCTCTGTCGAGCAGATCCGAGAAGTCGAAGCTGCGCTCTCCCATAGCCTCGCAGTCGTGAACATCCATACCCAGTCCGTGACCCAAGCCGTGGGGCATAAACATATACATTGCGCCCGACTCGACAACATCTTCGGGCGAGCCATTTACCAGACCTACCGAACGCAGACCCTCGGCCAATGTAAGGTAGGCTGCACGGTGGATATCGCTGTACATCATTCCTGGCTTCACGATATCGCGAACGTGGTCGTGAGCTGCCAGGACGATATTATAAATATCGCGCTGCTTGTCGGTAAACTTGCCGCTTACAGGGTATGTTCGCGTATGGTCCGAGCAGTAGTTATCGACCGTCTCGCCACCTGCATCAACGAGCAGCAGACGACCCGATTCGAGCACACCGTCGTAGTTGTGGTTGTGGAGCGTCTCACCGTGCTGTGATACGATTGATGCGAACGATACACCTGCTCCGTACGAGTGTGCAAAACCCTCGATAGCACCCGCAATTTCGCGCTCGACAACACCCGGACGGCACATCTTCATCGCCGTAACGTGCATAATGTAGCCAATCTGGAATGCGCGTTCGAGAGCCTCAATCTCCTCGGCTCCCTTTACCTCGCGCATCTCGGCCACGGCAAACATCAGCTCTGCCGACTTGCCCTCGTGCAACGCAGCGAGCGGCATACCGAGTAACTCCGCAAGCTGAATCTTCGACTCGCCACGATAGGGGGGCAGATAGTGGATTGTGCGGCCTTTGGCCTTCGCATCTGCGAGATAATCAGCCAATGCTGCCAGGGGCTTGGTTAGAGCCACGCCCACCTCGGTACCCAGCTCGGCAATCGTCGGCTGTGGACCTGTCCAGATAATATCATCAACGGTTAGGTCGTTGCCGAAGAGAATCTCCTCGCCCGACTCGCAGTCGATGATGCCTGCCAAATCGGGATGATTCTGACCGAAGTAGTAGAGGAAAGTCGAATCCTGACGGAAGTGGAATGTATTGTTAGGGTAGTTGCTGGGCGACTCTCCGTTGCCGGGCAACAGGATGATACCCTTGCCAATCTTGCTACGCAGAATATCTCTGCGCTGCTTGTAAATCTCCTTGCTGAACATATCTTATAATTTTTTCGTTAGTAACTCAACTTTGCATATCCGCTTGTCGGCACGGCAGCTCGCTGTACCCCCTTCGAGAGCTTCTTGCTCGCAACTTTATTGCCATAAACATCGTAATACTCGACCTTGCGGGGCTTGCCCTGCAACTCGACCACCAACGACTCGGCCCCCGTGGCGTTGATGATATAGACCTCGCGGTCGGGCTCTCCGGCATTGACAGCCATACCCTCCTGATAGGCTGTTATGATGCGCTCGCTGTCGCTCTCTGCCTCCAAAATCGGGAAGTAGGCCTCAGGATGATAGGGGCGGAAATCGCTATGCAGGAGCGTCTGACGATGCTCTTGCGTGAAGGCTATCCAATGTTTTACCACCTGCAAATGCTCCTTCGGGATGTCGCGCAACATCACCGAGTATTGCACCACGCCATAGATTGCCGAGAGGATATGTCGCGCAGCAACTTCGGGCTTCTCGGCGATATTCCACTCCAACATATCGGCGTGTACGGCCGTTGTGCCACTCGTAAGTCGCAGGTTGGC
This sequence comes from Alistipes sp., assembly GCA_045644925.1. Lineage (GTDB taxonomy): Bacteria > Bacteroidota > Bacteroidia > Bacteroidales > Rikenellaceae > Alistipes. The sequence continues at coordinate 204,456 of JAZRHV010000010.1, forward strand.
TATACGTGCGCGATTGCGCTGCATCTCACCCGGACAGTCGGTTGCACGGAACATATTTCCGTATTGGCGAATTGCGGGACCGACGTAACGCTGGCGGAACTCTATGAGGATATCGGGTTTGATAGCTTGCAGACGCTTGGTAACTTCGGTCATCAGGACATTTACCGCCTCCGAAATACTCTTGATATCACGGCCGGCATCGTTATCTGCCAGAGCCGGATCGACACCGCGCAGACGGAACGAGTCGATAAAATCCAACTTAAACCCGTCGAGATTCCACTCGCGCAGAGCCTTCTCGTAAATCGAGCAGATATGCTCGCGCACCTCCGGGAATCGGGGGTCTAATACTCCATAGCCACGATCTTTGTGGAAATAGATCATCTTATGCTTGAACTGCTCGTAGGCCTTGCTGTATTTGCCGACAAAGGGCACCGAGTACCAGACCATATACTTCATACCGAGCTCCTGCACTCGCTTGACGTGTGCTGCCATATCCTTAATGCGGACGGGTGTAACCTCCCAATCGCCACAGTAGGCATATCCGCGGTCGTTGTTCGCCGTCTGCCAGCCGTCATCGACGATAATGGTACCCATACCCAACTTTACAGCCTCGCGGCACTCGGCCTCGATAGCGGTGTCGGTAATCTGCTGGTGGAACTGATACCAGGTTGAGTAGAGCGGAGCAAAGGCTGCATCGGGAACTCTGCAAGCGACAAATCCATTCTGCTCCATAATCCACTGCGAACTCTCACGCACGGCATCAGCCCAGAAGGTATCGCGACGGTCAAGACGGATAGTTGTCTTATAGTGGGTCAGCGGAGCCTCCGTCTCGACAAAGAATTTCAACTTACCAATCAGCAGAGCCTCCTCCTCGCGCAGACCGAGCTGAGCCTCGACCTTGCGGATAGCTTCGTCGGTGGCGATAGTCAGGCGGTTGCGGTTGTTGGTGTTGATGAACGAGTATATCGGCATCTGCTGAGCCAACGACGACGAGTAGGCCTCTCCCCAATCGGGACGCAACTCGGTGTGGCACATCTTCTCGGTGTTCCAGAGGTGGTGTGCATCGAGCTGCGGGGTTCTGAACTCGACGGTCAGGGGTACAGGGGTTGTTGGTAGCTGCGCAGTTATCTCGACGGCAATCTCCTCAACACCGTCCTTGACGGTAGCCTTGGCCTTGATAGTCCACTCATCACTCTTGCACGAAATCTTCACATCGCCAACCGATGCGGTCTGCACCTTGACTTCGTGAGCCATAGTCTGCATCGCAACCAATAGCGCGAATATGGCAACAACAATCTTTTTCATATCTGTCTACGTTTTGCTATTTGTTATTGCAGTCGCCATCTTCCAACATCTGGAAGAATCGCTCTAAGCACCATACCAGCCATCGCTGGTCACCATTCAGAGTCTTGTGGCAATCTGCTTGAAATTCAGGGTGTTTTGCTCCATCCCAATCGCGGAACCATTCGTTCGTAGCGCGTGGCATCGGCAATTTTGGCGGAATCTCGAATGAGGGGTAGAGGTTGTTGAACACCTCGCGTACCAGATACTTGTTTTCGCCACGACGCACACGCTCGATGTCGAGCGGGACAGCCAGACGTGACGTTGCGAAGGGCGAGAGGAACTTGATGCCGGCACACTCGCAGGCGTTGTGGTAGCTGCTGAGTGATTCGCGCAGGAAGACGTTGCGCATAAACTCGTGAACATCAGTTTTGCCATCGGTCGTGTACTTCTCGATAGGCTCCACAACACTCTGCCACTCTTTGAGTACCTTCGAGGGCGCAACATAAGAGTATCTCTCGACAAACTCCTCAAAGCCCCAATCGCGTGCGAGCAGATTGCTCATGCCTCCGTAGTTCGCATCGGCACTCTCGCCAAAAATCATCGCATCGTAGCCGTCGGCCTTGGCCTGCAAGGCTGCCTTGTAAATCTGCACCTCGATAGAGTGGATTGGTGCTCCCTTGTGGCGCATCAGGATTGGCGCATAACGCTCGAAATCCTCCCACCACATCTCGATAATCTGGTGCTTCAACCCACACTCGGCAGCATACTTTGCAGCTATCGGAGTCTCGTCTGCAACCTCGATGCCGGGGACTACGCACTTGAAGGTGTAGCTCTGCGACCCTGCGGGCATAAACTTCGCTAAAATTGCCGAGTCGATACCTCCCGACAGGGCAAGGGCAGCGCGATTCTCGGTAACGTAACGCTTCATCTCCGAGGCGATATGTTCGCCCAGCTCCTCGCTATTATGGATCTCGGCACGATTCTCACACTCGGGTATATAGCTCGGCTCTACGCCCTCGGCAAAGCAGCGCGAGCGGTCATAGACCGTGCGGTACTGCAAGTAGGAGCTTGCGCAGTAGGTTTTATCGACAATCTTGCCCATCACTACTCTCTTACGGCATTTAACGCCTTGGTGATTTGTGTCGAGGATACTCCCTTGGTATAGGGGAAGTAGACGATGCGGATGCCTGCCTTCTCGAACTCCTTCTCGTACTCCTGCCACTTCTCGGTACCGTACCAATCGTCGCCTACGAAGAGAATTGTTGCACCCAATTTCTTGCACATTGCAAGCTTGTCCATATCGCTCTGCGGAACAGCCGCATCTACACACTTTATGTTGCGGACAATCTCGATGCGGTCCTCGAAGGGAATCATCGCTCGCTTGCCTTTGTAGGTTACAAGGTCATCCGTGGTAACGCCAACGATAAGTTTGTCGCACATGCCCTTGGCATTTTTGAGTAAGTTGAGGTGGCCGATATGAAAGAGGTCATATACGCCGGCCGTGTAGCCTATTACCATTTTCATTATTTGTTGTTTTTGAAGTATTCGGTGTAGGGTTTGTCGGGGTCGAACGTCACGTTGCCGTGGGTTGTACCGTTCTTATTTTCAGGAATCTGCATATAATCTCCGTAGTGGCGATGCAGCACAGCGTCCCAGCCCTTTGGCGCGGGGAGTTTCATCATCTCGAAGTCGAGCAACACACTCTCGGCCCAATCTTCGCGATTCCAGATTACAGCATCACGGTACGAGAGCGAGGTGTGGCCCACGCGGTCACTGCCACTGCCGGCATACTTAGCCGCGATGTGATTGATTTTGCGGAATGCCTTTGCAGGAGTGAAGAGTCCGAGGTGTAACCACTCGTAGAGCGTATATCGCACTCGCTTAATCCAAGAGGGATGCTCGTGACGGAAGGTTATGTTGTGGGCTTTGCGTCTGCATCGGCGCATAAGTGCGCGATGATGTTTGAGCTCCTTGGCGGTTGTCGGTACCTCATCGAGCGGGAAGACATCCATAAATATTCCGCGGTTGATATCGCGGTAGCGATCCTGGTCGATGGCTCCCGTGGTACGGCTGTCGCGAATCTGGATGTGAGAGCGGAAGAACCAACGCTCGGTCTCAGGTGTCTGGAAGAAGTAGGGATACCCAAACTCTCCGGGACCGATTTCGAGCAGACGGTCATAATCCTCGCGCGGCATCATCAGGTCGATGTCGTCATCCCACGGAATAAACCCTTTGTGTCGTACCGCACCGAGCAGTGTGCCGCCCATAGCATACCAGCGCAATCCGTGGCGTTCGCACACCTGCGCAAAGCGATGAACCATTCCGAGCTCGGCAGCCCAGATGCGCTTCATCTTCTCGGTCACTACATAACCGCAACGCTCCTCCTCGCGGAAAAACTCATCGGGAATATTCAACTCTTCGTACATAACTTTTCAATTAGAACTATTGTCTGTCACAGCGGTCAATCTCCTTGTAGAGCTTGTCGCCACGGTGTATCGGTTCGTGAACTTTTATCGAGCAGAGGTCGCCCTGCTTCACACCCTCAACGGGTGCATTTGCGAGGTAAATCTCCTCGGCGGGCTGCTCGACAACGCCTGTTGTTGCTCCCATAAAGAAGATATTGTCGCCGGCATCGAGCGTCGAGGCCTCGATAAGCACCTCGGCCACCGAAATCTTCTTGAAGACGTTGGTTACCTTGCCGACATAGACCTTCTGCTTGGTTGCCGAAGAGCCGTAATTTTCACTGTGCTCAACCGTGGGGCGACCGGCATAATATCCGTTCCAGAAGCCACGGTTGAAGACCGTTTCGAGCCTCTCTTTGAGTGCGGTGGCAAGCTCGCGCGTATATTCACCACGCTCCATAGCTCGCAGAGCCTCGTCGTAGCACTCGACAACGCGCTTGACATACTCGGCACCTCGCGCACGACCCTCGATTTTCAGCACACGCACTCCGGCTCCGATAAACTTGTCGAGGAAGTCCACTGTACACAAATCTTTGGGCGAGAGGACATAGCGACCGTCGATATCGAGCGCAGCTCCGGTCTCCTTGTCGGTGAGCGTATATTTTCTGCGGCAGAGCTGGCGACACGCTCCGCGATTTGCCGAGCAGCCGGTCTCGTGTTCACTCAGGTAGCACTTGCCCGAAATCGACATACACAACGCTCCGTGTGCAAACATCTCGATTTGCAGCAACTCTCCCTTTGGACCTGTAATCTGCTGCTCCTCGATGGCACGGCTGATTGCTGCCACCTGTTCGAGGCTAAGCTCACGCGCCAAGACCACAACGTCGGCCCACTGTGCATAGAACTTCGCCGCCTCGGCATTCGAGATGTTGCATTGGGTCGAGATGTGGACCTCGACACCACGCTGGTAGGCATACATTATCGCTGCGATGTCCGAAACAATCACTGCATTGATACCCTCGGCCTTGGCGCGGTCGATAACCTCGTGCAGGGTCTGCATCTCGTCATCGTACATTACTGTATTGACCGTCAGGTAGGTCTTAACTCCGTTTTCGCGAGCTATGCGGGCAATTTCGGCCAGGTCGTCGAGCGTAAAGTTCGCTGCCGAAGCCGAGCGCATATTGAGTTTGCCGACTCCGAAATAGACGGCATCTGCTCCGGCCTTGATTGCGGCGTGGAGCGACTCGTAACTCCCGACGGGAGCCATTATTTCGATATCACTTCTCTTCATATAGAGTCAATCAACTTATTTTGTTCGGCCGATAAGGCTCAATGCAAATTTGCGCATCTCGGAAACGGCATCAGCTCCCACGCTGAGCGAGTCGAGAATCGAAATAGCTCGTTCGAAACGTGTAGAGATTTGTTGCTCGGTTATGTGGCGCACGTCGAGAGCGTCGTAAACGGCCTTTACTCGTGCAATCTTCTCCTGTTCCGAGAGTGTGGCATCCTTGTAGGTCGAGCGCAGCACCTCGCGCTGCTCCTCTGTGGCGTGGCTCATCGCCTGCATCATCAAATAGGTCTTCTTGCCTTCGAGAATGTCACCGCCAATCTTTTTGCCCAGCTCCTTCTCGTCGCCATAGCTGTCAAGCAGGTCGTCTTGCAGCTGGAAGGCCAAACCGAGCTCCAAAGCGAAGCGGTTAAGCTTGCGGCAATCCTCGTCTGAGGCTCCGCCCAGCACCGCACCAATCGAGACGGCACCTGCGAGCAATACCGAGGTTTTCAACTCAATCATATTCATATAATCGACCACCGAAACTTTCTGGCGACTCTCGAAGTCCATATCGTACTGTTGGCCCTCGCAGACTTGCAAGGCCATAGTGTTGAAAATGTCGAAAATCTGCGGCAAGGCCTCCTTCGGGCACTTTTGCAGGTGGCTGTAAGCGACAATCAGCATCGCATCGCCCGAAAGAATTGCCACATTTTCGCCCCACTTTGCATAGACCGACGGACGACCGCGACGAACCATCGCGTTGTCCATAATGTCGTCGTGCAGGAGAGTAAAGTTGTGGAACATCTCGATAGCCGTAGCTGCCGGCATCGCCTTTGCCATATCGTTGGCAAAGATGTTGTATGCCGCAAGCAGCAGGGTCGGGCGCAGACGTTTGCCTCCGTTCGACATCGAATAGACTATCGGCTTGTAGAGCAGTTCCGGCTCGGCCGGTGTATCTGTTTGAGCCAGGTGGCTTTCGAACATTTCAAGTAGTTCGTTGCACGAGTATTTCTTCATAATAAAGACTTTTAACCCCCAAATTTAGTATAAATTTTGCACAATTAAAAATTAAGTGGTAACTTTGGGTCAAAGAGTAAAACCTTTTAATAAAACTATAACTATGAAAAAACTCGTTTTCGGTGTCGATATCGGCGGCACCAACACAGCATTCGGCCTTGTGGATGAGGCTGGCGATATCTATGCTGAATCGGTAATTCCTACCAAAAAGTACCTCACATTTGACGACTATCCCGCATTCGTTGTGGACCTTTGTGAGGCTATGCAGCGTTTGATGTCTTCTGTATCGTTCGACTTCGAACTGCTCGGTATCGGTATCGGTGCGCCCAACGGAAACTTCCACAAGGGTACTATCGAGTATCCGGCAAACCTCTGGAAATTCCGTCCCGATGAGAAGAACCCCGACGAGAGCCGTCGTCTGTTCAACCTTACGGCTGATATGCAGAAGTACTTCCCCTCGACTATGATTCTGCTCACCAACGACGCTAATGCAGCAACTATCGGTGAGATGGTCTATGGTAATGCGAAGGGTATGCAGGATTTCGTGATGATTACCCTCGGTACAGGTCTTGGTTCGGGTTTTGTGGCTAATGGCGAGATGATTTACGGACACGACGGTTTTGCCGGTGAGTTCGGTCACACTATCGTCGAGCGCAACAATGGCCGTGTCTGCGGTTGTGGTCGTCGTGGCTGTCTTGAAACTTATGTTTCGGCAACAGGTATCAAGCGTACCGCTTTCGAGTTGATGGCAAAGATGACCGACCAGAGCGAGTTGCGCGACATCTCGTTCAACGACTTCGATGCTTCGATGATTTCGGCTGCTGCTGCTAAGGGCGACCCTGTTGCTTTGGAGACATTCCGCTACACCGGCGAGATGCTCGGACGTGCATTGGCTGATGCAGTTGTTATCTCTTCTCCGAAGGCAATCTTCCTCTTCGGTGGTTTGGCTAAGGCCGGCAAGTTCCTCTTCGAGCCTACCAAGTGGTATATGGAGGAGAATATGTTGTCGGTATTCAAGAACAAGGTTGAGATTCTTCCCAGCGGTATCGAGGGTAAGAATGCAGCAATTCTTGGATCGGCGGCTCTTATTTGGCAGAAGCAGGCTTAGAAGTCGCCTAACAAGGTTGATTTGACGTTACGCTTGAACTCAAAATCCTCATTTACTTCTTGTAAACTCCGGTTTTTCGTTCTGCGCAGGCCTGAAATAAACTCTTGTTATACAACTTCTAAATAGGGCAGGGAGCCCGTTATATTCAATCCCGACTTCTGATTGCGGAGGTCGGGATTTTTTGTTGGGTTAGATGGGGACGCGACTAAAGTCGCTTATGGGGCTTATGGGGGCTCCTTACTCTATCCATAAGCGACCGTATTTGCGGTCGCGCCCCCAATCTCCCCAATCTCCCCAATCTCTCTAACCACCCATAACTTCCTACCCCCCCCCACAAAAAATGGTGCCCAAAATTTGGACACCATTTCTTTTGAGCTTTATCAGGCTATTTGAGCCCGTGGGCCTCGGCGATAAGTTCGCCAAGAACTCCGATATTCTCGGCAATTAGGTGAGGCTGACGCGCTGCCTGGTCGGCAATATCGAGAGTGGTCTCGCCCGACAACACCAAAACGCCGAAGGCATTAGCATTGTGAGCCATCTCGATATCGGTATAGATGCGGTCGCCAACCATAGCAATCTGGTCGGGTTGCAATCCATAGCGATTGACGATGCCCGAAAGCATATTGGGGTCAGGCTTGCCGAGTGTGATGTCGGGCTTGCGGCCTGTGGCGTGCTCGATGCAGGCGCAGATAGAGCCACAATCAACCAAAACCACCGGCTGGTCTGTCGGGCAGACACGGTCGGGGTTGGTGGCGATGTAGGGTACTCCCTGCGACACCCACCACGCAGCACGGCAAAGGCGGCTATACTCCAAGGTCATATCGAATGCCGCAACAATTACGTCGGGAACATCATTCGGGTCGTCTGCTGTCGATTCGAATCCTGCCTTCTCGAACTCTGAAATCATACTCGGCGTGCCGAGCAGGAAGAGGCGTTTAGCCTCCGGATAGTTGGTCTTGATATAGTCGATAGTGGCCAAAGCCGTAGTATACATCTCCTCCTCGGTAGCCTCAACGCCGAGAACTTCGAGTTTGTGCAGATAGTCGGCAATGCACTTCGAGGGGTTGTTTGTCAGGAACGAATAGTTTACGCCCTGTTCGCGCAGACCTGCCAAGAAGGGTTTGGTAAAGGGGAATAATGACATTCCCATATAGATTGTTCCGTCCATATCGAGCGCAACGTGACGCAGGTTGCGCAGACGCTCCATCAGTTCTTCGTGCGAGTAGATCGAACGATAGCGGTTGAAAGTGCTCATTTTACTCTTTTATTTCTTTATTTGGTGTGTATGCAGACATTTCGAGGTCACATCAAAGATGTTGATATCGATACTGTTCGCGGTGATTGTAGCTTCTAATCGGCAGAGGTTGGGATTGCACATCACGGGGAAGTTGCAACCATTCTTACCGGCCTCGTCCAGGCGATATTTGTGGATATGACCTGCAAGCCATAGGTCGATGCCTGCCTCGTTGAGAATCGGGACAAATTTGCGGTGGATATCCGCAGCTCCGTGCCAGCCCTTACTGTCGGGAGGAATGTGGCAGAACACCACCTTCACGGGAGCTGCGCGGAACTCCTCGCTTGCAACGACCTTGCGCAACCACTCGGCCTCCTCGGCACGATATTGGTCGTAGCAGGCCAGACCCGAATACTCCATATCGCTATCGGGCTTATCCTCGCCACAGTCGAGAACGATAAAGAGTGCCGGACCCTGACGGAATGCGTAGTAGGGTACTCCTGTCGTTGTGGGGAAGAGTTCGGGCAGTGATGTTGCGTATGCTCCGCGTGTCTCGTGGTTACCTCGGGTATAGACCAGTGGTGTCTCCTTTGCAAAGAGTGTTACGGCTGATGAGAGGTACTTCTCGAACACCTCGCTCTGCGAATTGTTACGCGAGGTCATATCGCCATTGAAACATACGAAGTCATACTTGCGCTCTGCGGCATTCGCCAAGAGGGTTTCGAGCTCGGCGGTCTTGCCGTGGATGTCGTTTACCATAGCAAACGAAACGCTGCTCTTATCGCTGTTGAGCGTAGTGACAAAGTAGGGCTTCTTTCTGTAAACATTGCTGCCGCGATGCTCGGTGTAGAGTACGCGGTCGCCCTCGCCCTTCTTTACTGCTGCGTTGATTATGCGGTAGCGGTAGGTTGCTGCGGGATTCAGGCCGTGTACGCGCACTTTGTGCAGGGTGCCGATAACCTTGCGGCCATACTGCGTCTGGAAAAATTTAGGACGCTCGCAGTTGTAGAAGTGGGTATCGTCATCGGGTGCAATCTCGACCCAGGCCACAGCCTCCTGGTCGGTCTTCCAGACTACGGTAAATTCGTCTGCGCCCATAGCCGTAACGTACGGACCCTCGACAATCTTTACGCTCTTCTGCTCTGCGGCCCAGGTTGTGGTGGTCACGACCAAAGCCAATAGCAATAAAACTTTTCTCATTCCGCTCAAATTTTGGATTAATAACACAAAGTTACGAATAAATCTTTATTTCTTCAAAATACAAATGAAAAGAGTGTGGAAAACTTGCGTAATCGAGTGTAAATTGCTAAATTTGCAAGACCAAAAAGGACGAAAACCAAACAAACATAAGAACTATGAACAAGATTGAAAGTGCATTGCAGCGCACTACCGATACCAAGGATTTGGTAATCGGCGCGGGAGTTCTCGACCAGACCCCTGCTCTTTTCACAAAACTCTTCCCCGGAGAGAAGGCCGTAATCGTTGCCGATGCTACAACCTATGAGGTTGCCGGCGAGGCAGTCGAGCGTTATATGCGTGAGGCCGGTATCGAGATGGTCAAGAGCCACATCTTCACAGACCCTCACCTCTACGCCGAGTGGTCGTATGTCGAGGAGTTGGAGGCGTATCTCAAAACCGTTGATGCCGTAGCCGTAGCTGTGGGTTCGGGTGTTATCAACGATATCACCAAGTTGGTGTCGGCTCATTTGGGTCGTAAATATATGGTTGTCGGCACAGCCGCTTCGATGGACGGATATACCGCCTTCGGTGCATCTATCACCTTCGAGGGCAACAAGCAGACCTTCTCGTGCCCTGCTCCCTACGGTATGGTGCTCGATTCTGAGATTTCGGCTGCTGCACCCAAGCACCTCGCTGCTTCGGGTTATGCGGACCTTATCGCAAAGATTCCCGCAGGTGCCGATTGGATGATTGCAGACGTTATGGGTGCCGAGGCTCTGGACGACTTCTCGTTCAACCTTGTGCAGGATGGTTTGCGTGAGGCTTTGAGCGCACCCGCAGCAGTATTCGAGGGCGATGTCGAGATGACCGAAAAGTTGGCCGAGGGTCTGATTATGAGTGGTTTTGCGATGCAGGCCTTGCAGTCGAGCCGTCCCGCTTCGGGTATCGAGCACCAGTTCAGCCACTGCTGGGATATGGAGAATCTCTGCTACAATGGTGAGCACGTGTCGCACGGATTTAAGGTGGGTATCGGAACGCTGGCTTCGACTGCGATTTTGGAGTATCTGCTCGAAAAGGATCTCGAAAATATTGATGTCGAGAAGTGTGTGGAGGCTTGGCCGACACTCGCAGAGATTGAGGAGAACGCAAAGCGCATCTTTGCAGGCAGTGCAGGCCATACGGCTCGTGCCTTGGAGGAGACTCGCAACAAGTATGTCGATAAGGAGGGTTTGCGCAAGCAGCTTAACGCAATCAAAGAGGCTTGGCCGACGCTCAAAGAGCAGATTCGTGCGCAGATTATCCCCTTCGACGAGGTATATGCCAACTTGAAGGCTGTGGGAGCACCCTACGAGCCTGAGATGATTGGCGTTTCGCGCGAGCGTTTCCGCAAGACCTTTACCTATATGCCCTATATGCGCAGTCGCGTGACCGCGATAGATGTGTTGTATCGTTGCGGAATGATGGACGAGGTCGAGGAGCACCTCTTCGGCAAGGGCGGCCATTGGGAGGTCCTCTAATCTGATACGGAAAATCAAAACAGCGGCTTACCGAGCAGAATTTGTGCGGTAGGCCGTTGTTTTATAAAATATTTGTATCTTTGTGGTGTTATGAAGAGATTTTTCACATCTTTGACAGTTGTGGTGGTGGCGTTTTTGGCTATCGCCTGCGCTCGCCATAAAATCATTCCTGACGATACTCTCGCCAAGATTTTCCACGATGCGTTCTTGACAAATGCCTACCTCGACCAGGAAGGCATCGAGGCCGATACGCTCAACTTTTATGAGCCGATATTCGAGAAGTATGGCTACACTATCGAGGATGTGCGTTTTACCATCGGAAACTTCTCGAAGCGTAAGAGTGCGCGTCTGGGCGATGTCGTGGAGGTAGCTATCGATATGCTCGAAAAGCAGGGCAAACTCTACGAGAAGGAGGTGGCCGTGCTCGATACGATTGACAATACGGCACAGCGTCTTTTCACCCGCACCATCTATACCGATTCGTTGGTGCGCATCAAGAATCTCAAAGATAGCACCAAGCGCATCATCGTTATCGACGATTTGCGTCCGGGCGAGTATAAGGTCGCATTTGACTACAAGATTGATTCGCTCGACGATAATATTATGCGCAAAACCGGCGTCTGGTTCGAGCGTGAGGATAGCACCAAGCTGAATACACAGCAGATTACACTTCGCAAGACGGCAGCCATCGACCAGATTGCGCGAACACTCACCTTCGAGGAGGGTGCCGTGCGTATGGTTATCGACCTCTATCAGGTTGGCAAACCGAGCGACAAGGCGAGGTCTAAGAAGAAGAAAAAACATACGGGTCTTACCGTTACCAACTTGCGTGTGATTCATATCCCCACGGTCAAGGATGCGGTCGATTCGCTCTATGCCAAGCAGTTGGTAATCAAAATTTTTGCCGATGAGTTCCTCTCGCTCTTCGATGCGCAGGATAGCCTCGCATCTGGCACTGTTGCCCTCAGGGATTCTATCTAAACCGCTTATCACATTTTGTGACAACGAGGTGGTCGAAATCGGGCAGTGGGAGAGGCTCGATTCGATGGAGTGTGTCGAATTTTATGCAGGCCTTCTCGTGCCGGCATTAGTCAATGTCCATTGTCATCTCGAACTCTCGTATCTGCGTGGAGCCATCGAGCCTCGCGGGGGTTTTGCGGCCTTTGCTGCGGGTATGGCCCGCACCCGCAATCTCTTTACGGACGAGCAGCGCGTCGAGGCGGTCCGAATGGCCGATGAGCAGATGTGGCGCGAGGGTGTGGGGGCCGTGGGCGATATTGCAAACGACACCTCTGCCTTTGGTGTGAAGGAGCAGAGTAATATCCGCTATCGCACCTTTGCCGAGGTCTTTGGCCTGCGAGCCGAGTCGATAGAACCATTCGAAAAACTATTGGGATTCCCCGAAACATCGCTCTCTCCACACTCGACATACTCGTTGCAGGATGGATTTTTCAAGCAGATTTGTCGCGCGGGAGAGGCTCCGCTCTCGATTCACTTTATGGAGTCGCCGGGCGAGCGAGATCTCTATGAGGGTCGAGGTGCGCTTCACGAGTGGTACAAAAGCCAGGGCTGGGAGTGCGACTTCCTGAACTATGGCTCGCCTGCCGAGCGAATTGTGGCGAGCGTACCGGCCGACCGTAGTGTGATTTTGGTCCACAACTGCTGTGTTACTCAGCGCGATATCGACGTGATAATGAGCCACTTCACTGCTCCTGTCTATTGGGCTGTGTGCCTCGGCTCGAACGACTATATTTCGGGCCTGCTGCCCGATATTGACCTGCTGCGTCGCAACCATCTCAACATCTGTATCGGCACCGATTCTTTGGCCTCGAATGGCTCGCTGTCGATGGTTGAGGAGCTGAAACGACTCGGCAATATACCCCTTTCCGAAAGCCTGGTTTGGGCGACCGCCAACGGAGCCGATGCCCTCGGTTTTGGCGACAATCTTGGCCGTATTGAGGTGGGTAAAAAGTGCGGTTTGGCACTCATCGACGCACTCGATTACGACACTCCGCGACTTACCGAAAAGTCGGTGTGCAGACGTATTTTGTAGTGCTCGATAAAAGTTGTTGAAAAAATCTCTATAAGATTTTTGCAACTTTTCTGCTAAAATCAGTACCTTTACCACCAAATATGCAATTTAACACGAATACGACCTTGTATCACATCCCTGTACTGCTCGAAGAGTCGGTTGATCTGCTCGATATCAGACCCGACGGATACTACGCTGACCTCACGTTTGGCGGAGGCGGACACTCGCGCCATATACTCTCGAAGTTGGGGGCCGAGGGACGACTCTACTCGTTCGATCAAGATGCCGACACGAAGGCAAACTGCCCCGATGACGAGCGATTCAACTATGTCGAGAGTAACTTCCGATTTATGCGTGGAGCTTTGCGTTTGCGAGGGGTTACCGAGGTGGATGGCGTGTTGGCCGACTTGGGCGTTTCGTCGCACCACTTCGACGCTGCCGAGCGAGGCTTTTCGTTCCGTAGCGATGCTCCGCTCGATATGCGAATGAATCGTCGTGGCGGTATGACAGCAGCAGATGTGGTCAATGGATACGACGTCGAGACGCTGGCGCAGGTGTTGAAGATGTATGGCGAACTCGACACAACGTGGAAGATTGCCAACTGCATCGAGCGAGCTCGCAAAGTTGAGCCTATTCGTACCACGGGCGAACTTGTGGCAGCCGTGGCTCCCTGCACACCCAAGAAGGAGGAGGCCAAATTCCTTACAAAGCTTTTCCAGGCGTTGCGCATCGAGGTAAATGGCGAGATGGAGGCGTTGAAGATGGCTCTCGAACAGAGTTTGAAGGCTTTGCGTCCGGGTGGCCGCTTGGTTGTGATATCGTACCACTCGTTGGAGGACCGTTTGGTCAAGAACTTCTTTAAGAGCGGAAACTTCGAGGGTCGTGTCGAGAAGGATTTTTATGGTCGCGTGTCGTCGCCTTTCGAGGTGGTTACCCGCAAGGCTGTGGTGCCGACCGACGAGGAGATTGCGCGCAATCCGCGCTCTCGTTCGGCGAAGCTGCGTGCAGCGATAAAATTGTAAGAGAACTATGTATCAGGATACCGACTTTAACCCCGACCGTGAGCGCGAAGAGCAGGAGGCTGCCGAGCGCGAGGCGTTGGCTCGTACCATACGCCGTGAGGTGCTGCGCATAAATAGCGGCGAGGCCGAGGAGGATATCCGTGCCGAGCGCGAACAGATGGAGGCCGAGAAGGCCGAGAAGGAGGCCGAGCAGGAGCAGGCAAACCGTCGCAATGGCAAGTTCTGGCGACAGATTCTGTCGGGCCGAATCCTTGTCCACGATACTGTGCGCGAGAATTACCGATATCTGGCAGCTATTGCCATTATGTTTTTTGCAAGTATTGCGGTGTTGTTCTGGACGTTGAGCCTCAATAACACCTATACCCGATTAGATACCGAGGTGCAGCTGCTGCACGAGCGTTCGATTCGCCTGCAAGAGCAGTGCTATCGTCACTCGTCGCATTCGGCCGTAATCGAGCGTATGCACGAGAGAGGAATGGAGTTGTATGACCCATTGCAGCCCAACGAAATTATAGAGTAGAGTATGGCCCAGGGACCCAAGAAGATAAAAGACGATATCCTCTTCCGAGTACGAATGTTGTACTTGGGCTTTATCCTTGTGGGTATCGTTATCGCTGTGCGTCTGATATGTGTGCAGTATTTCAGTGTGGATACGAGGGTCAATGCCCAAAAGCTCGAAAAGATTATCTTCTCGAAGAAGGAGGTGCTGGCTCACCGAGGAACAATCTTTTCCCGTACAGGCGAGCCGGTGGCGACATCCATCTTCCGCTATACGGTGATGTTTGACTTTGGCTGTGAGGGCTTCGATAAGGAGCAGCAGTTCCATGAAGATTGCGACTCGCTCTCGAAGTTGCTTGCGGGATACTTCAAGGACAAGAGTGCCAAGCAGTACTACGACCAATTTGTGGCCGAGCGTAAAAAGCACTTCAAAGTTACCTATATCAAGGATACACTTATCCCTCGTTCGGAGGGTTGGATTGACCGTATGTGGGACCGTATGCGTGGCGAGGAGTTCACGACAGTGAAACTCTACGACACGGTTCGCGACCATACGCCCGTGAGGGTCTTCCGCGACATCGATTTCAGCGAGTGGCAGACATTGCGAACATTCCCTATCCTTAATTGGAGTATGGGTATGGTCTACGATTTCGATAAGCACGACGAGCGTGTATTTACTCATCAGGATTTGGCTCGCTGTACGATAGGTCGCAGCAGCGAGACGCAGGGTGCATACGGCATCGAGCACATCTTCCGCGAGGAGCTGTGTGGTCAGAATGGCGTGGAGTTGCGTCAGCGCATTGCTCCGAGGTTTACCTCTCGCGTCGAGAGCGACGAGAATATTGATGCTATCGACGGAACGGATGTCTATACAACTCTCGACGTGGATATTCAGGAGGTTGCCGATAAGGCACTGCGCGATCAGCTCGAAAAGGAGAACGGTGTCTGGGGTACAACAATGGTTATGGAGGCCAAGACGGGCGACCTGTTGGCAATGGTCAATCTGAGTCGTAACAAGCATGGCCGATATGTCGAGAACTATAACCACGCGCTGAAATCGCGTGCCGAGCCCGGCTCTACCTTCAAGTTGGCGGTGTTGTTAGCTCTGCTCGAAGAGGCGGGTCTGCCTCTCTCGACCGAGTACGATTCGGGTAGCGGCAAGAGGGTTGTTATCACCGAGAATGCTCCGAAAATCAAGGTTGCCGACTCACACGATGTCGGAGCCAAGATCGATATGCGTAAGGCTATGGCCGAGTCGGCGAATGTCTACTTTGCGAAGGCTATCTACGAAACATATTGCCAGGAGCCTGAGCGTTATGTCAAGTTCCTGCGTTCGTTGCATCTCGACCGCAAGGTTATGACGGCCCTGCCGGGTATGGACGAGGCAACGCCGCGATTCCCCTATCCGGGATCGAGCATCTGGTATAAGCATACGACCCTTATCAAGTTGGGCTACGGATATGGTATCGAGGTTACTCCGATTCAGATTCTGACCCTCTATAACGCTGTGGCTAATGGTGGTAAGATGGTCGCTCCGCGATTGGTTACCAAGCTTGTCAAGGATGACAAGGTGGTCAAGGAGTTCCCGGTCGAGGTGCTGGTTGATAAGATTTGCTCGGACGAGACGTTGGCCCTTGTGAGAGAGTGCTTGGAGGGCGTAGCGTTGGAGGGTACAGCCAAGGATTATTTTGGCGAGGGTAAGGTGCCCTTCCGTGCCGGAGCCAAGACGGGTACGGCTCAATTTGCCCAGGGCGGTATCTCGTATGATGATGGATACTATATGGGTTCGATGGTGACATACTTCCCGGCCGAGAATCCGCGTTATACGGTGCTGACCACAATCTTCAAAAAGAGAGGTAGCGGAACATATTACGGAGCGGGTCTGGCTGGTCCTGTCGATAAGAAGGTGGCCTCGTTTATCTACAATCGCGAGCACGATTGGTATGGTCGCGTCGAGGAGTGTGAGGTCGAATTCCACCCGACCGAAATTAAGGGCGGAAACATTGCTCACGCCCGCAAGATTGCCGACCGTTTCTCGCCGAAGACGACCTTTGACCGTCGTGCGGGATGGGGTTCGGTGAGTGTGGACGAAGAGTCTACGGTGGTGATACGAACGCTGCCCGACGAGCCGCTGCGTATGCCCGATGTGCGCGGTATGGGTCTCAAAGATGCTATCTTCATCCTCGAAAGTCGAGGCTTGAAGGTTTCGGTGACGGGTAAAGGCTCTGTTCGCAAGCAGAGCATAAAGGCGGGAGAGCCTATCCCCCGCGGAGCAAAGGTTGATTTAGTTTTGAAGTAGCGATATGAAGAGCATTAAAGAGTTGATTCGTGTGCTTGATGCGGTGCAGGTTGTCGGAGATACCTCGGTCGAGGTGTCGGGACTTAACTACGACTCGCGCAAGGTTGCGGTGGGGGATTGTTTCTTCGCCGTGGTTGGTGTGCAGAGCGATGGTCACAACTACATCCCGCAGGCTGTGGAGCGAGGAGCTTGTGTCGTAGTCTGCGAGCGACTGCCCGAAAGCTTTGCGGAGGGTGTCTGCTATGTGCAGGTTGCCGATACGAATGCGGCAATGGCCGATATGGCTGCTGCCTACTACGACAATCCGAGCCGCGAGTTGAAACTCGTGGGTGTAACCGGCACAAACGGTAAGACCACGACGGCAACGCTGCTCTATGAGTTGTTCGGTATGTTGGGCTATCGCGCAGGTCTGATTTCGACCGTGGTCTACCGTGTGGGTAGTCGCGAGATTGAATCGACCCACACAACTCCCGATGCTATCCGCCTGAATGCTATGCTGCGTGAGATGGTGGATGAGGGTTGTGAATACTGCTTTATGGAGTGCTCGTCGCACGCCATTGTGCAGGACCGTATTCGTGGCTTGCGGTTTGTGGGAGGAATGTTTACGAACCTCACGCACGACCACCTGGATTACCACAAGACCTTCGCGGAGTATCTGCGAGCGAAAAAACTCTTCTTCGACCGACTGCCGAAGGGGGCTTTTGCGCTGACAAATATCGACGATAGAAACGGACGTGTAATCGTTCAGAATACGCAGGCAACGGTGCGAACACTCTCGCTGCGCTCGATGGCGGATTTTCGCTGTAAGTTGGTCGAGATGCTGATGGACGGAATGTTGCTGCGTCTGGATGGCGAGGAGGTATGGGTAAAGTTTATCGGCCGCTTTAATGCCTACAATCTGCTGACAATCTACGCTGCGGCACTGATGCTCGGACAGAGCAAGGAGGAGGTGCTGACCGCTATCAGTACATTGCAATCGGTCAGCGGACGCTTTGAATATATACGTGCCGAGGACGGTACTACGGCCGTGGTCGATTATGCTCATACGCCCGATGCGTTGGAGAATGTCATCACGACTATCGAGGAGATTCGTCGCCCCGACCAGAATCTGATTGTTCTTTGTGGTTGCGGTGGCGACCGCGACAAGACCAAACGCCCCGAAATGGCGGCCATAGCTGTCAAGTATGCCACAACCTCGATATTTACCTCCGACAACCCGCGCACCGAGGCTCCTGAGCAGATTCTGCGCGATATGGTCGAGGGTCTGCCGATGGATGCTCGCTATTTGAAGATTGCCGACCGAGGCGAGGCGGTGCGTACGGCTGCTATGCTTGCGCGTCCGGGAGATATTATCCTGCTGGCCGGCAAGGGTCACGAGACCTATCAGGTTATTGGCACCGAGAAGATTCACTTCGACGACCGTGAGGAGATTCAGAAATACTTTGCAAACAGAAAATAACCCATAAATAAACAGGAAGAAAATGCTTTATTCACTTTTCCAATATCTTAATCGCATATACGACCTTCCGGGTTCGGGTATGTTCCAATACATATCGTTCCGTGCGGCTATGGCGATAATCTTTGCGTTGTTGATTGTTATCGTCTTCGGTATGCCCGTGATTCGTGCTTTGCAGCGTCGCCAGATTGGCGAGGAGATTCGCGACCTCGGCTTGCAGGGTCAGCTCGAAAAGCGCGGAACACCGACTATGGGCGGATTGATTATTCTGCTGGCGGTGTTGGTGCCGTTGTTGCTCTTTGGCCGTCTGGATAACATCTATACGCAGTTGATGCTCGTATCGACCGTATGGCTCGGATTAATTGGCTTCCTGGATGACTATATCAAGGTCTTCCGCCACCACAAAGAGGGCTTGAAGGGTCGCTTCAAGATTGTCGGTCAGATTGGTCTGGGTATTATTGTCGGAACGACAATGTGGCTCTCGGACGATGTGGTCGTGCGCGAGAAGGTAACCACCCCCGTCGAGACGGTCTATATCGCCGAGGAGTCGGGCGAGGAGGTTGCTTCGCAGATCGAAAAGGTGGTAATCTCGACCCAGAGTGTCAAGACCCCGACAACAACAATCCCCTTTGTGAAGGATAACGAGTTTCACTACGAGTGGGCTACGGGTGGAAACGAGACCCTCGCGTGGTTGCTCTATGTCATCGTGGCGATTTTTGTGGTTACGGCCGTGTCGAACGGTGCCAACCTGACGGATGGTCTGGATGGTCTGCTGACGGGAGTGTCGATTCCGATAGTGGCGGTACTCGGTGTGCTGGCCTATCTGTCGGGTCACGTGGTATATGCTGATTACCTTAATATTATGTATATTCCCGACAGCGGAGAGCTCGTGGTCTTTGCTGCGGCTATGGCTGGTGCGCTGATAGGATTTATGTGGTACAACAGCCACCCTGCGCAGATATTTATGGGCGATACGGGCTCGTTGGCTATCGGAGGTATTATCGCAGTCTTTGCACTCTGCATCCGCAAGGAGTTGTTGTTGCCGGTGCTCTGCGGAGTCTTCCTTGCCGAGAGCGTGTCGGTGATGGTGCAGGTGGCATACTTCAAATATACCAAAAAGAGATACGGTGAGGGTCGTCGTATTCTGTTGATGTCGCCGATACACCACCACTACCAGAAGAAGGGATTTTACGAGACCAAGATCGTGATTCGATTTATCATCGTGTCGCTGCTCTTGGCTGCGGTAACTCTTGTAACACTCAAAATCCGATAGTCAGATGAAACGCATAGTAGTACTCGGTGGCGGAATCAGCGGTTATGGTTCGGCAATCTTGGCGAAGAAGGAGGGCTTTGATGTCTTTCTCTCGGATGCAGGTCGCATTGCCGACCGCTTCAAGCGTAAGCTCGAAGAGTGGAATGTCCCCTACGAGGAGGGCGGCCACTCGGTGGAGCGCATCTTGGCAGCTACGGAGGTCATAAAGTCGCCCGGAATCCCCGAAAAGGCCCCGATTGTGAAGGCTCTGCGCGAGCGAAACATCCCGATTATCTCGGAGATGGAGTTTGCTTGCAGATATATGGGTAAGTCGCGCACAATCTGCATCACCGGCTCGAACGGCAAGACCACCACAACATCGCTCATCTACAAGATTATGTGTGATGCAGGTGTGAATGTCGCGTTGGGTGGCAACATCGGCGAGAGCTTCGCCTACTCGGTAGCTACGGGCGAGTACGATTGGTATGTCTTGGAGCTCTCCTCGTTCCAGCTCGACGGAATGTTCCGCTTCCGTGCGGATGTCTCGGTGTTGATGAACATCACACCCGACCACCTCGACCGCTACGATTACTGCTT
This sequence comes from Alistipes sp., assembly GCA_045644925.1. Taxonomy (GTDB): domain Bacteria; phylum Bacteroidota; class Bacteroidia; order Bacteroidales; family Rikenellaceae; genus Alistipes. The sequence goes on from JAZRHV010000010.1 coordinate 224,623, forward strand.
CCAGAACTATGTCGATTCGAAGATGCGCATCACGCGCAACCAGAACTCACGCAACCACTTTATCTACTGTGCTGACGACGAGACCGTGTGGCGTGAAGTTGAGCGACTCGACAGCAATGTGCGTCAGCTCCCCTTTATGGCCAAGGCGAGTGTGGCGAGTGGAGCGGGCGATGCCTTCCTCGCGTCGGACGGAGTATTTACAGCTACGGTTGGCGACCGCTCGGTCGAGATTGACACAGCAAAGATGCAGATTAAGGGTCTGCACAACGGATATAACGCTATGGCAGCAGCCTTGGCTACATTGGCTGCGGGTGTCGATGCCGAGAGCATCAAACGCTCGATTTACGACTTCTCGCCTGTGGAGCACCGTTTGGAACCGGTGCGTGAGGTCGAGGGTGTACTCTATATCAACGACTCGAAGGCGACGAATGTCGATTCGGTGTGGTACGCACTCGAAAGTATGACCCGCCCTGTGGTCTGGATTGCAGGAGGTACGGATAAGGGTAACGACTACACTCCGCTCAAAGAGTTCGCTCGCGCGAAGGTCAAAGCACTTGTTTGTATGGGTCTGGATAACGAGAAGTTGGTGCGCGAATTTACGGACGTGGTGCCGCAGGTTGTCTCGACAGTGTCGCTCGACGAGGCTATGCGTGCAGCCGTTGCAGCGGCCGAGAAGGGCGATGTCGTGTTGCTCTCGCCCGCCTGCGCAAGTTTCGACCTCTTCAAAAATTACGAGAATCGCGGAGAGCTCTTCAAGGAGTGGGTACGCCGTGAGTTATAGCGATTAAATAAGACGATAGAGATGGCTGACGAGAAGAAAAAGAGTGGTGGTTTTAAGTTCTTCACCGGCGATACGGTGTTGTGGGTGATTGTGGCCGCATTGGTGGTCATATCTATCCTTGTCGTCTATTCATCAACGGCAAAGATGGGTTACAATCCGCGTGATGCCCGCACCACAATCGGCCTGTTGCGCCAGCACCTGATTATCTTGTTGGCGATGTGTGTGCCTATCGTGCTGGTGGTGCATCGTATCAACTGCCGCGTCTTCAACCGCATATCGGCCTTTGCATATTTTACCTTCTTAGCCCTGACGATTGCCGTTCAGTTTATGGGTGTCGCAACCAACGGTGCTGCTCGCTGGATCCCGATTTTCGGATTCCAATTTCAACCCTCCGAGGCGTTGAAGATAGCGACCATTCTCTTCTTGGCGCGACAGCTCTCGTCGCGTCAGAGTACTATCGACCGCTTGCGTATCATTCCGAGCCTTAACCCGATAAGTTGGTTCAAGGACCCCGAACAGAAGCGTATCTGGAAGACGGGTACGTTGCCGATTCTTATGCCGATGTTGGTGTCGTGCGTGGCAATTTTCCCGGCGCATACATCCTCGGCAATCTTGGTCTTCGGTGTGTCGTGGGTTATGATGCTTATCGGTCGTGTGAGGTTTGTCGAACTCGCCAAAATTATCGGCTTGGCTCTGGCAGGAGTAGCCCTTATCGCAATTCTTGGCCTGGGTCGTGCCGACACTGCGGGAGGTCGTATCTCGACCTGGGTGGACCTGTGGACCAATTCTCAGGTCGATAAGGATGTTCACAAACTCACCGACCCCGAACGTGCGATGATTGCAATCCACGAGGGAGGTCTGTTGGGTCGTGGTGCGGGTCGTAGTGCTGTGCGTGTCGAGATTACTCACCCCGAAAGTGACTATATTTATGCCTTCTTTGTCGAGGAGTACGGTCTGATTATGGCACTGCTCGTCCTGCTGCTTTATCTCTGGATATTCTTCCGCGGAATCGAGATTTTCAAGCGGTGCGAGACGGCATTTCCGGGGTTGTTGGTGCTGGGCCTGGTCCTGCTGATAACCTGCCAGGCTCTGCTGCATATTATGGTGTCGGTCAATCTCTTCCCCTCGACCGGACAAAATCTGCCCCTCATCTCGCGTGGTGGTTCGTCGATGATATTCACGGCTTTGGCGATAGGTATGATTCAGAGCGTCAGCCGTCAGAACGATGAGCGTTCGCACGACAAACCTCGCGGAGAGTCGATTGTGGGTAAATAATCTTTTGAATCAGAGGTAACGATGGATGTTCGTTTAGATAAATATTTGTGGGCTGTGCGCATCTTCAAGACGCGCAGCGATGCTGCCGATGCCATTCGTAACAATAAGGTGTTGGTGAACGATGCCTACTGCAAACCTTCACGTGAGGTGCATATCGGCGACGAGATTACCGTCAAGCGTATGCCTGTGGTCTATCGCTACAAGGTTTTGGACTATGTGTCGAGTCGTCAGCCTGCCAAGAATGTGCCAACTTACTGTATTAATATCACTCCGCAGGAGGAACTCGACAAACTCTGCGCTCCGCGCGAGACAATCTTCGTGTTCCGTGAGCGAGGCACAGGTCGCCCGACAAAAAAAGAGCGTCGCGAAATCGACGCTCTGATGAATTACTACGAAGAGGAGGATTTTTAGTAAGTAATATCCTACTCCTGATTGCGTTTAAGCCATTCCAAGCGACGCTGGTCGGGTAGGTGCTTAATTGTGAACTCCTCGAATCGAGCCTCAAAACCTTTGCCGTCAGGACAGGCTGCCATCATACCGACCATCACGGGCGAATTATCCGCCAACCAGCAGTTGCGCATCATAGTATAATTCTTGTCATCAAACGAGTAGAATATCTCAACTGCATCCAGACGACGGACTGCCTTAATCCAGATGTGTTCGATAGGCTTATCGAGTGTTATTACCGACCAATCGCTGGTGTGGTGGGTTACCACGCACGAGATATTGTACTTGCCATCGACGAACTCAATGCCAGCCTTGATGTAGTTCTCCTTGTCGATGCGAAGCATCAGGCCTGCTTGGTCAAAGCGTACCTTATAATCGCCCGAAATTTTAACTTTTGTTTCGAACTCGCCACCACGCACTGTGTAGAGAAATGGGGCATCATCAACAGTAAAACCATAGTGCGAGATTCTCCAATAGTCACTTTGAGGGGTTACCTGCATTGAGAGTTTCTCGTTAGCAATGCTCCACTTTTCCGGCTCATTGAACCACGACATTTTTTCCAAAGTTTGGGCTGATGCACCAAGTGCAAATAGTGCAAATAGCGCTGTACAAATTCGCTTTTTCATCATCTATGTTTTAGGGGATTATTAATACTTATACCTCATCCACTTCCACAACTCCTTGAACGAGGGTTTTTTGCCGTACATAAAGATTCCGACGCGGTAGATTTTTGCGGCGAGCCAGACCATTCCGACAAATGAGGCGTAGAGAATTGCCAACGAGGTAATAATCTCTCCCGTCGGGATTCCACACGGTATGCGGGCCATCATCACAATCGGAGATGTGAATGGGATATACGAACACCAGACAGCCACAGGTGCATTGGGGTCGTTGAATATGGTCATCATTACAAATATCGAGATGATGATAGGCAACATCACGGGGGTCTGCAACTGCTGTGCATCCTGCACCGAATCGACGCTCGAACCTATTGCTGCAAAGATAGCCGAGTAGAGCAGATAGCCTCCAATCGTAAAGAGCAGTAGCCATCCGAAAATCTCGGCCATATAGCCGAAGTCGGTGGCGGTGCTTATGGCGTTGAGCAGTTGGAGGTCTACATCCTCCTGCATCGTGTTAAGTGTGCCTGCCTGCATCGCCTCGACATTCTGCATAACCTCTGCCGGGACGAGTGCCGGCATAACTATCGCGCTGGTGCCGACAATCAGCACTCCCCAGATAAATATCTGCACGGCTGCTACCGAGGCGATGCCGAGAATCTTGCCCATCATCAACTCAAAGGGTTTCACCGACGACACCATAACCTCCAAAACGCGAGAGTTCTTCTCCTCGATAACGCTCTGCATAACCATTGCTCCATAGAGAATCAGGATAAAGTAGAGCATCATACCGAGAATAAAACCTATGGCCGTAGATATGGCCGAAGATTTACTCTGTTCGTTGCCCTCGTCGCCCTGCTCGTCGTTACGGTAGGTTGTGAGCGTTACCGAGGTCTTGACCTGGCGCAAAATCTCGTCGAGGTTGTGGATGTTGTAACCTTTGAGCTTCTCGCGCTCGATAATCTCGGCGATATCTCCCTCGATACTCTCTTCGAGAGTGAGCGATGTCGAGCCGTTAGCGTAGAGTTGCACGGCATTGGGATTGTTCATAATATCCTCGCCAATGGCTAAAACACCGAAGTATTCGGTAAGCAATGTGCGGGCATCTTCGACCGAGATATCGGTGGGCTCGTAGATAATCTCCTCGCGGTTTTCGAGCTGCGAGGCGATGATTCCGCTCTGGTCGATGACGGCTATGCGCTTGGTTTCGCCCTTCGAGTGGAGCATAATCAGCGACGGAGCAACCATCATCGCCACCATCAGCAGCGGCATAAGTATCGTCATTACGATAAACGACTTTTTGCGAACACGCTCGTTAAATTCGCGACCTATTATAATACCTATATTTGACATAACGATTCGGTGTTTGAGGGTTTACAACTTGCCGGCCACGGCACGGATAAAGATATCGTTCATACTCGGAATAATCTCGTCGAACGAACGCAGCTCGACAGCCTCGTTCACTGCGGCAATTACTGCGCGGACATCCTCGTCGCGCTCGATGTGGATGCGCTGTGTGTTGTAGCGCATCGACTCTCCCTCCTCGACCCCAAGCAGGTCGCAACGGCCCTCCAAAGCTCGGTGCAGCGACTCCTCCTCACCACGATATGATATGCGGAAGATGTTGTTGCCGTGGTGACGACGGATCTCGCTCACAGGACCGGAGAGGATATTCTTTGACTTGTTAATCAGGGTGATATGGTCGCAAATCTCCTCGACGCTCGACATATTGTGGGTCGAGAAGATGACGGTTGCACCCTTCTCGCGCAGGCCGAGAATCTCCTCTTTGAGGAGGTTGGCATTTATGGGGTCGAAGCCCGAAAAAGGCTCGTCGAAGATGAGCAACTTCGGCTCGTGGAGGATTGTGACTATAAACTGCACCTTCTGAGCCATACCCTTCGAGAGCTCCTCGACCTTCTTGTTCCACCAATCCTGGATGCCGAAGCGGACGAACCACTCTTTAAGACGCACGGTCGCCTCGTGGCGCGAAAGTCCTTTCAGACGGGCAAAGAAGATTGCCTGCTCGCCGACCTTCATCTTCTTGTAGAGGCCTCGTTCTTCGGGCAGATAGCCGATGTGATAGACATCTTGCGGAGCGATGGGGTGGCCGTCAAAGAGTACCTGACCACTGTCGGGAGCGGTTATGCGGTTGATAATGCGGATAAGTGTTGTCTTGCCGGCTCCGTTCGGGCCAAGCAGACCGTAAATCGAGCCTTGCGGTATGGCGAGCGACACGTTGTCGAGTGCCGTATGCTCCGCAAAGTGCTTCGAGACATTCTCTACTCTCAGTAGTTCCATAGTCAAAAGTGTTAAATGGGATATTCTCCGAATGCAAATATAGTAAAAATAGAGATAGATTGTTCTATAAATTTGTTGTTTTTCGATAAAATGCTGCTTTCCGGGTGCTTCCTTTGTGTTGTCGTACAAATAATTGAAAATTATTTATAACTTTGCATTATAGTGGGCTGATGTGGGCTTGCTACATATTTTGGGAATTACAACTTAAAGACAACAATATGAAACAGACAGTTTTGGTGAGCGGTGGTGCCGGATATATCGGCTCGCATACCGCAGTGGAGTTAATCAATGCAGGTTTTGATGTAGTGATTGCCGACAACCTTTCGAATAGCGATATGAGCGGTGTCGAGGGTGTTCGCAAGATTACGGGTGTGGATGTTCCCTTTGTGAATGTCGATTGCTGCGATAAGGAGGCTTTCAGCAAGGTCTTCGAGCAGTACGATTTCGACTCGGTTATCCACTTTGCGGCTTATAAGGCTGTGGGCGAGTCGGTGGCAAACCCGATGAAGTACTATCGTAACAACCTCGACTCGTTTATGAACGTCATCGAGTTGATGCGCGAGTATGGTCGCCACAATATCGTCTTCTCGTCGTCGGCAACGGTCTATGGCGAGGCTGACCAGCTCCCTGTAACCGAGCAGACTCCCCGCAAGCCGGCAACTTCGGCATACGGTAACACCAAGCAGATGTGTGAGGATATTCTGCGCGACTCGGTGAATGCTTACGATGCACTGAATGGTATCGCCCTGCGTTATTTCAACCCCATCGGAGCTCACCCCTCGGCACTTATCGGAGAGTTGCCGCGTGGTGTTCCGCAGAACCTGGTTCCCTTTATCACTCAGACTGCTGCGGGTGTACGCGAGTGCCTGAGCGTCTTCGGTGATGACTATCCGACCCCCGACGGCTCGTGTTTGCGCGACTATATCGACGTTGTCGATTTGGCGAAGGCTCACGTTGTGGCTATCGCACGTATGATTGACGGCAAGAGCAAGGCTCGCTACGAGATTTTCAACATCGGTACCGGTAATGGAGTGTCGGTATTTGAGTTGGTACGCGGCTTCGAGCGCGTGAACGATTTGAAGCTCAACTACAAGGTGGCCCCCCGCCGTCCGGGAGATGTCGTGGCTATCTGGGCTGATACGTCGCTTGCTAACGAGGAGTTGGGCTGGAAGGCTGAGCGTTCGTTGGACGATACTCTCGCTTCGGCTTGGGCTTGGGAGAAGCACGTGCGCGGTTTGTAATATCGGATTTCTGTATAAAGAATTTGAAAGATGAAGAGATTTTTAACGCTGATAGTTGCGCTGACGGCTACGTTGGGTGTCGGTGCGCAGACGAAAAATAACGAGGTGCTCGATAACTCTAAGTTGAATGCCCGCCCCGTGCTTACGGGCTATTCGCTCACATGGGACCGTTTCAATCAGGTGAGCCCCGACCTTTCGTGCATCGGCCGTATCAAGACCCTCCCGACCGACCAGCTCAAAAGTGATAATTGGTCGATTGGTTGCGAGTGTCTCGACCGCAATTACGCTAATTTCGATAAGTATCGCGAGTACCTGCGTCCGTTGGGTATCACGTCGGCCCGTATCCAGAGCGGCTGGGCGCGTACCGAGCAGAAGAAGGGCCACTACGATTTCGCGTGGCTCGACCATATTGTCGATGGTCTGATTGCCGAGGGTGTGAAGCCGTGGATGTGCCTCTGTTACGGCAATCCTATCTATGGCGGAGCAGAGATGAATCTCGGCGCCAAACTCTTCTCGGATGAGAAGACTATGCAAGGCTGGCTGAAATATGTCGAGGCGACGGTCAAGCACTTCGAGGGCCGTGTCGATGAGTTCGAGATTTGGAACGAGGCAAATATGGGCCCCAACAAGTATTGCTGGCCTCAATATGCAGAGTTGTTGCTTCGTACTTCGGAGGTCATTCGTCGCGTACGTCCCGATGCCGAGATTATCGGTATGTGCCTCTCGCGTAACCCGATAGACTTTACACAAAAGGTGCTCGATATTGTCAAGGAGCGTGGTCGCATCGACGATGTGATGGATTGGGTATCGTTCCACCCCTACAAGAACAACCCCGACGTTACCAATGCCGATATCGACGACTTTATCAAGGTCGTACACTCGTATAATCCCAAGTGGAAACTCTTTGATGGCGAGTGTGGTTGCCCGTCGCGTTTGGAGTGGACTCACGCTATGCGCCACCACGAGTGGACCGAGTACAGCCAGGCAAAGTGGCATCTGCGTCGTATGGCCGGTGATTGGGTGCGAAATGTGCGTTACAGCCTCTTTACCTTTGTCGATTTGATTTATCCCAATATGCAGCAGTCGTTTGGTCTGCTCTGCACCTCGCTCGAGCACGATGTGGTCTATAAGCGACCTTCGTACCACGCAGTACGCAATATGGTCAATCTGCTCGATAACTCGAAGAAGCCGGGTGGCTCGTTGAACTTCAAGGCGCATACTGCTCGTGAGCTGACCGTCGAGTCGGTTTGCGACAGCGAGGGTAAGCCCGTGGGAGCGATGTTGTGGTTTAGCGATTCGACTCCGAGCAACGATTTGTGCTGGGAGAATCTGACTGTTGTAATCGAGGGCTTGCAGGTTAAGGATCCCGTGTATATCGAGCCGATTACGGGTCGTGTATTCGATATTCCCGATATCAAGGATATGAACTTCGGTGGACGTCTGAAATTGCCGTCGCTGCCCTTGTGGGACTCGCCAATCTTCGTTATGCCGCGTGATATGGTCAATTTCGAGCCTATCGTCTCGGCTCCGGATAACGGCACTCCGACAGGCGAACGCTATTAGTGTGGTTACTCAACTGCCTTGAAGATGGCGCGAATCTCGCCATCTTTGAGCAGTAGGAGCATCGGGCCGTCAATCTCGTAGAAGGCGGCATCGTCAAGCTCGCGGAACATACTCTGCTCGGCCTCGATATTGGGGCAGAGTCGGCGTGTTGAGGCTATGGTGCCAATATTTATCGCCCTCTTCTCTGTAACAGAGTAGGGGGCGTTAAATCTATTGCAGGCACCGATACCGGCAAGTGTGCCATCGGCTGCAAATTGGATGTTGAAACTCTGCGCGTCGAAGGCGACGTCGTTACCTCTCAGCTGGACCAGGTGCCACTCGGTGCCGACAAGCGGACGGGCATTCTTGGTGCTGAAACGGCAAGGACAGCAGGCCGCAATAACGACAGCCGTGAGAGCGATAAATATCTGTAAAAACCTCTGATTCATAGTTGCTTACTCTATTTCGCGACGGTTGGCCATTGCGTGTGTTATGGTCAATTCATCGACATACTCCAACTCGTCGCCAAAGCCGATTCCGCGAGCTATGGATGTAACCTTCACGTGGGGGAAGGCGCGCAGACGATTCATAATATAGAAGAGTGTAGTCTCGCCCTCGACCGAGGTTGAGATGGCGAGAATCACCTCGCGAACACCTCCGCGAGCTATGTTGTCAATCAGCAGATCAATCTTCAAATCCGAGGGGGCTATGCCCTGCATTGGCGAGATAACGCCACCCAAAACGTGGTAAAGACCGCGGTATTGGTGGGTATTCTCGATTGAGAGCAAATCGCCCACCTGCTCGACAACGCAGATTGTCGAACTGTCGCGTGCCGGGTCGGCACAAATCGGGCAGATATCCTCGTCCGAGAGATTGTTGCACTGCGCGCAGTGGCGGATGTCGGTGCGGAAACGGGCAAGAGCCTCGGTCATCTGCAAGACGCTCTCACTCTCCATCTTTAAGAGATGCATGGCCAGACGCAGGGCCGTACGACGACCTATGCCCGGCAGTTTCGAAAACTCGTTTACAGCATTTTGTAGCAGTCTTGACATCGCTCTGTGGTGTTAGATTTGTTCGATTTTAGCACTCTCGATCCAGCCCTTCTTGCCGTCTGCGATGACCACTTCGCTCCACTCGTCGAGAGTACCGACAACTCGCAGAGTTGTGCCTTCGTGCAGCACAAAGAGATCTGTGGCCGAGCGGTCGGGCGAGCTCTTCACTGATACAGATGACGACATCACGACAGCATCCTCACGGTCGAGCATCACGCGACGCTCAACGGCTGCAAACCAGCTGGTCGCCACAAAAAGCAACAGCATCACAGCCATACCGTAAAATCCGACCTTGCGCACGGCCAAGCGTTGTGCGAGGACGAAAATCAGGGTCAAGATGAGCGTCACTCCGAAGAGAATAAGCGAGAGGAGAGTCCACGCCTTGCAGCTCAACAGATTACGCACCTGGCGCAACCACGTCTTGACGAAAAATTCGGGAACACGCTCGATGCGGTCCTTGGTCAGAGCCTCGGCAATGGCGAGGTTGTGACGCACATCCTCATCGCCCGGCGAGAGGCGCAGTGCGCGGTTGTAGTAGAGTACGGCCTTGCCGAGCTCGTTCTGCTTGAAGCAGGCATTGGCAAGGTTGAAGTATAGCTTTTCGGACTCTTTGCCGTCGGCAACGATGCGGTCGTAGAGCTCCTCTGCGCGAGCAAATTCTCCGGCAATGTAAGCCTCGTTAGCGGAGTTCCACGCCTGTTCGGGCGAGTACGAAGGCTCCAATTCGGCCTGGGTCAATGCCTTGCTGCCGAGCGTGTCGGCCTGCTGTGCTACCACCGATACGGTGCAAACGGCACTGAGCAAAAGTGTCAAAAATATTCTCATAGCGGCCTACTTTTTAATGTGCGATTCGATGTGTGAAACGATATTCAGACCCTCGGCATAGACCTCGTTCATCTGCGCTGACGCTATGGGCGAGTATTGCGCCTCGTCGCACTGCGAAATAATCGAGGTGTAGAGTGCGGCCTCATCGGCTGCAATGCCTCGCTTCTGCAACTCTTCGCGCACGTACTCCTTCGTGAGATTTGCTACGGGGATATTGAACTTGTCGCTCACGTAACCCCACAAGGCTTTGAGCATCTCTTCGTAGAAGGCGTGGCGGTTGTTCTCGTTCATAAACTTCTCGGCTGCGCGGAAACGCTGTACGGCAACCTTGTTAGCGCGCTTGCCACGTACCAAAACGATATTTTTGCGCTCACGCTGGCGACGCGAGATGCCGACATACGCCCCCAAAGCGAGAGCCAACATCGAGAGCAGTGTTGCGAAATATGCGGTCGAGAAGATTGCAGGCTGCTCCTTGTCGCTGAGAGCCGACTTGCCGAGCTTGATAAAGCGGATATCATTGCCCAAAAGTCGTACATCCTCCTTGCTCACACCCTGCACAATCTGCGGAGCGGAAGCTCCACTTGTGTCGGGTGTAATCGTGAAGGCAAACTCATTGGACGATAGTGTGATATACTCCTTACGGTCGGGGTCGAAGTACGAGAACTTTATGGGCTCGATTGTGTAGTCGCCCTCGGCACGAGCTATGAAGGGGTACTCGAAATTGCGGTATCCCGATGTTCCTGTGCCCGAATATTTGAACGACTCGGTAGTCTTGACCTGATACTGCTCGAATGATGTGGGCAGCGTGAGGGTCGGAGCCTGGATAAATGCCAAGTTGCCCGAACCGGAGATTCGGACGTTGAATGTCGATGCCGAGTTTGCAGCGAGTTGCGTGGTCGAGGGCTCGGCCTCCATACGGAACTTACCCACGGCACCCGTAAAACTTGCAGGAGCACCAGCCGGCAGCTCATTGACCTTGACCGTCAGACGCGGGGTTTTGAGCTCGCGACGGACATTGTAGACCTCGCGGCCTCCGCCGAAGAAGGGGTCATAGTGCGAGTTGTCCTGCACGATAACCTGCGCCACGGCTGTCAGCTCGATGGGGTCGATGGTGAGCGTTCCCGACTGCTGGGGATAGAGCAGATACTCGATGAGATTGTAGACCTCGTAAACACGACCCTCGTAAGTCTCACGATAGGGTGTGTGCTCGGTCTCTAACTGCTGGGTCCAAAATCCGTTGAACGAAGGCATCTTCGAAACGCTATAATCGGCTAAACTAACTCTGTTGTAGAGCTTTAATGCAGCACGGATAGGCTCGCCCTTGTAGACTGTCGAGCGCGAAAGCGAGAGGCGCAGCAAGAGGTCCTCCTTCGAGATTTGGCCCTGTGCCTGCGACTCCATACTCTGGCCGCTGTTACCCTGCTGTACGCTCTGTTGCGAGCCGCCCTCCTTGACCTCTACCTGGGTCGGTTGTGTGGTGTAGCGTTTACCTTCGACCTCGATAGATGCCGACCCGACGGGGAAGTTACCCTTATTCTGCGGTAGCAGGACGTAGGTTATGGTGTAGCTCACACTCTTGGTCATATTGCCGTTGATGAACTGCACCGACGAGCCCTGCGAGGTGGCAGGACCGGCCAGGATGTCGAAGCCGTTGAAATCCGGTGCCGAGAAAGTTCCCTTGTCGGGCTTGGCATTCAGCACAAACTCGACACGAAAAGCCTCGCCGACCGAGATAATCATCGGGGCCTTGACCTCGAAAGTAATCTTCTCGGATGCAAACGCAGTGATGCCCACGAGGAGCATCACTGTCGTCAGAATAATTTTCCTGAAAGTATTTTTCATTGCAAACTCAACTCTTGCGCATTAAACGCAAAAGTCTGCGTGTTTAGTGCTTAAAGTCAGCGAAAAAATCGTTACCCTTGTCATCGACGATGATGAATGCGGGGAAGTTCTCGACGTAAATCTTACGTACAGCCTCCATTCCGAGCTCGGGGAAGTCTACAACCTCGACCGACTTAATCGAGTTCTTTGCCAAAACTGCTGCGGGACCACCGATCGAGCCGAGGTAGAAGCCGCCATTTGCCTGGCAAGCATCGGTTACCTCCTGCGAACGGTTACCCTTCGCAACCATAACCATCGAGCCACCATTCTTCTGGAAGAGATCTACGTAGGGGTCCATACGACCTGCGGTAGTCGGACCGAACGAGCCCGAAGCCATACCTGCGGGGGTCTTTGCGGGACCTGCATAGTAAACGGGGTGCTTCTTGAAATACTCAGGCATAGGCTTACCCTCGTCGAGCATCTTCTTAATCTGTGCGTGAGCGATATCGCGAGCCACGATGAGCGTACCCTTCAAGTTCAAACGAGTCTTGATGGGGTACTTTGTGAGAATTTCGCGTACCTTGTCCATACCCTCGTCGAGGTCGATATCTACTGCGGGCGACATTGCCGGAGCCTCTGCGGGGAGGAAACGTGCGGGGTTCTTCTCCAACTGTTCGAGGAAGATACCGTCGGGGGTAATCTTACCCTTGATGTTACGGTCTGCCGAGCAGCTTACACCGATAGCTACGGGGCACGAAGCTGCGTGACGTGGAGCGCGGATTACGCGAACGTCGTGAACGAGGTACTTACCACCGAACTGTGCACCTACACCGCTCTTTTGGCAGATATCCTGAATCTTTGCCTCCCACTCCAAGTCGCGGAAGCAGCGACCACCCTCGTTGCCCGATGTAGGCAGGTGGTCGAGATAGCCGGCCGAAGCCTTCTTTACGGTAGCCAAGCACATCTCTGCCGAAGTACCACCGATGCAGACTGCGAGGTGATAGGGCGGACAAGCCGAAGTGCCGAGATCCTTGATATGCTCGGTGATGAACTTCGTGAGCGACTCCTCGTTCAAGAGAGCTTTGGTCTGCTGGTAGAGGAACGTCTTGTTTGCCGAGCCACCACCCTTGGTCATAAAGAGGAACTTGTACTCGTTACCCTGAGTAGCGTAGAGGTCAATCTGCGCGGGGAGGTTGGTGCCAGAGTTCTTCTCGTCGCACATAGTGAAGGGGACAACCTGCGAGTAGCGGAGGTTGCGCTCCTTGTAGGTCTCATAGACACCGCGAGTGATGCACTCTGCGTCGTCTGCGCCGGTGTAGACATCCTCACCCTTCTTACCGATACAGATTGCGGTACCGGTATCCTGGCAGGTCGGAAGCTCGCCCTCGGCAGCTACGCATTGGTTCAGAAGCATTGTGTATGCCACGAACTTGTCGTTGTCGGTTGCTTCGGGATCTTTGAGGATGTTGCTGAGCTTTTCGAGGTGCGAAGCACGCAAGTAGAACGATACGTCGTTGTAGGCCTCCTTGGCAAGGAGTTCAAGACCCTTTGGGTCCACCTTCAAAATCTGACGGCCGTCGCACTCTACGACCTTCACATAATCTTTGGTCAAAAGACGATACTCGGTAGTATCAGCCTCGATAGGAAACGGTTCCTGATAGATAAATTCTGCCATTTTCTTAAATATTTTTGTTTTACGATGATTCTTATTCGGCAAATTTAGTAAAAAAGCATAGACCTTGCTCAAAAATTGCTCTTTTTTTTATCATTGTGGCTCTAAACGATGCAAAAAAATGTTTGGTGGTTGCATCGGTTTTGCCGAAACGGTAGTAATCACAAGAAAATCGCGGTTGAGTGTCGATTCTCGATTGTGGATTTGCAAATTGTTTCGTATCTTTGTCCCCGAATCTTTGCGCCTGGGCGCGTGTGCGCTTCTTGCGAGGTGGCAGGGATGATAGAGAATTGAAAAGAAAACGGGTCGGGGAGTGGCCGACAGAATGGTAAGATGATTGGATTGGAGATTATAACACTGCTGTTGCGTGGTTGTGCTGTGGGTTTGGCTGCATCGATTACGGTGGGCCCCGTGGCTGTATTGTGCATCCAGCGCACGTTGAGCAAGAGCCGCCGTTCGGGCATTGTGTCGGGATTGGGCGTGGCGTGTGCCGATACGCTGATGGCCGTTATCGCCTTCTTCTTCTACTCGATGTTGCAGGCGCAGATTGAGCAGTACACCTCGTTGCTGAGCGTTGTGGGTGGTATCTTCGTCGTTATCGTCGGAGTCTATATCTTCTTCCAGAACCCTGTGCCGCAGATTCGCAAAAACCGCGCGGGCAAGAGTTCGCTATGGCAGGATTTCGCCTCGATTTTCGGATTTACGCTCGCAAACTTCGTGATAGTTATTCCCTACATTCTCGCCTTCTTTGCGGTCTTCAACATCGGTACGGCCGAGAGCCAGGCGGCAGATGTGGCAACGATTCTGCGCAGCGTCTTTATCATCCTCGGATTCTTTGGCGGAGCAGCGATGTGGTGGATGATGCTCACCTCGCTGATCAACCTTTTCAGACGCAAGTTCCGCCCGCGTCATATGCTGACTATTAACCACATTGCCGGTATCGTTATCGCATTGTTGGGTGTATATACGATTCTCTCATCATTCATAGACATAATGCCGGATGGAGTCTAAAAAGAAACACAAGATTATCATCGCCGTAGATGGCTTTTCGTCGTGCGGCAAGAGTACCTTTGCCAAGGCGATAGCCGCAAAGTTGGGTTACATATTTATCGACACAGGAGCGATGTATCGCGCAGTGACGCTCTATGCCCTCGAACACGGAGCTATTCGTTCGGGTGTGGTGGACGAAGATGCGGTTATCGCTTCGCTGAAAGATATCGACATCGATTTCCGATTCAACCCTGCGCGTGGTGCCAGCGATATCTATGTCAATGGCGACTTAGTTGAGGGCAAGATTCGTACCATCGAGGTCAGCAACTGCGTGAGCCCCGTGAGCTCGATTCGTGAGGTGCGCGAGAAGTTGGTGGCTATGCAGCAGCAGATGGGCCGCAAGCGAGGCGTGGTGATGGATGGACGCGATATCGGTACGGTGGTATTCCCCGATGCCGAGCTCAAAATATTTATGACAGCCGACCCGCACGTGCGAGCTCTGCGTCGTTACGACGAGCTGCGTGCCAAGGGCGATAATGTTTCGCTCGAAGATATCGAGCAGAATGTCCGCTCACGTGACGAGGCCGATATGTCGCGAGCTATATCTCCGCTGCGTCAGGCCGAAGATGCTATTGTTCTCGACAATAGTTTTATGACCATACCCGAACAGATGGCGTGGTTTGAGGGTCAGTACAACAGAGTTGTGTCTGCTATTGAATAGGCTGACGAGCAGCCCATTCTCGATTATTACCTGATGCGGGAGTATGCGTGTTGAGATAGACGATAATTCGGGTTTCTGCTTCGGTGTGGTGCGAGCCATCAGCGAGGCCGAGAAGGCGTTGCAGGGAGGCAAGGTCTTTTCGCTCGGAGATATTGTGCATAACCGCATCGAGGTACAGCGTTTGGAACAGCTCGGATTATCTACCGTTTCGCACGAGGATTTGTCCTCGCTTGCCGGGTGCCGTATGTTGGTCCGAGCGCACGGAGAGCCCCCCTCGACCTTCGAGAGGGCTCGTGAGTTGGGTATCGAGGTGATTGATGCGACCTGTCCCGTGGTTGCGAAGTTGCAGGAGCGTGTGGTAAAGGCTCACGCCAAGATGCGCGAAGTGGGCGGCCAGGTGGTTATTCTCGGAAAACGAGGACACGCTGAGGTTGTAGGTCTGGCGGGTCAGGTAGCCGAGCCGACGATAATCATCGAGAGAGCCGAGGATTTGGAGCAGATAGATTTTTCGCGACCGATATTCTTCCTCTCGCAGACGACGCAGAGTGTTGAGCTCTTCGAGCAGTTGCGCGAGGAGATGCTCTCGCGTGTGGCATCGCCCGAAATGCTCACGGCGCACGATACGATATGTCGTCAGGTATCCTCGCGCGAGAAACATCTCGAAGAGTTTGCCCGCAAGCACGATGTCGTCATCTTTGTCTGCGGTCGCAAGTCGAGCAATGGCAAGGTGTTGGCCGAAGTGTGCCGCGCGGCAAATCCACGAACTTACAATATCGAGGATGTCGGCGAGTTGCGGCCCGAATGGTTCGAGGGTGTCGAGTCGGTTGGTATCTGCGGAGCAACCTCCACTCCCAAATGGCTGATGCAGAAGGTTGCGGAGAAGTTGGAATTCAAAATTCAAAATTCAAAATTCAAAATTGTTTCCTTTGACGCAAAAAAATAATTCAAAATAGTTTCCTTTGACACCATAAAACATAAAACCTTAATTCTCAACTATCAATTATTTAACTATGAAATATTTCATCCGTTCGATAAAATTTTTGGTATCGCTCATCGTTTTGTATGTGGCGGCTGTGGCAATTATGTCGGCTGTCGGAGCGTCGATGCTTTCGGCTCGCGACACGATTTTTGTAATGTTTCAGACTACGCGCGGACAGTTGCTTGTGGCGGCAATCATTATCTGGGCAGCAATCTACCCAAAGGTGGGCTACATCAAGCGTGATGTGGCGGCTGATTTGAATGCCGATAAGGAGCAGATTGTGACAGCCTTCGTGATGTCGGGATACGAACTTGTTGGCGAGAGCGAGAACGAACTGCGCTTCCGTGCCGCAAACATCTTCCGTCGCCTGCGCCTGCTCTTCGAAGACGAGGTTGTGGTGCGTCGCAATGCGGACGGAGGAGTAGAGTTTGATGGCGTACGTCGTACGGTTGCTTATGCGATGATGCGCTTGCAGGGTTATTTGGAGCATAAAAAGAATGAATAGAGTCAAAAAAACGGTCAGATATATCGTTGCAGCAGTCGTATTGGTTGCTGTGGCGGGAGCCTTCACGTTTGCCGGTCGCGACGATTTCGGCCTGGGTCGAAATATGGAGTTGCTGGTCAATATGATGCGCTCGCTCACGACTCACTATGTCGATAAACTCAATCCTGACGACTTGATGCGTAATGCCGCTGACGGAATGGTTACAAATCTCGACCCCTACACCTCGTATCTCTCGGAGGAGGATATGAAGGAGTTTGAGTTGGCGACGACAGGTAAGTATGGCGGTATCGGAGCTTTAATTCGCAAGCGAGGCGACTATGTTGTAATCTCGGAGCCATACAAGGGCTCGCCTGCCGATCGCGCAGGTCTGAGGGCCGGCGATAAGATTATAGCTATCGACAAAGAGTCGGCCAAGGGGTTTACCACCGAGCAGGTCAGTTCACGCCTCAAAGGCGACCCGAATACGAATGTGAAGGTTACAATCGAGAACCTTATCGACGGCAAGAGTCGTACACTGACTATTCGCCGTGAGCGTATCGCGATTCCGGGAATTTCCTATGCGGGTATGTTGAACGATTCGATAGGATATATCCACCACGTAGATTTTACGGAGGGTTGTTACGATGATATGCGTGTGGCTATCGAGAAGTTGCACGAGGGCGGTCGTCTGAAAGGATTGGTACTCGACTACCGTAATAACGGAGGCGGAATCTTGCAGGAGGCAGTGAAGATTGTGTCGCTCTTTGTACCGAAGGGCTCGGAGGTGGTGAGCACCAAGGGCCGAGTGGAGAGCGAGAGCAAAATCTTCCGCACCGAGCTTGATCCGTTGTTGCCCGAATTGCCGATTGTGGTGCTTGTGAATGGACATACCGCTTCGTCGTCAGAGATTGTGACCGGAGCATTGCAGGATATGGACCGCGCGGTGGTTATGGGTCAAAAGAGCTTTGGTAAGGGTCTGGTGCAGAGCTCGCTGCCGATAGGCTATGACGCTTATGTGAAGATGACCACGGCGAAGTATTACATCCCGTCGGGTCGCTGCATACAGAATATCAACTACTCGGAGCATCGTGACCGTGGTCGCGAAATCCCCGATTCGCTGATTCGTGAATTTAAGACCCGCAACGGCCGTAAGGTCTACGACGGGGGAGGTATAATGCCCGACGTAAAGCTCGAAGCCGAGTATATCAGCCACTTTGCGATGATGCTCTATGCTATGGGAATTATCGACGAGTTTGTCGATGAGTATATGCAACGCCACCACGCCGAGAGTATCGACAATCGTAAGTTCTCGATAAGTGACGAAGAGTACGAACGCTTTGTGGAGTTTGCCAAGGGTCGCGAAATTCCCTACACCTCCGAGACGCGCCAAGCTCTCGAACAACTCAAAAAGGCGGTCAAGACCGACCGTTTCGATGAGCAGCTTGCAGGGTATCTGGCCGATATCGAGCGTGAGTTGAAGGATAATACCGAGAGTAACCTGCGCACCTACCGCAACGAGATTGTCGAGAGCCTGAACAGTAATATTGTTATGCGCTACAACTACTCGGAGGGTGCAATCGAGAACTCGCTGACAACCGACAAGGAGGTTGCCGAGGCTGTGCGACTGCTCGCAAAACCTGCGGAGTATAACGAGATTCTCTCGTCGCGCGACACGCAGCGCAAGTAGAACGCAAAACCTGCCGAAAGATAAGCCCAATCCGAAGAGCCGATGAAACGTATCCGCAAAATATTATCGTTCCGAAACCGTGTGGTGGCAATCGTCATCGGTACGGCCATTGCGGCTATATCGTTGCTCTTTACGAATGATATGGCTCGACACCTGCGCGAGAAAGAGCAGCACGATGTCGAGTTATGGGCGCGAGCTATGGAGAGGGTCAATCGCGATGCTATGGGCGACTATATGGGCGACCCGCTGATAGCCAACATTATCAACAACCGCAACAACATCCCCTTTATCATTACCGACGAGAATCTCAACGTCATCTCGTCGCATCTTGTTCCTGATGCGGTCCTCGATAACCCGCAGCTGTTGCGCAGGGTGTTGGATAACTACGCTCGCGAGAATACGCCTATCGTCATTCGCTTCTGGTGGACCAACGAGCACAACCACATCATCTTCTACGGACAGTCGCGACTGCTCAAATCGCTCTACTACTTCCCCTATATCCAGATTTTGGTCATCATAATATTTTGCGTGATGATTTTTATCACGTTCCGCTCGACCAAGCAGGATGAGCAGAATCGTGTATGGATAGGTCTTGCAAAGGAGACTGCCCATCAGCTCGGAACGCCTACGTCGTCGCTGTTGGGTTGGATTGAGTATCTGCGCTCGCAGGGTGTCGATCCCGAAGCCGTGAATGAGATGCAGAAGGACTTGACCCACCTGATGAAGATTGTCGATCGTTTCTCGAAGATTGGCTCCGAGACGACGCTCGCCGTGGCGAATGTCAATGAGGTTGTTGGCGAGTCGGTGATGTATTTCCGCAAGCGAATCCCGCGTAATGTGACGCTCGATTATAATGGCCTGGCTACGGCTCCCGTGCAGGCAAATCTCAACATTGCACTCTTTGAGTGGGTGGTCGAAAACCTGCTCAAAAATGCTCTCGATGCATTGCAGGGCCACGGTAGTATAGATGTCTGCATCGGCTCGGACCAGAATCGCGTGTGGATTGATGTGAAGGATACGGGCAAGGGTATAGCCAAGAATAATTGGAAGCGCATTTTCGAGCCCGGATTTACGACCAAGACTCGCGGTTGGGGTTTGGGTCTCTCGCTCTCGCGACGTATTGTCGAGGAGTATCACGGTGGACGTATC
This sequence comes from Alistipes sp., assembly GCA_045644925.1. GTDB lineage: Bacteria > Bacteroidota > Bacteroidia > Bacteroidales > Rikenellaceae > Alistipes. The sequence continues at coordinate 244,204 of JAZRHV010000010.1, forward strand.
GCGGTGGTCGAGTCGGAGATTGGTAAGGGTACAACCATTCGCATAACACTCAAACGAACTTATGGAGCAAACAGCAATGCATAACCTTGCAGATACTCTTTCGTTTGATGCGGCAGTGGCGGGTGTCGATACACTCTCCGTTGCGTCGTTTGGTGGCGAGGTGTCTTCTGTGCGCGAAGTTTCGGTTGCCGAGATGTTGGGTGCTGAGAGTTCGCTCGTTGATGGAGGGGCGGCGTTTGTCGAGCCGGGAACGCTCGTTGGCGATGGCTTCTTTCAGGCTATGGCAGTGCTGTTGCTGGTGGTTATCATCTCGTTTACGGCACGTCATAAGCGTCAGATAGTGACAATGCTGGGCCGAATGTTCCGCGGACGTCTGCCCGAAGATTATTCGGCAGGTCGTCGCGAGGAGATGCTTACTCGCTCGTTCTTGCAGGAATCGACGGCTATCGGGGCCCTGCTGGTAATATTGCTGCTTACGAAATATGCGATGCTGTGGTTGCCTCAGATATTCAATGTGCCGACGGGCTGGGAGGTCGCTATCGCTATGGCTTGTTCGTTGGCCGGTATCGTCGCTATCGGACTCTTCGAGCAGGGGCTGCTTGCTCTTGTGGGTGCCGTAACCCGCAGTGCCGATATTGTGGGTGCGTTGATATACCTCAAAAGGGTATATTTTGCCATTGCAGCAATAGTGATGTCGCCGGCCTTTCTGCTCGGTATTCTCTCGGCGGATAAGCTGTCGGATTTGTGGAATATTTTGCTGCTCATCGAGTGTGCCTTTTTGGTTCTTATGTTTATAAAAGAGACAATTACACTCTTTATTCAGAAAAAAATTCCGATTTTACATTGGATTTTGTACCTTTGCGCCGTCGAAGTGTTCCCGATGTCGTTGATATGGGCGCTGACTATGAGAAGTTAATAACATTATAAAGAGATAGAAAGTTGAAAATCAGCAAAATTTTAGTATCACAACCTCGTCCCGCAGTAGTAGAAAAATCTCCGTTTTACGAACTTTCGCAGAAACATAAGCTCCAAGTCGATTACAACCCCCTGATTAAGGTTGTCGGCGTGTCGGCCAAGGAGTTCCGCAGCCAGCGAGTGGAGATTTTGTCACACTCGGCGGTAATCTTTACATCACGAACAACTATCGATAGTTTCTTCCGCATCTGCGAGGAGTCGCGAGTGAGCGTTCCCGAAACTATGAAGTATATCTGCACAACCGAGGCTATCGCACTCTACTTGCAGAAGTATATCGTCTATCGCAAGCGCAAGATTTCGTTTGCTGATGGCTCGTTCAAGGGTCTTATCGAGCTTATCGCAAAGCATAAGGACGAGAAGTTCCTGTTGGCTTTGAGCGAACCCCACAAGCCCGAATTGCCCGAAACATTGACAACGCTGAAAATCAATTATACGCCGGCAATCGTGGCGCGCACCGTGGCTGCCGATGTTGAGGGTCTGGACCTCCGTTCGTATGATATGTTGTTGCTCTACTCGCCCTGGGATATTATGACTATCGTCGAGAAGTTCGGCACCGAGTCGTTGCCCATAATCGCAACCTTTGGCGATGGAACGCTGCGCAAGGCCGTAGAGTGTGGTATCGAGGTGGGCGTGAAAGCTCCGACCCCCGTAGCTCCGTCGCTCGCAAAGGCGGTAGATATTTTCTGCACAAAGGTAGCCAAGGGTGAAGCGGTTGGTCCCGTACAGCTCTCGGACGATGCTGCCAAGGAGGAGTTTATCCGCAACTTGCAGAGCAAACTGACCAAGAAGACTCGCACACGCACAAAGACCGTCTAAATCGGGCGGTTTTTGGTGCCGTTTTAATTGAATATTTAACGAAGATGGCCGATTTCAAGCTGCCACATAGTGAACGACTGCGTTCGTTTGGTGCTGTCCGCCGACTCTTTCAGGAGGGTAGAGGCGGATTCGTCTATCCGTTTCGTTATGTACTCTTTGCCGAGTGCGATGATTGTCTTTCGGTGGAGGTGCTCTTCTCGGTCCCCAAGAAAAATCACAAGCGCGCGAATGTCCGCAATCTGCTGCGCCGCCGCACCAAAGAGGCCTATCGCCTCAACAAGAGCCTCCTGCACGACTGTGGCAAGACGGCAAATCTCGATATGGCATTAGTCTACTCGTCGAAGGAGGTTGTTGATTATAAAACTATCGAAAATGCAGTTCGGAAAATTCTTTCGACAGTTGTTGAAGATTTGTAGACGAATCATCGCTCTGCCATTTATCCTGCTTATACGTTTCTACCAAATCTGCATCTCGCCGCTGACACCGCCGGCGTGTCGCTTTACGCCTACCTGCTCGCAGTATGGCTTGGAGGCTCTGCGCAAGCACGGACTTATCAAGGGCGGCTGGCTGACGTTGAAGCGCATATCGAGGTGCCACCCGTGGGGTGGTAGCGGTTATGACCCCGTGCCGTAGCGAGGGGCAGAGTGTCGTTCGAGACGTTTACGAGAGGTCGGTCTACCTCTTTTTCATACCTTTATAAATAATATAGGCGAGAGCCAGCACGACAACGGCAATGATTACGTAGCCGATTTCGTGGCTGTATTTGGTCACTGTTGCGATGAGCTGCTCTTCGGGAACTACCGATTCGAGGTAGTAGCCCATAGCGGCCAATACCGCATTCCAAGCACCTGCACCGAGAGCCGTGAAGAGCATAAACTTCGGCAGGTTCATCTTTGCCAGACCCGCAGGAATCGAAATCAGCTGACGTACCGCAGGGACCAGACGACCCACGAGTGTCGCAGCCACGCCATACTTGACGAAGAACTGCTCGGCCTGCTCGACTTTCGATTGGTCGATAAGACACATATGGCCGAATCGGCTGTTGGCAAACTTATAGACAATGGGCTTGCCGAGCCAGAGGGCCAAACCGTAGTTTATGAGCGCACCAATCAGGGCTCCGAGGGTGGCGAAGAGGATTACCAACCAGACGTTGAGCTCGCCCGTAGCTGCTGCTTTGTAGGCGGCAGGCGGAACAACCACCTCCGAGGGGAAGGGGATGAACGAACTCTCGATAGCCATCAGCAGCGTGATGGTCGCGTAGTTGAGGTTGTCAAGACACCACTGAATAAATCCTATTGACTCCATACGTTTACTTTTTGTCGGTTCTGTGCCCGGCGGTAGTTCGTCGAGCGATGCACCGACAAAAGTAGTAATAAATTTCGAATGAGAAAAAAGGAGCAGAGGGCAGAATTACTCCAATTGGATATTAGAGTGGCCCGAAAAGTGATAAAAACAGAAAACTTTTTTTGTTTTTTGAGTTTTCTGCCGTATCTTTGCAGGGTGAAAATGGGCAAAACGCCCACGCCAAAAACAGATGACACAAAGAGAGTACATAATTGAACGTGCCAGCGAGATGTTTGTCGCTAATGGAATCAAGTCGGTGAGAGTTGATGACATTGCGCATACTCTTGGTATGTCGAAGAGAACGCTCTATGAGATGTTTGGTGACAAGGAGGAGTTGATATACCTATGTATGTCATACTTTCTCGAAAAACAGCGTGCTGGGGTAAACCTTGTTGCAAAAGACTCTTCTGCGACAATTCTTGAAGTTGTTTTGCAGGGTTTTCTCAAAATGATGCAATATACGGAGGTAAATCATCGTATTATGAATAACTTGCAGAGATTCTATCCCAAGGTATTCGAACGTATCCGCAAGGAGTCGGGCGAGGTGGGTCGAACCAATCTGCGTAATGCGATACATAAGTGTGTAAACGAAGGCTATTTTGATGCTAAATTCAATATGGACTTGGCAATCACCGTGCTCTATTATACATCGATGGGAGTCATTGCTCGTCAGGACTTCCCTTATCCGGAGGGTGTGTCGCAGCACGAGGCGTTTCGTCACATTATTGTATGCTTCTTCCGCGGAGTGGCAACGCCGAAGGGGTTGGAGATTATCGACAACTTTGTCGAGGCAAACGGAATTAAGATATAAACATTTATATAAAAGGTATGAAAAGATTATTTTTGACAATGGGACTGTTGATGTTCGGTGTCGTGACGGGTTTGGCGCAGACCAAGCTGACCCTTGCACAGGCTCTCGAAATTGCGTTGAGCGATAACCCGACCATCAAGATTGCAGATCAGGAGATTGAAATCAAACGCTACGCAAAGCAGGGTACCTACGCAAAACTCTATCCGCAGATTGACGCAACAGCGAGCTATCAGCGTGTTATCGAGAAGCAGACAATGAGTATGTCGCTCGGTGGTCAGACTCAGACTATCCGTGTCGGATCGGATAACTCGTTCAACGGAGGTATTTCGGCAGCAATGCCCGTAGTGAATGCGCAGTTGTGGTCGAGCTTGAAGGTGTCGGCTCTCGATGTGGAGTTGGCTGTCGAGAAGGCTCGCTCTTCGCGTCAGGATATGGTTGAGCAGGTAACCAAGGCCTACTACTCGGTGTTGCTGGCCAAGGAGTCGCTCGCAGTATATAAGAGCGTTTACGATAACGCTGTGAAGAATAACAAGAACGTCAAGATGCGCTACGACGTAGGTTCGGTGTCGGAGTATGACCTGATTTCGTCGAATGTGTCGGTGCAGAATGCCGAGCCCAATGTCTTCGAGGCCGAGAATAGCGTGATGCTCACACTCTGGCAGCTCAAAGCATTGCTGGGTCTTGACTTGCAGATGGATATTGATGTCGAGGGCTCGCTGATGGACTATAAGTCGGCTATGGACGAGGCCTACACTCTCTCGCAGCTCGACCTTACGGACAATACGACAATGAAGCAGTTTGAGTTGCAGGAGCAGATGCTCGATAAGGCTTTGCAGATTAAGAAGCTTGCAAATGTGCCGACCCTCTCGATTAATGCCGCATATCTCTACACTGCCCTCGGAAACGACGGCAAGTTCGGCCAGAAGGAGGCTTGGAACCCCTACTCGTATGCAGGTGTTCAGCTCAACATCCCGATTTTCGCAGGTCTGTCGCGCCGTTCGGCTACTCGTCAGGCACGCCTGGACCTCTCGAATTTGCAGTTGCAGCGTGAGAATACCGAGCGTCAGCTGCGCGTGGCTATGGTGCAGTCGCTCAACTCGATGCAGACCAGCGTCAAACAGTTCAACTCGGCAAATGCAACTGTCGAGCAGGCGAAGCGCGGATACGAAATTTCGGTTAAGCGCTACGATGTCGGTAAGGGTACTCTCGTCGAGATCGACAACTCGCAGTTGGCACTCACAAAGGCCGAGTTGAGCCGCAACTCTGCGATTTACAACTTCCTCAATTCGAAGATTGCTTTGGACAAGATCCTCGGAAACATTGAGTTTTAATCAGAAAAATCAGAAAATAAAAGATAGATAAGGTTATGAAAAGTGTATTGAAGTCACTACTTATTGTATGTGCAATGGCAGGTGTAGCCTGCTCCGGAAATCAGAGTAATCAGACCACCGAGGAGGTCAAGGCGTTGCCGAAGGTTTCGGTGGCCAAGGCCGAGCGTCGTAATGTAACTCAGTCGGTATCGTTCACCGGTACTGTCGAGGCGCAGGTTGTGAATAACATTGCATCGCAGCAGCCTCTGCGTATCACCAAGATTTTGGTTGATGTAGGCGACCGCGTGACTGCCGGTCAGACCCTCGTGACGCTCGATAATTCGACCCTCGTTCAGGCTGCTGCTCAGCTCGAAAACGCGAAGAAGGAGTACGAGCGTGCCAAGGAGCTCTATGAGTTTGGCGGTGCTTCGAAGTCGGAGTATGACGGTCGCAAACTCTCGTACGACGTGGCAAAGTCGGCATACGACAACCTCGTCGAGAATACAACTTTGGTTTCGCCCGTGTCGGGTGTTGTGTCGGCTCGTAACTTCGATGTTGGCGATATGGCTTCGGGCCAGCCCGTATTGGTTGTAGAGCAGATTCGCCCCGTGAAGATTATGATTAACGTGTCGGAGTCGCTCTTCTCGAAGATTAAGAAGGGAATGAAGGTTTACGTAACCCTCGACTCGTATGGTGACGAGCGTTTCGATGGTCGCATCTCGCGTATCTATCCTACAATCAATAACTCGACTCGCACCTTCCAGGTGGAGGTTACCGTTCCCAACAACGACGAGCGTGTACGCCCGGGTATGTTTGCTCGCGTGACGTTGCCCTATGCAACAGTTAGTCGTGTAGTAATCTCAGACCGTGCCGTTAATAAGCTTATGGGTTCGGGTGACCGCTACGTATTTATCTACAACCCCGCAGACAGCACCGTGCGTTACAGCAAGGTTGAGCTCGGTCAGCATATGGGCTACGAGTACGAGGTTATTTCGGGCGTTAATGCAAACGAGCAGGTGGTTGTGTTGGGTCAGTTGGCTATCACCAACGGCGATAAGGTCGAGCTCAACTAATGGTCGAACTTAACAATCAAGAGAGATGAATATTTACAAAACAGCCGTTAATAATCCGATTACGACGATTCTGGTATTCGTCGCAGTCGCAGTATTCGGTGTCTTCTCGCTGGTGAAGTTACCGGTCGATCTGTTCCCGCACATCGACTCGAACTACATCATGGTTATCACCTCTTATTCGGGTGCCAGCGCAGAGGATATTGAGGAGAATATCACCAAGCCCCTCGAAAACGCGCTCAACTCTGTTGAGGATTTGAAGCATATCCACTCGAAGTCGAAGGAGAATATCTCGGTGGTATCTATGGAGTTTAACTACGGTATCGATCCCGATATTGCAACCGCAGATGTTCGCGATAAGCTCGATATGGTAACTCAGTCTCTGCCCGATGAGGCAAGTATTCCTATCATTATGAAGTTCTCGCCCGACGAGATGCCTATTATGATGATGTCAATCAAGGCCGAGGAGAGTTGGAGTGGTCTTGCGAAGATTATCGACGAGCAGGTTTCGACTCCGCTGGCGCGAGTTAAGGGTGTAGGTACCGTGTCGGTGTCGGGTCTTCCCGAACGTCAGATTCAGGTGCACTGCGACCCCTTCAAGTTGGATGCGTACGGAATGACTATCGAGACCATTGCTCAGATTATCGGAGCCGAAAACCGCTCGGTGCCGGGTGGTACGTTCGATATCGGTTCGAACACCTACTCTCTGCGTGTGGACCAGGAGTTCTCGGGCGCAAAGGAGATGGAGAGCATCGTCGTAGGTACTCGCAATGGAGCAAACATCTATCTGAGTGATGTGGCAACCGTTACCGATACTTTGGAGGAGCGTACTCAGGAGGGCTTCAACAATGGCGAGCGTGCAGGTATGCTTATCATCCAGAAGCAGAATGGTGCAAATACCGTAGCTATCTCGAAGAAGGTTACCAAGGAGTTGGAGAAGATTATTCCGACCCTCCCCTCGGATATCCGTATTCAGCCCTTCATCGATAACTCGGACAACATCTTGGATACTGCCCAGTCGCTTATCGACACCATCCTTATCACCTTCGTTGTGGTGATGTTTGTGGTGATGTTGATGCTCGGTCGCTGGCGCGCGATGTTTATCATTATCCTGACTATTCCGATTTCGATGCTCTCGTCGCTCATCTATCTGTTGATGACCGGCTCGACGCTGAACATTATCACTATGTCGTCAATCTCGATTTCGATTGGTATGGTTGTCGATAACGCAATCGTTATCCTCGAAAATATCACCCAGCACGTCGATCGTGGCTCGCGTGTGAAGCAGGCTGCAATCTTCGCAACGAAGGAGATGGGTCTTTCGGTTATGGCCTCGACCCTTACGACGTTGGCCGTGTTCTTGCCCTTGACAATGATTCAGGGTATGGCAGGTATCCTCTTCAAGCCGATGGGTTGGATGGTAACAATCACGCTGACCGTCTCGATGGCTGCCGCTTTGACCTTTACGCCGGTGCTCTGCTCGCTCATTATGAAGCAGAATCCCAAGCGTTCGAAGATTCAGAAGTGGGTCGATAAGAGTATGGGAGCCCTCGAAAACTTCTATGGCAAGATTTTGTCGTGGTGCGTAAACCACCGCAAGACCTTTGTCTTTGGTGCACTTGCTCTCTTCGTGGGTGTTATTGTGGGTATTGGTCCCCGTATCAAGACCGAGTTTGTCCCCTCGCAGGACAATGCGCGTATTGCCGTAAAGGTTAAGTTGCCCGTGGGTACTCGTCAGGAGATTACTCGTGATGTCGCTCTGCGCATCGATCGCGACTTCCGCGCCAAGTATCCCGAAATCAAGACTATCGGTATGACCGAGGGTGTGGCCGACACCGACAATGCATTTGCATCGTTGCAGGAGAACGGTACGCACTATATCTCGATGAACGTCCGCCTGCTCAAAAAGACCGAGCGTGAGCGTTCGCTCCGCGAGATTTGCGACGGTATGCGTAAGGATTTGGCTGCATATCCCGAGATTCGTACCTTCGAGGTTATCGAGTCGGGCCAGAAGGGTGGTACCGGAGGTCAGGCTTCGGTGGATGTCGAGCTCTATGGTTATTCGCTTGATGATACCGACCTCTATGCTGCGAAGATTAAGGAGATGATGCTCGGCTTCGAGAGCTGCTCGGAGGTTGTTATCTCGCGTGAGGAGTACACTCCTGAATATCAGGTGGTGTTTGACCGCGAGAAGTTGGCGATGAACGGTCTGAATGTCTCGACCGCTGCGACATATCTGCGTAACCGCGTGAACGGAGCTATCGCTTCGTACTACCGTGAGGGTGGTGAGGAGTACGATATCTTGGTGCGCTATGCCAAGGAGTTCCGCGAGTCGAAGGAGGCTTTGGAGAATGTGACCATTTACAGTCCGACGACAGGTGCCGCTTTGAAGGTGCGAGATCTGGGTACCGTTATCGAAACTGTATCTCCCCCGTCGATCGAGCGTAAGGACCGTACCCGTTATGTGAAGATTTCTGGCTCGGTGGCTCACGGATTTGCCGTGTCGGATTTGATCGAGGCGACAGCTATGGGTATGAACGAGATGCATCTGCCCGCAGGTCTTACTTGGGACTTCGGTGGCTCGTATGAGGATCAGCAGGATACTTTCCGCGATATGTTTATGCTCTTGGCGTTGATGGTAATTCTCGTATTCGTGATTATGGCGTCGCAGTTCGAGTCGCTCAGCTATCCCTTTATCATTATGTTCTCGTTGCCCTTCGCGCTTGTGGGTGTATTGCTCGGCTTGTGGGGTACAGGAACGCCGCTCGGTATTATGGGTCTGCTCGGTATCTTGATGCTGGTCGGTATCGTAGTAAACAACGGTATTATCCTCGTGGACTATACTCGTCTGTTGCAGGGCCGCGGTATGGCTGTGCTTGATGCTGCGGTGGCTGCCGGTCGCTCGCGTATGCGTCCTATCTTGATGACCACGCTCACGACAGTTATGGGTATGGTGCCGATGGCTATCGGTACGGGTGTCGGCTCGGAGATGTGGAATTCGCTCGGTATGACCGTGGCTTGCGGACTTTCGTTCTCGACACTTATCACCCTTTTCCTTATTCCGGTACTCTATTGTGTCCTCGCGATTGCACAGGAGCGCAAGGCGCAGAAGAGAGCTGCTAAACTTAATGCGTAATAGATTATGAAAGCTATATTCTTAGCCTGCAATCAGGCACTTTATGTTGAGGTACAGCAGAAGATGGCCGAGCTCGGCGTTCGTGGCTTTACCTCGTGGGAAGAGGTTTCGGGTTGTGGTATGACTACGGGCGAGCCTCACTTGGGCGATGCTGTGTGGCCTACGCTCAACTCGGCGATAATCTCGATTGCCGAAGACGACAAAGCGGATGCTCTGCTTGCAGCAGTACGTCAGCTCGATGAGGAGAACCCCCAGCTCGGTTTGCGAGCTTTCTGGTGGTACGTCGGTGGTACGATGTAGGAAGCTTCCCCCCTTTTTACGAAAAATGGTTGCTCTGTTCGGGCAACCATTTTTGTTATTCTGCTAATTTGAGATTTATCTCTCTTTCTCCTTTGTCGAGAGTAGACCACACGCAGCCTCGATATCTTCGCCACGCGAGGCACGGATGGTGGTCATTATGCCACGGGCAGTCAGAGCATCGCGGAAGGCCAACATCTTCGGCTGTTCGGGCGAGAAGTAGGGCGAATCGGGAATCTTGTGGAAACGTATCAGATTCATACGACACTTTATGCCGTTGAGTAGTCGGCAGAGCTCCTTGATGTGGCGCGGAGAGTCGTTCAGACCGCTCATCACGATATACTCGAACGATACGCGACGCTGGTGCGAGAAGTCGTAGCGACGCAGAATCTCGGCAACCTCAGCTATGGGGTATGCCTTCTCGATAGGCATAATCTCGGCACGCTCGTCGTGGAATGGGTTGTGAAGGCTGACGGCAAGGTGGACCTTCGTCGAGTCGAGGAATCGGGCCAAGTTCTTCGCAACGCCTGCGGTCGATACGGTTATGCGCGTGGGCGACCAGCCGAAGCCCCAATCCGAGGTCAGAATTTCGAGCGCGGGAAGCAGGCTCTCCATATTGTCGAGCGGCTCGCCCATACCCATAAACACAAGGTTTGTCAGGCGTTCACATTCGGGCAGCGAGACTATCTGGTTGAGGATGTCGGCAACCGATAACGAGTGCTGCAAACCCTGCCTTGCTGTGGCGCAGAAACGGCAGCCCATACGGCATCCTGCCTGGGATGATACACAGAGCGTAGCTCGCTCGCCGTCAGGGATATATGCCGATTCGATGAACGTCCCTTCGGAGGTCTGAAACAGATATTTCTTGGTGCCGTCGGCCGATACTGACTCGCGCAACGGAGCCGATAGTCCGAGCGTAAAATTCTCTTTGAGCAGGGCTCTGCCCGCAGCCGAAATATCGGTCATCTCGTCAATCGAACGTACGTGGCGACGGTAGAGCCAGCGGGCTATCTGTCCGGCGGCAAAACGGGGCAGTCGCAACTCTGCGCAAAGCTGCTGCAACTCTCCGAGTGTCATTCCATAAAGTGCTTTCATACCGATAAATCAACTGACTGCGATGCAAAGGTAGCAACTATCGTCGATATTCGCAAAAAGATGATGCAATCTCTGGTGAAGAGCTCTTAATTGTGAGGGTTGCGCGATGCCGAGATGTGGCGGATGCCCGAAATAACCCCTTTTTTAGGATTTTTTGAAAAACTTGTTGCGATTTTCGGAATATTATCATTATATTTGCGACTACGTATGCCCGCGAAAAGGCAATTTTGTGGCAAATGTAACCGGAACAATTAAAAATTTTAGATAAATGGAACTTAAAAAATCACCCAAAGCAGACCTTAATAACAAGAGAGGTCTTATGCTCGAAATCGGTTTGATATTTGCGTTGCTCGCAGTTATCGGTGTATTCTCGTACACTCCGACCGAGTACCGAATCGAGAAGGTTGAGCAGACTTTCGGCCCCGTTGAGGAGGAAATTACCGAGATTACTCGTCAGGACCAGAAGCCGCCTGAGCCTCCCAAGAAGACCGAGATTACCGTTATTACCGACATCCTTAATGTCGTAACTAACGATACTAAGATTGCAACTAACATCGACTTCTCGGAGTTCGACGAGGATATCGAGATTGTTCAGCAGGTTGCTGTTGCCGAGGAGACTATCGAGGACGACCAGCCCTTCGTGAAGGTAGAGAAGATGCCTTCGTTCCAGGGTGGTGACCTTATGACCTTCCGTGCTTGGGTACAGGGCCGTTTGCGCTATCCCCAGATTGCACAGGAGAATGGTATTATGGGTCGTGTGCTCCTCTCGTTCGTCATCGAGCGTGATGGTTCGCTTACCAATATCGAGGTGCTCCAAACTCCCGACCGTTCGCTTTCGGATGAGGCTGCACGAGTTTTGAAGCTCTCGCCCAAGTGGAGCCCCGGTAAGCAGAGAAATCAGGCAGTGCGTGTGAAGTATACGCTGCCCGTCGATTTCCGCCTCCAGAACTAATATTTCTACCAACTATAAAAAGGGGTATCTTCTCAAATGCAGGGATACCCTTTTTTGTACATTACGAAAAACTTTAATAGAGTATAATGAAACATTCGCCCGATAAACAGACTCCCGAAGAGGTTGTAGACCCTCGCGAACGCGCGGTGTTGGTCGCTGTCATTCGTGACAATCAGGACCCGCGTCAGACCGAGGAGTTCCTGGCCGAGTTGGAGTTTTTGGCCGAGACGGCCGATATCGTTACGGTGCGCCGATTCACCCAGCGTCTGCCGCAGCCTTCGTCGCGTATATATGTTGGCCCCGGCAAGCTCGAAGAGATTGCGCGCTACTGTGAGGAGAATAATATCGGAGTGGTAATCTTTGACGATGAGCTCTCGCCGTCACAGACACGTAATATCGAGCAGGCGATGCCCTGCCGCGTGATTGACCGTACGCGACTTATTCTCGATATCTTTATGTCGCGAGCTCGCACAGCCTATGCCAAGACGCAGGTGCAGTTGGCGCAATACGAGTATCTGTTGCCCCGATTGGCCGGTATGTGGACTCACCTCGAACGTCAGCGTGGTGGTACGGGTACCCGTGGTGGTGCCGGTGAGCGTGAGATCGAGACTGACCGCCGTATTGTGCGCGACCGCATCTCGAAACTCAAAGAGGAACTCAAAAAGATTGACCGCCAGATGTCGGTACAGCGTTCGAATCGAGGCTCGATGGTGCGCGTGGCGTTGGTTGGATATACCAACGTCGGTAAATCGACGCTGATGAACCTAATTTCGAAGAGTGAGGTATTTGCCGAGAATAAACTCTTTGCAACGCTCGATACGACTGTTCGCAAGGTGGTGTTCGATAATCTTCCCTTCTTGATGTCGGATACCGTAGGTTTTATCCGCAAGCTTCCGACTCAGCTTATCGAGTCGTTCAAATCGACACTCGATGAGGTACGTGAGGCTGACCTGCTGTTGCACGTGGTCGATATCTCGCATCCGCAGTTCGAGGAGCAGATTGCAGTCGTGAAGCAGACTTTGCAGGATATCGGTGCCGCAGATAAGCCGGTATTCTTGGTCTTCAATAAGATTGATGCCTATACCTATATCAAAAAGGATGAGGATGACCTCACTCCGGCTACGCGCGAGAATATGTCGCTCGAAGAGATGAAGCAGAGTTGGATTGCCAAGGCTAATACGCCCTGCATCTTCATCTCGGCTGTCGAGCGTCTGAATATCGACAAGCTGCGTAGCGATTTGTATGGTATGGTACGCGAGATCCATTCCGGACGCTATCCGTTCAACAATTTCCTCTACTAATCTTTGAATCAAAAACCTTAAAACATATTTTGCACTATGTTACACATTCTCAACACCGAAAACACACTGCTCAACAAGTTTATTGCCGAGATTCGCGATAAGGTTGTGCAGAAGGACTCGATGCGTTTCCGTCGCAATCTGGAACGAATTGGCGAGATTACTGCCTACGAAATGTCGAAGACTTTTAACTATGTACCCCAGGTGGTCGAGACTCCGCTCGGAGAGGCCGAGATTAATATGATTGGCGACAAGATTGTTGTGGCAACGATTTTGCGTGCAGGTCTGCCGTTCCACCAGGGATTTCTCAACTACTTTGACAATGCGCAGAACGCCTTTGTGTCGGCATACCGCAAGAATCACAAGGACAACTCGTTTACCGTGAAGGTCGAGTATATCTCGTGCTGCAATCTCGAAGGCAAGACGTTGATTCTCGTAGACCCGATGTTGGCAACGGGAGCGTCGTTGGTGTTGGCATACGAGGCTCTCTGTGAGAAGGGGGGCAAGCCGGCGCATACGCACGTGGCTGCGGTTATCGCGAGCGAGCAGGGTGTAGATTACGCTATGAAGCACCTGCCGCAGTCGTCTACCACAATCTGGTGCGCAGCTGTGGATGCCGAGCTTACGTCGCACTCGTATATTGTCCCCGGTATCGGTGACGCAGGCGACCTTGCGTATGGCGAGAAGTTGTAGTGTGGTGCAGACCATAAATATTTAATCGATGAAATTTGCAGAAGAGAAACAGATAGTCGAGAGCGCGTGGGAAAACCGCGAGCTGCTCTCGGATGCAGCGACCAAGGAGGCTATACGTCGTGTAGTCGAGGCGGTCGATAAGGGAGAGTTGCGTACGGCCGAGCCTATCGACCTTGAAAAGAGCGAGTGGCAGGTAAACGAGTGGGTCAAGAAGGCGATAATCCTCTACTTCCCCATCCAGACGATGCGCACGATGCGTGCCGGCGAGCTCGAATGGTACGACAAGATGGAGCTCAAACACGACTTCGAGTCGTTGGGTGTAAGGGTTGTGCCCCACGCAGTGGCTCGCTATGGAGCCTATATTGCTCCGGGTGCAATCTTGATGCCTTCGTATGTCAATATCGGAGCCTACGTCGATACAGGAACAATGGTTGATACGTGGGCGACGGTCGGCTCGTGTGCCCAGATTGGTAAGCACGTTCATCTTTCGGGCGGTGTCGGTATCGGTGGTGTTTTGGAACCGGTGCAGGCAGCTCCTGTGATTATCGAGGATAACTGCTTTATCGGTTCACGTGCCATTGTTGTCGAGGGTGCGCATATCTGCCGTGAGTCGGTGCTTGGCTCGAATGTCGTTATCACGGGCTCGACCCATATCATCGACGTTACGGGCGACGAACCGAAGGAGTATCGCGGATATGTACCGCCCCGTTCGGTGGTAATCCCCGGAACGTATATGAAAAAGTTCCCTGCGGGCGAGTATGGCGTGTCGTGTGCTCTCATTATCGGCAAGCGCAAGGAATCAACCGATAAGAAGACTTCGCTCAACGATGCTCTGCGTGACTTTGGCGTGAGCGTCTAATCACTAATCAGTTGCACCTATGTCCGAGATTAAAAAGGGTGTAAAACCTCCCCATCCCGAGCAGCGTTCGTGGAAGGTGCTCGAAAGTCGCTACCTCGACCGCTCGCCGTGGCATACGGTGCGTACCGACAAGGTACAGCTGCCGACAGGAGCTATCGTACCTGATTGGTACGTCTTCGAATTTCTGGATTGGGTCGAGATTTTGGCAATAACCAAGGAGGGTAAATTTGTGATGATTACCCAATATCGTCACGGCCTGGGCGAGACACGCTACGAGATCCCTGCTGGCAGCTGTGACGAGGGAGAGACTCCGCTCGAAAGTGCCAAGCGCGAACTCTTCGAGGAGACGGGATATGGAGGTGGCCGCTGGGAGTTGCTGATGACCAAGTCGCCCAACCCCTCGAATCACAATAACCACGCACACGCTTTCTTGGCTCTCGATGTCGAGAAGTTGGATGTTCCCCACAACGAGGAGAGTGAGGATATTCGTGTGCATCTGCTCTCGCGTGAGGAGGTCTTGGCGTTGATGCTCGATGACGAAATTCAGCAGAGTATGCACGCAGCTGCGCTCTGGAAGTATATGTATCTGACCGAACAGCGATGATTTACCGTTTCGACACACTCGGCTCGACAAATGACGAGGCTCGCAATCCGCTCTACGTGGAGGGCGACGTGGTTATTGCCGAGCATCAGACCGCAGGTCGCGGACAACGTGGGCATACGTGGGAGAGTGCCGTGGGTAAGAATCTCACCTTTTCGCTCGTCTTGGAACCGAAGTTCCTGCCTGTGAACGAGCAGTTTCTGCTCTCGGAGGTGCTGGCCTTGGCGTTGGTCGATACGTTGGCCGAGTATGGCATTGAGGCGCGAATCAAGTGGACAAACGATATATATGTGGGCGATCGGAAGATTGTCGGGATGTTGATCGAAAACACACTCGGCAGCGGTGTCTTGGCTCGCACTATTGCCGGCATAGGATTGAATGTCAATCAGACGGAGTTTGATCCGTCGTTGCCCAATCCGACCTCGATGTCGCTTGTCGCAGGTCATGAATTCGACCGCGAGGAGGTGCTTGCGCGCCTACGCGCCAACATTATGTCGCTTTACGAAGCTTTGCGTCGTGGCGAGAAGGAGATGTTGCAGAGCCGCTATCGAGCGACGATGTATCGCCTGGGCGAACAGTACCCCTATGCTCTGGCTGATGGAACGATTTTCGAGGGGACGATTCGCGGTGTACGACCGTCGGGCGAGTTGCAGATTGAGCACTCTTCGGATGGCGTTTTGCGCGAGTATCTGTTCAAGCAAGTCGAGTTTATCATCAAAAAATAGCAGATAACGAGGCAACTTTACGAATAAATAGTTATATTTGCATAACGATAAAATTCTAAAACAGAGATATTATGAACATTCCTTCGAATTTGAAATACTCTAACGACCACGAGTGGTGTCGTTTGGAGGGTGATGTAGCCTATGTAGGCATTACCGATTTTGCACAGGGCGAGTTGGGCGATATCGTCTTTGTAGACGTTCCGACCGTGGGTGAGACTCTCGAAGCAGGCGAGGTTTTCGGTGCTGTTGAGGCTGTGAAGACCGTGAGCGACCTCTTCTTGCCGATGGGTGGCGAGGTTTTGGAGGTTAATGAGGCTGTTGATGCAGACCCCGCACTCGTAAACAAGGATCCTTATGGCGAGGGCTGGCTCGTGAAGGTACAGATTTCGAATGCTGCCGACTACGACGCATTGCTCACTCCTGAGCAGTATGCAGAGTTGATTGGCTAATTCGCAACTCATTTCAAAATCAGGGGGTATCCAAAACTATTGGACACCCCCTGATTGTTACATCTGGGTTGGTTAGAATAGTTCTAACTGGCCCACTTCGTGGTTGAAAGTTACACGGTGGTAGGGCGAAAGACCATATTCGCGCACCGCGAGGCGATGGTCGCGCGTGGGATAGCCCTTATTCTTTGCCCAACCATACATCGGGTACTCCTCGGCCAGGCGCATCATATACTCGTCGCGGTGGGTCTTTGCCAGGACCGATGCTGCCGCGATATCGGCATACTTGCCGTCACCCTTGATGACGCAGGTGTAGGGGATATCGAGCTTTGTGCGGAAGCGGTTGCCGTCAATCGCCAAAAACTGCGGTCGGGGGTCGAGCTGCTCCACCGCAAGCGACATACCCTCGAACGAGGCGTTGAGGATGTTAATCTCGTCGATACGCGCTGCCGAAATCTCCTGCACGGCCCACGCCACAGCCTCGCGCTCGATAATCTCGCGCAAGATGTTGCGATTGCGCTCGGTCATCTGCTTCGAGTCGTTGAGCAGAGGGTGGTGGAAGTCGGGAGGTAGGATTACCGCAGCAGCAAAGACGCTGCCCGCCAAGCATCCACGGCCGGCCTCATCACAGCCCGCCTCCAAAAGATCGGTTTGGTAAAAATTTTCTAACATAGTGTAAAGGTACGATAAATTTTTGGGATTTTTCAGCGGGCCACCGTGAAAATATATTTATCCTCGCTCGCTGTGAAAAAATATTCGAATAAATTTGGTGTTTCTCGCTCGTTTATTCGTATCTTCGCAATATGCAACTATCTATCGTCAGACAGACCCCCGTGGCATCAATCCTGTTGATGCTGTTGCTCGTGTCGGTGGCATTCGTGCGCTTTGCGATTGCTCCATACGGGGATGAACTCGTTGTGGGCGGTCTTGCAACCTTTGGCGAGTGGGTGGATGCCTTCCAATCGTCACATCCGATATGGGGGTGGATAATCTCGGCAGCGGTGGTTATGTTGAGCAGTGTGGCAGTCGGTAGGATTGCGACATCTTTTGGGCTCTATCGCGTGAGGACGACAATCTCGATTCCTCTCTATGCGGTTGTGGCGTGTGGAATCTTTATCTCGACTAATTCGTTGGCTACGGCACTCGCAGCCTACTTTGTGGTGTTGTTGATGCGCTATCTCTGCGGAGGATATGTGCGCGGAGCTGACCTTAACTTCGCATTCTATGCCGGCATCTGCGCAGGTATCGCCCCGATGCTATATGCGCCCTCGGCTCTCTTTGTGCTTTTGTTGCCCGTGGCGATTGTGCTGTTTGGCCTTACGTGGCGCGAGGTGGTTGTGATGCTTGCCGGTTTACTTCTGCCTGCTGCCGCAAGCTGTTATGTCGGCTGGCTTTGTGGTGCAGATTTCTGGGCTCCCGTTACAGCCCTTTTTGAGGCGATGGCTCTGCCGAGTGGCTATACACCCTGGGGTTCGGAGTCGGTGGTGGCCTTGCTGATGATGGGTCTGCTCGCGTTTGCCATTGTCTGTGGCGTAGCGACCTTTGTAGGAGATACTCGCTCGGTAGCAATACGTCCGCGTACAATCTTTGTCTTCAATATCGTTGCGTTGGCTCTGGCTATCGCAGCGTTTGTGATACCCTCGGCCACCGTCGGAGTCTATATGTTGGTGGCGGCTCCCGCAGCATTGTTGATCCCATTTTTACTGTTGCATCTGCGCGATCGGGTCTCCGATTTGATAATTATCCTATTCCTTGTCTTGATGATTGTACACTTCTTTATCGCTTAGAATACTCTAAAAGGGCGAATTTTAGGCGTAAATCAAGTTTTTATACAAAAATACAAGAAAATATTGTATTAAATAATATTATTTTTTATAATTTTGTCCGCAGAATAGCGTGATAAAACCTATAACGATAATATTATGCCAATTTTTCAGACCGACCAACAGTCGCAACCTAAAATCGTAAAGCTCACAGACGCCTCTTCGTCTAATATCGGATCTGTCGTCTTGTCGCGTTATGCTATCGGCTACGTCCTGCACGGAACCAAGCATATCTACTATGGCGATAAACGCTACCCAGTGAATCGCGGTGATATATTCTATATGGGTATCGGCCACCACCACGTCGAAAATGTTGGCGAGGAGGAGCATCCCTTCGAGGAGATTGTCTTCTACTATACGCCTGCTAGTTTGCAACACATAGTCTCACATTTGAGTATCTCGTATGGTGTGCGCTTTGCGAACAACCACTCTTGCGATTGGTGTCGCTCGCACAACCACGTGGCGATGCCGGCGTGGAATGCCGTGAAGAGTTTCTTTGTGAACGCCAACACCTATTTGCGTGAGGAGCTGTTCCGTCACGATGAGACGGCCGAGAATATCAAACTAACGGAGTTGATATATCTGCTCATCTCTCACGGCGACTGCTGTTTGAAGAGCAAGATTCTGCGTAATATGGATGTTGCCGGTGGAAACTTCGAGCAGGTGGTATATAACCATATGTTCAAGGATGTATCTATCGAGCAGCTATCCGAGATTTGCAACCGCTCACTCACTTCGTTCAAGAAGGAGTTTAAGCGTCATTTCGAGTTGCCGCCCCACAAGTGGTATATTCGCCAGCGACTGACCCACTCGCGTCTGCTGCTTATCTCGACAACCAAGTCTGTCTCGGAGATTGGCCACGAGTGCGCCTTCCCCAACACATCTCACTTTATCAAGCTCTTCAAGAAAGAGTATGCAATTACTCCATCGGTCTATCGTAGCCGTCATCAGGCGAAGTTCCGAAACGAGGAGCCTGCGACCGACGTATTGGAACAGATGTCGGGACCGAAGAGTGCGGTTGAAGAGCCGGAATTGAAAGTTGCCAATAATTAAAATTTTATAAATCCCCTTACTGCGCGTAGGATTTTTGATTATAAATTTCAATTAAAATAGGTTAATTTGATAAAAAGTTAAAGAAAAATTTGTTTTTTAATAAAAAACGCTTACTTTTGTAATACAAACATGGGGTTCTCCCATTTCTCATTAACCTAACTAACCTAACCGGGGCTTGAATTGTTTGTCACATTTCAAGCCCTATCTCTTTTTGGGTGGCGGTCCGAGCCGGTTTGCTTGTGTTGGTAAGGGCTGATATCTTGAAACAGCAGAGGCTGCCGACGTGTTTGTCGGGCAGCCTCTCTCTTCTCTTTTGCGGGAACGCTCGCCTATCTCATCAGCAGTGACGAGTCGCCATACGAGAGGAATCGGAAATCGTTTGCTAACGCATAGTCGTAAATTGTTCGCCAATTCTCACCAACGTATGCCGACACGAGCAGCAGCAGGGTCGATTTGGGTTGGTGGAAGTTGGTTACGATATTGCGCACAATGCGATACTCGAATCCTAACGGAGTAATCATTATGCGTGTTGCAGCTTTCAGGCGGTCGAGACCTTTATGCTCCATATATGTCAGGAGTTCGCGCAGAGCATCTTCGCCCGTATATTCTGCGGGGATGTCGTATGGCTCCCATTGGCCGACAACCTCACTTGTCGGGTCGATGCCGCGATGTATGCGCCAAGCCAAGACCGACAGAGACTCTAATGTTCGTACCGATGTAGTGCCGACGGCTGTGATACGGCCATGGTTTGCGAGCAGATTCTCGATAGTCGTACGACGAATCTCAAAATGCTCGGTGTGCATCGGGTGCTTTGTTGCGTCCTCCTCCTTGACGGGCAGGAAGGTGCCCGCGCCAACGTGGAGCGTTACCTCCTCGAAGCCAAAACCTCGCTCGCGCATCTGCTCGATAAGGGTGGGCGTGAAATGCAGACCCGCAGTGGGGGCTGCTACCGAACCCTCGAACTTCGAATAGACGGTCTGGTAGCGGGTGTTGTCGATATCCTCGCTTTCGCGGTTGAGATATGGCGGGATAGGGATACGTCCCAGGTGTTCGAGCAGCTGACCGAAGGTCACATCTGCGCTCCACTCGAAGCGGACGATATGCTCGCGAGTACCGCGCTCGGTGATTGTCGCACGCAACGAGTGTGCCTGACCATCGAGTTCGAAGTGGATAGCCACCTCGCCACTCTTCCACTTTTTCAGGTTGCCGACAATGCAGCTCCACTCTGCCGAGCCCTTTACCGAGAAGGCGTGTTCGTAGTCTGCCGGAGCGTGGGGCTCCAAGCAGAAGACCTCAATGCGTGCGCCCGACTCCTTGTGCATAACCAATCGGGCACGTACGACCTTCGTGTTGTTGAAGACCAGCAGTGTGCCTTCGGGCAGGATGTCGCCCAAATCCGAGAAGTGGCGATGCGAAATATCCCCCTTATTATATATAAGGAGTTTAGAGGACGAACGCTCCTCTAACGGGAATTTGGCGATGCGCTCATCGGGTAGCGGATAGTCGAAATCCGAAATGTTGATACTCTTTTCCTGCATAGCTTGCTGTGCAACCAATAAAGTGACTTTATAAATTTGGGTTGCCCTTGACCGAGCAACCCAAAAGAGATTTGAAAGGGTTTGTTGATTAGAAGCCCTTGCCAATGCCGAGGAAGTCCTCAGCTTTGAGAGCTGCACCACCAATCAGACCACCATCAACGTCTGCCTTAGCGAAGATCTCAGCTGCATTCGAGGGCTTGCACGAACCACCGTAGAGGATCGGGCACTCCTCAGCTGCTGCGCCGAACTTCGAGCGAAGAACCTCGCGGATGTAAGCGTGGATCTCCTGAGCCTGGTCAGCGGTAGCAGTCTTACCTGTACCGATAGCCCAAACCGGCTCGTATGCGATAACGAGTTTGCCGAACTGCTCCTCGGTGAGGTTGAAAACTACCTCCTCGATCTGAGCCTTGCAAACTGCGAAGTGGTTACCTGCCTCACGCTCTTCGAGGTTCTCGCCTACGCAGTAGATAGGCACGAGGTTGTTGGCATAAGCCTGCTCCATCTTCTTGTTCAAGGTCTCCGAAGTCTCGCCATAGTACTGACGACGCTCCGAGTGGCCGAGGATAACGTACTCGCAACCGAGTGCTGCAATCATCGACGCTGCAACCTCACCGGTGTAAGCACCCTTAGCCTCTGCTGCGCAGTTCTGTGCACCAACCTTGATATCGGTACCCTTCAACGCCTCAACTACCTGCGAGAGGTGAGTAAACGGAGGGCATACGATGAAATTAACGCACTCGCAAACGCTTGCGCGGTCAGCAGCTACGTTCTTTGCCAATTCAACACCTTCGGCGGGAAGTGTATTCATCTTCCAGTTGCCGGCAACAATCTTTTTTCTCATTTTCGGTTTCTTTTTTGTGTTTCTAAATATTAGACTTAAAATTATCAAAATTATCAATACTGTGACGCAGCAGGCCATAAACGACAGTCCCATACGCTGCTCATTGGTGTAAGCCTCATCGCTAATCAATGCCTGAATCAGCGGATGGACTACCATTATCGGTACGATATTGGCCGTAGCCATTACCCAGCCCCACTGCGGAGCTTTGATTTTCGGGTGGAGCTGGCGAGCAAAAATGTAAATCAACCCATAGAGAAGAGCGATGCAGAATGCATAAACTATCCACTCCGGTGCGATATGCTCGACGCTCAACGTCATCAAGACGATAGCCACCAGAGCCGAAACTCCGATGATGAGGTTCTTCTTCGAGTATAACTTTCTTTCGCGAGCCATAATCGTAGGTTTTGAGTCAAGAGTTTACTCCTCGCACCAACGCTTTACATCCTCCATTGCAGGAGCTTTCAAGCCGAGCTTGTTCTTCTTATTGAAACCACAGAGGTCATTGAAGAACTTGCCTGCCGAGAGCTTTTTGAGCGACTCGACGGTGATATAACCCATCTTCTGGATTACGGGTACCCACTCTTCGGGAACGCCAATCTCGGTGTACTTCTCCACGGGGTCGTTCACAACCTTCTTTTCGGGACGCATTGTCGGGAAGAAGAGAACATCCTGAATCGACGACTGGTTGGTCATAAACATCGTAAGACGGTCGATACCGATACCCATACCTGAGCAGGTCGGCATACCGTACTCCAATGCGCGAACGAAGTCCATATCGATAAACATCGCCTCGTCATCTCCCTTCTCCGAGAGCTTCAACTGCTCCTGGAAACGCTCCAACTGGTCAATCGGGTCGTTGAGCTCCGAGTAGGCGTTACACAACTCCTTACCATTCACGAAGAGCTCGAAACGCTCGGTGAGGTTCTCGTTGTCGCGGTGACGCTTGCAGAGGGGTGACATCTCGATAGGATAGTCGCAGATGAAGGTCGGCTGAATAAGGTCGCCCTCGCAGTACTCGCCAAAGATAGCGTCGATAAGTTTGCCCTTACCCATAGTCTCGTCAATCTCGACATTCAGGCGCTTGCAGGCCTCACGCAAATCCTCCTCCGACTGGCCGGTGATATCGTAGCCGGTCTTCTCCTTGATTGCGTCGGTCATTGTGAGGCGACGGAACGGAGCCTTGAACGAAATCTGCTTGCCGTCGATCGTAAGCTCGGTGGTGCCGTTAGTAGCCAATGCAACCTTTTCGAGCATCTGCTCGGTGAACTCCATCATCCACTTGTAGTCCTTGTAGGCAACGTAAATCTCCATACAGGTAAACTCCGGGTTGTGGGTGCGGTCCATACCCTCGTTGCGGAAGTTCTTGCCAAACTCGTAAACGCCGTCGAAACCACCGACGATAAGCTTTTTGAGGTAGAGCTCCGTCGCAATTCGCATATAGAAGTCGATATCGAGTGCGTTGTGGTGAGTGATGAAGGGACGAGCCGATGCACCTCCCGGAATGGGCTGCAAAATCGGGGTCTCCACTTCGAGGTAGCCCTTCGAGTTGAAGAACTCACGCATAGTCGAGATAATCTTCGAACGCTTAACGAAGACGTCGCGAACGTGGGGATTAACCGCCAAATCGACATAACGCTGACGATAGCGCACCTCAGGGTCGGTGAATGCGTCGAAGGTCTGACCGTCCTTCTCCTTTACGACCGGCAGCGGACGCAGCGACTTCGAGAGCAGAGTGAACTTCTGGCAGTGTACCGACAACTCGCCTGTGTTGGTACGGAACGCGAAACCCTCTACACCGATAAAGTCGCCGATATCGAGCAGCTTCTTGAAGACGGTGTTGTAGAGTGTCGGGTCGCCCTCGGGGCAGATGTCGTCACGACGGATATAGACCTGAATACGGCCTGTGTGGTCCTGCAACTCGAAGAACGATGCGCTACCCATAATTCGGCGGCTCATCATACGTCCTGCGATGCGTACCTGCTGGAAGTTGCCCTTTTCGGGGTCGAATTCTGCGGCAATCTCGCCTGCCGTAGCAGTCACGTCATAACGTGCAGCGGGGTAGGGATTGATGCCGAGTGAACGAAGTGTTGCGAGCGATTGACGTCGCAGTTGTTCTTGTTCGCTGAGTTGTTCGATGCTCATATTGTGTTTTTTGTTATCGTTTTCTATTATTATTTGTGCGCAAAGATAGTGATTCGGAGTCAAATTCCGTTATCGTGCGCCACTTTTTCCATATTTTCGGAGTGTTTCGGTCAATTTTCGCCACAAAAGCCACATCGCTACACCCGTTACAGCTCCAACAGCCAAGCCGAGAACGATGTCGAACGGGAAGTGGCAGGCCAGATAGATTCGCGAGTACGAAATCAGCAGGACGATGCCGAAGATTGTCCACGAGAACCACTTGCGACGGAGTACCAGCGACGAGATTGTCGCCAATGCGCAGGTTGTCGCTGCGTGTGCCGACACCGTGCCGAACGCTCCGTGGCGGTATGATACTACGTGTGCCAGGTCGCGCACCGCTGCATCGAACATCGGTCGATGACGTGCCGGAAAGCTCTCCCAGAGGTTTTTGAGCAGTCCGGTGTGCTTGAAGATTCCGCAGAGCATATCGGCCAAGCCCATAGCCAATGCCAGGCAGATGATAAATGCGATAACTCCCTTCCAACTCTCCTTGCGCCAAACGAGCCAAAAAATCAGCAGGTAGAGCGGAATCCACATTGCTGTACCCGAAATGGCTGTCATCAGCTTATCCATAAAGGCTCCGCCGTCGAAGTTGAGCCAGAGGAAGAGATTGTGGTCAAATGTGTACATATCGTCTGTCGTGTATGAATCCTACAATTCTCCACCCATCAGACGGGCGATAGTCTTCGGGATGTCGGTCTGGTCGCGACAATCCAAGAAAGCCTCCTCGCCAACGCCCATTACGTAGAACGGGGTGTAAAGGCCGGTGTGGTACATACTTGTCCAGTCGAGCGATGCGTGCTGGTTGAGGATGCAGATAGCGTGATAGACAAGGTACTCGTTCTTGTTGTAGAGACCATCGACCATCGGGCCGTACTTCATAAAGATATTGCGGAAGTCGTCGAGTAGGAGCTTCTCCTCCTCGGCAGTTACCGGAACGTGGCTCCACAAGCCGAGCTTGTCGCTCAACACCTGCTTGTAGTCGCTCCAATTACGCTTGCCCTCGGCACGCATCTGCTGGATAATCTTGGTGACCTGCAAAGCCGAACAATCCTGCTCGGTGAGAAGGTTCATTCGAATCTCGTAGTGGTCCCAACCGAGTGAAAGGCCTCCGGTCTCGTGGTCGGCAGTCACGACGATAAGCGTCTCGTGCGGGTGCTGCTTGGCGAACTCCAACGCCAAATCCACGCACTGCGCAAACTCATTGACCTCGTAGAAGGTGGTAACGGCATCCTGCTCGTGGGCTGCATAGTCGAGTTTTCCGCCCTCGATCATAAGGAAGAAACCGTCCTTTGCCTCGCGCGCGAGATACTCGATAGCGGCCTTCGAGTGGTTTACCAGGGTGTGGGGGTCGCCCGGCTCACGGTCGATGGCATAAGGCACGTGTTTGTTTATCGAATCGTTGGCAACCAACGCCACGCGCTGACCTGTGGTCTTTGCTGCTTTCTCGATGTCGAGTGTCAGTTCGATACCCGCATTGCGAACACGCTCGGCCAACTCTACGGTGGTTACGGGCTGGAAGTTGGCACCAACCGGGCCACTCTTCATATCCATAATTGTCGAGCCTGCGATAAATGCTACGTCGCTGGCGATGTAGTCATCGACGAGTTTTGGGAAGCCGAAGCGGTCGGAGGTGTGGCCATAGAATGCGCTCGGTGTTGCGTGGTTGATACCCACATTTGTTACCAGACCAACCATATAACCCTGCTCGGAGGCTACGTTTGTCAGGTTGCGCAAGATATTGCCCTCTGCATCTACACCAATCGATTCGTTGGCAGTCTTGCAGCCTGTTGCCAAAGCCGTACCTGCGGCTGCCGAGTCGGTCACGGGATGCGAAGCCGAGTAGTTGGTAACGAAACCGCGAACGTCGAACTTCGTGAAGTTGATGCGTTCGATATCCTCCGAGCCCTCTTTGGCAGCGTTGTATAACTCGGTGCCGAGGATATGGTTGAAGCTCATGCCGTCACCGATGAAGTAAAATACGTACTTTGCCTTCGGCTGGGGTGCGCATCCTGCGAGCAGAACTACGGCAGCAGCCAAGCCGACAAAAAATGAGATTTTCTTTGCGAGATTTTTCATATCTTCCTATTGGGTTAAATTTTCTGATTCTGCGAATTTTAGTCGTTGCGACGACCTGTGATGAGTGTGATGTAGTAGAGCACGGTCGCTATGGCCGAGAGTGCCGCTACGAGGTAGGTGCGGGCAGCCCAGCGCAACGATATGCGGGCTCCGTCGAGTTCGGCTCCTTGCAGTGTACGGCTCGACTCCAACCAGGCCAAGGCGCGCTCCGAAGCGTTGTATTCGACGGGCAGTGTGACAATCGAGAAGAGTGCCGAGGTGGCAATAAGTCCGATGCCGATCCAACAGAGGGTCTCGTTATTGGTCGATGCCATCAACATCAGCCCTCCGATGATAACCCAGGTGGCGATGCTTGCCGAGAAGCTCACAATCGGCACCAGCTTCGAGCGCAGCGCAAGCGGAGCGTATCCCTGTGCGTGCTGAATGGCGTGTCCGCACTCGTGGCAGGCAACTGCTGCGGCTGCGATGCTGCGGCTCGAATAGACGCTGTCGCTGAGGTTTACGGTCATTGTGCGCGGGTCGAAGTGGTCGGTCAGGTGTCCGCCAACGTGGGTAATCTTCACGTTGTGTATATGGTGGTCGCGCAACATCTTCTCGGCAACCTCCGCACCGGTCATTCCGCCCGGAAACATTACCTGTGAATATTTCTTGAAAACCGATTGCAGACGAGCCTGAACAAAGAAGCCTACAATGGCTATGATGATTGTCAAAATAAATGCCTCGGAGGTGGTAAACGTAGCCAATCCGTTGCCGGCATAATCTCCGCCATAAGCCTGGGCGGTAAGCAAGTTGATAAATGTCATTTTCGTAAATTTTAATCTGTCTATTGGTATAGACGCGCAAAAATAAGAAAAATTGTTTAATTTTGTCAAAATTGTACGTTGCAAACATAGTTTGCGACTAAATAAAATGCAAAAGGCACGGATATGGCAAGGAGCCGGAATGATGTAAAAAGGTAGAGTATATGGAGCGAATTAACGAAAACGGCAAGTTTGTCGTAACGCCAGAGGATGAGCGATTTATGCAGATGGCAATCGACCTGTCGGTCGAGAATGTAGCCAATGGTGGCGGTCCGTTCGGAGCGGTAATTGTACGCGACGGCGAGGTTTTGGCCGCAGGAGCCAATCGTGTAACTGCCAATAACGACCCGACGGCCCACGCTGAGGTTAGTGCCATTCGTGCTGCGTGTGCCAAGGTTGGTAACTTTAAGTTGGAGGGTGCGACAATCTATACTTCGTGTGAGCCGTGCCCGATGTGTCTGAGTGCAATATATTGGGCTGGAATTTCGCGTATATTTTATGGTAACACGAAGGACGATGCCAAGGCTATCGACTTCGACGATTCGTTTATCTACGACGAGATAGCCCTGCCCTATGCCGAGCGAGCAATCCCGTGTCGTAACATTATGCGCGACAAGGCGTTGGCCGCATTCAGAGCGTGGGAGTCGAAACTCGATAAAACTCTCTATTAATACCCCTCCCTTCGATTGGAATGACCCGCCCCGAATGAAGAATCTCGAATACTTTATAGCCGACCGTACAGCCCACTCTGCGGAGGGGGCAAAGCCAAATGTTATGGTGCGCATCGCTACCGCTTCGGTGGCGATAGGCCTTGCTGTGATGATAGTGACAATGGCTGTGGTTATGGGCTTCAAGGAGGAGATTGCTCGCAAGATGTCGGGATTCACTTCGCACGTCCAGGTGGCTTATGTCCGCAGCTCCAATTCGCTTGAATCGACACCCATTGTGCGTAGTGATAGTGTCGAGATGTTGTTGCGTTCGGTCGAGGGGTTCCGCTCGATGAATTGCTATGCCCTCAAAGGGGGTGTAATCAAGAGTGCCGAGGGCGTTGCCGGCCTGGTGTTGAAGGGGGTGGGCGACGATTTCGACGCTTCGTTTTTTGCCGAGGCTCTGGTCGAGGGAGAGCTGCCCCGCATCTCGGACTCGGTGCGATATAAAGACGTGCTGCTGCCGAGGGTTGTTGCCGAGCGTCTGGATATCTCGGTGGGTGACCGTGTGGAGATGCTATTTGTCGAGGATGGAGCTTTGCCTCGTCGCGACCGCTTTGCGGTCTGCGGCCTCTTTGCAACGGGTATGGACGAGATGGACGAGAAGTTCGCTCTGACCGATATTCGCAATGTTCAGCGACTATCAGGTTGGGATACGCAGACGATTTCGGGATACGAGATTATGACCGACGACTTTACGCAGGTCGAGGAGTTTGCCGAGAGGGTGAATATGGCTCTGCTGTTCGAGGGTGGTGACGCTGCGAACAACCTCACAGCAATCAGTGTTGAGGAGATGTACGGAGTAGTCTTTGGCTGGCTCAAAACACACAATATCAATGCGTTGGTTATCATAATAATTATGGTGGTCGTGGCTCTGTTTAATATGATGTCGGCCCTGTTGATTATGGTCTTGGAGCGTACGCGAATGGTCGGTGTGTTGAAGGCTCTCGGTATGGATAACAACTCGCTGCAACGCATCTTCCTCTACCGCGCATCGTTCTTGGTTGTGCGCGGAATGGTCTGGGGTAACATCGTCGGCATCGGCATCTGTCTGTTGCAGAGGTGGACCCACCTGCTCAAACTCGATTCGTCGGGATATCTCATCTCGGAGGTGCCTATCGAGTTCGGCCCCTGGATTATTGCTCTCAATGTGGGCGTGTTGGCCGTAATCGTGTTGTTGCTGGTGCTGCCGGCTCGAATTGTCTCGTCGATTAAGCCTGAGGAGGCTATGCGTTACGAGTAATATCGCCTTGTGGATGACAACTATTTCCAAAAATTGTTACCTTTGCCACTATGAAACCTTACAATAGCGAAGAATCAAAGAAGGTGCAGGTGCGTGATATGTTCGATAACATAGCACCGACCTACGACCGTCTAAACCATATTTTGTCGGTCAATATCGACCGTCTGTGGCGACGCAGAGTTGTGCGCTTGGTGCGACGTATGCACCCGCAACACCTCCTCGATGTGGCGACGGGTACGGGTGACCTGGCGATAGCTATGGCCGGCCAAATTTCGGATTGTACTATCCACGGCGTGGACCTCTCGGCGCAGATGCTTGCCATCGCTCGCGAAAAGGTGGCAGCCCGCGGATTGAGTGAGCGCATAAGCCTCGCAGTGGGCGATGCCGAACATCTTGACGTGGCAGACGAGAGTGTCGATGTGGCGACGGTAGCCTTCGGTGTGCGTAACTTCGAGAATTTGGAGCTCGGCCTGCGCGAGATGCACCGCACAATAAAGCCGGGTGGTCATATCGTTATCTTGGAGTTTTCGACCCCTCGTGCCCGAATCTTCGGTGCGCTCTATCGCTGGTATTCGCACAAGGTGTTGCCCTTCGTCGGACGACTTATCTCACGTGACGGAGCAGCCTACGACTACCTCCCCTCATCGGTCGATGAGTTCCCTGCGCCAGAGCGATTTATGGAGATGCTGGCAGGTGTCGGTTTTAAGAATTGCAAGGCGCGAAGCCAAAGTTTCGGCATAGCGCAGATTTATACGGCAGAACGATGAAGAGATTTTTTATAGTGGCGATGGTGTGTGTCGCTCTGGTGGCGGGTGCAACTTCGTGTAAGAAAAATGCAGATTTGCCTTTGGCAACCGAGAAGGGCGAGATACGTATCGAAAAGTTCGAGGGTGTCGAGCGAGGTAAAGGCCTTGCCGGCGATTTGTTGCTCTCGGTGAGCAACGGAATGCGCTCGAATGTAACGCTGAGCAGCGGTTCGGTGACGGTGTGCTATGGCG
Source organism: Alistipes sp. (assembly GCA_045644925.1). Classification (GTDB taxonomy): domain Bacteria; phylum Bacteroidota; class Bacteroidia; order Bacteroidales; family Rikenellaceae; genus Alistipes. The sequence goes on from JAZRHV010000010.1 coordinate 273,895, forward strand.
ACAAGCCGATTTGTACGCTCGCGCTGACCGGAGAGGTTGTGCTGCCCAAGCGCGTGGTGTCGAGTGTCAGGGTTCCTGTTGCAATCTCCGTAACGAGCCCCGTACTCTCTTATGGACTGCTGGCCAAGTTTCTGCGAGGCGAGTTTGATAAGATGTCCCTCACGCTCGATGCCGAGATGAAGGTGGGCGTTATTCGCAAGAAGTTTCATCGGGAAGAGTTGCCGCTCAGCGAAGCGATGCAGTTGATGGGTGTTTCGCCCGATACAATTAAGAAAATAGTAAAGAGATAGCGATGAGAAGATTTGTGGTATTGGCGATGGCTCTGCTGGTTTGTGGCGGAGCGTCAGCTCAAAAAATAGAGAACTTCAAGGCCAAGCTCGCCGAGCCTGCGATGAACGACTCGATAGGTCGCGTCGGTAAGGTTGTGGTGCGCGAGGTGGGTACGGCTGCCGAGGCGGTGCAGAAGAGCGATGCGGTGCAGAGCCCCGAAACAATCAAGGGTTTCCGCATAGTTATATTCTTTGATAATGGTAGTGCGGCTCGTGCAAATGCCGAGGCTGCGATAGTGAACTTCAATGCGCTCTATCCCGATGTGCGTAGCTATATGGATTATGAGAATCCCTACTTCAAGGTGCTGGTCGGTGGTTGTGTGACTTCCGAGGAGGCTATCGTTCTGCTCGGCCGTATTACGCCCAACTTCCCGAAGGCATACATCACTCGCGAGGAGATAAAGCTCAGCGAGTTGGCACAGCCGAAGCCCCAACCCCAGCCCGTCGAGCCGACCCCGACAACAGAAAATGCACCGACTTTGTAAAAAATCTTAAATTTTGCTTGCATTTTACGATTCGGTTTTGTAATTTTGTAGGTGAACTATTAATAAACTTAAAAACTAACGGTTATGAAAAAGATTTTTTCGTTGATGATGGTGGTTGCTGCCGTTGCAATGGTTAGTTGCTGTGGTAATGCAAACCAGAAGAAGGCAGAGTGCTGCGCTGAGAAGGCTGAGTGTGTAAAGACCGAATGTTGTGCAGAGTGTGAGAAGGCTCCTGAGTGCCCGAAGGCGGCAGAGGCTGCTGCTGAGGCTGCTCCCGCTGCTGAGGTTGCTCCTGCGGCTACTCCCGCACAGTAATCTAATACATTTTATTTGTAAACTAATCCCGACTTCATTGCGAGTCGGGATTTTTATTTTCCCCAAAAAGATGTATCTTTGTCTATCGAAAATCTAAAACTCTAACAATATGTATAAAAACGACCAGCGAGTAGTCATAACTCTCGATGCCGGAGGTACCAACTTTGTCTTTGGTGCGATGCGTGCCGGCGAATTTATTGTCGATCCTGTCACTCTGCCCTCGCAGGCTCACGACCTCGACCTATGCCTGGCTACGGCTGTGGAGGGTTTTAATCGAGTTATTGAAATGCTCGACGAGAAGCCTGTGGCGATAAGCTTCGCCTTTCCCGGCCCTGCGGACTATCCGAATGGCATCATCGGCGGTGGATATCTGCCCAACTTCCCCTCGTTCCGCGATGGTGTAGCTCTCGGTCCTTTCCTCGAAGAGAAGTTCGGAATCCCCGTATATATCAATAACGATGGCGACCTGTTTGCCTATGGAGAGGCTCTTTGCGGTGTCTTGCCGGAGGTAAACGAGCGACTTGCGAAGGCGGGTAGCAATAAGCGTTATCGCAACCTTCTGGGCTATACGTTCGGTACGGGTTTTGGTGTCGGTATGGTGGTTGATAACCGACTCAATCGAGGCGATAATTCGTGTGTCGAGACATTCTGTTTGGAGCATAAAAAGATTGCCGGAAATATCGTCGAAGATGGTGTGGCTGTACGTGCCGTGAAGAGAGTCTATGGCGAGGTGTCGGGAGATGTGAATCACACCTTCGAGCCGAAGGATATTTACGACATAGCCGAGGGCAAAATCGAGGGCGACAGCGAGGCTGCAAAGAGTGCCTTTGCCGAGATGGGCGAGGTGGCCGGAAATGCAATGGCTACGGCTGTGACACTCACTGATTCACTGATAGTTATCGGTGGCGGTATTACTGCTGCTCGCAAATATATTATGCCGGCGTTGCTGGCCGAAATGCGAGGTAAAATCCGCACCCTTTCGGGCGACGAAATCGGCCGTGTGCAGATGGAGGTTTTTGACCTGGATAACGAGGCCGAATTCGAAAAATTTGCTCGCGGTGCTGAGCGCGAATTGAAGGTTCCGGGCAGTGACCGTGTGGTTAAATTCGACCCGATGAAACGCATCGGTGTAGCTATCTCGAAGATGGGTGCAAGCAAGGCTATCTCGGTCGGTGCCTACGCTTTTGCGCTGTCGCAGCTTGATGCAGCGAAATAAATTTTGGTGGAAAAATTTGATAATCAACATTTTTTCGATATCTTTGCAGTCCTTTTGTGCGCGTGAATGCGTACATTAGGGCTGTAAATTTTTAATTATTAACACTTTAACGAGCGATTGTATCGCAAAAATTATTTCCAGATGGAAGATGTAAAGAAAGTCGTTGCAAACGAGAATTTCGATTGGAACGCATTTGAAAACGAGACAGGCCTCTACGACCAGAGCAAAGAGCAGATTGCCGAGGCTTATGACAAGACTATGTCGAACATCGCAGTAGGCGAGGTAGTTGAGGGTACTGTTACCGAGATCAACAAGCGCGAAGTTGTCGTTAATATCGGCTACAAGAGCGAGGGTATGATTCCCGTATCGGAGTTCCGCTACAACTCGGAGTTGCAGGCAGGTGACACCGTTGAGGTTTATGTTGAGTCTGTTGAGGACAAGGCAGGTCAGTTGGCTCTCTCGCACAAGAAGGCACGTCAGCTCAAGTCGTGGGATCGTGTTAACGAGGCTCTTGAGAACGATGAGATCATCAAGGGTTACGTTAAGTGCCGCACTAAGGGCGGTATGATTGTAGACGTATTCGGTATCGAGGCGTTCCTCCCCGGTTCGCAGATCGATGTTAAGCCGATTCGTGACTACGACGTATATGTTGATAAGACTATGGAGTTCAAGGTTGTTAAGATCAACCAGGAGTTCCGTAACGTAGTTGTTTCGCACAAGGCTCTTATCGAGGCTGAGCTCGAAGCACAGAAGCAGGTTATTATGTCGAAGCTCGAGAAGGGTCAGATCCTCGAGGGTACTGTTAAGAACATCACTTCGTACGGTGTATTCATCGACCTCGGCGGCGTGGATGGTCTTATCCACATCACCGACCTTTCGTGGGGTCGCGTAAACCACCCGGAGGAGATCGTAGAGCTCGACCAGAAGCTCCAGGTTGTTATCCTCGACTTCGACGAGACCAAGAAGCGTATCGCTTTGGGTCTTAAGCAGCTCGTTCCCCACCCCTGGGAGGCTTTGAACGCTGACCTCAAAGTTGGCGACAAGGTTACCGGTAAGGTTGTTGTAATGGCTGACTACGGTGCATTCGTTGAGATTGCAACCGGTGTTGAGGGTCTCATCCACGTATCGGAGATGTCGTGGAGCCAGCACTTGCGTTCGGCTCAGGACTTTATGAAGGTAGGTGACGAGGTTGAGGCAGTAGTTTTGACACTCGACCGCGAGGAGCGCAAGATGTCGCTCGGTATCAAGCAGCTCTCTGCTGATCCCTGGGAGAACATCGAGACTAAGTACCCCGTAGGTACAAAGTGCGCTGCTAAGGTTCGCAACTTCACCAACTTCGGTGTATTCGTTGAGATCGAGGAGGGTATCGATGGTTTGATCCACATTTCGGACCTCTCGTGGACTAAGAAGATTAAGCACCCGGGTGAGTTCACTTCGGTAGGCGCTGATATCGAGGTTGTAGTTCTCGAAATCGACAAGGAGAACCGTCGTTTGAGCCTTGGCCACAAGCAGCTCGAAGAGAATCCTTGGAACGAGTTCGAGGCTCAGTTCGCTGTTGATACCGTACACGAGGGTACTGTTGTTGAGTTGACCGACAAGGGCGCAATCGTATCGCTCGGCGAGAACGTCGAGGGCTTCGCTCCTGCTAAGCAGTTGGTTAAGGAGGACGGTACTTCGTTGAAGGCTGGCGAGAAGGCAGAGTTCAAGATCTTGGAGTTCTCGAAGAACTCGAAGCGCATCACTCTCTCGCACACTCGCTTGTTCGAGGAGGCTAAGCGTGCAGAGATCGCTGCTGAGAAGGCAGAGAAGAAGGCTGCTGCTGAGGCTACAAAGTCGAGCGTGAAGAAGCTCAACGCATCGGTTGAGAAGACCACTCTCGGTGACATCGCAGGTCTTGCAGAGTTGAAGGCTGCAATGGAGGCTAACAAGTAGTAACGACAGTTTTACTGCATAGAGGGATTTCCCTCGAATGAAGAGTCCGCTCGACGAAAGTCGGGCGGACTTGTTTTTTGCCTAAATGGGGGCTATTTGAGTAGTTTTATCAACAAGTTGATAAATTATTGGCCAAACAGATAGCTTCACTCTCTTATTTTTTGTATCTTCGCACCGAGTATACCCATTTTTTTTGAGAGGTAGCTGGCTTTTATGCTCGAAAAACTTGCAAAACAGACCGCCATCTATGGCATCAGTACCATCCTCGGCAGATTTTTAAGTTATCTGCTGACACCCTTCTATACCCGCATCTTTGGGTTGGAGGCGTATGGTGTGGTTACGGATGTTTATGCACTGATTCCTTTTGCCCTCGTGCTGCTCACGATGGGTATGGAGTCGGGCTACTTCCGCTTTGCGGCAAAGGCCGAGGCGGCAGGTGGTGATGTCGCAGGTGCTAAGCGTAAACTCTTTGCTACGGCTTGGGGTATTACAACGCTGGCTGCGGTAATCTTCTTTGCGGTGGTTGCGTTGTGGCGTGTGCCTGTGTCTGCACTTATGGGCGAGGCGTATGTGGCACACCCCGAATATGTGGTTGTCGTGGCAGCGATTATTCTCTTTGACGTTGCGAGCTGCATCCCGTTCTCGCGACTGCGCGAGCAGGGACGAGCTCTGACCTTCGTGTCGCTCAAACTCTTCAACATCATCTTGCAGGTCGGTTTGGCATTCGCCTTCTGGGGTGTGGGCCTCTTCGACTCGGAGTTTGGTGTGGGCTGGGCCTTTGTGGCGAATCTTGCGGCAAGCGCAGTGACGTGGTTGGCCGTGATGATGACTACGGGTGGTGTTGCTCCTCGTATTGATTGGCGTCTGCTGGCTGCGATTTTGGTCTACTCGCTGCCGCTGTTGGTTAGTGGTATTGCAGGTACGGCAAACGAATTTATCGACCGCCAGCTTATCAAGTACCTTGTTCCGGCCGGAGCTATGGCGCAGCTCGGCATTTATGGTGCTATTACGAAGATTGCCGTGGTGATGACTCTCTTTACGCAGATGTACCGCCTGGCGGCAGAGCCCTTCTTCCTCTCGAACTTCCGCAAGGATGATTTTGTGGCGATGAATGCCGCAGCACTAAAATACTTTGTGATGGCCTCGATGGCTATCTTCCTCGGCATTGCACTCTTCAAGGACCTCTTTGCGCTGATTGTCGGTTCGTCCTTCCGCGAGGGTATCTTTATCCTGCCCGTGGTCTTAGGTGCAAATATCCTGAGTGGCGTATGGCTCAATATGTCGTTCTGGTATAAGCGCGAGGAGCGCACCTGGTTTGCCTTGGCTGTGACATTTACAGGCTTGGTATTCTCGGTTGTGGGAGGTGTGGTGCTTATACCGCGTTGGGGATACTACGGAGCGGCTTGGAGCCGTTTCTTGTCGGAGGCGGCTATGGTGGTAGCAAGCTGGCTGCTCAATAAGCGATATTTCCCGACCCCCTACGATATGCCGCGCATTGCGCAGTATGTGGTGGTGGGCTTGGCTCTCTTTGTGGTGGGCGAGTATGTCGCACCGCGCTGGATTGAGGGCGTATGGCTTTATGGAGCCAATGTGTTGCTCTTCGGAGCTTTTGTACTCTTTGCTGTGCGCAGGGAGCGAATTGATGTGGGCGCAATGATGCGCTCGGTACTTAAACGAAAGTAGCGGAGTATGAGATTTAGAGATATAACGGGACAAGAGGAGTTGAAGGCGCACTTGGTGCGTAGTATCGATTCGGGACGTATCAGCCACGCACAACTATTTACGGGCGTTGCGGGCGCGGGCACGTTGCCTATGGCTATTGCTTACGTTCAGTATCTCAACTGCACGAATCGTCACGATGGCGACTCGTGTGGCGAGTGCCCGTCGTGTCGCAAGATTGCGGCTCTGGCTCACCCCGACCTCCACTTTGTCTTCCCCGTGAATAAGCAGGGCAAGAAGTCGGGCGAGGTGGTGCGCAGCGACGACTTTATCGAGGATTGGCGCGAGATTGTCGAGAGTACCGGCGGATATTTCTCGGCGCAGGAGTGGTTCGACAGACTTGACCTTGGTAAGACTTTGAAGGGTATGATTTCGGCAAAGGAGACTGACGAGATTATCCGCAAACTTTCGTTTAAGAGCTTCGAGGCAGAGTATAAGACGATGATTATCTGGCTGCCCGAAACGATGAACGAGGAGGCTGCGAATAAGATTCTCAAAATCCTCGAAGAGCCGTGGGATAAGACCCTCTTTATCCTGGTTACCGAGCGAGCTGACCGTCTGTTGCAGACTATCATCTCGCGTACGCAGGAGGTGGCTGTGCCACGATTGAAGCCGGAGGTTTTGGAGCAGGTTGTGCGCAGTGCCGGCGAGAGCGACGAGGCGAAGGTGCGCAATGTGGCTCGCTTGGCAAATGGGGACCTCTGCGAGCTGCGTCGATTGATGGCGGGAGCTACGGACGACGTGCGCCACGAGAGCTTCGAGATGTTCTGCTCGCTGATGCGATTCAGCTATAACGACCGCCACCTCGAACTGATAACCTGGGCCGAGGACCTGGCGCAACTCACGCGCGAGCAGCAGCTCTCGTTCCTGCGTCACTCGGCACGACTGCTGCGCGAGAGTTATGTTATGCACGCCGGAGCCGTTGGTGCAACATATCTTTGGGGCGAGGAGGCTGCCTTCTGCAATAAGTTCGCACCATTTATCGGTAGCCGCAACATCGAGCCGTTGATTGGCGAGATTGAGACGGCTATGGCACAGATTGGTCAGAACGGCAACCCGAAGATTGTCTTCACGCACTTTGCGTTGGCGGTGTCGAAGTATATTGCCCGATTGCAGTAGCTATGACGCGAGCAGTATTGATAACGGGCGGAAATGTAGGCAATGCTGAGGCTACGCTTGCCGAGGCGGCACGATTGATTGCTGCCGAGGTGGGAAGCATCGAGCGAGCATCGCGAATCTACCGTACTAAGGCGTGGGGATTCGAGGCGGATGATTTTCGCAATCAGGTACTCGTTGTCGAGAGCACGTTGGAGCCGATGGAGATGCTGATGGCGGTGAACGATATCGAGCGTAGGCTCGGCCGAGACCGCGAGAGAGAACAGGACGAAAAGAGCGCGACGGGGGCGAGATACGCCTCACGAAGCATTGATATAGATATCCTCTTCTATGACGACCTTGTCGTCGAGAGCGAGCGACTGACACTACCGCATCCACGTATTGCCGAGCGAGAGTTTGTGTTGGAGCCCCTCTCGGAGGTAGCTGCGGAGTGGCGACACCCCGTGAGCGGCAAGAGCGTAGAGGAGATGTACGAAGAGTTTAAGAAGAGATGAAAAGGATTTTGTTGATAGCGTTTGCAGCACTCGGACTTACGGGATGCTTCAAAAAGGTGGGATTCGACACCGAGCTGGTGCTCTACCCGAAGGTACAGACCACATCGAGTGATGCGTTTGCTGTGGCCGATGGGGTTACGGCCTATGCCTACTACGTTTCGGGCAAGGAGTGGATAGTGGCTTCGTATGATGATGCAGTGGCGAAGGTGGTTACCAACAGCGTGTCGGGTGAGGTCAAGAACGAGCCGGATGTAGAGGCTGTGCCGTATGCTGCCGAGGGAGAAGAGCCCGATGCATTGGGGCGTTTGAAGATGAAGACCAATAAGCAGCATGTGATGCTTGTGGCTATATATCCGACAGCCGAGATGTGGGCCTATCGTCACTACGAGGTGGCCGAGAATCTGCCCGTGACGACGATGAAATTCCACTTCCGTCCCTGGAAGACGGCCGAGTATGTCGATAGCGAATGGACCTTCAACAAGAAACCGGCTCCCGAAACCCCCGAAGGCGAGAGTCAAGAGTAAAGCGAGAAGATGATGAAACTACAAAATATGAAGATACGATATGCGTCGTTGGTGCGCACGGTGGTAGCCCTGATTGTTGTGGGGGGTGTCTTCTGCCGTTGTGCTAATACGATGACCCCGCAGGGAGGCCCGAAGGATACGATTCCTCCCGTAATCGTGGCTATGACCCCCGATAATTTTGCGACCAATGTCAAGACTGTTGGCAATAAGATTTATATCGAGTTCAATGAGTTTGTGCAGCTCAAAGACCAGAACAAAGAGTTCTTTACATCGCCCGCGATGAAGAAGAAACCGGTGCTGACTATCCGTGGTCGAGGTGTGGCTATCCAGATTCGTGATACGCTGCTCGAAAACACGACTTATGCGCTCAACTTTGGTAGCACAATCCGCGATAATAACGAGGGTAATCCGCTCAACGCTATGCGTTACGTCTTCTCGACAGGCGATAAGGTCGATTCGATGTACTGTTCGGGATATACGGCCGACAGCTACAAGGCCGACAGTGTGAGCAAGAGCTACATCTGGTTCTTCCTCGCCGACTCGTTGCCCAATACTCCTGATTGGGACTCGACGATGTTCAACCGCAAGCCGGATGTTATCGCCCGTGCCGAGAATAACGGAATCTTCATCGCGCAGAACCTCAAACCGGTGCCCTATCGCATCTATGCCTACCAGGACAAGAACGATAACCAACTCTATGAGGCTGGTAACGACCTCGTGGGATTTATCGAGGGCACCTACAATCCTGCCGAGCTGCCCGACTTTGCAATCTGGTTCGACTCGCTGAGAATGTACCCCACAGCCGAGCCGCAACTCTATTTCAGAATGTTTATGGACGAGGCCTTCAAGCGTCAGACGCTGCAAGCCGCAGAGCGTCCATCGCAGCATCAGGCTCTGTTGCAGTTTGGAGCAGCGCATCCCAAAATCGAGGAGATACGTTTCGACTCGATACCGAGCGAGAGAGTTATCGTCGATCCGCAGACCATAGGTCGTGATACGATTGCTCTCTGGTTTAATCTCCCTGCTGCCGAGCTGCCCGATACGATTAAGGGCGAGATTACATATTACAAGCACGACTCGATTCGTCAGCTCGTGAAGACAACCGAGCCGTTGAAACTTGCGTGGAAACACGTCGAGACCAAGGAAGAGGAGCGTGAGCGTGAGAAGCAGGAGAAGGAGAAGCAGCGTGCCGAGAAGGCGGGCGAGACCTACACTCCGCCCAAGAAGCCCAATCCGTTCAAGTTCAAGATGCCCACGTCGGGTGATGTAAACCCCGAAGAGCACCTTACGATTGATTTTGACTATCCGCTCACAAAACTCGATTCGACGGCCGTGAAGCTCTCGGAGGTGGATGAGAAGGGCGGTGAGAAGCCTGTGAAGCTCTCGTTCGAGCGCGATACGGCAAATATGCGTCGTTGGCGTCTTATGGCCAAGTGGAAGGAGTTGGCAAAGTATAACTTGATGATTCCTGCCGGAGCTATCGAGAATGTAGCGGGCGAGCAGAATGACACAATCAAGGGAACTTTTACGGGCATCGACCACGAGAAGTTTGCCACGGTGATAATCGACGTGAAGGGTAAGCCCGACAGCACGACCTATATCGTCCAGCTGACAAATGCTCAGGGCTCGATGCAGCAGGAGAAACGTGGTGTTACGGGTGGAAAGATACAGTTCAACTACGTTGCGGTTGGCGATATCAAGATTCGCGTAATTGAGGATAAGAATAACAACGGACGTTGGGATTCGGGAAATCTTGTCGAGAGCCGTCAGCCCGAACGCTCGGAGTTGTATGCCAACGAGAAGGGCGAGGATACATTCGTAACGAAGGCTAATTGGGAGATAGAGCTCACGATAGATATGAACACTCTGTTTGCACCTGTAACTATGCAGTCGCTCGTCAAGATGCTCGACGACCGCGAGGAGCAGCGTCTCAAGAAGCTCGAAGAGGAGCGTGCCAAGAAGTCCGAACAGGAGCATAACCACAACCATAATCAGCAGAGCAGTAGTGGCGGAGGATTCGGATTCGGAGGTATCGGCTCGTCTATGGGCGGAATTGGTAGCGGTGGCGGTCTGCAACAGGCTGGAAACATAGGTCAAATGGCAAGATAGGTATGAAGAGATTGAGAGTAATATATCTGATTATAGTAGCTGTGTTTGCTGCGGTGGGTAGTGCTTCGGCACAGCACACCTTGGCAATCACGGGTGGTGGCGGTATGACTACCGGACGACTCTATCCGGCTCAGGAGATGCGCCCCATCTGGGGTGTGGTTACGGGTGGTGTGTCGTGGCGACACTATACGGCCGAGCGTTTTGTGGGCGGTATCGGTGTCGATTTGGAGTATATGCAGCGCGGATTCAGCTACTCGCCCGATGCCTATCGTTACGAGGATAAGAAGGATTACCACTACTACACTCGCAAGGTAAACTCGCTGGTGGCTCCGGTGATGTGGCAACCGCACTTCTATCTCTTCAAGAATCATCTTCGCGTCTATCTCGAAGCGGGAGTGACCTTCACATTCAACCTGAGTGCGACATACGACAACGAGCTTACCAAGACTTCGGGTCGATACAAGTTTAAGTCTGTGCGCGATAATTGGATGGAGTACGGTCTGGCCGGTGGTGGCGGTTTTGATATTATCGTCCGACAGATTGAGTTCGGTTTCCGTGCGCGATACTACTTCGGCTACTCGGATATGATGCGCAACCGTAACAAATATTACAACAATGCCACTGACGATACTAACGAAAATCCCTTCTATCTCACTCCGTTGCGTTCGCCGGTCGATAATCTGATGATTTCGTTCCGTGTCGGATTCCGATTCAACAAGGCCGGATTCGACGAGTGGTTCGTCAAGCGACAAAAGCGTGATAAAAACAAGGAGGTATTCAAATTCAGCCTCGACTAAAAGGATTAAATCAAACAAATATAACTATGGAGACAACACGCCAACAAAAAATATCTCGCCAGATTCAGCGCGACATCGCCGACATCTTCCAGAAGGAGGCTGCGGCTATCGTGCGTGGTTCGATGGTTACGGTTACGACCGTGAGAGTATCACCCGACTTCGGATATGCCAAGATTTATGTCAGCGTCTTCCCCTTCGAGAAGAGTGCTGAGATTCTTGCCGGATTGAAGAGTAACAACTGGATGATTCGTCGTGCTCTGGGCCAGCGTATTCGCTTCCAATTGAAGGTGGTACCCGAATTGGAGTTCTTTATCGACGATTCGTTGGAGTATATCGAGAATATCGATAATCTGCTCAAAGAGTAGTGTAGTACTCTCGATTCAAAACGTCCGCGTATGCTCGTCAGCCTCTTTGCCCGTCGCTATCTCTTTTCGCGCAACTCTCGCTCGGTGATAAATATCATTTCGGGCGTGAGCCTTATCGCAGTGAGTGTGCCGGTGGCTGCGATGATTATTCTGCTCTCGGTCTTCAACGGATTCGAGGGTTTGGTGCGACAGACGTGGTCTTCGTTCGATGCCGATTTGACTATTACACCTGCGCGTGGAGCGACGTTCCGTATCGCGGAGGTTGAGCAGACGGGCATCGCCGAGTGTGCCGAAGTGGAGGCCTGCTCGTTCGCTATCGAGCAGGAGGCTTTGGTCGCCTATCGCGATAACCGAGCGACGGTCAATGTTCGCGGAGTGGATGACGGCTATATTAATGTTATCCCCGTGGCTCAAACTATCATATCTGGCTACTACTGCGTGAGCCTTGGCGAGGATGTAGATAAGGTTGTGGTGGGTCAGGGTGTGGCCTATGCGTTGGGTATGCGGTCGTATGTTGTCGATGATTTGCAGATCTATGCTGTGCGACGCAACTCATTCTCGTCGTTGCTGCCCGTAGATGGTTATTCGCTTGCGGAGTTGCCTGTGGCGGGAATATTTATGGTCGATGCCGAGACCGACGGCAGCAATGTGCTAATCTCGCTGCGTAAGGCGCAGGAACTCTTCGACTATGAGGGTGCAGCGACGTCACTGCTTGTGAAGGTGCGCGATGGTATCTCGCACGAGAAAGCAAAGGCTGCGGTGCAGGATCTTTTGGGCGAGGAGTTTAAGGTTGCCACGCGCGAGGAGTTGAATGCTACGCTCAACCGATTGATGAAGTACGAGAAGTGGGGTATCTTCTTTATCGCCCTAATGGTGCTGGTTATCGCCTCGTTCTCGATTGTGGGGGCGTTGGTGATGCTCATTATCGACAAGGAGCGCGATGTGGCTACGCTCAGAGCTGTGGGTGCCGACACCTCGCTCGTGCGTCGAATATTTACGGCCGAGGGAACACTGATTTGCGGTATCGGTGGCGTTGTGGGCCTGGTGTTGGGCATAGCTCTCACGCTGACGCAGCAATATTTCGGTATAATCCCGATGCCGACCGACAACTTCTTAGTCGATGCCTATCCCGTCGAGTTGCGAATGGTAGATATCGTCGTGGTCTTCGTCGCCTTTGCGGTGGTTGTGAGATTGATATCGCAGATTACCGTCCGCTCGATGATTCGCAACGATAAAAAAAATGTTGGATAAATCTATCCAACATTACTCATCTCAATATTTAATATATGTATACCTCTCCGACCGAATGGTGCGGGGCGTATATACCTTTATTTATTATTGAAGAGGTTTTGTGTGCGAGCACCGCCGATGGTCGAGAACGACAGCACCGCATCGCCAAAGAGTTTCAGTCGTTCGGGCATAGCCTTCGACTCCTCGTCGCTCCACTCGCCCAAAACATAATCTACCTGATGTCCGCGAGCAAAGTCGCCACCGATGCCGAAGCGTATGCGTGCGTAGTCGTTGCGTCCGAGCAGCTCGTTGATATTCTTCAAGCCGTTGTGGCCGCCATCGCTACCCTTGGCTCTCATTCGGAGTGTGCCGAACGGCAGTGCGATATCATCGACAATAACCAGCAGGTTCTCGATCTCGATCTTCTCGGTGTCGAGCCAGTAGCGTACGGCCTTGCCCGAAAGATTCATATAGGTCGAGGGCTTCAACAGAATCAGGGTGCGACCCTTGTGCTTGATTGTCGCCGTCGAGCCGTAACGTCCTGCCGTAAACGTAGCGTTGGACGCCTCAGCTAAGGCGTCCAACACTCTAAAACCAATGTTGTGTCGGGTATTGGCGTACTCGGCGCCGATATTGCCCAAACCAACAATCAGATATTTCATTCCGAGAATATCGGTTTTCGGTTACTACTTCTGAGCAGCAGCTGCACCGCGCGAAGCACGAGTTACACGAACTGCGCAAACTGCAGTAGTTGCGGGGGTGATGAACTTCAAGCCCTCGAACTGCAAGTCGCCTACGAAGATAGTCTGACCAACCTTCAACGGAGTAACGTCTACTACGAGCTCATCGGGAAGATTAGCTTCGAGTGCGCTAACCATCAACTTGCGAGCAGACAAAGCCAACTTACCGCCGACCTTAACACCCTCTGCGTTACCGGTCAAACGTACGGGAATTGCGATAGCTACGGGCTTGCCCTCCTGTACACGGTAGAAGTCGATGTGGAGAATCTCCTCACGAACGGGGTGGAACTGTACGTCACGCATTACGGCCTTCTCGGTCTTACCGTCGATAGTGAGCTCAACGATGTACGATGCGGGAGTGTAGATAAGGGGCTTAACAGCCTTAACATCGATAGCGAAAGTTACGTTCTCGCCACCACCATAGAGTACGCAGGGGATAAGACCCTCACGGCGTACAGCCTTTGTTGCCTTCTTACCGTACTCTGCACGGTTTACGGCTTCAATCTGGATAGTTTTCATTGTAATTTGTTGTTTTTTAATGTGTTACCTACGGCATCACTCAACACGTACCCGAAGTACGCATCCCATAAATGCCTGATTTCGGCTGCGAAGATACTACAAAGGTGCGGTAAATCAAAATTTTACGACATTTTTTTGCTCTTCGCTGACCTATGTTATTTCACTAATTCCCAATCATCCGAGCGGAATGGAGCCACCGGGAAGTCGAAACTGCTGCGGATGTTGCTTATCGGATCGTCGCGGAACGAGTAGCGTACCGACTGAGGCGAAGTCACCTCTTTCGGAATATTGACGATGATTCTGTTACCCGAAATGCGTGCCGTAGCGGGGTAGAACTGCTTATCTTCGCCTGCAACCTCGAAGCCCTTGACCTCTTCGAGCGGAGGTGTCAGCAGTCCCTTGCCCGATGAAAATTCGACAACGTATTTCCCGTTTTTGAGCGATATTTTTTTCGGCTCCGGAGATCCCGACTCGATGCCCTCGATGCCGTATACGTGATCGAGAGCTAACATTGCCAGCTGTTTGCTCACGGGACGCTTATGTGCGGGATGAATAATGGCACCTCCGCCCAAACCCTCGGTTGAGGCGTAGTCGCAGTTGGGTATTGCCTTGGCTGCTGCGGCCTGATTCTCGACGAAGTATCCGCGTGAGAAGCCATTTGCCGTGCCTTTACGCTGGAAAGGAGCAATCAGAACGTAATAGAATGGCATTCGGGCATCGGTATCGCCCCATGCCTCGCGCCAGCCGGCAACCATTGCTGCCTGCAACTTGTCGTAAAACTTATAGTCGCCCTTGTTCGAACAACCCTGATACCACAAGAATCCGCGAGCGGCAAAACCTTTGAAGGGGTGAATCATTCCGTTGTAGAGGGCACCTGCGTAGCGCGGACGATTCTTGTAAGGTTTGATATATCCCGTACGACGAGCGTACTCCTCGTCGCTGACAAGTCCTTTGAGTGCTTTGGCGTGACATTCGCGCGGCATCCACGGACGAATCTCGGTGCCTCCCCAGGCCGAGTAGATGACGCCTACGGGGATATGTGTTATGTTAGTGACATACTCGGCAAAGAAGTAGGCTATGGCCGAGCATTTGGCGCACGACTCATACGATGCTCGCTCCCACGCTCCCGAAGGGAGATCCTTTGCAGGACCGTCGTTCACGGGGTTACGCGGCACTCCGAAGATGCGGATGCGGTCGCCATAGTTTATGGCATCGAGGCAGGTGTCCACCGCGCCCACTGTGGGCTGATTCGAGCTTACGAAACCTCTCACGGGCATCTCCATATTGGACTGGCCGGAGCAGATCCAGACCTCGCCCACGAGAATATCCTTCAATTCGATGCGCTCCTTTCCGCACGAAATATTCACCGAGTACGGACCTCCGTACGACGGAGTCTTGACCTCTACGCGCCAATCGCCGCTCTCGGAGCTCTTAACCGCATAGCTGCGTGAGTCCCACGAGGTCTTGACTACGACCTTCGAGCCGGGCTCGGCCCAACCCCAAACGGGAGCCGTGGTCTGCTGTTGGAATACCATATGATCCGAGAAAATCTTTGCCAAGCGCAATGGCTCAGCTGCGAAAGCCGATACCGACATCGCGGTACACAGCGCGCACAAAATAAGGTGTCTGAGTCTCATAACTTAAAAGTCTTTGCCACAAAGTTAATAAATTTTGTTGTATATTTGCGGTAGGATATACGTTTCCCGAAAAAAGAAGAAAACCTATGAAACGAAAATTGCTTTTGACGCTGCTGCTTTGTGGCTTTATATTTACGGCAAGTGCCGATGAGGGTATGTGGCTGCCGAGCCTGATATCTTCGCGAATCAAGGATATGCGCTCCAAGGGTTTCCGCCTGACCGAGAAAGATATCTATGATATCAACCGCGCATCGCTCAAAGATGCTGTGGTGCTCTTTGGTCGCGGATGTACGGGCGAGCTCGTATCGTCCGAGGGCCTGCTGCTGACGAATCATCACTGCGGCTATGGCGCAATCCAGGCTCTCTCGTCGGTCGATCACGACTACCTGACCTATGGTTTCTGGGCGCAGTCACGTGCCGGTGAGCTTCCCTGCAAGGGGCTCGAAGTGTCGTTCTTGGTGCGTATGGAGGATGTTACCGAGCGCATTGCAACGGGTCAGAGCGAGAGCGATATTATCGCTGCGGCTCAAAAAGAGGGCAAGGGCTTCTATGCCAAAATCGAGGATATGTACTATGGTAACCAGAAGTTCCTCTTCGTCTATCGTCGCTTTACGGATGTGCGTCTTGTCGGAACACCTCCCTCGGCAATAGGTAAGTTCGGAGGCGATACCGATAACTGGATTTGGCCACGCCATACGGGCGACTTCTCGGTATTCCGCGTCTATGCAGGTGCCGACAACGAGCCGGCAGACTACTCGCCGGCAAACAAACCTTACCGTCCCAAGCGACACTTCCCCATCTCGACCAAGGGTGTTAAGGAGGGCGACTTTACGATGATTTACGGCTTTCCGGGCAATACGCAGGAGTATGTGACCTCGGATGCTGTGGATTATATCTGCAATATTTCGGACCCGATGAAGATTGCCTTGCGCACCAAGCGTCTCGACATCATCACGAAGGCGCAGGAGAGCGACCCGAAAATCCGCATCCAGTACGCTGCAAAGCACGCTTCGATAGCTAATGCTTGGAAGAAGTGGCAGGGCGAGGTGCTCGGTATCAAACGCCTGGGTACGCTCGATAAGAAGCGCGAGTACGAGAAGCAGTTTGCTGCGTGGGCTGCCAATAAGCCTCAATACAGCCACCTACTCGACTCGATGCGCGTGGCCTACGACCGCAATCGCGAGCCCTACTACATCTGCGAACTCTACTCCGAGACGGTGCTGACTCTCGAACTGCCTAAGATGGCTGTTGCGGCTGCTGCGGGCAAGAGTGTGGAGCACCTCTACAAGGATTTCAATCTCGACATCGACCGCGCATTGGCGAAGGCTATGCTTGCGGAGTTCTTGGAGCGTATGCCCGAAGGTCGTGTGCCGTCGGCTCTGCTTGCCAAGGTTGCTGCCCACGGAACGGCAGAGGACTATATCGATTACATCTATGACAACTCGAAGTGTGCCGATGCGGCAACAGCCTCGCAGTGCGATAAGAGTGACCCCGCAGCCGAGTTTTATGCCATTGTTCGTAAGGAGTATCCCGCAAAATATCGAGTGCGCAACCTGAGCAACCTCGCAGATATTCAGCGTTGGTATCGACCCTATTTGAAGGCGTTGATGGAGTGGGACAGCAAGCGCAGTTTCTATCCCGATGCCAACCTCACACTGCGTGTGGCTTATGGCTCGGTGGCAGGTTATGAGTATGCCGATGGCGAGTGGCACATCCCGCAGACCACGGTCGATGGCATCATCGCCAAGGATAACCCCGAAATCTATGACTACAATGTGCCACAGACTCTGCGCGATATCTATCGCAGCAAGGATTATGGCCGCCACGGAGTCGAGATTGACGGTCGTCTGACGGTTCCTGTGTGCTTCCTCGCAACAAACCACACGACGGGAGGCAACTCCGGCTCGCCAATCATCAATGGCAAGGGCGAATTGGTCGGCATCAACTTCGACCGCACTTGGCGTTCGACGATGAGCGATGTTGAGTTCGACCCCTCGATTTGCCGCAATATCTCTGTGGATATTCGTTATGTTCTCTTTGTTATCGACCGCATCGGAGGTGCATCATACCTTTTGGATGAATTAACCCTCAGATAGAAGTTATCTAATAAGGTTGATTTGCTATTATATCTAATCCCGACTTCCGAGGCAAGGAAGTCGGGATTTTTATTTTGGGTTAGATGGGTTAGATGAGAGGCACAGTCGCCGGGGCGACTGCTTATAGGGCTTATGGGGAGATTAATAGTCCTTAATTTCTTTAATCTCCTTAACTCCCTTCAATCCTCGGTGGCTATCGAATATCCGCCTTTACTATTTAGCCGTATAGACAACCTTCTTGGTCTCGAAAAACTCCTCTTCAAAGAAGTTCGAGATGTCGTACAGCGTCCAATGTTTGCGTGTGAGAGCGAGCTCCTCGGCCAGATCGCCCCCTTTGAGGTAGAGGATGCCGTTCGGGAGTGTTCCGTGTTGGCCGTGCTCAATCTTGTTCCAGACCCAGCCCACAAAGCGGCTCATCTCGGTCACTGCACGAGATACGACGTAATCGAATCGGTGGTTGAGCTGCTCGACGCGCATATTCAGAGCCTCGATATTTTTGATATCGGCACCCTCGGCAACACCGCGCACGACGGTAATCTTTTTGGCGATAGAATCGACTGCCGTAAACTGCACCTCAGGGAACATTATTGCTAACGGAATACTCGGAAATCCGCCTCCGCAACCCACATCTAAGACACGTGCTCCGGGTTCGAATTGACAAACCTTGGCAATGGCGAGCGAGTGGAGAATGTGGCGCAGGTAGAGTTGGTCGAAATCCTTGCGCGAAACGACATTTATCTTTGCGTTCCAATCGGCATACAACGCACCGAGTGCTTCGAATTGACGCAACTGCTCGGCAGTCAAATCAGGGAAATATTTTGAGATAAGTTTTATCATATTTTCTACATGGGTTGTTACGCTGTAAACTCTTAATTATCAACTCTTCTCCCCTTCGGTAATCAGGTGACACATACGCTCGCGAGCGCGGTGGATGCGGGTCTTGACCGTACCCATCGGCAGTTGGAGCTTTTCGGCAATCTCCTCGTAGGAGTACTCATCCAAAAAGCGCAGTTTGAACAGGTCGTTATACTGTTCGGGCAGCTGTTCGAGATAGTGGTCTATCTGGTTGCGTTGCTGCGAGTTGATGATGCTCTCTTCGGGTGTCGGTGCGGTGGTTGCGGGCGACGAGAAACGCTCGTCGATAGGCAGGTCGCTGCGGCTCTTGCGTGTAAAGTCGATGAAGGTGTTGCGGGCAATCGTATAGACCCACTGACCGAAGGTGTACCCACTGTCGTATCGGTTGATGTTGAGATAAACCTTGATGAAGGTCTCCTGCAAGAGGTCGTCGGCATTGTCGGATGCGCTGCCAAGTCGCTGCATAAAGAGGCGGCGTATAGCCTCGCGATAGCGGTTGAAGAGGTGCTCGAAAGCTGCATCATCGCCATCGAGAACGAGCCTTACTAATGCCTGGTCGTCGGCTACGATATAGTCGTCTATCTCCATGCTGCGGGGTCTTTGCGCAGACGTAGTGCGCCCAAGAAGAGTGATAAAATCGGTCCAAAGAGGTCGTAGAGCGGATATTTCGCGACGATGCCTCGCTCGCCCAAACGCTTGCATACGCGACTGACGGAGAACATTACAACGATGAAGCGGATAAGCAGGAGAGCTGCTGCCGCAATCTTGTACTCGAACGGCATTACGGCTAATGCCGTAGCTATTGCGAGGAAGAAGAGCAGACGACTGCCTCGCTCCCAATGGCCGAACGTACGCGCCTCGGTGGGGTAGAGTTTGTGGGTCGAACCGTAGTAGCGATTCTGCGAGAACCACCAGCGCAGACCTCCCCAACAATGCTCGCTCACGGAAGCACGGGGTGATAGCACGACGCTTACGTTGTCGCGGGTCATAATCTGCTGCATAAACAGGTCGTCTTCGCCTGTGTTCATATTGAGATTTCCGAAGCCGTTTACGCTGAAATAGAGGCTCTTCGTAAAGCCGATATTGTTGTGATTTCCGCGATAGGGGCGACGCTTTATTGCCGAGGCAATCCACTCTATCGACGAGGTTAATCGCTCGGCTCGCATCAGGTAGTTGCCACTCACATTACACCTCTCGTAACCACAATAACCCAGCACAATCTCTCCGCGTGTAAATCCCTTGGCCATCAGCGTAATCCAACGTGTCGAATGTGGTGTTGCATCGGGGGTTGTGAGAACGATATGTTCATTTTGAGCCGCCTTAATTCCGACATTTATCGCCATTTTGGGCGAGATGGGGAAGCGGTTTGCCTCGATTTTGGTTGTGCGCAGATTGGGGTAGTAGAGTTTCATTCGCGCCAGGTCTTCGTAGAAGTCGTTGTCGTTGCCGACATAGACCACCACAACCTCGTATGCGGCATACTCCTGCGCGAGGAGTTGCAGCAGACCCGATTCGAGGTAGTTGCTGTTCTCGGAGTAGAGTGTCACGACTACCGATATGGCGGGCTGGTCGCTCTGGATGCGACGCTGACGACGGTCGTTGCGATACTTTGCGATGCGGGCATAGGCAATACCGTGGTAGTAGACCTGTATGCCGAACAGCACAAAAATAACTATGGCGAGAGCGATGCCCTGCCAGCCGTAATGTGTTATGATGAAATCTAAATATTGCATTGTCCTTGATTTGGGTCGAGTATTTATGCCCAACCGCACAAAGATAGTGAAATTCAAAATACAAAATTCAAAATTCAAAATTATTTTGTACTTTTGTACGTTTTAGTGATATTATGAAGTTTGAATTGCAATATAAAGACCCCGCGTCGGCTGCCAGAGCAGGCGAGATTACGACCGATCACGGAGTGATCCAGACCCCGATTTTTATGCCTGTGGGAACAGCTGCGGCTATGAAGGGAATCTTCCACCGTGACGTGCGCGACGAGGCGAAGGCCCAGATAATTTTGGCAAATACCTACCACCTCTACCTGCGTCCCGGTATGGATATCATCGAGCAGGCGGGTGGTGTGCATCGCTTCTCGACCTGGGACGGTCCGATGCTTACCGATAGTGGAGGCTTTCAGGTCTTCTCGCTTGCCGAGTGCCGCAAACTCAAAGAGGAGGGTTGTCACTTCCGCTCGCATATCGACGGTTCGAAGCATCTGTTCACTCCGGAGAGCGTTATGGATACCGAGCGTACCATCGGAGCCGATATTATGATGGCATTCGACGAGTGCCCTCCGGGAGATGCTCCGCGTGAGTATGCCGCCAAGTCGCTGGCACTGACCGAGCGTTGGCTCGAACGCTGCTTTAACCGCTATCATCAGACTTCGCCCAAATATGGACACTATCAGTCGCTCTTCCCGATTGTGCAGGGTTGCAGTTACCCCGATTTGAGAGCCAAGGCAGCCGAGAATGTATTGCAATACAACGCCGACGGATATGCTATCGGAGGTTTGGCGGTCGGCGAGCCTACGGAGGTTATGTACGAGATGGTCGAGGTGGTCAATGCCGTTTTGCCTGAGGATAAGCCTCGCTACCTTATGGGTGTTGGTACTCCGGCAAATATTCTGGAAAATATAGCTCGCGGAGTCGATATGTTCGACTGTGTGATGCCGACACGAAATGGTCGTAATGGCCAGCTCTTCACGATGGAGGGTACGATTAATATTCGCAACAAGAAGTGGGAGAATGACTTTTCGCCCATCGACCCAGAGGGTACGGCATTTGTCGATACGCTCTACTCGAAGGCCTACCTCCACCACCTTGTGGCGTGTGGTGAGATGCTCGCAGCGCAGATTTCGTCGCT
Source organism: Alistipes sp. (assembly GCA_045644925.1). Classification (GTDB taxonomy): domain Bacteria; phylum Bacteroidota; class Bacteroidia; order Bacteroidales; family Rikenellaceae; genus Alistipes. Next base: position 295,235 of record JAZRHV010000010.1, read on the forward strand.
GCATAATATCGCCTTCTACCTGCGTTTGGTGAGCGAGGCTCGTAAGCATATCATTGCCGGCGACTTTGCCGCGTGGAAAGATCAGATGGTCGTAAAACTCACAAAACGATTGTAGGGTATGAAGCTGAAATTCCCCGGATTTAAGATTCTCGACCGATATATCCTCGGTAAGTTTTTGGGAACGTATATGTTCGCTATTGCGATGATTATCATCGTGGTAGTGATTTTCGACTACGTAGAGAAGATTGATGACTTTACCGAGTTGCACGCTCCGTTCAAGGCGATAGTCTTTGACTATTATCTGAACTTTGTGCCCTTCTTTATCAACCAATTCAGCGGACTGTTTACATTTATTGCCGTAATCTTCTTTACCTCGAAGATGGCATATCAGACCGAGATTGTTGCGATGTTGTCGGGCGGTATGAGTTTCCGACGACTGATGTGGCCATACTTCCTCGGTGCGGCAATCATTGCAGGTTTGTCGATGACGTTGAGTTTGTGGATTATCCCCGTATCGCAGCGTAAGTGCGTAGAGTTCGAGAGCCAATATCTGCGTCGTCGTCAGAATTTCCAATATGACCGCCACATCTACCGCCAGATAGAGCCGGGACAGTTCGCCTACATCCGCAATTTCTCGAAACGCAATCAGCAGGCGTCGTTCTTCGCACTCGAACAGTATGTCGATGGCTCGATGGTGGCTATGCTCGAAGCCTCGGAGGCAAAATTCAACGAGGAGACCAAGCGTTGGACCGCTCCGCGATATACGATTCGCACCTTCGATTCGTTGCGTCGCGAGACCTTCACACAGTACCGTAATCTCGATACGCTCATCAATCTCGAAGTGGCCGAGATGGGCCGTGTGAACGAGTTGGTCAAGACGATGCAGATTGACGAGTTGCGCGAATTTTTGGACCAGCAGCGAGCCAAGGGTTCCGATTCGATTCGACTTATCGAGGTGGAACACCACGCCCGATTTGCCTACCCGATATCGGCATTTATCCTGACTCTTATCGGAGTGTCGCTCTCGTCGCGTAAGGTGCGAGGCGGTACGGGACTACATATCGGAGTGGGTATCACGCTTTGCTTCGGATATATCCTATTCAACCGATTTTTCGAGGAGTTCGCCAAGGGAGGTACGATGCCGCCGTCGTTGGCGGTGTGGCTGCCGAACGTAATATTCCTCTGCATCGGAATATACCTCTATAACAAGGCTCCGAAATAGTGATGACAGTCGAACAGATAGCAGCGAAGGTGCGCTTAGGCGAGCGCATATCGGGCGACGAGGCTATGACCTTGTGGCGCGAGGCTCCGCTGTGGCTGTTGGGCGAGTTGGCTGTGGGAATCAAGCGAGCAAAGAGTGGCGACAAGGTCTTCTTCAATCGAAATTTTCATCTCGAACCGACCAACCTCTGCGTCTTCAACTGCAAGTTCTGTTCGTATCGTCGCACGAAGGGAAGCCCCGATGCGTGGGACTATTCGATGGAGGATATGGAGCAGATTGTGCGCGACAGAGCCGAGAGTGGAGCTACCGAGATTCACATCGTCGGAGGGGTGCATCCCGACCACGATATCTACTACTATGCCGAGCTGATTCGCAGAGTGAAGGCCATTATGCCCCAGGTTGCAATCAAGGCGTTTACGGCTGTCGAGTTGGCCTATATGATTCGCAAGGCCGGCCTTACGACCGAGGAGGGTCTGCGCCTGCTTATCGAGGCGGGTATGGAGGCCATTCCGGGTGGTGGTGCCGAGATTTTCGACGAGGAGCTGCGCTCGAAGATTTGTCCCGAAAAGGGGACTTCGGCCGAGTGGTTCGAGGTGCACGATGCGGCGCACCGTCTTGGTATCAAGACCAATGCAACGATTCTCTATGGCCATATCGAGAGCCTCGAACACCGCATCGACCACTTGCTGCGTCTGCGCGAGCAGCAGGATAAGACGGGCGGGTTCAATGCCTTCATTCCGCTCAAATATCGCAACTTCGGCAACTCGATGAGCGAGGTTGGCGAAGTGTCGATTGTCGAGGATTTGAGAATGTTGGCAATGAGCCGTATTGTGCTGGATAACATCCCGCACATCAAGGCCTATTGGGTGATGTACGGCAAGCAGACGACCGAGTTGGCACTATCGTTCGGTGCGGACGATATAGATGGAACAATCGAAGATTCGACCAAGATATACTCGATGGCTGGCGCGGCCGACAGCAAGCCCGTGATGACCATCGACGAGATTGAGCGCATCGCTGCGGTGGCAGGATTGAGGGCCGTCGAGCGCGATACGTTCTACAACGAAATTGTAAAATAAACGAAAGAGACCGATATATGAATAAGCGAAACAAAAAGGCGAAAGGTTTTTGGCAAGAGCTCAAAAAGTATCCGCTGCTCTATAATTTTGTAGTGATTGCGATGATTGTTGCCGGAGTATTGTTGGTGTCGGCTGTGGCTATGCACTTCGGCACTCGACACGGCTCACATCGTACGGTGCCCGACTTTTCGGGCATAAAGTTGGCCGAGGCTCAGCAGGTGGCTGCAAGACGTGGCTTACAGATTATTGTGAACGACTCACTCTTTGTGCCGGCCTATGTGGGAGGTATGGTCCTCGACCAGCTGCCAAAGGCAGGTGCGCAGGTCAAGGCGGGCCGCAAGGTCTATGTTACGATTAACTCGCTGCGCCAGAAAATGGTGCCGGTACCCTATGTTGCAGGTCGCTCGTTGCGTCAGGCGAAGAATATGCTTGAAGTTGCAGGCTTCGAAATCGAGCGTTTGGATTATGTCGATGATATCGCTACGAACTACGTTCTCGGAGAGTTCTGCAATGGTGTGGAGCTGACTCCCGAAAGTACGCTCGAAGCCGAAATTGGTTCGGGAATCGTTCTGACCGTCGGTGTGCAGGGACAAGTTGAAGTTGAGGTGCCAAAACTTATCGGTCTGCCGCTGCAACGTGCCAAGAGCCGCCTTTGGGAGATGGGCCTTAATGTGGGTAGTGTGGTCTACGACGATGATGTCGAGCTGCTCGACCGCAAAAATGCTCGCGTATATTGGCAATCAATCGACCAGGCTCAGATGTTGCGTCCGGGCGACAGAGTACGTATGAAACTGACGACCGACCGCGAGAAGGTCGAGAAGTGCAGTGCCGAGTCGGATGCCGTGTTGAAGGCTATGATTGAGGCCCGATTAGAGGCTGAGCGTATCGCCGACTCGTTGCGTAATCTCGAAAATATGGCACCGCAGCCCGCAACCGAGGTGCAGCAGAGTGGAACCGTTGACGACTTTTTTATGTAATGGAGCAGAAGGAGTATATAAACGAAGAGTGGAACGAGGCCGACGAGTTGGATTTGGCCGAGGGTGCCGATGATGTGGCTGCCGAGGGCGAGGAGCGTTACGAGCACTTCTCGATAACGGTAGATAAGGGCCAGTCGATGCTGCGTCTCGATAAGTTCCTCACAATCCATATGGAAAAGTGCTCGCGCAACCGTATTCAGGCGGCTGCGGATGCCGGCAATATCCTTGTGAACGGTGTGTCGGTAAAGTCGAGCTACAAAATAAAGCCCTTTGACCAAATCTCGCTGATGATGCCCTATCCCAAGCGAGAGGTCGAGATTATTCCCGAAAATATACCGCTCGACATCCTCTATGAGGATGACGATGTGATTGTTATCAACAAGGCTGCGGGAATGTGCGTCCATCCCGGATGTGGTAATTACAGCGGAACGCTGGTCAATGCGCTGACCTACCACCTGCGCGACCTGCCCCTCTTCCAGAAGGGCGATATGCGTGCCGGATTGGTACACCGCATAGATAAGGATACCTCGGGAATCTTGGTCGTGACCAAGAACGAACGTGCCGGAGCGCATCTGGGTAAGCAGTTCTATAACCATACGACTGTGCGTCGTTATGTTGCGCTGGTGTGGGGTAACTTCGAGGAGGATGAGGGTACGATTACGGGCCATATCGGTCGCAGTCCGAAGGATCGCTTGCAGATGTATGTCTTCCCCGACGGCTCGGAGGGTAAACACGCAGTAACGCACTACAAAGTGCTCAAACGATTTGGCTATGTAACGCTTATCGAGTGTCGTCTTGAAACGGGACGTACGCACCAGATACGTGTGCATATGCAGTGGCAGGGCCACCCCCTCTTCAATGATGCCCGATATGGTGGCGACCGCATCCTGAAAGGAACAACATTCTCGAAATATAAGCAGTTCGTAGAGAACTGTTTCGCACTGCTCCCGCGTCAGGCTCTGCATGCGAAGTGCTTGGGATTTGTCCACCCGACAACGGGCGAAGAGATGTTCTTCGAATCGCCGCTGCCGGATGATTTCCGTGCGGCTATCGAGAAGTGGGAGAACTACGCGACACACGCGGCCAATATGGCAGACGAGTAGCACGACACCCCTGGCAGAGCGTCGAAATCGAGTTAAATAATCACTCTCTTATCTACACAGACGGAATACGGTGGCTGTGCGGGCTGTGTTGTAAATCTGCATAAAGTGGCGTATCTCGCCATCGACCTCGCAGGGGTAGGTGAAGTGTTCGGAATCCATAGCCTCGCGCTCCTGGCCTCCGAAACGCAGTTCGTCGGTCGAGAGTATGGGCTTGTATTTGCCAGGCTCGCGGACCTCGACGGCATAGTCGGCAATCGACGCTTCGGGGTGCCAATTAAAGACAAAGAGCAGGTCTCCGTGCGAGAAGACGATAGTCTTGTTCGGCTCGTCCATCTGCAAGCGGTAGGGGTAGCCGTCAGCCAAGACCCCAAACTCCTTAACGAGAGCAATCATCGCCTTGTCGAAGGCTCCGAGCTGACCGTAGCGCAGCTCCTCATTGTCGGCCAAAGACCACTGACGACGTGCGTGCGCGTAGCTCCAATCGTTACCCTCGCGTGGGAAATCAATCCATTCGGGGTGGCCGAACTCGTTACCCATAAAGTTGAGATAGGCATCGCCACCTGCGGCGATTGTCATCAGTCGTATCATCTTGTGGAGAGCCATACCGCGATCGACCACCAAATTCTCGGACGAGCGGTGCATCGAGTAGTACATCTCCTTGTCAATCAGTCGGAAAGCGATTGTCTTATCGCCCACCAAGGCCTGGTCGTGTGACTCTGCATAGGCCACGGTGTGAACATCGGGCAGGCGGTTGGTCATCACGTCCCACATCTCCCAGATGTTCCAATCCTCGTCGGGGACATCCTCCAAGAGCTTAATCCAAAAGTCGGGAATAGCCATTCCGAGTCGGTAGTCGAAGCCGACACCGCCATCCTCGGTCGGCGAACACATTGCCGGCATACCGCTCACATCCTCGGCAATGGTAACGTACGAACGGTCGAGGTCGTGAATCAGGCGGTTGGCCAGGGTGAGATAGACTATCGCATCACGATTGGCACCTGGGCCGAAGAAGGCCTCGTGTGAGCCCATAGGCTCGTAGCCGTGGTGGTGGTATATCATCGAGGTTACGCCATCAAAGCGGAAGCCGTCGAAGTGGAACTCGTCGAGCCAATACTTGATATTCGAGAGCAGGAAGTGGCGCACCTCACCCTTGCCGTAGTCGAAGGTCATCGAGTCCCAATACTTCTGGTAGCCTGCCTCGCCCGGCTTTGAGTAGTGGTGGTCCGAGCCATCGAGTTCGTTGATGCCCTCGTTGAAATTCTTGACGTAGTGGGCGTGTACGAGGTCCATAATTACCAGCAGACCGAGCGAGTGAGCCTTGTCGATAAGATGTTTCAACTCCTCGGGAGTTCCGAATCGTGACGAGGGTGCGAAAAGGCTCGAAACGTGGTAGCCGAACGAGCCGTAGTAGGGGTGCTCGGCCACAGCCATAAGTTGCACAGCATTGTAACCATCCTCTGCAATGCGTGGCAGAATAAGGTCGGCAAATTCGAGGTAGGTGCCGACACCGGCCTCCTCCTGCGCCATACCGACGTGAGCTTCATAAATCAGCAGCGAGCCGACCTTCGCGCGGTCGAACTCGGCATCGTGCCACTCGAAGGGCTGCGGTTTCCAGAATTGGGCGGTATAGTTCTTCGAAACCTCATCTTGAACTACGCGCGTAGCGTATGCAGGTATGCGGTCGAGCCAGCCGTTGCGGCCGTGAACGTGAATCTTGTAGAGCGAGCCGTGCGTGAGCCTATCCTCGTACATCGCATCGGGGAAGAATGCACTCCAAACACCATTAGAGTCCTTGTCCAAACGGAGCTGTGTGCGCTGCCAACCGTTGAAGTCGCCGAAGATAAAGACATCCTGTGCTTCGGGCAACCACTCGCGGAACCACCAGCCTGCCAAATCGTCGTCGTACTGCCAGCCGAAGTAGCGGTGACCATTGGCATAATCGGTCAGCGAGCCTGTGGAGCGTTCGATGTCGCCCACAATGCGCTGATACTCATCGTATCGACGCTGAATCTCATCTGCTACGGGTTGCAGCCACTCGTCACGCTCGACTACGGGCAGGAATGTTTGTTTTTCGCTCGACATACTCTCTGCTTTTTGGTTGTGCAAGATTTGTTCTAACAAATATACATTTTTTTCGCGAAATTAACCGTTATTTATATGTTTTTCTTTGTGGCGTGGGTAAAATGAGCTTGCTTGCGCCATAATGAGGGCCTGTATAGAGGATTTTCAAAATAAATTCTTATATTTGCCCTCGATGAAATTATTTGTATAACTAAAACTATAAAAAAATGTTCAAAGGACATCCTAAAGGTTTGTATGCTCTGGCTCTCGCCAACACCGGTGAGCGCTTTGGCTATTACACAATGCTCGCAGTGTTTGCACTCTTCCTCCGCGCCAACTTCGGCTTGGACGCAGGTGTTGCAGGTGCAATCTACTCGACTTTCCTCGGACTTGTTTACTTTATGCCCCTGATTGGTGGTGTATTGGCTGATAAGTTCGGTTTTGGTAAGATGGTAACCATCGGTATCAGCGTGATGTTTGTCGGTTATCTGTTACTGTCAGTGCCCCTCGGTGGCGAGACTGTTGCGATGATTGCAATGCTCGGAGCTCTGCTCTTCATTGCGATTGGTACAGGTCTGTTCAAGGGTAACTTGCAGGTAATGGTTGGTAACCTCTATGACGACCCGAAGTACGCAGACAAGCGTGACTCGGCATTCTCGCTCTTCTACATGGCTATCAACATCGGTGCTTTGTTTGCTCCGACCGCAGCCGTACAGATTAAGAATTGGGCAGAGCACTCGCTCGGATTCTCCGGCAACGATGCATACCACTTCTCGTTTGCGGTGGCTTGCGCAGCGTTGATCGTCTCGATGGCTATCTACTACATCTTCCGTCCTACGTTCCGTCACGTTGAGGGTGGCAAGCGTCAGAATGCCGCAGCGGCAACTACCGAGAAGGAGCTCTCGCCTGCCGAGACTAAGCAGCGCGTTATTGCTCTCTGCCTCGTGTTTGCAGTGGTTATCTTCTTCTGGATGGCATTCCACCAGAACGGTCTTACGCTGACCTACTTCGCTGATGAGTTTACGGTTAAGAGCTCGGAGGGTATTCAGAGTATGGCCTTCAACGTATGGAATCTGGTGCTCGTTATCGTTGCTGTTTATGCTCTCTTCTCAGTATTCCAGAGCGAGAGCCGCAAGGCAAAGGTTATCTCGGCAGCAGTTGTTGTTGGCGCTGTTGGCTACTTGGCTTATAAGGCAGCTCTCGTAGGCGATGCTTCGGTTGCAGTTAGCGCACCCATCTTCCAGCAGTTCAACCCCTTCTATGTTGTTGCATTGACTCCCGTTTCGTTGGCTATCTTCGGTGCCCTCGCAAAGAAGGGCAAGGAGCCTTCGGCACCTCGCAAGATCGCTTACGGTATGCTCGTTGCAGCTGCAGGTTTCGCTGTTATGGCTCTCGGTTCGGTAGGTTTGCTTTCGCCCGATGCACAGGCAGCAGCTGTTGAGGCAGGTGGCGAGGGTACGCTCGTATCGGCAAACTGGTTGATTTCGACATATCTGGTGCTCACCTTCGCAGAGCTGCTCCTCTCGCCGATGGGTATCTCGTTCGTATCGAAGGTTGCTCCTCCGAAGTTGAAGGGTATGATGATGGGTGGCTGGTTTGTGGCTACCGCTATCGGTAACGCCCTCGTAGCAGTTGGTGGTTTCCTCTGGGGTGGTATTCCCCTCACAATCGTATGGTCGGTATTTATCGCCCTCTGCTTGCTGTCGGCTCTCTTTATGTTCGTGATGATGAAGCGACTCGAAAACGCAACCAAATAGTTTGAGTTTTGTGGGTGCTTTCGGCGCCTGTAAACTATAAATTAACTCTCCAAATAGGAGGCTGCCTTTTAAGGGTGGCCTCCTGTTTTTTGTGGTTTTATCTGCGATTTAGCCGTCTGTTTTACGTAAAAAGCGGGTTTTGTACCGAGTGAAACGTCGGTTTTGTTGGTGCGGATTTTGACAATCGACAAATTTTTCTATTTTAGCGACGTCATTAAACAACCCCGAATATTATGATTGACGAGCGTATATTCTACTTTATACACGGAGCGGTCACGATGTGGTTTCTCTCTATGGGATTTGTCAGAATCTCACGTAAAGAGCCGTCGCGATTGAAGAGAATGTGTGGATTTATCCTGCTGTATTGGGGATTTTTGGAGCTGAAAGATTTGGCCTTCTATGATGCGCCTATTATTCGCGATAACCTGCTATCGAACCTGCTGGTGTTGATTGATATGACCGCTATCCCGATTGCTTTCGGATTTGTTGTCGAGTTGATTCATACCGGTTGGACATCTACGAAACGAGTGCTGCTCTATCTATCGCCCTACTTTTTGGCAATAGCTCTCTATGCGATAACCGGGTCGATTTGGATATTCTACGGAACATTCGCCTATACCGTTATCTACGGATTGGGCTCTCTTATCTATCTATACTTCGCCATCAGACGTTACAACAAGATGCTCAGCGAGAACTATTCGAATATCGAATTTTTGTCGGTTGAGTGGTTGCAGAAGGTTATCGTAATGTTGGTTGCTACGTTTATTGCGTGGTCCGTATCGTGCTACTTCTCGTCGTGGATTGTCGATAGCTGTTACCAAATCTTGCTGCTCACGATGTGGGCGATAATCATTCACCACGCAGACCGCCAGCAAACTCCGCACGATGCGTCTGCTCACTCTCTGAAATTGCCCTCAGACGGTGTATTGAGCGATATTTTGGTGCATAAGTTAGAGGTGCTGCTCTCCGAAAAAGAGATCTGGAAAAACCCGCATCTGACACTGTTGGATTTGGCAACAGAGGTGGGTACAAACCGGACATATCTCTCGAACTATCTTAACAATAGTCTGAATACGAACTTCTACGACTATATCAACTCGTTCCGTCTGAAAGCGGCATTGAAGATGCTCGAAGATCCTGCATCGACCGCAACGATGGTCGAGATTGCCGAGACGTGCGGTTTTAACTCTATATCGACCTTCCGTCGTGTATTCGTTCGGGCTAAGGGGTGTTCACTTGTCGAGTATCGACATAAGGCCCTCGAATCGGGCAAGAGATAATCTGCCACCTTCGGCGCGGAAGGTCGATTCCTTACGAAACACTCTGAGAAGGGGTGTAATAGAACAAAAAGTCCGTCAAATGTGATATTTGGACGGATTTTTTGTATTTTTGTGAAAACAGAAACACCCAAACTATGAGAAAATTGAAGGAGAAACTGATACGCTGGTGGCACTATCGTACCACACGACGTCATCTGCGCAATCGCAATGTGACGATTATCAGCGAGAATTGCTGGGGTGGAATCTTGTGTCAATATCTCGGTATCGGCTACAATTCGCCATTCGTGGGGTTGCTGGTGCCGGCTCCCGACTATATCAAGATTCTGCGCTCGTTGCGCGAATATGTCGAGGGCGATTTCCGATTTATCCCCCGCAGCGAGAGCCGCTGGGAGCGCGAGTTGCGATACTTCAAGCAGGATTTCCCGATAGCTATCCTCACGCCGAAGGGCGATGGTGACCCCGTCGAGATTCACTTCCTGCACTACAAGTCGCCCGAAGAGGCGGTCGAGAAGTGGCGCAGACGTGCCAAGCGTATAAATTACGACAATATCATCGTTAAACTTGCCGAACGTAACGAGTGTACCGCGACAGAGATTGCTGCCTTCGATGAGCTGGACTACCCCTCGAAGGTCTGCTTCACGGCCAAAGAGTATCCATACAAATCGACACGTGTGCTCGATGCTCTCGACTTCGTAAAGCGCGGACGTGTTAATTGGGAGTGGCGACACTGCCATAGATGCTACGACTTTGTCGCTGAGGCAAACAGATTATTGGACATTAACTCGGCGAGCTAACGTCCAATAACATCTCGATAATTAATCTCTATTGCTGATTACAGAAGTGCGTCGGCCAGCTCTTCGAGTTTGGCTATGTCGGCCTTTTTCATTCGTGACCAGAGGGTAACTGTCGGCTCGACAATCTCAATCTGCTTCATCTTCGAGAGCATCTCGTGCATTACACGACCTGAGCACGGAACCCACGAACCATTCTCGATAATTCCGACACGACGACGCTGGTAACCCTTGATTTGCAGGTGGTGCAGGAAGTCGTGCATCGGGGGAAAGAGACCTCCGTCGTACGATGCCGCAGCCACAACAAGCTTGCTCATTCGGAAGGCATCCTCGACAGCCTCGGCCATATCATCACGACTCAAATCTGCTACCGAGACCTTGGGAACACCCTTGGCGCGGAGAATCTCTGCCAACTTCTCGGCTGCTTCGAGCGTACCACCGTAGATTGACGCGCAGGCGATGAAGACACCCTCTGTCTCAACGTCATAGCGGCTCCAAGTGTCGTAAAGCCCGATATAATAACCGAGATTATCGGTCAGAATCGGACCGTGCAACGGAGCGATAATTTCGATGTCGAGCGTGGCAGCCTTTTTCAGCAAGGCCTGTACCGATGCGCCATACTTGCCGCAGATATTGAAGTAGTAGCGTCGAGCCTCGCAAGCCCACTCCTCGTCGTGGCTCAATGCTCCGAACTTGCCAAAGCCGTCTGCCGAGAAGAGAATCTTGTCGGTGGCGTCGTATGTTACCATTACCTCAGGCCAGTGGACCATCGGAGCCGCAAAGAATTGCAGCGTGTGACGACCCAGGGCCAGAGTGTCGCCCTCCTTGACTGCGATGGTGCGACCCTCGAAGTCGGCATCCTCGAAGAATTGGGGGAGCATCTGCACCGCGCGAGCCGTGGCGACGATTCGCAGGTCGGGATAACGCTCCATAACCGTTGCGATGCTGCCCGTGTGGTCGGGCTCCATATGCTGAACAATCAGGTAGTCGGGGGTGCGACCTTCGAGAGCCTCCGCAAGGTTTGCGAGCCACTCGTCGCACTTGCGCGCGTCTACCGAATCCATTATGGCAATCTTTTCGTCCAGAACGAGATAGGAGTTGTAGGCAACGCCATTGGGGATGATGTATTGACTCTCGAAGAGATCGAGGTCGAAATCATCAACACCGATATACTTTACGTCCGAAGTGATATTTTTAATCATAGTCAGGTGTGGTTTTCAAAATTATTTATTGCCATTACTCTGCCAATGCGGATATTTTCGTAATAACTTGTGCAAATATACAATCTTTTGGGACAAAAAAATAAGGAACCCCGTCGAGTTCCTTATTTTTTTAGCATCCTCACGGAGTGCTATGCATACTTGAATGTTGATTCGTCCGAAACGGTCAACTTCTTGCGTCCCTTTGCACGACGCGCTGCCAACACCTTGCGGCCGTTAGCAGTAGCCATTCTCGCGCGGAAACCGTGCTTGTTGATTCTCTTGCGACGAGAGGGCTGATAAGTTCTTTTCATTGCCATAACTATATAGTTTTTATGTTTTAGCGCATTCTGCGGAGTGCAAAGGTACAACCTTTTTTGTTATTCACAAACAAATTGCGAAAATTATTCGATTTTTTTCGATTTTGTTGCTGTTTTACACGTCTTCAAAGAGTTAGCGCAAGCTGTGTGCGGGGTGGCAGAGGCCCATTTTGCGGTGGTCCGAAACTCGAAAATCGAGGGTGAAAACGGGAGCAAAAAGGTAAAACACCCCATTTTTGTAAAAAAAATATAAAAATATGCTTTCCGTTCAATAGTTTTTCATATATTTGCGTTATGTATTGCGTACTATGCCTGCGTGTGCGACGCGCGAGCAGCCCGAAAAGGGGCAAAAACTCGAAATTTCGATGTCGGGAAGTTTTGCGGATTTTCGGGAGTTGCAAGGGTGGCAGCAAGGCGAGCGTGGTACGTAAATGTGTGGCAAACAAAGAGTTGACAAACATAAAAATAATTAACAAACAAAACTTTATTAAAATTTTAGAACTATGAAAAAACTTTTGAAATTGACAATGGTTTTGGCTGTCGCTTCGCTCGCATTCTCGAGCTGTAACTGCTTCAAGAAGATGGCTAAGAACCAGGACGATGTCACTGTTGCTTGCAACCCTGAGGTTCTCGTTCTCAACAATGGCAAGGTGGAGGCTGACATTCAGGTTAACTTCCCCGCAAAGTACTTCAACAAGAAGGCTGAGCTTCGCGTAACTCCCGTTATCGTATTCGAGGGTGGTGAGGTAGCTGCTCCGACCAAGTGCCTCCAGGGCGAGAAGGTTAAGGACAACTACAAGACCGTAACTTCGGAGGGTGGCCGTTACACCTACCACGTAGAGTTCCCCTACGACGAGCGTATGCAGCAGAGTGAGTTGCAGATCCGCGTTGAGGTTAAGTGCCAGAGCGGTGGCTGCAAGGAGTTTACTCTTGTAAACGCTAACACCGGTGCAATGCCTACTAAGGCTGAGGCAGCAGTTCTCGCAGCAGGTGGTGCAGAGGCTAAGGCTCTCGCTCGCACATTCGGCCGTACTCTTGCAAAGGGTGTTAATACCTTGCAGGAGGAGCTCGACTTCGCAGAGGCTATGCAGCCCGTTGCTAACAACTACAAGAACGTAACTACTGTTGTAACTAAGGCTGACGTTGTTTACCGCATCAACAGCTCGAAGGTTTGCAAGAAGGCAGTTGCTACTGCTGAGTTGGAGGCTTTGAAGGCTAAGGTTGCTGAGAACAAGGCTAACGACCGCGCTAAGCAGACTGTATATGTTAATGGTTACGCTTCGCCCGATGGTCCGGAGAAGTTCAACGACAAGCTTTCGAGCGCACGTTCGAAGTCGGGTCAGAAGGCTGTTGAGGAGTTGCTCGCAGAGGCTGGCATCCAGATCGATGCTGCTTCGTATGGTGAGGACTGGGAAGGCTTCAAGGCTGCTGTTGCTGCTTCGAACATCGCAGATAAGGATTTGATTCTCCAGGTTCTCGGTATGTACGATTCGTCGGCACAGCGCGAGAAGGAGATCAAGAATATGTCGTCGGTTTACAAGAGCCTCAAAACAGACGTTCTTCCCCAGTTGCGTCGTGCTCAGGTTGTAAACAGCGCAGACATCACAGGTAAGACTGATGACGAGATGGTTGCTTTGGTTAAGGCTGGCAACGTAGCTGCTCTCGACCTTGAGGAGATGCTTCACATCGCTGAGGCTCGTCCTGAGGTAGCTGTTGAGGCTTTGGAGTATGCTGCTTCGAAGTACAACGACGCTCGCGTTTACAACAACCTCGGTCTTGCTTACGCAGAGGCTGGTGAGAATGCTAAGGCTCTCGCAGCATTCGAGAACGCTGTTAAGGCTGGTGGTAACTCGGCTGAGCTCAACAACAACCTCGCTCTTGCTCACCTTGCAAATGGCGACGTTGAGAAGGCTAAGGTTTACGCTAAGGCTGGTAACGCAGAGGTTCAGGCTCTCGTAAATGCAGCTGAGGGTAACTACGCTCCCGCTTCGTCTACTCTTTCGGGCTACAACGCAGCAGTTGCTCAGGTTATGAACGGCGACCTCGCAGCAGCTAAGAAGAGCATCGCTAACGATGACTCGGCTAAGGCTGACTACTTGCGTGCAGTTATCGCAGTTAAGGAGGGCAACGTAAACAATGCGAAGGCTCAGCTCAACAAGGCTATTTCGAAGGACGCTTCGCTTGAGGCTAAGGCTAAGAAGGATATCAACCTCGTAGCTCTCTTCTAATCGAACGAATTTCGAAGATTATACGACGGTCGGGCTCTTGGAGTCCGACCGTTTTTTTGTGCTCGGAGATGAAATTTTAGAGCTGTGCCGATGGTGTGTTCGAGAGCGAAAAATGGAGCGTGAGATAATAATTATCTCAAAAAGAGACAAAGGGGTGTGATATTCTCGTATTTTTCACTATATTTGTAAAGTAATAGATAAAATTGAAAGTTATGGAGTTTGCAAATCATCTTAACGAATATACTCCTGCACCGAGCGAAGCGCAGGTCGCAGAGGAGGTTGCACAGTTGAAGGTCGCAGCCAAGGCTAACGAGAACATTGACGTTTATAAGTTTTGCTACTCGACAATCGACCTGACAACGCTCTCGTGCAACGACTCCGTGGAGTCGGTATCTGCATTTGCCAAGAAGGCGGTGGAGTTCTATGAGGCTTATCCCGAAATCCCCAACGTGGCTTCAATCTGCGTCTATCCTTCGTTTGTCGAGACCGTAGGTTTGGCGGTCGATGGAACGCCTATGCGTATCACAAGCGTTGCCGGTGGTTTCCCCGCATCGCAGACCTTCCTCGAAGTGAAGATGTTGGAGGTGGCTATGGCCGTTGAGAATGGTGCAGACGAGGTAGATATCGTGATGAATGTCGGCAAGATGCTCACGGGCGAGTACGATGAGGCTGCTGCCGAGGTTGAGGTTTTGCGCAGTGAGGCAGGCGACGAGACCGTCTTGAAGGTTATCATCGAGTCGGGTGCGTTGAAGACTCCCGACCTTATCCGCAAGGCGTCGTTGCTCTCGATGTTTGCAGGTGCCGATTTTGTGAAGACCTCGACAGGTAAGATTGACGTGGCTGCAACACCCGAAGCTGCGGTGGTTATGTGTCACGCTATCCGCGACTACTACGAGAAGACGGGTCGCAAGGTTGGTTTCAAGGCTGCCGGAGGTGTTCGCACTGCTGAGGATGCTGCGCTCTACTACACCATCGTCAAGGAGATTCTCGGCGAAGAGTGGATTACTACCGACCTGTTCCGCATTGGTGCTTCGTCGGCTGCGAACAATATTATCTCGTCGATTGAAGGCAAGAGCGTTAAGTTCTTCTAAGCGTTAAGTTGCCTAACAAGGTCCTTTTGGCGTTACACCACAATAGCTTCAAATAAAATGGGCTGTCCCACATTGTGTCGGACAGCCCTTATTATTTATATAAGGTATCGGTTAGCCGATAAGATATTTACTCTTGGGGATATACGAGAGAGCTTTGGTCAGCAGATAGCAAATCGTATAGGTCGTTGCCGCTGTGGCAACAATCGCCAACGGAGTGGGCAGCGAGCCTGTAAGTGCGCGGAATACGAAGTTCAGCACGAAGATATGCATCAGGTACATTCCGTAGCTCAGGCGCGAAATGTCTGCCATAAGGCGGTAGAACCAACCCTTGTCGCAGGTAATCTTCTTGAAGCAGACGAACAGAGCCACCGACATCATCGCCACACCCGGAGTGCAGAAACGCCAGCTTGCCTCGACATCGCGCAGTGCGTTCATATCGCCCAAAATCCAACCTTCGGCATTGGCTCCGACCTCAGAGGTTGCGAACCAATGGAACCAGCCAGCTGTGATTGCGTAGCCGACAACGAAGAGAGGCAGGGCGAATGTCAGTGTCTTGCGCCACGACCAATCGACGTAGGTGCGGATATAGTGACCGATAACGACATAACCGATGTAGCCGCTGATGTAGTAGAAGAGCGAAAACTCGTTCCAGATAGCCTCACCGTAGAGCTCGGCCTGACCGAGGTAGCGCAGGAAGGGGATGAGTGTCGTGAGCGACCATACTCCGATGAAAATCTCCTCTTCGCGCTTCGATATGCTCTTAATCCAGGGCGAGATAATCGGCATCAGCAGATAGACACCCAAAAGCATATAGACAAACCACAAGTGGCCGGCAACACCGGGGAAGTTGAGCAGGATACCTTTCAGATTTGCTCCGAGGTCGATATCTGCCCACGAGCCTCCGTACTGCGGAACCACGGCATAGATTACGAGCCAAAGGATAAATGGTATCGCTACGCGCGTAAATCGACGCTTAAAGAATGTTGCCGTATCGTCACGCAGCGGGAAGAGCAGATAGCTCGATGCCATAACGAAGAGCGGTACCGACGGGCGGAAGAGCGAGTCGATAAGATTTGCCCAATGGAGATTGGCAAGACTTACCGTGAGCGGGTTCTCGGCTCCGATATAGAAAAACTCGCACGAGTGGACGATGATTACCGTCAAACAAGCCAAAGCGCGTAGGTAATCCAAGAATACCACGCGCTTTGTTGAATGTATGGTTGTAGCCATTTTAGTAAACGTAATTAATGATTACTCCTCCTGAACCTTACGATTCCAGTTTAGCAACGGCAAGAGGAACGAGATTACCGATGCGCCAATCCAGAAGATAGCGGCATCCGAGAAATCGTAAATCTTCTCTACTTGCTGGATAGTCTCGCCGGCCTCGTTTACGACCTCTACAACCTTCTCGGTGATGTTGCTGTTTACGAGGTAACCGCTCACCTTCTCCTGGATACTTGCAGCTGCGTAGCTGACCATACCCACGATGCCGAGTGCAGCTCCCGTAGCCTTGCGCGGAACGATATCCACAGCCATAAGACCACCGAGGAATGCGATAAGCACACCGATAGCGACACCGAAGAGAGCCATTGCTGTAACGCTCACCCAATACTCGTTACCGCCATAGATGAAGAGTGCATACGAAACCGAGAGCAGGATACCCGAAACCAATGCCGGCATCTTGCGGTCGCCCTTGAAGAGCGTATCCGACATCCAACCGGCCACAACGGTACCAACTACGCCCAACCAAGCGTTAATCGAGATGATTGTCGAAGCCTCGATAAGCGAGTAGCCCTTCTCCTCCTGCATAAAGAGTACGCCCCACGAGTTGAGCGAGTAGCGGCTGATATACATAAATGCCGATGCCAACGCGAGAATCCAAACGGCAGGAGTGCGCAGTGCGATACGCTGTGCATCGTTTGCCGACTGGGTCTTTGCGGGGACCTTCTCGTTGGCTAAAACCTCGATCGAGGGCAGACCCTTCGATTCGGGAGTGTCATGCAAGAAGAAGATGATAGTCAGGATACCGATAAGACCTGCGATAGCAGCTCCGAAAAATCCCCACTGCCAGCCTGCGGCAGCAACGATTGAGCCTACGAAGATGAACGAAAGTCCCTCGCCAATGTTGTGGCTTGCCGAGAAGAAACCATAGAATGTACCACGGCGCGAGAGGGGGAACCAGCGCGAGAGTGCAATGATTGCCGGGGGTGAACCCATCGACTGAGCCCAACCACTCATACCCCAGAGGATAGCGAAGGCGATGAATACCAGGAACGAGATGTTCTTTGCTGCCTCAGCGTCGATGTTGATGAGTGCTGCATACTGCTCTGCACCAACCAGACCGCTGATACCCATCAGCAAGCAGGCCAAAGCCGAGATGATAAGTCCCGTAGCCATAAAACGCTTGATGTTGCTGTAATCGGCCAAGAAACCATTGACGAACTTACCGATAGCGTAGGCCGCGAGCGATACGGCACCGATAGTACCGAGCTGATCTGCATCGAGCAGGCCGCTGTCGATGATAGGCTTCTTCATCACGTTGATAGCCGCACGGCAAACGTAGTAGAAACTGTAACCGAGTGTTCCTGCTGCGAAGGCTTGGAGGCTAAACTTACGATAGAGCTTGCTCTGCGCCATCTCGTCGATGTTCAGCGGAGCGATAGGCTCACTCGTCTTGTAGAAATTTTTGAAAAATTTGAACATATTTGTTGGTTTTAAGTTGTTCTCGCTGAATGAGGGCTATGCTCACCATACGACAAAGGTACTCTTTTTTGGCGAACGCACAAAATAAAAGGGCGAAACTTTTGTTCCGCCCTCCATAGGAGTATCTTCTTTTAGTTCAGACCCATATATTTGCGATAAGCAGGGTAGACATATGTGTCGTAAACGTACGAAACGTGCCAGGGCGAACTGATGTTGTCGGTGCGCTCTTCGGGGTCGCCTCCGAGCAGTGTGCTTAAAGTTCCGTATGTACGAGTACCGACCTCGAAA
The DNA here is from genome assembly GCA_045644925.1 of Alistipes sp. GTDB lineage: Bacteria > Bacteroidota > Bacteroidia > Bacteroidales > Rikenellaceae > Alistipes. Next base: position 313,334 of record JAZRHV010000010.1, read on the forward strand.
TCGAACGGACCACGATAGCCACAATCCTTCAAAAGGGTATAGTATAGCGGGCCCCAAAGGTTTTTGTCGCCAATGCCACCAAATCGTCCCTGTTTATACAACATTCCGGTCTTGGGATAGCCGGGGTAAAGGTGGTCATCATGGTAACGACGCTTGGTTGGATCGTTATCCTTGCCTCGGTTATCGTGCATATGCAATGCACCCACTCTGCGACCGCAATCGCGCAGCCAATCAACCACGTTGCGGCCATCGTTTATGATACTCAGATAGACATTTGCGTGGCCGATATCAACAGCAATCATCACGGGCTTTTTGACTCTACCAAGGTCTGTCATAGCGTTTGCCTTGTCAACGCAATCTGCCAGCACTCGGCTGTCGGCGCCTACACCGTGTGACATATTCTCAACAGCTATTTGCGAGCCTATCTCATCAGCCACCAGCTGTAATTGGTAGAGCGAACGAGCCATACTCTCAGCCGAAGAGCCATCATTGAACTGCAAGGTCTGGTTACAGTGAATAAGCAGGAACTTGGCTTGCAGCGCACGTGCAGCGCGAATCATTGTCGAGAAGTAGCGGACAGTCGAGTCGCGCTCCTTCTCATTGGGTGTACAGAGGTCGTAGTATCTATCCTCGGTCTGATCGCCGTAAGGAAGGTGCATACACCAAATCTTACGATTGTGCTTATCGGCCTCGGCGCGACCTTTCTCGGCACTTGCCACCCACTTGTTGTATGATGCCACTGCATTCTCCTTCGATCCAAAGCCGGGGCTGATGTAGGTATAACCTAACGCTGCCGAGCCGGAGAAGAGAGCATCGTTCGTAAGCGAACCGGTCGTTCCGACCCTCAGGCGCAGACGAGTAACATCCTCGTTCGGGTCGCCCAACTCGGTGGTAGGCTCGACGATGATGTAGTCGCTCTCGTCGTAATCGTAGGGTATGCGTTTGATTACCAAGTCGTCAAGGAAATAGCAATTATTGGCATCGCGTACAATCGACGGAAAGAAACGCAGAGTAGTGTTGCTTGTGAAGGCACCCACTTTAAGTTTTACATCGTGCCACTCGCCCGGTGTGAAGTCGCCAGCGTGGATGATAATTGCATTGCGCGCCTGCGAAGCTTGCGAAAGGCGTGTGCTTGTCTTGGGGTGGATATCGAGCTCCTTGCCATCGACCCAATAGTTCAAGAAGACAAGTCCCGAGCCGCTGATAACCTTATCGCCATCGCTATCACCTACCGCTTGCATTTGGATATTGCCTGTAAAATCACTCTCCAAGCAGATGCGGAACGAGATCTCGGCAACGCAGGGTGTAGTACCCAAAGACTCAACGAAGGGCATACGGATCATTCCGCGGTTGCTGTGCGTAGCGGGGTCGCCACCACAGATGTAACCCTTGTACTCGCGAACGTAGTAGAGCAGTCGCCAATCATCCAGACCGCGATTGCGCATATAGTTCTTCGAGAGATTGAGTTTATCGCTATTGTAGGTGTAGTGAGTATATTCGGTGTCAGTCACCGCCTCTGTGCCCGGAGTGTCGCTGTTCTTGATACGCACAGCAGTCTCGATACCTGTTGCTGATTTTGGAGCAAGGTCTGTCGCATTGCTACCACGACCCAAGCCCTTCTTGCCAGCGACGATATCGCCACCCCACGTGCAGTTGTCGAAGTGCTGAGCATAGAGCAGATGTTCGTCCGGCTCGTAGTTTAGCGTTCCGAGGTCGAGAATCTCGCCTGCCTCGATAGTTGTGCTACCGTCATAGATCTTCTCGACCTTCTTGCGGTTGCTATCGCTGAGGCGCACCTTGAAACCTTGGCTATATGTGCCTGTGGGAACAACGATGTGGAATACCGTGCCGTCGCTTGCGAGTGCTATGCCCTTGCCCTCCTTGCCGGCGCAGTTGAGCGTAACCCACTCGGACGAAACCTCCTTGATATTCTCGGTAGAAACGGCTCCAAACTCGGCTTTGAACTTATACTCGCCGGCGATATTGCCACCCGCAATGTCTTCGACGTGGATGCTTGTGATGCAATCCTCTCCCTGAACTTTCAGACGGAGGATTCCGCACATTGCTTCCATATTGAGCGTCTTGCCACCCTTGCACGTGCCATACATCGGCAACGCATTGGGGCCGATGCTATTCTCAACGTAAAATTGCGAGAAGGGTAGTGTGAAAGCCTTGTCGGACTTGTCGTAGAGCAGCGCAGGATAGAATGCCTCGTAGGTATTATCCTCGGACTTCTCGACGTGAACCACGGGCTTGCCGTTGTAGATCTCGACGTAGTAGGTCTTGCGATTGACGATAAGAGCATCGTCGGCCTCCCATTTGACCTTGGTGCCGTCGAGCAGTGCTCGCGACTCCTCGGTAAAGCCTTTGGCTCCGAGTTGGAGCGTAATTTGACCCTCTGCGGGACCATTTCCGCTATTGCCACCGCCATTATTATCATCACCTGTCGGGTCGGTCTCGCAGCTGACGCAAAGCATCGCCAACGCACCCAACAAAAGGCCTGTTATTCGTAAAAAGTTTCTTGACATCTCTCTCTTGTAAAGAAAAACTGCAAGGGTTCCACGCGAAGGGAACCCTTGCAGTCTGATTATAGTTTTTTACATATATCGCAACGATATTCTTCCGAAGTTGATAATGTTCGTCTGCTTTGTGCTCGGACGAACAACACCCTGCTCTACGCTACCATCCCATTGTAGCGGCAAGCTCGACAAAACATCGTCGTAAGGACGGATACGGATTGTAACCTTGCTCTTACCGAAGATGTCATTCGGGAAGAAGAAGATGTGATCGGTGTAACCCATACCGCACGCTGCGGCCGTGTAGTATTTGTTTGCCGAGATCGAAGAATCCCACCACGGGTGCGCACGCAACTTAACGTAGGGCTGGTTCTGGTAAGAGTCGTAGATGATCTCATCGTAAACCATATTCCAGGTTGTGCCACCATCGATGGTGTACTCCACGCACCAGTGTGCGGGGTAAGCCTTCGCCTGTGCAGCTGTACCTGTACCTGCCATAAAGTTGAATGCAAGGCAGAACTTCGAGCCACTGATTTGGCTGGTATTCATATCGATACAGAGGCCCTTATAACCATTCACAGTAGTCTTGTTGCCGTTCTCGTCGGTGTCCCAGGTGTACCAACCCTTCACATCGTGACCATCAAGGCGGAAGGCTGTCGATGCACGGTTACCCTTTGCCGACCAAGCCTGACCATTCTTCTTGGTATCCCACTGAGCCTGAGGCAGAGCCTCGCCATTAGGACCTACGGTGTTGCCTGGATCGAGCGCATTGTAGTTCGCATATGCTTGGAGAGGATAAGTCGACGAAGAGTCGTGGTTTTCGCAATACATCTCGACATTGGGATACGATTCAGCCACATCGGGCGGAATAATCGAGGTTACGCCTGTCGAAGGATAAGCCTTACCGAAGCCGTTTGCTACGGTGTACAACGAGAACTTGTAAGAATTCAAGCCATTGTACTCTGCAAATACGTTCCACTTTGCACCGCTGTCGCCAATCGAGAGAATATCCTCCTCGTTGATGGGGCGAATCTGGTAACGACCCATATAGTCGCCATAGCGCGGATTCTGCTCGTGAACGATGATACCGTTCATATCGCCCGCACCCTGCGGTACGCCGTTACCCTTGCGACGCCACTCAACGAGTGAGTTGAGGTTCATATAGATACCGTCGCCATTTGCGTCGTAGAGTACCGATGCCCAGCCGTCCATACGGTTGTTTGGCTTGGCATTGGCATCATCTGCGAAGTTGTTTGCGGGGCCCAACAGAGCGTAACCCTCGTAGTAGTTCACATAAGCACCATCCTTGAATACGAACTCGGTGTTGGGGAGTGTTACGAAGGTGTAGATATCGCTATCGGTCAGCTCACCGATGCTCTTGCGCTTAACGGGAATGTCGTTTGCCGTGCCACTCTCGCCAGAGAGGAGATTTTCGGCTTCGAGACCTACAATCGAGTAGCGCTCAGGGTTGAGCTCCTTGACAATCTTGGTGCCTTTCAGACCAATCTGCATCTTCGAGTAGCGACGCAACTCGTTGTCCTCGGCATCGTTGAAGAAGAGGCGGACACCGTAAGCGCCATCCTCGCTCTCCATATAGGCCGTACGTTCGCTCACCGAAGTATCGACCTTGTCGTAGTTGGTGTTGGGGTTAAACGCCATATTCTTCGAGCGGAAGTCGCTGATAACCCAACCAGAGAGGTTGATATCCTCGGTTACCTCGAATCCCTCCTCGGTAGCCATTTCGCGCACCTGCTCGAAAGATACGGCCTGGCCGAACTCGTTATTCTTGTTCGCCTGAGTTACGAATACACGTAACTCGATCTTCTCGCCCCAGCCGTCAATATGCGAGAACGATACGATTGTAGTACGAGGGTTGTCGGAATCGTTGGGCGCAGGCGTCATCGCGAGGACACCATCTTCGAGCGAGATATCCTTAATCCACTCTTTACCATCATTGGTGTAGTCGATAGTTAAATCTTCGAGGAGAAGATTTGTTTCGACATCAAACTCGATAGGCTCCATAGTCGTACCATTCACAGCCGTAAACGGAGCACCGCAGTCAATCATCGGCACCTCACCGAGCTGACGTACCCATACGGTGTCGGCTCTCTTTTCGGAGTCGAGACATAGGCGGATGGCTGCCATACGACGGAAACCATCGTTCTGCTTGTATTTTACCACCAGCTTACCATCATTGTTCATATGCGTAGCGCTGAGCGAAGCCCAGTTGCCCTCGATCTTGTTGAGGAACTTGACCGAGTAGCCACCCTTTGCATAGATCGGGATCTCCACCGAGCCCTCGCTCTCATCCACCAAGTACTCCGACGTGGGAGCAATCAGTTCGAGGATTTCGGGGTATTCGGCATCGTCGATCTCACACGAGGGGAGAGTTACCGCTGCACCGAACAATAACGCAACTGATACCAAGCAGTAGGTTATCTGTTTGGTTAAATTCTTGAACATTTTTATCACTTTTAAGTTAAATTGTCAAACCCCGACAACCGAAACCGCAATCTCGGTTGTCGGGCGATGACCTAAATTATTTCACGCAAGTTACAGCTACGTCCTCAAGAGCGAGGTCGTGAACATAATAGTAATCCTTTGTACAATCTACACCTGTGTCGATTGAATCGGTGTAGTTTGCACCAAAACCAGCCAGACGCAATGATGCGGGCGAAATCTTAACCATAACATTTGCAGCGCCAATTGCAGATTCGGGAAGAACAAACTTCTGCTGCAAGAAACCGGGGCAGTGCTCAACAGGAGTGTACTTGCCTGTGGTGTCGATTTTCTTGGCTGCGTCGGTGTAGTAGTTGTGGCCACCACTAAAGTAGTGCATTGTCGGATTCATCATAAACTGGTCTTTGCCTGTCAGCGCACAAGTACAACGAGTCCAAGTAGTACCACCGTCAATCGAGCACTCAACCTTCCAATAGAGCGGGAAACCGATACACAAAGCACGGTCACGAAGGTCAGACATTGTATAAACGTTATTAGTCTTACTTGGGTGCATCGAACCGATAGAGAATGAGATAGACATCTGTTTACTTGCGCCGGGGAACTCTGTCACAATACCGGTTGTGGTACCGTCCCAATTACCATTCTCGTCCCAACCATAGTATGATGCAACATCATTTCGGAAGCCAAGGCAACTTGCCTTTGAAGCTGCCGAGCAGTCTGCATTGGGAATGGCAATCGATTGGCCTTGTGCATTCTTGTTGTCAATGGTCTTGATAGCCTTGAAACCGTCACGAATATCGGGGTGATATTGCCAGTTAGCATAGTTTGCAGTAGCTTTTGTGCCGCCGGTTCCGTTGTTGTGCTTAGCAAATGCCTTCAAGTTTGTAGTGTAAAGTACGGCAGAGCCATTGGTCAAACCGACTGTTGCGTGAAGCTTGTTCTGCTGGAGTGTGGTAATAGCATTGTTTGCTCCCTCCTTGAAGCCTCCGAGAGATGCTGAACCATTCCAAGCGTACTGACCAACCGATACTGTGTATTTGTTGAGATACCAAGCAGCGTGCTTTGTTACAGCATCCTCCTTAGTTGCACTCATATTGAACGAAGTGTTGTCATAGGGGCGCAACTGGAACTTACCGAGGTTGCTATACGATTTTTCCTCGCTATTGTGTACCAAGACACCGTGTACCGAACCTACGCCCTGCGGAACCTGAACAGTACCATTCGTAAGGTCACGAGCCCAAGTACAAGCTGCGTTGATAAGAACATAGATAGCGTCGTCGTTCTTGTCCTGCATCATTGTTGCAAACTGACCGCGGATAGCACCTGCCTCTCCGTGAAGATTGTCTGTTACGTCAGTCATTGCAGCAGAAGCATAGCCCATTACGTATGCAGCATCCTTTACGAGGAACTCCAAATCGAGCAGCTTAACGTCGGTATTCAAATCATCACCGGTAAGCTCGTTGATATGCTTCTCCTTGGTCACAATCTCTTCTTGGCAACCCTTGGTGAGCTTAAAGATGTTGCTCGGAGAGAATGAAGTTGCGAAATACTCCCAAATATCATTGCCCTCAGCATCTTTGCCTGCTTTGGTCTTATACCACTGCAGGCCACCACAGGTCATCTTGATCTTATCGCCACGCTTCAAGGTGTTATTTGCAACACCATAATACTCCAAGCGGAAACCGTACGAACCATCCAATGCCTGAACATAGATAGTACGGTCGTTCTCAGCGCAGTTTACCTTACTCCAAGCACTCTGCAAAGGCTGCTGAGCGTTCGAACACTCAGTACCGCTTGCGATTACGATAAGCTCCTCATCAAACAATTGGTCTGCAACATTACCCTTCTTCAAAGAACCATCATCATTAAGGGTGCCATACTCCACAGCGTTTCTGTGGATATAATCAGCGCCGATACCTGCCTTGGGCTTTACACTGTTGATGTCGATGCTGAACGGACGAACCATTGCACGACCAAACTCGTAAACATCTTTAACCTCGATATCGAAACGGCCCAACTCCTCGGTATAGACGAGAATCTTCGAGTATGAGCTGTTGTTGTAACCCTTACCTCCATAGTTACCGGGGTAGAGAACCAAATAAACCGGAGTTGCATCAGCACTCGATGCCGCTACGGTAGCGCCATCCTCGTTGTAGTCTGCGAATGCATAGCAAGCGTAGGGAATATTTGCATCGGTAGTAGTGCTACGACCAATCTTCGCACCGTTGATAACGATTTCGCTATCCTCGGTAACGGTTGTAAGGTCGAAACCGGTGTAGTTACCTGTCATATAGTTGATACCTGAAACATTCTCGTGCTTCTCAGAGTTGAAACGTACACGGCGGATAGTGATGCCCTGCTGCTCTGCATTGCTCGAATAGATGTTGAGCTTCATAACCGATGCTACGGGACGGAAGAAGAGCGCACCGCCGGTTGAGCCTTCGAGCGCAGTAGCTACCGATACCATAGCCATATTCTTACAGCTCAACTGACCGAGAGTCTGCTGCACCTGTATCTCCTTAATCTGGAGAGTAACTGCGCTTGCCTCCTTGTTGTTGTTCAGAGTGTTGTAGGGATAGTAAGCCATAACCTTATCGCCAGCAGCGAACGAAGCAACGTCTCCGCTAACAACAAGAACACCGTTCTTTCTAACGGCAGTAAACTTTGCATTGAGGGTCTTAGCTGCATTCGCGTCAGCGGGAGTTACATAAACACCGAACTCGTCACCCTCCTCGAACTGGATATTAACATCGTCAGTCATAAATGCACGCGATACCTCCTGCTCTGCTACGAATTCAAGGGGTACAGTGTATTCAACAACCTCATTCTTGACAACATCGTCAGTGATGTCTGTCGTACAAGCCGTAAATGCCATTGTAGCCACGGCCAACATTGATAAAATCTTTTTCATCTTCATTTTCATTTTAGTCGTTCTACAATAGATTTACAATTCTTCTTCATCGTAAGAGCCGAATCCCTCACTTCCTAACGAAAGTGCAAAACCTGCCTCTACTCCGATAACTTCGATTTCGAAGTCCGGGGTTGCGTAAACCCCACGTTTGTTGGTTTTCATTGTTTGTTAGTTTTTGGTATATGTTTGTTACTTGTAATAGACATACAGAGATCCGAAACGGAAGAAGGTTGTCTGCTTGCAATAGGGCGAAACAACTCCCTTGTCTGTAATCATATCGCCTGCGGGATTTGTGCGAATCTGTGCCAGCTTGTCGGTGGCGGGTGTGATGCGCAACAAGACCTTCTCGCA